>NZ_JBNNUI010000012.1:0-146006 GCF_050279585.1 Bacillus sp. NPDC094064
CAGCGTTCATCCTGAGCCAGGATCAAACTCTCCAATAAAGTTAGTTTGTCTAGCATCTAAAATAAAAATTGACGTTTCACGTTGTTTGTTTCGTTTAGTTTTCAAAGTTCAACATCGCGTTTCAGCGACTTTTATAATATATCATAGTATATTATTTTCGTCAACAAGTTTTTTTCGATAACTTGTATCTCTCATTTGCTGACTCTGCCTATTATATAAGCTTTCTCTTCTCTATGCAAGTATTATTATAAAAAAATAAAGAGGGGGGAAATCCCCCTCTCTTATTCTTCAGAAGAAACTTCTTCGCTCGTTTCTTCTTCCTCATCTTTTTGTGCTTTCGCTACCGTCGCTACCTCTTGCTCATCCTCTAATCGAATTAGACGAACACCTTGTGTATTACGTCCCATTTGAGAGATTTGATCAACTGGCATACGAATAATAACACCCGCTGCTGTAATTAACATGATATCTTCTTCACCTGTTACAGATTTAACAGCTACTAATTTACCGTTCTTATCTGTAATGTTACAAGTTTTCAGACCTTTACCACCGCGACTTTGTAGTCGGTACTCTTCAACCGGTGTACGCTTACCATACCCGTTTTTCGTTACGATTAAGACATTCGTATCTTCTTCAACAATTTCCATACCTACTACTTGGTCCTCTTCGCCTAGTGTAATAGCTTTTACACCAGCTGCATTACGACCCATAGAACGTACATCTTGTTCATTGAAGCGAATTAGCATACCGTTGCTTGTCCCTACGATAATATCTTTATCACCAGATGTTAAACGTACAGAAATCACCTCATCTTCTTCACGAAGCGAAATTGCAATTAAACCGTTTGTACGTATATTTGCAAACGATGACAGCGGCGTTCTCTTAGATATACCTTGTTTCGTCGTAAAGAATAAGAACTGATCGTCACCAAATTCACGAATTGGAATAATGGCGTTAATCCACTCACCCTTATCTACCCCTAATAGGTTAATAATCGGTAGTCCTTTTGCCGTACGACTATATTCTGGAATTTCATATCCCTTTGTACGGTATACTTTACCCTTGTTTGTAAAGAATAAAATATGATCATGAGTAGACGTTGTTAATAAGTGTTCAACAAAGTCATCATCATTCGTACCCATTCCTTGTACACCACGTCCCCCACGGTTCTGTGTTTTGTACGTAGAAGCTGGTAACCTCTTAATATAACCGTTATGAGTTAACGTAATCGCAATATTTTGCTCAGGAATTAAATCTTCATCTTCAATAAATTCCATACCACCGATTGTAATTTCTGTTCGTCTCTTATCATTGAAGCGATCTTTTACTTCTGTTAACTCTTCACGAATAATTTCAAGAACTTTTTCTTCATCTGCTAAGATTGCTTTTAATTCAGCAATTAACTTCATTAAGTCTTGATATTCCTGCTCGATTTTTTCACGCTCTAATCCCGTTAAACGTTGCAGACGCATATCTAAAATCGCTTGCGCTTGTTTCTCGCTTAAACCGAAACGTTCCATTAGGCCTTGCTTTGCAATATCCGCCGTTTTCGAACTACGAATTAACGTAATAACTTCATCCAGATGATCTAAAGCAATTCGTAACCCTTCTAAAATATGAGCACGCGCTTCTGCTTTCTCTAATTCATAAGCAGTACGTCTACGAATCACTACCTTTTGATGTTCTAAATAATAATATAGATTTTGTTTTAAATTTAGGACTTGTGGCTCTCCATTTACAAGAGACAACATATTAATACCGAAACTCGTTTGAAGTGCTGTATGTTTATATAGATTATTTAATAGTACATTGGCATTGGCATCACGACGTACTTCCATAACAATACGCATACCATTTCGATCCGATTCATCACGTAAATCTGTGATGCCTTCAATTTTCTTATCACGAACTAATTCTGCAATCTTTTCAATTAATCGCGCCTTATTCACTTGATAAGGTAGTTCTGTTACGATAATAGATTGTTTACCATTTGCTCTCTCTTCAATTTCAACTTTAGCACGAAGTATAATAGAACCGCGACCTGTTTCGTAAGCTCTTCGAATTCCACTTCGCCCTAAGATTAAACCTGATGTTGGGAAGTCTGGACCAGGAATATATTCCATTAATTCCGCGATAGTGATATCAGGGTTATGACTTAATGCCAACACACCGTCAATTACTTCTCCAAGTTGATGCGGTGGAATGTTTGTTGCCATACCAACCGCAATACCTGTCGTACCATTTACCAATAAGTTAGGAAAACGTGCTGGTAATACAACTGGTTCCCTTTCAGAGCCATCATAGTTATCTTGATAATCAATCGTATTTTTTGAAATATCGCGTATCAATTCCATAGAAATCTTAGACATTCTTGCTTCTGTATAACGCATTGCTGCCGCCGAATCTCCATCAACAGAACCAAAGTTACCATGCCCATCAACAAGCATATACCGTTGACTAAAATCTTGCGCCATACGTACCATCGTTTCATAAACCGCTAAATCACCGTGCGGGTGATACTTACCAATTACTTCGCCGACAATACGCGCTGACTTCTTATATGCTTTATCAGCTGTAATTCCTAAATCATTCATCGCATATAAAACCCTACGATGCACTGGCTTTAACCCATCACGAACATCCGGCAATGCACGAGATACGATAACACTCATTGCGTAATCTAAAAATGAGGTACGCATTTCATGACTAATATTAATTTCTCGAATTCGTGCTTGTTGTTGATTGTCTGACATCAACGAGCACCTCCTCTTACATTTCCGTTACACATACATTGATTTATATGTAGAAGACAGGAATACTTAAATTCCTGTCATTACTCACTTAAATATCAAGGTTTTTCACGTATTTTGCATTTTCTTGGATAAAGTTACGACGCGGCTCTACTTTATCTCCCATTAAAATTTCAAATGTTTCATCCGCTTCAATCGCATCTTGAAGAGAAACTTGAAGTAACGAACGTACCTCTGGATCCATTGTTGTCTCCCATAGCTGAGTTGGATTCATTTCCCCTAGACCTTTATAACGCTGAATCCCAGGCTTAGGTTGTGCCGGCAATTCAGCTAGTATTTTTTCAAGTTCTTTATCATTGTAAGCATATTGAATTTTTTTACCTTGTTGTACTTTAAACAATGGCGGCTGCGCAATATAGATATAACCACACTCAATTATTTGACGCATATAACGATAGAAGAACGTTAATAATAGGGTACGAATATGTGCACCATCTACGTCGGCGTCGGTCATAATGATAACCTTATGATAACGTGCCTTTTCAATATCGAAATCTCCACCAATGTTCGTACCAATAGCAGTAATGATTGTACGCACTTCATCATTAGATAAGATTTTATCTAATCGTGCCTTTTCAACGTTAATAATTTTACCTTTAAGTGGTAAGATCGCTTGGAAGTGACGATCACGCCCTTGTTTCGCTGATCCACCGGCAGAGTCACCCTCTACGATGTAAATTTCACTAATCGCTGGATCTTTCGAAGAGCAATCTGCTAATTTACCAGGTAAGCTTGAAACTTCTAGTGCACTCTTTCGGCGTGTCAATTCACGTGCTTTTTTCGCAGCTACACGTGCGCGTGCAGCCATTGTACCTTTTTCCACAATTTTTCGCGCAACATTTGGGTTTTCTAGTAAGAACTTTTCAAATGCCTCTGAGAATACAGACTCTGTAATCGTTCTCGCTTCACTATTCCCAAGTTTCGTCTTCGTTTGTCCTTCAAACTGTGGATTCGGATGTTTAATTGATACAATCGCAGTTAAACCTTCACGAACATCCTCACCCGTTAAATTGCTGTCCGCATCTTTTAAAATACTATTTTTACGACCATAATCGTTAATTACACGAGTTAAAGCTGTCTTAAACCCTACTTCATGTGTTCCACCTTCATACGTATGGATGTTATTCGTAAATGAGTAAATATTATTTGTATATCCTTCGTTATACTGCAAGGAAACCTCAACTTGAATACCATCTTTTGACCCTTCTACATACACAGGCTCTTCATGAATTGGTTGTTTTGAGCGATTTAAATGCTCAACATATGATTTAATTCCACCTTCATAATGGAATTCTTTCTTTTGCTTATGTTCACGCTTATCTTCAATTGTTAATTTAATATTACGATTTAAAAATGCTAATTCACGCATACGAGTCGCTAACGTATCAAATTCATATTCTGTCGTCTCTTTAAAAATCTCTGGGTCCGGCTTAAAGCGAGTTATTGTTCCCGTTTTATCTGTATCACCAATTACTTTTAAATCCGCAGCTGGAATACCTCTTTCGTACTTTTGGTAATGAATTTTACCATCACGATGTACAAATACTTCTAGTTCTGTTGATAAGGCATTTACAACAGATGCACCAACACCATGCAAACCGCCAGAAACTTTATAACCGCCGCCGCCAAATTTACCACCGGCATGAAGAACAGTCATAATAACCTCTACTGCAGGGCGTCCCATTTTTTCTTGTATACCAACTGGAATACCACGTCCATTATCAGTTACAAGAATACTATTATCTTCTTCGATGCTAACATTAATTTCATCGCAATATCCTGCTAATGCTTCATCGATACTATTATCGACAATTTCCCATACAAGGTGGTGAAGTCCTTTTCCACTTGTAGATCCAATATACATACCCGGACGTTTCCGAACTGCCTCTAGTCCCTCAAGCACCTGTATCTGGCTTTCATCATATGCATTCTCTTGCATTTGTTTTTGGTCCATTGACACAAAGATCACCTACTTTTCCATTTAAACAGGGAATTATGCCCTATCTATTTCACAATCTACCGTGCCGTTCGTTACATGAATTGTTTTCGCTTCTTTTAACGTTTCGTGTTCAATTCCGTCGACACTCGTCGTTGTCACAAATGTTTGCACTTTTCCTTGAATTGTATTTAACAGATGTGATTGACGATAATCATCTAACTCTGATAATACATCATCCAATAAAAGAATCGGATATTCCTTAACTTCTGAGTAAATCAATTCAATTTCAGCTAATTTTAGGGACAGTGCGGTCGTTCGTTGTTGTCCTTGTGAACCAAAGACTTGAACATTTTTACTATTAACGAAGAATTGTAAATCATCACGATGAGGACCAATTAAAGTCGTACCACGGAAAATTTCACGTTGTTTCACGGATTGAAAACTTTCATAGTATACTTCTTTTATTTTCGACAAATCCATTGATTCTGATACATCTACACTTGGTTTATAAACAATTTCTAATTCTTCTAAACCACGGCTTATACCGCGATGAATCGGAGCTGCCCATTCTTGTAGTAAGTGCAAAAATTCAAACCGTTTTTGCAATATTTTTGTACCATGCTCAATAAGTTGAAGTGTAAATACATCCAACATCGTTTCCTCATTCTTACTATTCCCTTGCATCTTCTTTAGCAAGTGATTTCGTTGCGTGAGCACCTTTTGATATTGACTCAATTCATACAAATAGACCGGAGCTATTTGACCTAATTCCATATCTAAAAAGCGTCTTCTTACTTGAGGGCTTCCTTTTACAAGATTTAAATCTTCTGGGGCAAACATGACAACATTCATCACGCCAATATATTGACTTAATTTCTGTTGTTCAAGTTGATTTAATTTTGCCTTTTTACCTTTTTTCGAAATATTTAATTCCAAAGACAAAGAACTATTTCTCTTTTGTAACTTCCCTTTAATTTGACCGAATTCTTCATCCCAACGGATAAGCTCACGATCATTAGAGGTTCTATGAGATTTCGCCATCGCTAAAACATAAATAGCTTCCATCAAATTCGTTTTCCCTTGCGCATTTTCGCCGATAATCACGTTTACTTTATCTTCAAAGGAAAGCTCTAACTTTTCATAATTGCGATAGTTTTTTAAATGTATTTCTGAAATAAACAAAGGGCTCCCCCTTTATGACTGAACTTGGAAACTTCCGCTTCCTGGAATTTCAATAATATCGTTCGCATATAATTTGCGACCTCTTCTATTTTCAAGTTCTTGATTCACGTACACTTCATATTCTTGTAAAAACCATTTTACAGCGCCACCTGTATCAATTACATCAGCTAACTTTAAAAATTGTCCTAGTGTAATATACTCTGTTGAAATTTTAATACGTTTCATAAAATCGCTCACTTTCTGAAAGTGTTCATTCTTTCATTGTACTAAATAAACTAACATTAGGAAAGTAATACCCAAAAATCAAATAAAGGGCTACTAGCATCTTTAAACTAGCAACCCTCAGTTCTTACTTAGTAAGTACGAACTGGTAAAATCAATTGAATAATGGACTCATCGTTTACTGTGCGAATTAAGAATGGTCTCATTGCCCCAGTAAAGCTAATTTTAATTTCTGTACTATCTAAGGCTTTTAGTGCATCCATCATATATTTTGCACTAAAAGATATTTTTAACTCTTCCCCATCTACTTTTTCACATTGAACTTCTTCTACTACTTTTCCGATTTCTGGTGAATTCGAAGAAATTTCTAGCATTTCTTGTTCTAAAGTTGATAATTTTACAACATTATTACGACCGTCTCTTGCTAACAGAGAGGCACGATCAATTGCTTGTAAGAATTCTTTTGTATTTACAAAAATATCAGTTTTACTCTCTGCTGGAATTAAACGAGTTGTATCAGGATAATTTCCTTCTAACAATCTTGAGAAGAATAATAAATGTTTCGTACGGAATAATACTTGATACTCCGTAATAACGATATCTACCATTTCTTCAGACTCATCTAGAATTTTGCTTAATTCATTTAAGCTTTTACCTGGAATAACAACATTCGCTTGAAACTCATCTGCAATATTATGTCCTTCAATTTTTGCTTTTCGAAGTGCTAGTCTGTGACTATCTGTTGCAATGCAAGTTAATTCGCTGTTATATACTTTCCAGTTTACACCTGTCAAGATTGGTCTTGTTTCAGAAGTTGAAACTGCAAATACAGTTTGCCTGATCATATGTTTAAGTAAATCTGTTGGAATCTTAAAAACATGATGTTCTTCAATTTGCGGCAATAATGGATATTCAGCGGAATCTAAACCATTTAAATTAAACTCTGATTTTCCAGATGTTATTTTTGTCATAAAATGATTTTCCACAGAAATTTCAACAGTTTCCTTCGGTAATTTTTTTACAATCTCACTGAAATACTTTGCTTGTAAAACAATACTTCCTGATTGTGCTACTTCTACAATTTCTTTTCCATCTTCTTCAACTGGGATAAAAGATTCGATAGAAATATCAGCATCGCTTCCTGTTAACGTAACTCCTTCTTCAGTAGCGACAACTTTAATTCCTGTAAGGATCGGAATTGTCGTACGAGAAGAAACTGCCTTCATTACATCTTGTACACTTCTTACAAGATAGTCTTTTTGTATTGTAAAACGCATAACGAAAAACCTCCGGTAAGTATAAGATTTTATTTAATTAATAAAGATAAAATATAGTAGTAATAGTAGTAGGGGCTGTGGATATGTGGATAACCCCATTAGAGGATGTAAAAACAGCCTATCTACATGTGGATAGACTGTGCGTAAAACAAGGGAAGTTATTCACACTATTCAGCTACTACTTTAAAATATCGTTAATTTCTTCGACTTGCTTTTGTAATTGCGTATCCGTTTTTAATAGCTTAGAAATTTTTTCATGAGCATGGATAACTGTTGTATGATCACGTCCGCCAAATTCTTCACCTATTTTAGGTAAAGAGGAGTCTGTAAGTTCGCGTGATAAATACATTGCAATTTGGCGAGGAAAGGCAACAGATTTTGTTCGCTTTTTCGCCTTAAAATCTTCCAACTTCACTTGATAAACGTCCCCAACAGCTTTTTGAATATCATAAATAGAGATAATTTTTGGTTTAGAATTTGGAATAATATCTTTAAGTGCTTCAGCTGCTAAATCAGCATTAATATCTTTGTTAATTAAAGATGAATAAGCTACAACTCGTATTAGTGCCCCTTCTAGTTCACGAATATTTGAATCAATTTGATTTGCGATATAAAGCATAACCTCATTTGGTATATCGAGCCCTTCAGCTTTTGCCTTTTTACGTAAAATTGCAATTCGTGTTTCTAAATCTGGTGGCGTAATATCTGTAATAAGTCCCCATTCAAAGCGAGAACGAAGACGATCTTCTAAAGTTGGAATTTCTTTTGGTGGCCGATCACTTGAAATTACAATTTGTTTACTTTCTTCGTGTAATGCATTAAATGTATGGAAAAACTCTTCTTGAGTTTGTTCTTTTCCAGCTAGAAATTGAATATCATCTATTAATAAAACATCTACATTGCGGTATTTATTACGAAAATCGACCGCTTTATTATCACGAATAGAGTTAATGAATTCATTTGTAAATTTTTCTGATGATAAATATACAACCTTCGCATTTGGATTGTGTTCAATTACATAATGGCCAATCGCATGCATTAAATGGGTCTTTCCAAGCCCAACTCCCCCATAAATAAAGAGGGGATTGTATGCTTTAGCGGGCGCTTCAGCCACGGCTAATGAAGCAGCGTGAGCAAAACGGTTACCAGAGCCAATAACAAACGTATCAAACGTATATTTTGGGTTTAGCATACTCTGTGGTAAATGATTCGAGTCATCTTGTGCTGCATTTGGTTTTGAAGGAGGAAAATCAATTTCCTCTTCAGCTTGACTTTGGGGAATGATAAAGCGAATAGCTAATTTTGCCCCTGTTAAATCATAAAGTGTTTCCGAAATTAGCTCTGAATAATGAGATTCTAACCAATCACGAGCGAATTCATTTGGAGCCGTAATTGTTAATACGTCCTTCTTCAAGTTATGTGCGGTTGTTGATTTTAACCATGTTTCATAACTAGGTTTACTGACCTTTTTTTCTAGTTCTTTTAAGGCACTATTCCATAAATCAGAGATGTTTTCCAAAGGTGTCCCTCCTTTACTAAGATGGTAAAAGAATAAGGTTGCGCAACAAATGTACAACCTAATAAATATAAAATGTATATTTATACGAAACGTATTTTAAAACCAAAAAACGTCGTTTGTATATGAGATAGGGTTTTCGACAAAAAAGTAAATGTGGATAATCATTTACCCACATGTGATTAAAACTGTCCACATGTTATACACAATTTGTGGATAAGATAAAGATGTGGAAAACTTATTCAAAGTGAAAACACAACTATAATATCAAAAAAAAGTAGCTATAGCAATGAAATTAAGAAAGTTATCCACAAAATCAATACCTTGTGGAATAAACTTGTCCACAACACGATATACTGTGTAAAAGTACAAAAAGAGTTTGTGGATATAAAAAACAAGAAAAAACATTTATCCACAAGAAAATATAGGGTCTGTGAAAAAGTATGTGAATAGGTTCAAAATGAATATTTGATGAAAATTTCGAGAAGCATTGACATTTTCCTATTTGATTTACTATAATTTATTAGACTGTCTTTAACAGATATTCCTCAGGGAGGTGTCATATAATGAAAAGAACTTACCAACCAAATAAACGTAAGCGCAGCAAAGTACATGGTTTCCGCAGCCGTATGAGCACAGCGAACGGACGTAAAGTGCTAGCAGCTCGTCGTCGTAAAGGAAGAAAAGTATTATCTGCGTAGACCACTGATCGTTCAGTGGTCTTTTTTTCTAATAATAATGAATTTCCGCTGATGAAATACAGGAGTGTCAATTGATATGAAGAAAAAAAATCGTATAAAAAAGAATGATGAATTTCAGGCGGTTTTTCAAAAAGGAAAATCGAATGCTAATCGTCAGTTTGTTGTATACCAATTAAATAAAGAAAAACAGCCATACTTTCGCATCGGCCTTTCTGTTAGCAAAAAAATAGGAAATGCAGTAGTTCGTAATCGTGTTAAGCGTATGATTCGCCAAGCGATTATAGAATTAAAAGATGAGATAGATTCTGGAAAAGATTTTGTTATAATAGCAAGGAAGCCTTGTGCAGAGATGACATATGAAGAAGTAAAGAAAAGCTTAATTCATGTCTTTAAACGCTCTGGTATGAAAAGAATAAAAAAGTAGCGTAAGGAAATGAATTACACTATATACATACCGAAACAAGGAGGAGCAGGATTTGAAAAAGAAACTAGGTTTACTAGCCATGGTTGTTTTATTAATGGCAATTGCTACTGGCTGTAGTGAAACGAATCAGCCGATTACACCGAAAAGTACTGGAATTTGGAATGAATATTTCGTATACCCGCTTTCTCAGTTAATCACGTATTTTGCAAAATTATTTGGTAATAATTACGGTTTAGCAATCGTGGTTACAACTCTTATCATTCGTTTTGCATTATTACCATTAATGATTAAACAAACGAAGAGCACAAAGGCAATGCAAGCGTTACAACCAGAAATGGTGAAATTGAAAGAGAAATATAGCTCAAAAGATCAAGCAACACAGCAAAAACTACAACAAGAAATGATGCAGTTATATCAAAAAAATGGTGTAAACCCATTAGCAGGTTGTTTACCAATATTTATTCAGATGCCTATTTTATTCGCGTTTTATCATGCGATTATGAGAACATCAGAAATTAGTAAACATACATTTTTATGGTTCGATTTAGGGCAGGCAGATCCGTATTATATCTTACCGGTTGTTGCGGCAATTACGACATTTATTCAGCAAAAGCTTGCAATGGCAGGAACAGCTGGTCAAAACCCGCAAATGGCAATGATGATTTGGCTTATGCCGATTATGATTTTAGTCTTTGCAATTAACTTCCCAGCTGCATTATCACTTTACTGGGTTGTTGGTAATATCTTTGGTATCGCTCAAATGTACTTGATCAAAGGGCCAGAAATTAAGGCTGGTAAGGCAGAAGGATCAAGCAAGTGAGTATAATTACTGCTAAAGGACAAACAGTCGAGCTGGCAGTACAAGATGCTTTAAGGCAGTTAAATGTTTCAAAAGACCGAGTAGATATAAAAATTATCGATGAAGGTAAAAGAGGGTTCTTAGGTTTATTTGGGAATCGTCCTGCAGTAGTAGAAGTTGTACTGAAGAAGGATCCAATTCAAGAATGTGAAGAATATTTGAAAAATGTTATTCGCAATATGGGTGTTGAGGTTGAGATTAGTAAAATTGTAAAAGGACGCGAAGTTGAATTTACAATTTTGGGTGATAATGTAGGTGTTTTGATTGGAAAAAGAGGTAATACTTTGAACTCTTTACAGTATTTAACAAAACTTGTCGCGAATCGTCATACGAAGCAGTATATTGGTATTACACTAGATGCTGAAAATTATCGTAGCAAAAGAAAAAGTACGTTAGAGTCGCTTTCTTATCGATTAGCAAAACAAGTGTCTAATACGAAAAAAAGAGTTGTTTTAGAGCCAATGCCATCTTTTGAACGAAAAATTATTCATCAAGCATTATCGAATCATCAAGGTATCAATACAACTTCTGAAGGAAATGAACCTCATCGGCATGTTGTAATATCTTCCAAATGACCGGTTACTCAAATGAGTGCCGGTTTTTTTGAGGGAAAAACGGCTGTGGATAACTAAAAAACACTAAACTTATCCACTGTGAATAAGTTTAGTGTTTTTTACATGAGGACATAATAAAATGAGTTATTATTCTTTTGTAGATAGGTTCGTTATGGTATCCTAATAATTTAGTGAAGAAAATAATCATGTTGAGATAGAGATAAATAAGCAAGTGAGGTGAAAGGACATGGAATTCGATACAATTGCCGCGATTTCCACAGCTCTTGGAGAGGGTGCAATTGCCATTGTTCGAGTAAGTGGGGATGATGCTGTTGAGAAAGTGAATCGTATTTTTAAAGGGAAGGATTTAACGGAAGTTCCTTCTCACACAATTCATTATGGTCATATTGTGGATTTAGATACAAATCAGGTTATTGAAGAAGTTATGGTATCCATTATGCGTGCACCAAGGACTTTTACACGTGAAAATATAGTAGAAATTAACTGTCACGGTGGACTTGTTTCGGTAAATAAAGTATTACAACTTATTTTAGCACAAGGAGTACGATTAGCAGAGCCTGGTGAATTTACAAAACGAGCTTTTTTAAATGGACGTATTGATTTATCACAAGCAGAAGCTGTTATGGATTTAATCCGTGCAAAAACAGATCGTGCGATGAATGTAGCAATTAATCAAATGGAAGGACGATTATCTAAATTAATCGGCCATTTGCGTCAAGAAATATTAGAAACATTAGCTCATGTTGAGGTAAATATAGATTATCCAGAATACGATGATGTGGAAGAAATGACACATAATATTTTAATTGAGAAAGCGACACATGTTCGTACTGAAATTGCAAAAATATTAGAAACGTCGAAGCAAGGAAAGATTTTGCGAGAAGGTATTGCAACTGCAATCATCGGTAGGCCTAACGTTGGGAAGTCATCGTTATTAAATAGTCTCGTTCAGGAGAAAAAAGCAATTGTAACCGATATTGCAGGAACAACTCGTGATGTTATTGAAGAGTACGTTAATGTGCGTGGTGTACCACTTAAACTTATAGATACAGCCGGAATTCGCGAAACAGAAGATGTTGTTGAACGAATTGGTGTAGAGCGTTCAAAAGAAATGATGAGCCAAGCTGATTTAGTGTTAGTTGTCGTTAATTATAGTGAAGTTTTAACGAATGAGGATGAAGATCTATTCCGTGCCGTACAAGGAAAAGATTTCATTGTTATTGTAAATAAGACAGATTTACCGCAAGCCATCGATATGGAACGTGTTACAGAATTGGCAGTAGGAAATCGTATTATTACAACGTCTTTAATTGAGGAGCAAGGAATAGATGAGCTTGAAAAGGCAATAGCTGAGTTATTCTTTGAAGGAACAATTGATTCTGCGGATATGACATATGTTTCTAACGCGAGGCATATTGGATTGCTAACACAAGCAGGAAAGACAATTGGAGATGCAATTGAGGCGATAGGAAATGGTGTTCCAATTGACATGGTGCAAATTGATTTAACAAGAACGTGGGAAATACTTGGTGAAATTACTGGTGATACCGTTCATGAAAGCTTAATTGACCAGTTGTTCTCTCAATTTTGTTTAGGAAAATAATATAAAAATGTTTTAGAAAGATAGTGATTATTAGGAGGAATAAGCAATGGGATACAATGCCGGTTCATACGATGTCATAGTAATCGGTGCAGGTCATGCAGGATGTGAAGCTGGTCTTGCGGCAGCACGAATGGGCTCCAAAACATTAATGTTAACAATTAACTTAGATATGGTAGCGTTTATGCCATGTAACCCTTCTGTTGGTGGACCAGCAAAAGGGATTGTTGTTCGTGAAATTGATGCATTAGGCGGAGAAATGGGACGCAACATTGATAAAACGCATATTCAAATGCGTATGTTAAATACAGGTAAAGGACCGGCTGTACGTGCACTTCGAGCACAAGCAGATAAGTTTTCTTACCAACATGAATTAAAGAAAACAATTGAAGAAACACCCAACTTAACGTTGTTCCAAGGAATGGTAGAACGCTTAATCGTTGAAGATGGCGAATGTAAAGGGGTAATTACGCAAGCTGGTGCTGAATATACAGCAAAAACAGTTGTAATTACGACTGGAACGTTTTTACGCGGTGAGATTATTATGGGAGATTTAAAATATTCGAGCGGTCCGAATAATCAACAACCATCTATTACTTTATCAGAACATTTAGAGGAGCTTGGATTTGATCTTGTTAGATTTAAAACAGGTACACCTCCTCGTGTAAATAGTAATACGATTGATTACAGTAAAACAGAAATTCAGCCAGGTGATGATAAACCACGTGCGTTTTCTTTTGAAACGACAAAATTTATTATGGATCAAATTCCATGTTGGTTGACGTATACAAGTACGGAAACACATCGTTTAATAGATGAAAACCTGCATCGTTCAGCTATGTATTCTGGTATGATTAAAGGAACAGGGCCTAGATATTGTCCTTCAATTGAAGACAAAGTAGTAAGGTTTAATGATAAGCCACGTCACCAAATTTTCTTAGAGCCAGAAGGACGTAATACACAAGAAGTGTATGTACAAGGTTTATCCACAAGCTTACCAGAAGACGTACAGCGTGATATGCTTAGAACAATTCCTGGTCTAGAAAACGTTGAAATGATGCGTACAGGTTATGCAATTGAATACGATGCAATCGTGCCAACACAACTATGGCCAACACTTGAAACGAAAAAAATTAAAAATTTATATACAGCAGGACAAATTAACGGAACTTCTGGTTACGAAGAGGCGGCAGGACAAGGACTTATGGCTGGAATTAATGCAGCATGTCGTTCTTTAGGCAAAAAAGAAGTTATTTTAGGTCGCGAGGATGCTTATATTGGTGTCTTAATTGATGATCTTGTAACGAAAGGTACAAATGAACCATATCGTTTACTAACGTCTCGTGCAGAATATCGTCTATTATTACGCCACGACAATGCAGATCTTCGTTTAACTGAAGTTGGTCGTGAAATTGGATTAATTAAAGAAGAGCGCTATGAGCGATTTACAAATAAAAAATTACAAATTGAACAGGAAAAGGAACGTTTAAGTAGCATTATTATTAAACCACGTCCTGAAGTTCAAGAATTAATTCGCGGTATTGGTGGAAGTGAATTGAAAGATGGAATACGTGCAAGTGACTTATTACGTCGTCCAGAGATGACATATGAGCATATTCACCTTTTAGTACCAAGTGAAGTAGAATTAAGTGATGAAGTTACAGAACAAGTTGAAATTCAGATTAAGTACGAAGGATATATCGAAAAATCGTTACAGCAAGTAGAGCGTATGAAGAAAATGGAAGGTAAAAAAATCCCTGTGGATATTGATTATGATGCGATTTCTAGCCTTGCCTCAGAAGCTAGACAGAAATTGAAAGATGTTCGTCCACTTTCAATGGGGCAGGCTTCACGTATTTCTGGCGTAAATCCAGCGGATATTTCCATCTTACTTGTTTATATTGAACAAGGAAAAATTGCGCGCGTATCGAACCAATAAATAGTAAGGAGCTATTGCTAGATGAACATAGAACAATTTCAATCTATGCTAGAAGAGAAGGGTATCATCCTCTCTTCTAGACAGTTAGAGCAGTTCAAAATCTACTTTGAAACATTAGTAGAGTGGAATGAAAAAATGAATTTAACGGCTATTACAGAGAAAGAAGAAGTATATTTAAAACACTTTTTTGATTCTATTACAGCTGCTTTTTATTATGATTTTTCAAAACCATTCTCAATTTGCGATGTTGGTGCAGGAGCTGGATTCCCAAGTATCCCTTTGAAAATCTGTTTCCCGCACCTAAAAGTAACAATTGTAGATTCATTGCAAAAACGTATTAATTTCTTAAATCACTTAGCACAAAAGTTAGAATTGAGTGATGTTGCATTTTGTCATGATCGTGCTGAAACATTTGGGAAAAAAGAAGGTGTACGTGAATCATACGATATTGTAATGGCACGGGCAGTTGCACGTCTTTCTGTATTAAGCGAGCTATGTTTACCGCTTGTAAAAGTTGGAGGAACATTCATTGCAATGAAAGGTGCAGCGGCGAATGAAGAAATCGAAAATGGCAAGTATGCTTTAGAGGTGCTAGGCGGGAATTTAAAAGAAATGTCTACATTCCAATTACCGTTTGAAGAAAGTGAACGTAATATTTTATTAATCGAGAAAAAGCGCAAGACACCAAAGAAATATCCACGCAAACCGGGAACACCCAATAAATTACCTATTGAAAAATAAATCTTATTAGACGTAAGATTAATTATATAAATGAAAACGTAAATGTTTCATAGGAAACATTTTATGGAGAACAGTCAATAGGCCCAAAAGGTGGTGGAATATGTATGAAAAATACGTTTTCTCGTTTATTTGGCTTTGGAGATAAAGAGAGCGAATTCGAATTACAAGACGAAAGCCATGAAGAAATAGATAAAAAGGTATATGAAGAAATACAAGAAATTCCGATAGTGAATATTACACCTAATCGTTATCAACCACGCACAGTTTTTGATGATGCGCGTATTGAGGAGCTAGCGTTAACGATCCGCACACATGGACTTATTCAACCAATTGTTGTGAGACAATATGAGGATGATAAGTACGAGATTATTGCTGGAGAAAGACGCTTCCGTGCGGCAACAAAGTTAGGATGGGAAAAAGTTCCGGCAATTATTAAGAACTTAAATGATACAGAGACGGCTTCTGTAGCTTTAATTGAAAACTTACAACGTGAGGAACTAACAGCGATCGAGGAAGCTGTGGCATATCAAAAGCTAATTGAGTTACATAATTTAACACAAGAAGCATTGGCACAACGACTTGGAAAAGGACAATCTACAATCGCAAATAAGTTGCGATTGTTAAAGTTGCCTGAAGAAATAAAAAGTGCATTATTAGAAAAGAGTATTACAGAGCGTCATGCCCGCGCCCTTATTCCTTTAAAAAATGAGGAATTACAGCTGAAGGTTTTACAGGAAATTGTGGAAAAACAACTGAATGTAAAGCAAACAGAAGAACGAATTGCAAAATTATTAGAGGAAGCAAAACCGAAGCGTAAGGCAAAGCAAAAAGCAGTAAGTCGAGATACGAGAATTGCCATGAATACAATTAGACAGTCATTACAAATGGTTGCTGACAGTGGTTTAAATGTCAATTCTGAGGAAGAAGAATTTGATGAATACTATCAAATTACAATTAAAATTCCAAAAAAGAAATAATAGTGGCGTGTTAGAGACCTTATCCTATCGGGGAGGTCTCTTTTGCTATATTTTCTTGTTAAATGAAGAAGGAGTTTAGAAATAAATTTTGAAGTTTAATAAGGACGTAAAAGAAAAACTTTTATTTCATGTTACAATAAACGTAATTATTACTAGAATAAGATAGAAAGGTTGAAAGTAGGTGACATCATGGGAAAAATCATTGCTATTGCCAATCAAAAAGGTGGTGTTGGTAAAACAACAACATCTGTTAATTTAGGGGCTGGATTGGCACAAGCAGGTAAAAAGGTCCTTCTTGTAGATATTGACGCTCAAGGAAATGCAACGACTGGTGTGGGAATTGAAAAATCCGAATTAGATCAATGTATTTACAACGTTCTTGTGGAAGATGCAGATGTTCAAGGGGTTATACGGAAAACCGCAACTGAAAACTTAGATGTTCTACCCGCTACAATTCAATTAGCAGGTGCTGAAATTGAATTGGTACCGACTATTTCCCGGGAAGTACGTTTGCAAAGGGCATTACAGCCAGTTCGTGATGAATATGATTATATTATTATCGACTGTCCACCGTCCTTAGGGTTATTAACGATTAATGCATTAACAGCAGCAGATTCTGTTATTATTCCTGTTCAATGCGAATATTACGCACTAGAAGGGTTAAGCCAGCTATTAAATACAGTTCGACTTGTGCAAAAGCACTTAAATAAAAATCTAGCAATTCAAGGTGTATTGCTAACAATGTTGGATGCCCGTACAAATTTAGGGATTCAAGTGATAGATGAAGTGAAAAAATACTTTAGAGATAAAGTATACCGCTCGATTATTCCTCGTAACGTGCGCTTAAGTGAGGCACCAAGTCATGGGAAACCGATTATGCAGTATGACGCTAAATCAAGAGGAGCAGAAGTGTATATAGATTTAGCAGAGGAAGTGATTGCAGGTGGCTAAGGGATTAGGAAGAGGAATTAATGTGTTTTTTCCTGATTTAGATGTGAAAGAAGAAGAAAAGATTCAGGAGATTATAGTAACCGAATTAAGGCCGAATCCATATCAACCACGTAAACACTTTAATAAAGAAGCGATTCAGGAATTAGCGACTTCTATTAAAGAACACGGCATATTACAACCGTTAATTGCTAGAAAGAGTATTAAAGGATATGAAATTGTTGCAGGTGAAAGAAGGTATCGTGCTGCCAAAGAGGCTGGGCTCGAAAAAGTACCTGCAGTTGTAAGGCAATTAAGTGAGCAGCAAATGATGGAGTTTGCATTGCTAGAAAACTTGCAACGGGAAGATTTAAATCCTATGGAAGAGGCAATGGCATATCAGATGTTAATGAATGAGTTGAATATAACACAAGAACAATTAGCAAAACGTCTTGGTAAAAGCCGGCCTTATATCGCAAATTATACTCGGTTACTAAGCCTCCCTTCGTTCGTGCAAGATATGATTGCAAATGGTCAACTTTCAATGGCTCATGGAAGAACTTTGCTTACAATAAAAGATGAAGAGCAATTGAAATCTTTATTGAAACGAATCGAAAAAGAAGGATTAAATGTTCGTCAATTAGAGAAAATTGTTCAGGAGATTAATCAAAGCGTTTCACGTGAAACAAAACAAGTAAAAAAAGAGAGAAATATATTTTTTGTAGAACGCGAAACGTTCTTAAGAGAAAAATTTGGTACAGATGTGAAAATTAAAGAAACGAAAAAAGAAAAAGGTAAGATTGAAATTGAATTTTTTAATAAAGAAGATTTAAATCGTATCTTAGAATTGTTATCGCAGGAAAATTAAAAAGCAAACCATCTTATTATTTATAGATGGTTTGCTTTTTTTAACACAGATAATTTTTGATCCGTTTCCTTTACGCTTTGTGCGATGACATCAGCCATTTTCATAACTAAACTTAACCTTGTATTTTGAAGCACGAAAAATTCCATGAAACCATTTAAATTTACGATGCCATGTATATGCAAATCGCCAACTGCAGGTAAATTTTTATTCATCGCAGCCCCAGGCTTACTTGGGCCCTTTCCGGTAGTGATTGAACCGATGCTTTGGGATTTTCCTAAGCATGCGTCAACAGCAATGATAAATGAAGCAGGATCACTTTTCTGTATATTCTGAATTTTCTCCTCTAAATTTAACGCATGTATTGGGTCATCTAGTGTGCCGAACACTTGGAAGTTTTTGATTTCTACTTGCTCTAGTTTTGAGCCAACTAAAGGACCTAGTGCATCGCCAGTGGAACGATCTGTTCCGATACAAACGAGAGTGAGTGGTATATTAGTTTTAATAGGAATGTGGGAAAGTAAGAAATTACTGATTGTCTCGGAGGCCTCTAAGTCTTGATGCATAACATTTAGGGTTTCTTTTTCAAAAAAAGGTAAGCGAAAACTTCTAATATTCATGAAGCACCCATCCTTTTAATAAATTTTCACAATACGTTAAGTGAAATGGAAAATTATAAGTGCATGCTTTTACAAACTATGAATGAAAACGGAAATAATAGTACTAGTATATATATATTCGCTCCATTTTATACCTGGATGGAAGTTAACAAATGGAATTAAAGTTATAAATTTTTTTTTAGCAATCAGAGAGACTTCTGATACAATAAAAAAGATAACTAAAAAGAAATTTTGGCTGGAGAGGTAGAGGTACATGGATTTAGCATTGAAATGGTTTGAGTCCATTGATTGGACAAATATAGGTGTGAAATCACTAAAAATAGTCGTTATTTTAATACTTGGTGCCATCGTTGTGCGAGTTGCAAGAGCGGTTGTACGAAATGCGTTTCGAATGGGAAGTCGTTCACCGATTCAAATTTCAGAACGTCGTACAGTTACAGTAGCGAAATTGCTTGAAAATATTGTGGCATATGTTGTTATGTTTATCATGTTAATAGCAATTTTAGGTGTATTTGAAATTAATGCATCGGGCTTATTAGCAGGTGCTGGGGTAGTTGGTTTAGCAGTCGGATTTGGTGCACAGAGTTTAGTGAAAGATGTCATTACAGGATTATTTATTTTACTAGAAGACCAGTTTTCAGTTGGAGACTATGTTAAAATTGGTCAATTTGAAGGAGTCGTTTTAGAAATTGGACTTCGTACAACAAAAATAAAGAGTTGGACAGGTGAAATTCATACCTTACCAAACGGAAGTATCATTCAAGTTACTAACTTCTCAGTAAGTAACAGTGTAGCATTTGTTGATGTATCTATTTCGTATGAGGCTGACATTGCAAAAGCTGAGCAAGTTATTGAAGATTTATTAGTAGAATTACCTGCAAAGTATGAGAAGATGGTAACAACGCCTCAATTGTTAGGTGTACAAACATTAGCTGCATCAGAAGTTATATTACGCGTTATTGCTGAAGTAGAGCCAATGCAACATGCAGTTATTGCAAGAGCCCTTCGTAAAGAAATTAAAAACCGTCTCGATTTACATGGAATTGAGATTCCATATCCACGTATGGTTTTATATAATCGTGAAGAGTTGGTTAGTGGAAAAGCAATTTAGTATGGAGAGGAGTTTGGAGAATGGAGCAAAAGCAATATAACTTGTACGATGTTGTGGAAATGAAGAAAGCCCACCCATGTGGTGAGAATCGATGGAAGATTATTCGTATGGGAATGGATATCCGCATTAAGTGCGAGGGATGTGACCATTCAGTAATGATTCCTCGAAGAGAGTTTGATCGTAAGGTGAAAAAAATACTTGTGAAGCATGAAGAATAGAGCGAAAGTAGCAGTTGCAGCGGGTAACTGTTACTTTTTTTCGTTTGGAGGAAACTTGTCATTTTTTTCGTTACTATCTATAATGATGAAAGATTGAGACATAGGAGTGAAAAATATGGGATTAACGGCTGGGATTGTTGGATTACCTAACGTAGGGAAGTCCACTTTATTTAATGCAATTACACAAGCAGGAGCAGAATCTGCGAACTATCCATTCTGTACAATTGATCCAAACGTAGGGATCGTAGAGGTACCAGATGAGCGTTTAAATAAATTAACGGAATTAGTAGAACCGAAAAAAACTGTTCCGACTGTATTTGAATTTACTGACATTGCAGGTATCGTAAAAGGCGCAAGTAAAGGTGAAGGATTAGGAAATAAATTCTTATCTCACATTCGCCAAGTAGATGCAATTTGCCAAGTTGTTCGTTGTTTTGAAGATGAAAATATTACGCACGTTTCAGGAAAAGTAGATCCAATTGATGATATCGAAACAATCAACTTAGAGCTAATCTTAGCAGATTTAGAATCTGTTGATAAACGTATCGAGCGTGTTGCAAAGTTAGCAAGACAAAAAGATAAAGAAGCAGTATATGAGCATGAAATTTTAGTACGTTTAAAAGAAGCGTTTGAAGAGGGAAAACCGGCTCGTACTGTTGAATTTACAGAAGAGCAAATGAAGATTGTTAAAGGCCTTCATTTACTTACAACGAAAGAAATGCTATATGTAGCGAACGTAAGTGAAGACGATGTTATTGACCCTTCTGAAAATAAATATGTACAAATGGTAAAAGAATTTGCTGCAAATGAAAATTCTCAAGTAATCGTTGTATGTGCAAAAATCGAATCAGAAATCGCTGAGTTAGATGAGGAAGAGAAAAAAGTATTCCTTGAAGAACTAGGTATTGAAGAATCTGGCTTAGATCAATTAATTCGTGCAGCATACGATTTATTAGGACTTGCTACTTACTTCACAGCTGGTGTGCAAGAAGTACGTGCATGGACGTTTAAACAAGGTATGAAAGCACCACAATGTGCTGGTGTTATTCATACAGACTTTGAGCGTGGATTTATTCGTGCGGAAACAGTGTCTTACGATGACTTAATGACAAATGGTTCTATGACAGCTGCAAAAGAAGCTGGTAAAGTACGTTTAGAAGGAAAAGAGTACATCGTAAAAGACGGAGATGTTATGCACTTCCGTTTTAATGTTTAATTTAATATTTCCTAGGAAAAATAAAGATATGAGCTTGGCAAATATATTATGTGTTTGCCAAGTTTTTTATGTATTGGTGAGTTGATTCATATAACTTACTATGATATAATCTAAACTCGTGAGTAATTACTATAAATTAATTGCTCCTTGCCCATTATGGGCCGTTTAGACCAAAAGGAGGTGAAAGTGTAATGAGAAAGTACGAAATTATGTACATCATTCGTCCTGGCGTTGAAGAAGAAGCTCAAAAAGCTTTAGTTGAACGTTTTGCAGGTGTTTTAACAAACAATGGTGCAGAAATCATTAACACGAAAGAGTGGGGTAAGCGTCGTCTAGCTTACGAAATCAACGACTTACGTGAAGGTTTCTACATGATCTTAAACGTGAACTCTAACGCAGAAGCGATTAACGAATTCGACCGTTTAGCTAAGATCAACGAAGACATCCTTCGTCATATCGTTGTTAAAGAAGAAGAAAAATAATTGATATATAGGGAGAGTGGTTCGATTGATGAATCGTGTTATCCTCGTTGGTCGTTTAACTAAGGACCCTGACTTACGTTACACGCCCAATGGTGTTGCAGTAGCTACTTTTACGTTAGCTGTGAATCGCGCATTTGCGAATCAACAAGGTGAGCGTGAAGCTGACTTTATTAATTGTGTAATATGGCGTAAACAAGCAGAAAACGTAGCAAATTATTTGAAAAAAGGTAGCTTAGCAGGCGTAGATGGACGTCTTCAAACTCGTAATTACGATGGACAAGATGGTAAACGTGTATATGTAACAGAAGTTCTTGCGGAGAGCGTACAATTTTTAGAGCCGCGTAATGGCGGTGGGGAGCAACGTGGTTCATTCAATCAGCAACCATCGGGAGCTGGTTTCGGTAACCAAAGCTCTAACCCATTTGGTCAATCTAGTAATCCGGGTAACTCAGGTAACTCTGGCTTTACGAAGAATGACGATCCATTTTCAAATGTAGGTCAACCGATCGACATTTCCGACGACGATTTACCGTTCTAATACAGTAAATTTGTTAGTTTTAACAAAGAATGGAGGGAATAGACATGGCAGGACGCAAAGGTGGACGTGCGAAACGTCGTAAGGTGTGTTTCTTCACAGCTAACGGCATCACTCGCATCGATTATAAAGATGTTGATTTATTAAAACGTTTCGTTTCTGAGCGTGGTAAAATTTTACCTCGTCGTGTAACAGGAACAAGCGCAAAATACCAACGCAAACTTACAGTTGCAATTAAACGTGCTCGTCAAATGGCACTTTTACCATATGTTGGTGAATAATAGCGTATGAAATGCACAGTAGAGTCGGACTCTACTGTGCATTTTGCTATGCTTTTCTTTTTGAAAGAGAGGTTAAACGATGAAACAAACAAAGTTTATTACTGAAGGTGCAGCATTGTTAGCGATATATGCAATTTTATTGCTTATATCTATGTATGTTCCTATTTTAGGTACTGTTGTAACGTTTGCGTTGCCGTTACCATTTATATTATTAGCGCTAAGACATAGACTATCCAATGTACTTGTAATTTTTGTAGCAGCACTTTTTATTACAGTTATCGTGAGTCAGCCACTTAGTCTCATAAAGACGGTCATGTTCGGATTAATAGGTGTTGTATTAGGGTACATGTATAAAAAAGGGAAAAAACCAGTGGAAATATTGATAGCTGGGACAATGGGATATTTAATCGGTATGATGCTTATTTATGTCGGAAGTATAAAGTTTTTTGACATAGATCTAATAAAGCAAATGCAAAAAATGTTTAGTGAAAGTATTGCACAAAGCGAGAAAATAGTAAGTGCAGCAGGTATGCCGATTAGTAAGGAACAAAAAGAGTTATTTGGGCAATTTAATGATATATTACAAACTTTATTCCCAAGTTTGCTTGTAATGGTTTCGGTATGTTTTTCTTGGATTACAGTTATGGTATCGGGTAGTGTTTTAAAAAAGTTAAAGTATGATGTTACACCTTGGCCTAAATTTAAGGATATACAATTGCCTAAGAGTATTGTCTGGTATTACGTTATATTTATTTTGTTAGCAACTTTTATAAAAGTAGAACCAACATCATATTTACATATGGTATTTTCTAACCTAAATGTCATATTTGCTCTACTACTCGTACTGCAAGGTCTGACATTTATCACCTTTTTAGCACATAGAAAAGGTTTTACTAAAGGGGTTCCTATTATTAGTTTTATTGCCTGTATGTTTATCCCGATGCTGTTTCCTCTTGTAACAATCTTAGGTATAATTGATTTAGGGATTTCATTACGTTCTAAAATAGGAGGATAAAATAATATTCCTTATACTATTTTAATCTGTTTAACTAACTGGAAGGTGAGTTAGTTTTACTTTATAGGAGTTGTATACATGCCTGAATTTTATAAGAAACAGTGGTTTTTATATCCTGTTTATGTATTGGCATTTTTCGTGTTTGTGCTGATTTCAATCCTCTGTTATTTTCATTTAATTATGGGGATATCTTCCTTTTTTATTTTTTGTATTGTGCTTTTTGTTGTTGTACGATTTGAACTTACCTTTCAAAGGAATTTCGAAAAAAATACGACAGATATGATTACAAGGGTAAAGAAAGTGAGTAATGAAGCATTTAACCAAATGCCTATTGGTATTTTGTTATACAATAAGGATTATGGGATTGATTGGGCGAATCCTTATTTATCGTCATGTCTGGGGCAACACGCATTAGCTGGATGGCACCTTTACGATGTATCAGAAACGTTACTTCTTTTTATTAAGGGGGAAACATCTGATGATATAGTCTCTTTGAATAATCGAAAGTTTCGTGTTTTTGTAAGAAAAGAAGAAAAGTTAATTTATTTCTTTGATGTAACGGAACAAACGGAGATCGAAAAGATGTATGAGGATCAACGTACTGTGTTAGCTGTCATTTATTTAGATAATTATGATGAGGTTACGCAAGGATTAGATGATCAATTACGTACGAATATAACAAGTCTTGTGACATCTAGATTAAATGAATGGGCTCTTAAGTATGGGGCGTATTTAAAACGTGCATCTTCAGAAAGATTCTTCGTTGTACTAAATGAAAGTATTTTAGCGCAAATGGAGAAAGGGAAATTTAGCATTTTAGATCAAGTACGTGAAGAAACATCCAAAAGGAATATTCCCCTTACATTAAGTGTAGGTGTCGGATCAGGTGATTTACCTTTATCAGAGCTTGGGGCAATGGCTCAATCTGGTTTAGACCTTGCGCTTGGCCGTGGTGGAGATCAAGTAGCTATTAAACAAGCGACAGGTAAAGTTAAATTTTATGGCGGTAAGACAAATCCGGTTGAAAAACGTACTCGTGTACGTGCTAGAGTTATTTCGCACGCATTAAAGGATTTAGTATTAGAAAGTAGTAATGTCATTATAATGGGGCATAGAGCTCCTGATATGGATGCAATTGGTGCTGCGATTGGTATTTTAAAGGTAGCTCAATTAAATGAGCGTAAAGGATATATTGTATTAGATGAAAATGATTCGGATAAGGGAATTAAGCGTTTGATGGATAAAGTGAAACAAAACGAAGAGTTATGGTCTCACTTTATTACACCAGTACAAGCGATGGAATTTGCAAATGAGGATTCCTTACTTGTTGTTGTTGATACGCATAAACCTTCCATGGTGATGGAGGAAAAACTGTTACATAAAATTGAAAATGTAGTGGTTATTGACCATCACCGCCGAGGGGAAGACTTTATTGAAGATCCATTGCTTGTTTATATGGAGCCATATGCTTCTTCGACGGCAGAACTTGTTACGGAACTACTTGAGTATCAACCAAAAAGTTTAAAAATGACAATGTTAGAAGCGACAGCGTTGTTAGCAGGTATTATTGTTGATACGAAAAGCTTTACATTCCGGACGGGAGCTCGTACATTTGATGCTGCTTCTTATTTACGCTCACATGGCGCAGACACTGTACTTGTACAAGAATTGTTAAAAGAAGATATGGATCAGTATTTACGAGTTGCAAAAGCTATTAAAAATGCGTACATTTATAAAAATGGAATTGCAATTGCAAAAGTTGATAGTAATGATTACTACGACCAAGTGCTTATTGCGCAATCAGCGGACACGTTATTAACAATGACGGGTATTATCGCATCATTTGTTATTGCGAAACGCGGAGAGAATTTCATTGGGATTAGCGGCAGGTCTTTAGGTGAAGTGAATGTGCAGCTAGTCATGGAAAATTTAGGAGGTGGCGGGCATTTGACGAATGCAGCCACACAAATGAAAAATGTTACAGTAGATGAAGCTGAGGAGAAGCTTCGATTTATTATTGATGACTATTTACAGGGAGGCACACAATCATGAAAGTAATTTTTCTAAAAGACGTAAAAGGTAAAGGTAAAAAAGGAGAAGTAAAAAACGTACCAGATGGCTATGCAAATAACTTCTTACTAAAACAAGGTTTAGCTGCTGAAGCGACAAATAGCAGTATGAAAACTTTAGAAGCTCAAAAGCGCAAAGAAGAAAAAGATGCGGCAGCAGAGCTTGAAAATGCAAAAGAATTAAAAGAAACATTAGAGAAACTAACTGTAGAATTAAAGGCTAAGTCTGGAGAAGGCGGCCGTTTATTCGGTTCTATCACAAGCAAACAAATCGTAGATGCTATGCAAAAATCACACAAGATTAAACTTGATAAACGTAAATTTGAAATGGATGATGCAATTCGTGCATTAGGCTATACAAACGTTACTGTGAAATTGCATCCGCAAGTAACAGCAACAGTAAAAGTTCATGTTAGTGAACAATAAAAATAAGTTAAGTAAGGAGGATTGCGTATGAGTGATGTACTTGCTGATCGTACCCCTCCGCATAATATAGAGGCTGAGCAGGCGGTTTTAGGGGCCATATTGATTGATCAAGATGCGTTAACATCAGCATCAGAGTTATTGGTACCTGATTCATTCTATCGAACGAAACATCAAAAGATTTTTGAAGTTATGCTTGGGCTGTCTGATAAGGGGGAACCAATCGACTTAGTAATGATGACGTCAGCAATGGCTGATCAAGGGTTACTAGAAGAAGTTGGCGGGGTTTCTTACTTAGCAGAGTTAGCGGAAGTTGTTCCAACTGCTGCTAACGTAGAATATTACGCACGCATCATCGCTGAAAAAGCGCTGTTACGTCGTTTAATTCGTACAGCGACTCATATCGTTTCTGATGGATATGAGAGAGAAGACGATGTGGATGGTCTTTTAAATGAGGCTGAGAAAAAAATACTAGAAGTATCACATCAAACGAATGCGAAAGCATTCCAAAATATTAAAGACGTTCTTGTAGATGCTTACGATAAAATTGAACTTTTGCATAATCAAAAAGGTGAAGTTACCGGGATACCAACTGGATTTACTGAATTAGATAAGATGACGGCGGGGTTCCAGCGAAATGATTTAATCATCGTGGCGGCACGTCCATCGGTAGGGAAAACGGCATTTTCATTAAATATCGCACAAAACGTAGCGACGAAAACAGATGAAAATGTAGCGATTTTTAGTCTAGAGATGGGTGCTGATCAGCTTGTTATGCGTATGCTTTGTGCAGAAGGAAATATTGATGCACAAAGACTTCGTACTGGATCATTAACTTCTGATGATTGGGCGAAATTAACAATGGCAATGGGTAGCCTTTCTAACGCCGGTATCTATATTGATGATACGCCAGGGATTAAAGTAAATGAGATTCGAGCAAAATGTCGTAGATTAAAACAAGAACAGGGTCTTGGTATGATCTTGATTGACTACTTGCAGCTTATTCAAGGGAGCGGAAAATCAGGAGAAAACCGTCAGCAGGAAGTATCTGAGATTTCACGTACATTAAAAGGAATCGCACGTGAATTGCAAGTGCCTGTTATTGCCTTATCGCAGTTATCTCGTGGTGTAGAATCTCGTCAAGATAAACGCCCGATGATGTCTGACATTCGTGAATCAGGAAGTATCGAGCAGGATGCTGATATTGTAGCCTTCTTATATCGTGAGGATTACTATGATCGCGAAACAGAAAACAAAAATACAATTGAGATTATTATTGCAAAGCAGCGTAACGGTCCCGTAGGCTCAGTAGAGCTTGCATTCGTTAAAGAGTTCAATAAGTTCGTTAACTTAGAACGTCGCTTCGAGGATGGACATGCGCCACCTGCATAAAGATAGTATAAAAAAGAAACGCATTTCTTATAATAAGATGTGTTTCTTTTTTTTTATAGTAAAGATAAGGCTTTCACAAGGGAAATTCATATTTCTTACGAACGAAAATGTTTTTTGATAAAAAAATGTTCGCTTTTTGGTTGACTTCTCTTTCGGTTTTGGTACAATTATATTGTTTGAATAGATCGTTTGAAAATTGCGGAGGTGCTTGAATAATGTCTTCAGTAGTAGTTGTAGGAACACAATGGGGCGATGAAGGAAAAGGTAAAATTACTGACTTTCTTTCTGAGCATGCGGAAGTAGTTGCAAGATATCAAGGTGGAAATAACGCGGGACATACAATTGTTTTCGGCGGAGTTAAATATAAATTACACTTAATCCCATCTGGTATTTTCTATAAAGAAAAAATTTGTGTAATCGGAAACGGCTTAGTAGTAGATCCGAAAGCATTACTTGAAGAGTTAAAATACTTACACGATCGTGGTGTAAGTACTGATAATTTACGCGTAAGTAACCGTGCGCACGTTATTTTACCTTATCACTTAAAACAAGATGAGTTAGAAGAAGCTAGCAAAGGTGATGACAAAATCGGTACAACGAAAAAAGGTATCGGTCCTGCATATATGGATAAAGCTGCTCGTATTGGTATTCGTATGGCTGATCTTTTAGACCGTGAAGCATTTAAAGAGAAGCTTGAGCGCAACTTAGCACAAAAAAATCGTTTATTTGAAAAAATGTACGATACAGAAGGTTTCAGTGTAGAGGAAATCTTCGAAGAGTACTTCGAGTACGGACAGCAAATCGCACAATATGTATGTGATACGTCTGTTGTATTAAATGATGCATTAGATAACAATCACCGTGTACTATTTGAAGGTGCACAAGGTGTTATGCTTGATATTGACCACGGTACGTACCCATTTGTTACATCTTCTAACCCGATTGCTGGTGGTGTAACAGTTGGAACTGGAGTTGGTCCTGCGAAAGTCACTCGCGTTGTAGGTGTATGTAAAGCATATACAAGCCGCGTTGGTGATGGCCCGTTCCCTACTGAGCTTCATGATGAAATTGGTCATCAAATTCGTGAAGTTGGTCGTGAGTATGGAACGACAACTGGTCGTCCTCGCCGTGTAGGTTGGTTCGATAGCGTTGTTGTAAGACATGCACGTCGTGTTAGTGGTTTAACGGATCTATCATTAAATTCTATCGACGTTCTAACAGGTATTCCAACTCTTAAAATCTGTGTTGGTTACAAATACAATGGCGAAGTTATTGATGAAGTTCC
This sequence comes from Bacillus sp. NPDC094064, assembly GCF_050279585.1. NCBI lineage: Bacteria > Bacillati > Bacillota > Bacilli > Caryophanales > Bacillaceae > Bacillus > Bacillus sp. NPDC094064. The sequence continues at coordinate 29,202 of NZ_JBNNUI010000012.1, forward strand.
AGCAAACTTAAACATTTTAGCGAAATGTGAGCCTGTATATGAAGAGCTTCCAGGTTGGGAAGAAGATATTACTAGTGTAAGATCATTAGACGAACTTCCTGAAAATGCACGAAAATACGTAGAACGTGTTTCTGAGTTAACAGGAATTCAATTATCTATGTTCTCAGTTGGACCGGATCGTAACCAAACAAATATCGTTCGTAACGTATACGAAGCTTAATTGATATTTTTAAGAAAAAACTCATGTTTTCATGGGTTTTTTCTTATCTTTTATAAAAAAATAAAAAAAGGTATTGCAAAAATAAAAGATAATATGTTATGATACATCTTGTCGTCACGAAAATATGACGTTGGTGAGTATGAGCCATTAGCTCAGTTGGTAGAGCATCTGACTTTTAATCAGAGGGTCGAAGGTTCGAGTCCTTCATGGCTCACCATTTTATTTTTCGTGGCCCGTTGGTCAAGTGGTTAAGACACCGCCCTTTCACGGCGGTAACACGGGTTCGAATCCCGTACGGGTCATGTTTTTTTTATGTTCATTTTTGGTCCCGTGGTGTAGTGGTTAACATGCCTGCCTGTCACGCAGGAGATCGCCGGTTCGACCCCGGTCGGGACCGCCACTTTTGTTTATACCACCATTAGTGGTTTTATATATAGTTTTGGCTCGGTAGCTCAGTCGGTAGAGCAGAGGACTGAAAATCCTCGTGTCGGCGGTTCGATTCCGTCCCGAGCCACTCTCAGGATATTAAGTGGGCCCACTTAATATCCTTTTTATTTGTGTAATTTTACAAAAGTGAGTAGTTATTTTAAAATAGAACGAGGAGCCTCTAGCAGTTGAAGCTAGAGGTTTTTCTATAGATCGTATAGGATTCCGTGTAAAAGTGGATCATACGTGAGTCTGTGAGAATAGAGGAGAAGTACTTAAACAAGGGATGCGGTCATATAGGGGACATACTATGTAGACATCAATGTGTTTAGGGATTATTGACCATATTTTTACCCCGCTATTTACCGGGCAGTAAGACCCTACCTCAAAATTCAGCGGAGGTAAAGAAGTTAGCTGCGGGATCAACTGCCCGTAAATGCCCGATTGGTGCTGGCTAATAATCGGTGGGAGATGAAGAACCTCCCCGACCGATTAAAGTTTCACTTTATAAGGAGGAAATAGACGATGATGGGAAAGAAAATTTTAGTAGTTGATGATGAAAAGCCGATTGCGGATATTTTGAAGTTCAACCTAGAAAAAGAAGGCTTTGAAATTGTAATGGCGCATGATGGTGATGAAGCAATTGAGAAAGCAAATGAAGAACAGCCAGATATGGTTTTATTAGATATTATGCTACCAGGTAAAGATGGCTTAGAGGTTTGCCGTGAAATACGAAAAAGCTCAGAAATGCCGATTATTATGCTTACAGCAAAGGACTCTGAAATTGATAAAGTATTAGGGCTTGAGCTTGGAGCTGATGATTACGTAACAAAGCCATTTAGTACAAGGGAATTACTTGCTCGTGTTAAGGCGAATTTACGCCGTCATCAGCAAGGTGGTGCTGCAGAAAAAGAAGAAAATACGGAAATGGTTATTGGGCCAATTGTTATTAATCCAAATGCCTATAGTGTAACAAAGCGTGAAGAAAATATTGAGCTTACACATCGTGAATTTGAATTACTACATTATTTAGCCAAACATTTAGGACAAGTTATGACACGTGAACATTTATTACAAACAGTTTGGGGTTATGACTATTTTGGAGATGTTCGTACAGTAGACGTAACAGTACGTCGTTTACGTGAAAAAATTGAAGATAATCCAAGCCATCCTACTTTAATTGTAACTAGACGTGGAGTAGGGTATTACTTGCGTGACCCAGAGCAGGAATAGTATATGAAGAAAGTTGGTTTTTTTCAATCTATTCATTTAAAATTTGTGCTCATATATATGTTATTAATATTGATAGCTATGCAAGTTATTGGGGTATACTTCGTGAGGGAGTTAGAAAAGAGCCTTGTACAAGGTTTTAGGGATTCTTTAACACAGCAAACAAACTTATTAGCATATAACTTGAAACAAGAGTTTAAAAAAAGTTATACAAAAGGAGAAACAGAATCAACAGACGAAACGATAAAAACTTCCATTCGAAAATTTGCCTCTGATCGAAAGAAAGATATTCAAGAGGTAAGTGTATTTGATTCGAATAGGAAGTTAATAGCTATTTCAGATGAGTCGAAGCAAAATAAGGTGAATAGAACATCAACTGATATAGCTGTTCAGCGAGTATTGGTACAAAAAAAGCCGGAAGTGAAAATTGAGAAGGATGGTCGTACAGGTCATCGTGTACAAGTGATGATTACGCCTATTCTGGATGATAACGGCAAGGATGCACTTGGTGTTATTTACGTTGTTGCATCTATGGAAGATGTTTATAAACAAATGAAGGATATTAATCAAATTTTTGCAACTGGAACAGTTATTGCATTACTCGTAACAGCTGTACTTGGAATTTTGTTAGCTCAAACTATTACGAGACCAATTTCAGATATGCGAAGACAAGCAATTGAAATGGCAAAAGGAAACTATTCAAGAAAAGTAAAAGTGCATAGCCATGATGAAATTGGACAACTAGCATTATCTTTTAATAATTTATCAAAAAAACTACAACAAGCTCGCTCTTCAACAGAAAGCGAAAGACGTAAATTATCATCCGTTTTATCACATATGACAGATGGAGTAATTGCTACTGACCGAAAAGGAGATATTATTTTATTAAATGACCCTGCGGAAAAGATGCTAAATGTTTCGCGTGAAACAGCGCTCGACCAATCTGTTTTAGAGGTATTAGGGATACAGGAAGAATTTACGCTTGATCATTTATATGAAGAACCAGACTCTGTTTTATTAGATTTTAGTACAAGAAATGAACCATATATTTTACGTGCTAGTTTCTCTGTTATTCAAAAAGAGACAGGAAAGGCAAATGGTTTAATTGCTGTATTATATGATGTAACAGAGCAGGAGCGTATAGAGCGAGAACGCCGTGAATTTGTGGCGAACGTCTCTCATGAATTAAGAACGCCATTAACAACAATGCGTAGTTACTTAGAGGCGCTTACGGATGGCGCATGGCAAGATCCAAATATTGCGCCACAATTTTTAACAGTTACACAAGAAGAAACAGAAAGAATGATTAGACTTGTAAATGCGTTGTTGCAACTATCTAAACTCGATAGTACAGAACATCGTTTAATGAAAGAGTGGGTCGACTTTACTGACTTCTTTAATAACATTATTGATCGATTTGAAATGTCTAAAGAGCAAAATGTAAGTTTCAAACGATCTTTCTCTAAGAAATCCCGATTTATTGATATGGATACGGACAAAATTACCCAAGTTTTGTATAACATTATTTCTAATGCATTAAAGTATTCACCAGAAGGTGGAACGGTAACATATCGTTTGCGTGATCGCGGGGATTTATTAGAAATTAGTATAAGTGACCAAGGGATGGGTATTCCGAAAGAAAACGTTGATAAAATCTTTGAGCGCTTTTATCGCGTAGATAAAGCGCGCTCAAGGCAAATGGGTGGTACAGGACTTGGATTAGCAATTGCGAAAGAAATGATTGAGGCGCACGGTGGTTCGATTTGGGCGAAAAGTGAGGAAGGAAAAGGGACAACTATTTACTTCACATTGCCGATGGCAGCGGATGAAGAGGACGATTGGGAATGAGTATGGAAAACTTTAAAACGATAGTTTTAATTAATTTAGTTGTAATTAGTCTATTCCTTACCTTTAACTTATGGACATATGTGCCGGATTCCACGTCTATGCAAAATACAAAATTTGTGCAGGGGAATGAAGGAACTAGTCAAACGAAAATTTCTGATGTAATCCGTCCCAGTTCTATCATCGTGCATAAAGATAAAAATCATTATGGAAGCAGAAGAGAGGAAGATATAGAATCAATCTATAGACCCTTGGAAACAGGGGAGTTACATGATTTTAGAGAAATCTCGATCGCTAAGGGTGATTTCCTTTCTTATGTACATGGTGAAGGGAAAATTGAGCTTATTTTCCCTACCAATATCCCATTTGATGCAGTTAAATCTATGTTTAATCTGAAAGAAAAAAGTATAGATAGGCCTAAACATTTTAATCGCATTATTCTCGACCCTTCTAGAAGTAGGGATCAAGAAATTAAAATTAACTTTGTGTCTTATGACGATAACTTTAGAATATATGAAGCAAAATTAAGTGGTGTGTATTTAAAAGATATTGTTAATGCGCAAAATCAATTTATAGTATCAGCAAAACCATATTTTGATTATCAAATTAATGATACGAAAAAGATATTTTTACCAGATGGAACGACAGAATTAAACAATATCACATATATTTCATCTAATTTGGCAGTGGATACATTTAAGAATTCTCTTTTTAGTGATCCACGTTATTTAAGCCCTATTACCGAGGGATCGAAAGAAACATTTACAGATGGTATTAGGTCCATGGAGATTGAAAACGATCATCACATGCTAAAGTATAAAAACTCTTCTGTCTCAAGCGAGAAAGCTATAGATAATTTAATGCTTTTACAAAAAAGTTTTGAATTTGTGAGTGGTCACAGTGGGAGCTTGGATTCCTATCGTTTGGACTATGTGAATAAAGGCCATTCAGTATTTCGTTTGCATGAAGATGGATATTCCGTATTCAATACAGAGGGGTTAGCTGAATTGAAACAAGTATGGGGATCAGAAGAAGTGATGGAATATGAAAGACCATTGCTGTCTTTAAATACGAAGGGCATAGAACAAAATGTTACTCTTCCATCAGGGCATGTTGTAATAGCATCCTTAGAAAAGAATGCAGAGATAGATAAACGATTAATTAAAGACATTGGTATTGGATATAAGTTATCACTAGATGGGCAAGTAGTTCGACTACAGCCAATTTGGTATGTAAAGCTTGCTGAAGATGAAGCTGGTAAACAAAAAATATATGAGTGGAGTGAGGGAGGACTAAATGGATTGGGATCGGATTAAAACTATATTTATTGTGACCTTTTTTGTTTTGGACCTCTTTCTCATTTTTCAATTCATTCAAAAGCAAGATAGTAATCAATTGGAGCTTATTGCAGAAACAAAAATAGATCAAGAATTAAAAGCAAACAAAATTACAATGGGTAATTTCCCTAAAGAACCGAAAAAAGAGTCGTTTATTAGGGCGGAGAACAAGGCCTTTAAAGAAGAAGATATACAGTCTTTAAAAAATCAAACGGCGCATCTACAAAATATGTACAAGATAGAAAGTAAGTTAAAAGAACCGTTTTTAAATACAAAATCAGTATCAAAAGATAAGTATAATGAATTTTTGAAGAACTATGTATTGGATGGACAAAAGTATGAGTTTGGAGCGATGAAAGACTCTAAAATTTACTTCTTCCAGAAATATAAAGATAAGCCTATTTTCTATAATGATCAGGCAATGATTGTTGTGGAATTAAATGAAAAAAATGAGCTTGTTTCGTACACCCAGACGATGCTAACGGATTTAAAAGAAATGGGCGAGAGTGAGAAAACGAAACAGCAAGAAATTATTCCTGCTCAAACGGCTTTAGAAAATTTGTATTTAAAAAATAAAATTCATGGAAATACGCATGTAAAAGAAGCGCAAATTGGTTATGCCACACTTACCGCTTCTACTTCTAATAACCAAGTGCTCGCTCCAACATGGAATTTAAAAACGGATCAGAAGCAGGATTTCTTTGTGAATGCGATTGAAGGACAGGTTATGGAATTAGGAGAAAAGGAAAATCAAGTGGTTGATGAACATACTGGAGTGAGAAAGAATGGGGTTGCATTTTAGTGTACTTGCAAGTGGAAGTACAGGGAATATGTTATATGTAGGAACAGATGAAAAAAAATTACTCGTCGATGCAGGTTTAAGTGGTAAAGCTACAGAGGCTTTATTTAAGCAAGCTGAACTGAATATAAATGACATATCAGGCATCCTCGTGACACATGAGCATAGTGATCATATTAAGGGATTAGGTGTATTGGCGCGTAAATATGATTTACCGGTTTATGCGAACGAGAAAACATGGAATGCAATGGAACATTTAATAGGAAATATCCCAACTGAGCAAAAGTTTATTTTCTCAGTTGGAGATGTGAAAACATTTGGGGATATTGAGGTTGAATCATTTGGGGTCTCTCATGATGCGGCAGAACCGATGTTTTATGCTTTTCATAACAACAATAGAAAGTTAGCCCTTATTACAGATACAGGATACGTAAGTGACCGTATGAAAGGTGTTATTAAGGGAGCGAATGCTTTCGTATTTGAAAGTAATCATGATGTGGAAATGCTTCGTATGGGGCGTTACCCGTGGAGTATTAAACGACGTATTTTAAGCGATGTGGGACACGTTTGTAATGAGGATGCTGCATTGGCGATGGCAGATGTAATTACAGATGAAACAAAACATATTTATTTAGCCCATTTAAGCTTAGATAACAATATGAAAGAATTAGCACGTATGTCTGTATCACAAGTATTAGAGGAAAAGGGATTTGGAGTAGGAGAATCCTTTGAAATACATGATACAGATCCAAAAATGCCTACGAAAATTCAATACGTATAATTCTTCATTTTAGTAAACAATAAAGGTGAATATAGTTGTTTTCAGGAAGATAGGTGAACAAATATGTCCTTTATTGATGAAGAAAAATATCGTATTAAACGTGCAGGGAAAAAGAAACATAAAGGTATTGTTATTTCTAGTATAGCCGGAACAATTGTAGGGGCTTCATTGTTTGCATTTGGAGCTCCTTTATTTTCAAATGATGCAGGTAAGCTTCCGCAAGCTGAAGCAAGTGAAAAAAATATGGCTGAAGCTCAAAATGGAAATGTACCTGTTAAACAAGTTAGCTTTGTAGACGCTGTTGATCGTGCCTCGGAGGCTGTTGTTGGTGTTATTAATATTCAACGAGACGATTTTTCGGAGGCTGATTCGGAAGCCGGTACAGGCTCTGGTGTGATTTATAAGAAAACAGGTGGACATGCGTATATTGTAACAAATAACCACGTTGTTGCTGGGGCGAATCGCATTGAAGTGAGCTTAAGTGACGGTAAGAAAGTTCCAGGTAAAGTATTAGGAACTGATGTAGTCACGGACTTAGCAGTACTAGAAATAGATGCGAAGTATGTGAAAAAGGTAATTGAAATTGGCGATTCTAATACTGTTCGTAGAGGGGAACCAGTCATTGCGATTGGAAACCCGCTTGGACTGCAATTTTCTGGGACTGTTACACAAGGTATTATTTCAGCTAGTGAACGCATTGTTCCTGTAGATCTAGATCAAGATGGGCATTATGATTGGCAAGTAGAAGTATTGCAAACAGATGCAGCGATTAATCCAGGTAATAGTGGTGGTGCGCTTGTAAATGCAGCAGGACAATTAATCGGTATTAACTCAATGAAAATTGCTGCAAAGGAAGTAGAAGGAATTGGACTAGCAATTCCGGTTACTAGAGCGGTTCCGATTATGAATGAACTTGAGAAGTACGGAAAAGTAAGAAGACCTTATGTTGGCATTGAACTTAGGTCATTAAATGAAATTCCGAATTATTATTGGTCAAAAACATTACAGTTACCAGGAAATGTGACGGAGGGCGTTTGTATTTTAGATGTGAAAAGCCCTTCTCCAGGTGCAGAAGCTGGTTTACGAGAACATGATGTTATTGTGGCGGTAGATGGAAAACCGATCCGCGATATTATTGGGTTCCGCACGGCCTTATATGATAAGAAAATTAATGATAAAATGACTTTGACATTTTATCGTGGTACAAAACGAGCAACAACAACGGTGAAATTAGGCATTCAAAAGTATTAAAAACAGGAGGGCCTACCTCCTGTTTTCTATTGTAGAAAAGTGAGGTGAAGAATATGAATTTACCTTGTTGTTTAGAACACGTGGAATTAGCGCTAGATATTATTGTGGATGAATGTGAAGTCGCGCCGGTTATCAACAATGTGGATAACTCTGAAAATGAGAAAAAAACATGTGAATTTTGTCAAAATGAGGCGACATATGTTGTATCGAACACAGATTCCCACACAATATGTGGGTAACAATTGTGGATATGTGGATAAGTTGTGTGGATAACATGTTTGTAAGGTGGGGAATACGTGTGAATATCTCGATTATTTCAATTGGGAAATTAAAAGAAAAATATTTAAAACAAGGTATAGCAGAATACTTAAAACGATTATCTGCATACGCAAAAGTAGAAGTAATTGAATTGCCAGATGAAAAAGCACCAGAAAATTTAAGTGAAGCTGAAATGCTAATTGTAAAGGAAAAAGAAGGTATACGTATACTGGATAAAATTTCTGATGATACGCATGTGATTGCGTTAGCGATAGAAGGAAAACAAAAATCATCAGAAGAATTTGCGGTAAGTCTAGATCGTCTTGCTACATATGGAAAGAGTAAAGTGGCATTTGTAATTGGTGGATCACTTGGACTAAGTTCAGAAGTAATGAAGCGTTCAAATGAGTCACTTTCTTTTTCAAAGATGACATTGCCACACCAATTAATGCGATTAGTATTGCTTGAGCAAGTGTATAGAGCATATCGTATTAATCGCGGTGAACCGTATCATAAATAAAATTACTTTTTGTATATAAAAAGAGTAAAAAAGACCATTGGACAAAAATCACCGATGGTCTTTTACACATTAATAGGTGGTATATCGATTTCCTAAAATAAGTATGTTTCTATTTCTAAAAAAGTATGCTGTAATATGAAGAGGAAAAAATTATAAGTAGTCAGAGAAGTGAGGAATTAAAGGTGAAGAAGTTTAAAAAGTTTTACTTGGAGATTACGAGCGTATGTAATCTTGCGTGCAGCTTTTGTCCGCCGACGGAAAGGCAGAAGCAGTTCATTTCTGTGGAGGATTTTGCTAAAAGATTAGACCAAATTAAACCTCATACAGACTACATTTATTTGCACGTGAAGGGTGAGCCGTTGCTACATCCGAAAATAGATCAACTGTTAGATTTAAGCCATGAAAAAGGGTTTAAAGTTAATATTACAACGAACGGAACGTTAATTAATAAGAGAAGGCATAGACTGTTAAATAAGCCTGCTTTAAGACAAATGAATTTTTCACTGCACAGTTTTGATGGGCACCCAGGATCACAAGACAAAGAAGGATATGTAAGAAGTATACTTTCTTTCATTAGAGAGGCGACTAGCCAATCGGATTTAATTGTTTCATTAAGGTTATGGAATTTAACTCAGGATAATAAAACAAATGCCGAAATTCAGAAAAATAGAGAGTTATTATCCATAATTGAAAATGAGTTTGATTTGTCTTATCAAATTGAAGAGAAGCTTACTCCGGGAAAAGGTATAAAAATTGCGGAACGCGTTTTTATTAATCAGGACTATGAATTCCAGTGGCCAGCATTACATGAGGAAGAGGATGATGGAAAAGGATTCTGTCATGGTCTTCGAAATCAAGCAGGTATTTTAGCGAATGGAACAGTTATTCCTTGTTGCTTAGATGGTGAGGGGATTATCAACCTTGGAAATATTAATAGTGATTCATTTTCTAATATTATAGAAGGTGAAAGAGCGCAAAATATTGTTGATGGATTTTCGAAAAGAGTTGCAGTTGAAGAACTCTGTAGAAAATGTGGATACCGTAAAAGATTTGGGAAGTAAATATAGGATAAGCCCTCGTAAAGCGAGGGCTTATTTTTATTTTCTAATTCATCAATGAAGGAACCGACGTAAGAAATGGCTTTACGGAACGCATCTAGTTTGGACATATCTACTCCAGTATATCTCCCCTATTTCTCATATTTAAAAATCCTCAACGTATGAATACATGAAAAAGAAGGACAAGCATTTTGTGTGCTTGTCCTTCGAGTTAAATTTGAAAATTAGTATACTTTGTCACCGTTGAAAATAGAGTTTTTCACGACAACATAATCTACAGTACGAATCGAGTCTAATTTTGTTCCGCCAGCGTAAGAGATAGAAGATTGAAGATCTTGTTCCATTTCGATTAACGTATCTTCTAAAGAACCTTTATGCTCAACGAACATTTTCTTACCTTCAACGTTTTTCTTCTCGCCTTTTTGGAATTCAGAAGCAGAACCGAAGTACTCTTTATAAAGTTTGCCGTCTTTTTCGATTGTTTCCCCTGGAGACTCTTCGTGACCAGCGAATAAAGAACCGATCATAACCATAGTCGCCCCAAATCGAATAGATTTAGCTACGTCGCCATGTGTACGAATACCACCGTCAGCGATAATTGGTTTACTTGCAGCTTTTGCACACCAGCGAAGTGCAGCTAGCTGCCAACCACCAGTTCCAAAGCCAGTTTTAATTTTAGTAATACACACCTTACCAGGTCCGATACCAACTTTTGTTGCGTCAGCACCAGCATGTTCTAATTCTCTTACCGCTTCTGGAGTTCCAACGTTTCCAGCGATAACGAAGCTTTCTGGTAAGTGTTTTTTTATATGTTGAATCATGTTGATTACAGCATTAGAATGACCGTGTGCGATATCAATCGTGATGTATTCAGGTGTTAGTTGCTCAGCAGCTAATTGTTGTACGAATTCATACTCGTCCTCTTTCACACCAACGCTGATAGAAGCGATTAATCCACGTGATTGCATATCTCTAATGAATGAGATTCGTTTCTCTGGTTGGAAACGGTGCATGATATAGAAGTAATTGTTTTCAGCTAAATAAGTTGCAATTCTCTCATCAATAATCGTTTGCATATTTGCAGGTACGACAGGTAATTTAAATTTATGTTTTCCTAAAGTGACAGTTGTATCACATTCAGAGCGGCTATTTACAATACATTTTGCAGGAATTAATTGAATATCTTCATAGTCGAATACGTTTTCCATCATTTACACCCCTAAAATACGAATATTTTATTCATTTCATTTAAAAATGTTCGTCCAAAGGATAATTTACATTATTTTCACGCATAAGTCAAAGGTTTTCATGTTTATATTTAAAAATTTAATTTTATATACGTATGTTATAGGTCCATATGATGAAAATGTGTTTTAACATAACATCATTTCATGTAAAATTATGTTTGGAAAAGAAAAGTTAAATAGGTAAATTTAGGAGGGGCATTAATGAAACGTTTAGTATATATGGATTGGTTGCGTGTATTAGCGACAATAGCAGTTGTTACAATTCACGTTACTGCTGGTTATGTTTCCGTGTTAGATACAAATAACGTGTCGCGCTGGCTGGCTGGTAACTTTTTTGAATCTATTTCACGTGCCAGTGTTCCAATCTTCGTGATGATTAGTGGAGCGTTATTATTAAAGGGAACGAAAGATATTGCTATCGGGGAATTTTTACAGAAGCGTGCAAGTAAAGTGATTATACCTTTTATCGCTTGGAGTGCTATATTTTATGCATATGGAGCATATGCAGGATATTTTCCAGCATCTTTAAAGCAAGGGATAAAACACTTTTTAACAGATACGATCGGGGGACATTTATGGTTCCTATACATGATTGTAGGTATATATTTAATTACACCTCTACTAAAAATCTTTGTGAAGAACGCTAAAAAACGAGAGATAGAATACTTTTTAATTTTATGGCTATATGCATCTGTTGTAGTCAATTTAGTGAAATATTATTATCCTATCAATTTTAATATTGAATTATTTTACGTTACAAATTATGTAGGATACTTTTTACTTGGTTATTATTTATCTAATTATGATATTTCGAAAAAATGGAGAAATATTTCTTATATTGGAGGACTTGTAGGATTTATTAGTACATTCTTTATTACATATCACTATACAGTAAAAGCGAATGGACAGTTAGATCAGTTCTGGTACGGATATTTTGCGCCAGGTGTTGTACTTATGGCGATTGGATTATTTGTATTTTTCAAATATGCTTTCCAAAACTCAGAACGAGAATTACCATTCGTATTACGTTTTATAAATCAAGCAAGCCTTGGAATCTATATTCTCCACTTCTTCTTATTAAATAACTATCTGTACATCATTTTTCCTAAGGTAAATGAACGTGTGCACGCAATATTAGCAATACCGATCAATGTAACAATTACACTTGTTCTTAGCATGGTGATTACATTAGTATTGCAAAGGATACCTGTTGTAAAAAGATTAGTTCCGTAAAAATTAATACGGTTTAGATGGGGCAGACTTATTATTAAGACTGCCCTTTACTATTTGTAAAGTATACTTAGATAAATTGCGACTGAAATGAATTAAAAACAATAGTATTGCGGTATAATTCAACGTGAGGCATGAAGAATATAATTATTTAAATTTAAAATCAAATGAGGTTAATATATGAGTAAAAAGAACTTTAGTAATTATGCATTAAGTAAAGAAATAGTACAAGCATTGACTGGCTTAGGATACGAGCATCCAACAGAAGTGCAAGGAGAGGTTATTCCAGTTGCATTGCAAAAGAAGGACCTTGTTGTAAAATCGCAGACTGGAAGTGGAAAAACAGCTTCGTTCGGTATACCACTTTGTGAAATGGTAGAGTGGGAAGAAAATAAACCACAAGCATTAGTTTTAACGCCAACGAGAGAACTTGCTGTTCAAGTAAAAGAAGATATTACAAATATAGGTCGATTCAAAAGAATTAAGGCTGCAGCAGTTTATGGAAAATCTCCATTTGCGCGTCAAAAATTAGAATTAAAGCAAAAAACACATATTGTAGTGGGTACTCCTGGTCGTGTATTAGATCATATTGAAAAAGGCACGCTTTCTTTAGAGCGTCTAAAGTACTTAGTTATCGATGAAGCCGATGAAATGCTAAATATGGGTTTTATCGATCAAGTAGAAGCAATTATTGATGAGTTACCTACAAAGCGAATGACAATGCTATTTTCAGCAACGCTTCCAGAAGATGTTGAAAAGTTATCTCGTACATATATGAATTCACCAACGCATATTGAAATTAAGGCGGCTGGGATTACAACAGATAAAATTGAACATACCCTTTTTGAAGTGAGAGAAGAAGAAAAGCTTTCACTTCTTAAAGATGTAACAACAATTGAAAATCCAGACAGTTGCATTATTTTTTGCCGTACACAAGAAAACGTAGATCATGTATATAGACAGTTAAAACGAGTGAATTACCCTTGTGACAAAATACATGGTGGCATGGTGCAAGAAGATCGTTTTGAGGTAATGGATGATTTTAGAAAAGGAAAGTTCCGTTATTTAGTAGCAACGGATGTAGCTGCGAGAGGTATTGATATTGATAATATTACACATGTTATTAATTATGATATTCCATTAGAAAAAGAAAGTTATGTGCATCGTACTGGAAGAACAGGACGAGCTGGTAAGAAAGGAAAAGCCATTACATTTATTACGCCGTATGAAAATAGATTTTTAGAAGAAATTGAGACGTACATCGGATTTGCAATTCCGAAGGCACAAGCACCTTCAAAAGAAGAAGTGATGAATGGTAAGGCTGTATTTGAAGAAAAAATACATGCTAAACCAATGATAAAGAAAGATAAAAATGCTGATATAAATAAAGGAATTATGAAATTGTACTTTAATGGCGGGAAGAAAAAGAAAATTAGGGCTGTAGATTTCGTCGGTACAATTGCTAAAATTCAAGGTGTTTCGGCTGAAGATATAGGTATTATTACAATCCAAGATAATGTTTCGTACGTTGAGATATTAAATGGAAAAGGATCACTTGTTTTAAAGGTCATGAAGAATACAACAATAAAAGGTAAACAATTAAAAGTTCATGAGGCGATTAAATAGGAGAAACTATCCACTGTAAAGGTGGATAGTTTTTTTGAAACGTCGTTAGAGAGAACGTAAAAGCATAATACTTGGAATAGCTACATGTGTTAGTTATTAAAACCTAATCATTACTCCAATAGATAGTGCGGGATAAAAATGCTACCTAACAATTAGGTAGCATTTTATCGTTAGTAAGATCCTTTTAAATCATCAATTAACTTCTCAGCTAAACGTCTATACATATTACTCATAGTGACGAAAGATGTTAGTAATAAAAATTTCTCTAAGTTTGGATCTTCTAAGGAAGAGATATCGCTTACTTCTGAAACGCGGTTATTTACGTCTTGCTTAAAGCCTTCAACATTGATTTTAGTAAGAGCAAGATAATCTTTATATAGTGTATCTAATGCAAAGGTATCATCAGTTAATAACGATTCATTTATATTTTCTAAGGAGCTTTTAATGTCGTTAATAGAGAGGGCTCCTTTTAATTGATAAATTAAGCTGATTAAAATCATATGCTCTTTTGAGTATTTTTTATTTTTGATTGGAATGAATAATTTCCCTTTTGCGTAATTGTTAATCATTGTTTTCGTTAATACTTTTTCATCATCGGTTCTTGTTGTATCCGCATAAGTATTCTCAAATAGTTGAACAACTTGGTCTACATATAAGTCGACATTTGGGATATCCTCAAGTTTAATATTTTTTTCTAAATGTAATGATTCAAGTAATTTATTTATATTTTCCACGTAGAACCCCTCACTTTTATAACTTAGTGGAACTTAATGTTTAGTATATCTTTAAATATGGTATTACGAAACAAATGAATTGTAAATGTTGACCCACATGAATAATGTGTATATAATTACATGTAGTTATCAAAACTACATGTAATTATATGAGGGGTGTTTATATGAATGCTTATGTAAGAGAACCGGTTAATGCATTAACGCACTTAGGAGGAGCAGTATTATCATTTGTTGCATTATTAGCTATGCTTGTAAAGGTTTCTGTTAAGATGCCATCTTTTGCGGCAATTACAGCAGTTATTTTATTTGGTATCGGGATGATGGTACTTTATATGGCGTCAGCTGTGTATCATAGTGTTGTAGCCAGTGAACGTGTTATTTATTTCTTTAGGAAATTAGATCATTCTATGATCTTTATATTAATTGCAGGTACATATGCACCCTTTTGTTTAATTACATTACATTCGGCAAATGGTTTGCTATTATTTTGTTTAGTTTATGCAACCGCGATTTGTGGTATTGTTTTTAAAATGTTTTGGTTTAATTGCCCGAGATGGTTATCAACTGCAATTTATCTTTTGATGGGTTGGTTAATTGTTCTATTCTTTGCACCGCTAGCTGAGAATTTAAGTACAGGAGGTATTTTTTTCTTAGTACTTGGAGGTATTTTTTATACAATTGGTGGTTTTATTTACGGTGCGAAGCCAAAATGGTTGGAGTTTAAATATATGGGACACCATGAAATTTTTCATGTTTTTGTATTGTTAGGTAGTCTTGCGCATTTTCTAAGTGTATATTGTTACGTAATTTAATATAAAAACGCCACATAACAAAGATTATGTGGCGTTTTTGATTGTTGGAGTAGAATGGTGTGTTGTACAAAATAAATGTGAGCTTCTGTGTTCACATAATAAACATGTGATAAGAAATACATGGTATAATTTGGTGAATTCATATTAAATATGATATGGGGGACTAGAATTATGGCAATACTTGTAACAGGTGGAGCAGGATATATTGGTAGTCATACATGTGTTGAATTATTGAATAACGGTTATGAAATTATAGTAGTAGACAACCTTTCAAATAGCTCGGTAGAATCAATCAACCGAGTGAGAGAGATAACAGGAAAACAATTTAAATTTTATAAAGAGGATCTTGTAAATTATGAGGCACTGAGTCAAATTTTCGAGGAAAATACAATTGAAGCTGTCATTCACTTTGCAGGTTTGAAGGCTGTAGGAGAATCGGTAGCAAAGCCATTAACATATTATCAGAACAACATTATTAGCACATTAGTATTATGTGAAGTGATGCAAAAACGTAATGTGAAGAAGATGATTTTTAGTTCATCGGCAACGGTATATGGTGTTCCAGAAACATCACCAATTACGGAAGAATTTCCATTAAGTGCAACAAATCCATATGGTCAAACAAAATTAATGATTGAACAAATGATGCGTGATGTAGCATTTGCAGATAAGGAATGGAGCATTGCATTACTTCGCTATTTCAATCCATTTGGTGCCCATGAAAGTGGACGAATTGGAGAAGATCCAAATGGGATTCCAAATAACTTAATGCCATATGTAACACAAGTAGCGGTAGGGAAGTTAAAAGAACTAAGTGTATTTGGAAACGACTATCCAACGAAAGATGGAACAGGCATCCGTGATTACATACATGTTGTAGACTTAGCGAATGGCCATGTAAAAGCACTTGAGAAAGTACTACATACAACAGGAGTAGATGCTTATAATCTAGGCACAGGTACAGGTTATAGTGTGCTAGAGATGGTTGAGGCATTTGAAAGAGTTTCGCATAAGAACATTCCTTATAAAATCACAGATCGTCGTCCTGGTGATGTAGCGGTATGTTTTGCAGACGCATCAAAAGCAAAACGTGAACTAGGATGGGAAGCAAAACGTGGATTAGAAGAAATGTGTGCAGATTCTTGGGAATGGCAATCAAATAATAAATATGGTTACGTAGAAGTTTAAGGGATATAAAAAATGACCTTTGCATAAGTAAAAGGTCATTTTTTATGTTTATTTTCCATTAAGTTTATTCGCCAATGTAGTAAAGAAATTTCGCTGCTTTATAGGAATATTTGACTGGCAAAATGTATAATAATCAATATCTTTAATGTAAGTAAAGAGTCTGGAAATCGCATATAAGAACGTAATAGAAGACCCGAGTGCAAAACTAATACCGTAACCATTAAATCCAAACGGAAGTAGAAGGAGACTTAATACTAGGTTTGCAAAAAAGAATAAGGCTGATGTTCGAAAGGCACCTTTACGATCCTCAAAGTATAAAAGTAGTAACGTAATAACAAGGACCATCCCATTTGCATAAGCCCCAACTATAGTTAGCTGTAAAATAGAGTATTCAAGTGCCGATTTTCCAGATTGTGAACTAAACATCCATATTATAAAAATAATAAGCAAAGAAAAAATACCTTGATTACGAAGTATACGTTCCATTTCTTGTTTTAAGACAAAGTTCATGGAATCTTTTAATTGTAAAATTGTATTTAACGTTCCTCCATTGTTCACCGAACCGAAGAACTTTTTATATCTTTCATAAAATCTTGTTTCAATGGATACTACAAAGAAAATGTAAGTTGGAATAATGCTTAAATATGCCCAGAAAACAGAAGTATCATAAATTTGATGATAAATAAATGTATCTTCAATATTTCCTCGTCCTTCTCCAAACCAAATAACAAAGTTACATACCCAAATACCGATATTGTAAAATAGGCTAGACCAAAACAATTCTGGATATTTATCTAGATAAGAAAGGAAAGTAAATTGCTCAGTAGCATCACTATTTGGAAACATTCGTACAATAACGATACTTAACCATACTAATGTAATGAAAGTACCGATTGTAAAAGAAATTAAAAGCAATAGGGCTAATCCGTGTTCTAATCCGAGTGTGGGATGCCAGTAAGCAATTAGTGCAATTCCAGATAAGGAAAAAATGGAACCAATTAAAAAAGCAAGGGCGATTGATTGATAATCTTTAGCTGCTGTTAAATAAATGGATTGAATCCAAATGATATTTAAAGATAAAAATAAAAATAACATCACAACTTTATAATAAAAGGCCAATGGTGTGAAAAATGCAAACAACATCCATAAAATAAGAGCTAACAAAAGTGTAATCTTCGTCATTCCTAAAAATGAAGAGAATACTTTATCAGCTTTTTGCTCGTATAAGAGGTCTGCCACATATCTAGTTACGATGAGTTGCAATGCCCCATATATAATTTGCGAAAAAATAAAGCAATATGAAATTGAAATGGTGAAAAGACGCTGTTCTTCAATTGAAATTGAATGGAACAGACTTAAAATATATCGAATAGCTGTTACTGCTAAAATAACAACTAACCAAGGCCCCGCTGTAACAAACAACGAAAATCCATAAGCTTTCACCCTTGAAGAATAGTAGTCTTCTTGAAATAATTTTTGTAATCGAAATCCTATGCCTGCCACATTTTTTCACCTCTTTCTAAGTAAAGCTTACGATAACTTTCAACGACACCTGATAATTGATAGTACGCTTCAATACGATTTCGTCCATTGTCTCCGAACTGTTGAATAGATTCCGGATGATGGTAATACCATTCTAAATAAGTAGCAACTTGTTCAGGAGATACAGGTGGTACGACAAATCCACATTGCCCATATGAATCACCATCTTGTCCGTAAATTAATTCTTTACAAGAACCAACATCCGTAACAACCCATGGTAATCCTGCGGCCATACCTTCTAACATAGCTAAAGGTTGTCCTTCAGATATGCTTGTTAATACAAGGATATCCGTTTGCTTTAAGTAATCTTTAATATTCACCCTGCCAGTCATTATGACATAATCTGTTAATCCTAATTGCTGAATTAAATCTCGACATTCTTGAGCGTATTCTGGCTCTTCCGTATCGGGTCCTAATAGATAAAATACAAAAGGAATACCTTTTTCTACTAATAGTTTAGCTGCATAAATCATCGTTTTTACATCTTTAATCGGTACGACACGTATAATAGCGGAAATAATGAGCCTTTCCGGGTTATACTTTGATTTACGAAGCCCTTTATAATCAGATAGAGTAACTCCGTTTGGAATGATTTTTAGTTTATGGGATGGAGCACCTAATTCTTTTTGATATATACTATTTCGGCCGAACAAAGTAATTACATCATCAGCCTGTTCGTATGCCTGATGAGATAAATGATGGAAGAAGGAAACCCATCTTTTTTTATATTCAATTGGTATCCAAGTTGATTGTAATATTTCTTCTTCACGTTCCCGAGAATAGATACCATGCTCAGTTAGCAGAAACGGTATATCAGAATTAGCACTGATTGCTGCGCCAAGTAATCCACCATAACCAGTTGATACGGAATGAATAAGGTCTAGTTTTGGGAAATCAATTTGTAAAATTTGAATGATTGGTGTGAACATAGACCGCCACATCCAAAAATAATTTAAGAAAGAACCACTACTTTTTTCATATACATAGCTTTCTTTAACAATTTCATAGAACTCACGGCTTTCGAAGAAAGAGTGGAGCGTTCCTAACTTTTGCTTATTCCCTAATATGCGTAATGCCGCTGTATCGTTCGCTTGAAATGTAAACCATTTTTGAAGTGTTTGTACTTCATCAGTAGTTAAATGGGTTTTTACATGTTTTGAGTCACTTTTTGATTGTAAGGGAATCATAATGATATCTTTTACATTGCTGGGAATTTCATATTGATACTCTTCTTCTGTTTTTATTTGCGGTACGATCGCAAAAATGGTGAATTCATGTTCTTTAAATTGTTGGATGATCATTTGTACCCAGCTTGCTACTCCGCCACTGACAAAAGGGTAACTTCCTTCAACGACTAAACCTATTCTCATCTGCTATGCTCCTTTAATTGGAATTGTAGCGTTGGCTTTCTTTAATGTAACGCTATAAATTTGTGAATCTAGTTTTGTAACTGTACCGTACGGGAATGAACCAGTTTCCAATTTCTTTCCTTCTTCCACACGTATAATTGTTGAAGTGTGGTTTGGTAATCCTTTATATGCGAGATGAACAGCATCATCTTCATAAGAAACAGCTAAATCACCAGTTTGATAAATTTTCATGGAAGCAGTTGCTTCACTTTGTGTCATACTTTTCATATATGGATATCTTTCACGTATTTCAATGATTGTTTTTTTATAAGCTTTAAATAACTCTTCCCAAGTTAAGTTACCTGAACGTTTTTCATCAAGAATATCATCAGGATGGACAAAGTGTGAAATAACACCTAAATTTGCAGTAACATCGGTTAAGATGAACTGTTCTTCGTCTGTCATATGATAACCACTCGTAATGCGCGGGAAGTGATAAATGTTTTTGTTCTGTTTATCTGGCTCGAATTCTTGAATCAAGCTACCGTTACTACTACTTCCTATATATAGGGAGGAAACAGTTTCTAGTGTGGGAACACTCTCATTTAATACATTTAATCCAGTAGTATTTATAATATTTGATGGTGGTACATAAGTTTTTAATTTCTCATTTGGAAAGAAGTTATATACGAGCTTTTGTAGGGCATCTAACGCGGTAGCCATGTCCTCTTTTGAATGCCATGGAATGTATTCCAGTGATTCGTCTACCGGATCCTTTGGTAATAATAAAGGTTGATGATTATAGCCGTGTATTCCAATTTCTCCGCCTTGAGATAGCAATTCTCTTCCAAATAATAAATAGGTATTTCTATTTTTATTAGCGAAATCCTCAAAAGGAGGCGTTACTTTATTTTGGTATGTTCCAATTGCAACCCCTGTGTATTTAATATGAAGTTCGTCAGAGATGTCTTTCATATTCTTCCACCAATGTTTTTTATAAAATTCTTCAACAGAAATTTTTTCGGTCGTTAAGTTTTTTAACTCGCCACTTGGTATTGGTGATGGGAAATCATCGATATACATAATCTCTGCACCAAGTTGTGCTGTAGCAAAAGTAGGGAAAATGGTACCAAGTGACTGGACAAACATTCCTCTACCTAATTTATTATTTAGTGCCGTTGTATTCCAATATAAGACTTTTCCTTCACCATATTCATTCGTCCAAAGGATCGGAAGGTCTTCAGCTGTTATCCAAGGATCGGTTGTGTTCTCATCTAATGCAATGTCCATTGAGCTATGTGTAAATAGAGAAGAAGAGCTTGAGAGATCTGGATAACCAGGGAATAAAACTTGTTCAAAAGTTAATCCTTTTGCATCTGTGAACCCTCCTTTTTGTTTAATCCCAAATAAGGAGTTCCAGGAAGGATCCGAATCGAGTCGGTTGGCAACAATGAGTTTTCCACCCATCTGTACAAAATTTTGAATATCGGCTTGTGGGAGTTGTGCCATTTCTTCACCTGTAATAATGATCCCTGTATAAGGAGAGGGAGTAAGTGCCTTAATCTCATTAGCTGTAATATCTTTATAATGTAGGTGGGCGTAATCCATTGCCTTTTTTGTATGAAATGTAACTTGTTCCCCTAAGTTATTATCCGTCGTTAAAACGTAGAATTGCATTTCTTGACCATGTGGAGTTACATCTTTCGCTGTTACTGTTTTAACGGTGTCTGTTTCTTTAGTTTTAGGAACAGAAAAAATTTGATAAAAATTATTTGTTCGATATATAAGGATAGAGAAAATTAAGAGAAGTAAAGTAATACTGATGATGCCAATATATATATTAATGCTCTTCTTCAATGTGTATGCCTCCAAACTGCCCTACAAATAATTGATATTTCCGTGGGAGAATATGAACTTTTTTTGTAGATGTTAGATTATCAATTAATTTATAAAGTTTGTCCCATAATTGTTGTTCGTAGTATAGTTCCAGTAATCCGACATAACCGTAATATGATTCAGGATTAAGGTGGATAAGGTGTGAAAATTGTCCTTCGGATTCTACATATTGTTTTTTGTATAGAAGTAGGTTTCCGAGCTGGAAAGAGTAGAGCAATTCGTTAGGGAAAAGTTCTATACTTTGTATAATGAAACTCATAAATTCATTAATTGTTTTCTCTTTCTGTTGATTGGAAAGCAGGCCACTTTCTATATACCTTAAATAATTAGAAACCAATTCTTTTGCAATGTCGTTTTGGGGATGTTGCAGAAATTGTTTATTTAAGTATCCAATCTGTTTTTCATAACGTTCGTTTAGTAAATTAATCGTAGTGGCGGCATAATGTACAGTTTCGGGATCTTTATGATGAATTGCTTCTTTCAATAATCCGCCTTCATTAGAAATAGTAGAAGAACTTAATTGTACAATGAGTTGTTTATGTAACTCTGGCTTATCGATTTCTAATCCAGAAGAAAATGAAATAAGATCCATATCTTGTTTAGCTGATTCTAAAATATCCTCATAATTATCAACTTGAAAGGAAACATAATCAGAATACTGTTGTAACCACTCTGTTTTGGAACGTTTTATATTAAGTAATAACATAATTACTGATACAATAAGTCCAAGGAGTGGGAACAAAAGAGAGATAATTAAGCAAAATTCAACAATTCCCTTTTTATTTTCTGTAATTAAACCTCTCGTAAATCGAAATAAGAGAAAAATTAAAATAGCATATATAATATAAAGAAGGAGGAAAATCATTAGAATATCACTCCTTCAGCAGAGAGCGCATTTTGTATACGAGTTTTAACTTGTAATAAAAACTTTTCTTCGGTACCAGGTAATAAAATCATGATTTTTTGATGAGTTGTGCTATAACTGAAGATATCAATATCGCGCAAATGCGTTTTTAAGACTGCATTTATTACCTGTAAAGAATCTTGTGATGCATGGAACTCAAAATACGAATATGGATATGATAATGTTTCGTAACGTTTTTGTTCGATTTTTAATAAATGTTCAAATTCATCCTCATAGTAAATACTCGTTTTAGGGAATGTACGCTCTTCTTGGGTAGATATCCAAATATTAGAAGCATTTTGTAAACGGTCACCCATCCAGCGTAAATACCATGTGAAAAGTTCAAATTGTTCAGAAGTTATTTTGGAGAATTCAATTTCATCTAAAATAATGATGTATTGCACATTATCCTGGAATAAGACAGGACCAACTAAAAGTGGTGCATCTTGAAAATCTTCTTCTGTACGGAAAAAAGGTCGATTATGCGCTAAAGCATTTTTGATGACTGATGAAGCATTTTTAACAAAAATTGATTGAGATAAAGTATGTTTACCAGTTTCCGATCTTAATTTGATACGAAGAGATTGTTTATTGTTATCTACGTGATAGATACCAATTTTTTTCGCACCAAAATATGTTTTTAATACATTCATGCCTTCATCTAATACAATTTCAGGATGTGTATGATTTAGGGCTTTAAACATATGGTACATTTTTGATAAATGATTGTTTGATTCAAGCACACGAGAACGAAGTGTAATACGTGTTTCATCCAATTGTTTAATAACATATTTTAGTTCTTTATTTTCAGACTGGAGTTCAGTATTTACCATATGTATATCTTCATAGCGTTCTTTTTGTGAAGTACTCATTAATCCGCAATATAAACTAACAACAAGCAAGAAAATCCAGCTTATCCAATGATCTGATGAATAGAAGTAAAGTAGTATATCATCACCTTTATATATACCGCTTATAAAAATATAAACTATTGATTCCAGAAATGTGAAAAGTGCAATTGATATACCGTATCGGCTAGAAATAATTAATGTAATAAATAAAATTATGAAATATTCATGTGTAGACGTAAAAAAATCAGTGAATATTGAGAGAATAAATAGAGCAATAAAGAGAATAGTAGGTTCAATCAATTTCATAAATAAATTGGATTGTTTATAGTGCATAAATAGATCCCTTCTTTCGTTTACCAATTTAGCTCCGAGGAATAATACATGAAGTAAAATAAACAGTTATTTTTAAATATATATTTTCTGCAGAATACCAATTATTTTATCAATAGGGATGTAGTAAATTCAAGAGAAATAAATGCAAATTTTTGTTAATCCATTGTGTTTTTGAGGTTTTTTTACAAAATAACGACACTGTACTAAAGCTTTAAGATACAAATATTACTATATTAGCATGGGAGGTATTATGATTATGAGTTGGAAACGTTCCATCTGTTTTTTTTCTATATTTTCTTTTGTTTTTTCTTCAAATACAGCAGCACAAGTAAATGCTGTGAATCCAGTTTTAAAAAATGTACAAAGCTATAAAATTTATTATGGAGAAGCAAATGAGCAAGTAATTGAAAGACTTTCAAAGTATGACATGGTTATTATCGAGCCGTATGCATTTACGAGAGAACAGGTTCAACAATTAAAAAAATCAGGAACTGTGGTTCTCGGCTATGTTAGTGTTTTAGAATTAGAAAGTTGGCATAAATCACAAGTATTAGAGTCGGATTATTATTATAAAGATGGCGAGAAAATGAAAATTGAACAGTGGGATACATATATTATGGATTTAGCTGACAAGCATTATCGAAGTATTGTCATTAACAAGGTAAAACAGCAAATTAGTGGGAAAGGTATAGATGGGGTATTTTTAGACACTGCAGGTGATATTGATGATTATTTTTATAATCAGGCAGACGTACAAGAAAAGTTTAGATTGGCATATGTAAATTTATTAAAAGAAATTAAAAGTGTCGATTCTAATTTGTTGCTTGTACAGAATTGGGGATTTGAAACAATTAAAAGTGCAACTCTAAATTTAATCCATGGTGTACTATGGGAAGATTTTAATAAAAGCGTTATTGCAAAAGACCAATGGAGCCAAAATTGGATGCGTTATTTTAAACAACAAAGTAATAAAATTGTAACGTTTACTGTTACGCCAGATGATATATCAAAAAAATATAGTACTGTAAATGGATTTATTTCTACAATAAATCCAAATGACATTTATGATAATTAAAATAGTATGGAATATGTCCTTTTGGATCAGTAATACTCTTTTTTCTAGAGAGGGGAAAAGAGTATTACTGGTTAGAAGTTATCGGATTTATTATGACTGATAATATGGAAGTGTAATACTTTCATGAATTTTAACGAGTTGTTTATGGTATACGGTATTACCTTCTTGGCTTGTATAAGGCGGGAGGCTTCGTCCAAAACAATTTGCAACAACATTAGCGTGCTTACGATAAGAAATGCGAATTTCATACAAATTAACAGATTCCTTTAAAGCTGCATAAAAGACCGATAAATGATTTCCAGCTAAAGGATAAGGAAAGTTTGCTTCCGTATTTTCACCAATTGATACAGGTAATTTCACGGGATTAGAATAATTAGACCAATCCCAAACTTCTATACTTATGGGGTGTTCGTAATGTGCATCTAGATTTACAATGTTTACTACTGCAGAAACTGTAGCTGGTTCTCTTGTTAAAACACCAGTTGAGTAAATAAGAGAGTGAGTTGGATAATGAAGATTCATACATATCAAACCTTTCTAAATTAATATGAATTTACAATATTCTATGCGGATAATTAATAGAGTGAGATAGGGAAAATATATCATTCATCATATTTTTTATAGAAATAAAAAATGTGATATTGAAAAGTATTCCAATACTTGTATCATTACTAGAGTACGTTTATAATCAAATAATCCTATTAGCTTTTTGATTGAAATACGTATTATTGAAAGCGTTTTTAATCCATGTTGCATGCAGACTAATATTGTTACTGTGTAACATGTATTGAATGGATTTTTATGTCATTTTTCAAGGTAGGAAGTCTGACTTATTTTACAAAAAACTTTGTATGTAGTTGTAAGTAAGAAGGAAAATAAGGATTAATATCATTTTTACAAGATGGGGAGGTTACAGTGTGAAAATGTAAGGTTTTCACATGAGGATATATGGGTTATATAGGATTATTGCTTTCAGGTGCAGCTTTATTTTTAAATAGTCTTGTTATATTAGGCAAAGCAGAGATGAAAAGTGCAGGTGTTTTTAATCTATTTGTGGGAGCGTTACAAATTATTATTCCGTTCTATTTGCTTATGATTTCTGATCAAAGTAATTGGACGGTTTATTCATACGCAGCTACTTTTTTATTTGGATTAACCTATTTATATGTAGGAGTTACTTTTATTAAAGGAATGGATAGTAGCGGCCTAGGGTGGTTTTGTATATGGGTAGCAATTATTGCATTATTCTATATGGTTGTTTCATTTGTTCAATTTCACGATGTTGTTAATGCGTTAACATGGTTTATGTGGGCATTACTTTGGTATTTATTCTTTGTATTAAATACGCAAAAAAAGAATATTAATCAATATCTCGGTAGGATAGCCTTCGTACAATCGTGGGTAACGTTGACGTTGCCTTCGCTCTTTTATTTTATGGGGGTATGGGGAGAGGGATTCGTATATGAACTTTGGGTTTATGTATCAGTAATTTCTATCTTATACTTCTGTTATTGTATTTTTAAATATAGAGTACGTTAATATATTATCTATAGAAAAGCATGGAATCGTTAAACCGATTCCATGCTTTTTATATTAGCGCTTATAATAGAGGTAGTATTTTACAAATCATTGTAATGGGGATGATGAAATTGAAAAAGGTACTAGTGCTAGGGGGAACAAGATTTTTTGGGAAACATTTAGTAGAAGCACTTTTGCAGGCTGGACACGATGTAACGATTGCGACGAGAGGAATTACGGAAGATCCTTTTGGAAGTACAGTAAAAAGACTTATTGTAGATAGAGAAGACGAGAAACAACTAGCAGAGCGTCTAGAAGATAAAAATTATGATATTGTATACGACAATTTATGCTATAGCTCGAATGCAGCGAAGATAGTATGTAAAGTTTTGAAAGGGAAAACGAAGAAGTATATTATGACATCTTCAATGGCCGTCTATAAACCTGCACTAAACTTATCAGAAGAGGACTTTAATCCGTACGAGTATGAAGTCGCGTATGGAGATAGGAATAACTTCAGTTATAGTGAGGGAAAGAGATTAGCAGAAGCAGTTTTATTCCAAAAAGCAACTTTCCCAGTCGTTGCAGTACGTTTTCCAGTTGTTATTGGAGAAAACGATTATACGAAAAGGTTACAATTTTACGTTGAACATATTGTGAGACAAGAACCTGTCGCTGTGAATCATCTTGAAGGGGAGTTGTCGTTTATACATGAAAAAGAAGCAGGAGAATTTTTAGCTTGGTGTGGGATGGAAAACATAGAAGGACCAATTAATGCTTGTAGCAACGGAGTAGTTTCTACTAGAGAAATTATTCGTTTTATAGAAGAAAATATGGGAATAAAAGCACTCGTTCAAGAAGTAGGAGATAATGTAGCGCCTTATAATGAAGTGATTAATTGTACATTACATAATGGGAAGGCCAATGAATTAGGATTCTCGTTCCGCGATTTGAAAATAGAAATAGAAAAGGTATTACATTATTACATATATGCAATGAAATAATCATAACCCCCCCGGTGGCAATCCGGGGGATTCTGGAGGATGTTGGCAATACTACTTTTACACTACCAAATTTTCCTTATACGTATGACTAATATTTTTCGGGATTGAATTGCTTGTAAATACTTTTCATTTACTTTGGCCCAGTTTCCTGTGCCATCAGTTGCTATCCATATATGGCTCTAGTTCATCATAGTCATATAGTAGCGTTGGCAAATGAAATGAAATAACATACCCTCCTTTCTAACTAAAAAGTTGGTCTAGGTAAAAAAAATTTACTTTAGTCAAAAATACATCTATTTTACATGTAAGTCAATAGTAATCCGTTTAATTTTCTGAAAAATATTACAATATAAGTAACACTCTCACTTTCATTTGTGACCCGTATCTTTTTTGCTTATACTGTAAAGTAGTAGCGTTTTGTTGAAATAGAAGGAGATCGTTTATGAGTAAAACGAAGCAATTAATAGAAGAAGCAAGTAATTTTATTACGATTTGTTATCAAGAGCTTCAGAAAGAGCAATTGATAGAAGCACGTATAAAAGAAATTCAAATTGAGATAGAGAAGACGGGGACATATGAGCATACATTCGAAGAACTTGTTCATGGTTCGCGAATGGCATGGCGTAATAGTAATAGATGTATTGGAAGATTATTTTGGAGCAAGATGCACATATTAGATGCGCGTGAAGTAAATGATGAAGAGGGTGTATATAATGCATTAATTCATCATATTAAATATGCAACGAACGATGGGAAAGTGAAACCGACCATTACAATTTTTAAGCAATATCAAGGTGAAGAAAATAATATACGGATTTATAACCACCAGTTAATTCGATATGCAGGATATAAAACGGAAATAGGAGTGATAGGTGATTCTCATTCCGCCACATTTACGGATTTTTGTCAGGAACTTGGTTGGCAAGGAGAAGGTACCAACTTCGATGTATTACCGCTTGTGTTTTCTGTGGATGGAAAAGCACCTGTATATAAAGAAATTCCGAAAAAAGAAGTAAAAGAAGTATCAATTGAGCATCCAGAATACCCTGTATCGTCACTCGGAGTAAAGTGGTATGGAGTACCGATGATTTCAGATATGCGTTTAGAGATAGGTGGTATTTCTTATACTGCTGCTCCGTTCAACGGATGGTATATGGGAACGGAAATTGGAGCTCGTAACTTAGCGGATCATGATCGTTATAATTTACTCCCAGCCGTTGCGGAGATGATGGATTTAGATACATCAAGAAATGGTACGTTATGGCAAGATAAAGCATTAGTTGAATTAAATGTGGCTGTTTTACACTCTTTTAAAAAACAAGGAGTTAGTATTGTTGATCATCATACTGCGGCACAACAATTTCAACAGTTTGAGAAGCAGGAAGCTGCGTGTGGTCGTGTTGTAACAGGGAATTGGGTATGGTTAATTCCGCCATTGTCGCCAGCTACCACTCATGTTTATCATAGGCCTTATCCGAATGATATTTTGAAGCCAAATTTCTTTCATAAATAATGTTTAGTATAGGGGATTTCCTAAAAAATATAAATTTTTTTAATTACTGTTATGTAGCAAATGGAAGCCTTTACTATTGGTTGTTTTAGGAAGGGGCTTTTTGAATGAGGAAGTTCCTTATGTTATAATCAAATTTCTGTTTCGAAGACCTTATAGAAATATAAGGTCTTTTGTTTTGCTTTTTTATGTAAGAGGAATAGATTATTTCTTTTAAATAAGGGATTTGGCATATTTTTAGGGACAACATAAGTATGTGGGAAATCGATAAAATATTATTCATATATAATTATTGTGTTTTGGGTTTAAACAAGAAAACATAATAAAGTTGTTTTTTTAGATTGCTGAGGAAGGAGGAAGTGTAAATGAGGATGAAGAGTCGAAAAACGGATTGGCCTGTATTTCTTATTAGTGGTGGTTCGCTTTTATTATTTGTAATCGCGGTTTTCTTAAATAAAAGTTACGTAGAGGGAGCTATTAATAGTAGTTTTGCATTTTCAATTCAGTACTTCGGAGCTTTCTGGCAAATTTTATTGTTAGGTACATTTATTGTTGCAATGTGTATGGCGTTCTCGAAATATGGGAGAGTTAAACTTGGGGGATTAGAAAAACCTGAGATTAGTACGGCAAAATGGCTTGCTATTATTATGTCTACATTACTTGCCGGGGGTGGCGTTTTTTGGGCAGCAGCAGAGCCAATGTATCACTTTATGACAGTTCCACCAATACATGAAGGGATATCTGCCGGAACGAAAGAAGCAGTCATGCCTGCTTTAGCACAAAGTTATATGCATTGGGGTTTCTTAGCTTGGACAATTTTAGGAACAATTAGTGCAGTAGTGATGATGTATGGGCATTACCATAAAGGGATGCCGTTAAAACCTCGCACACTTTTATATCCTATTTTCGGGGAGAAATTACGAAAGAGTATGCTTGGAACGATGATTGATGTATTTGCAATTATTGCGGTAGCTGCAGGGACAATTGGTCCAATTGGATTTTTAGGTTTACAAGCAAGCTATGGCTTACAAGCATTATTTGGGATACCTAATGTGTTTACGACTCAATTAATGATTATTGTTTGTGTCGTGGCTGTTTCTACTATATCTACAGTAACAGGAATTAATAAAGGGATTCAAATTATAAGTGATTTAAATGTTAAGTTAGCGATTTTATTGATGGTATTTGTATTATTCTGTGGACCAGGCGGATTTATTATTGATTCCTTTATTTCTTCGTTTGGCTTTTATATAAATGAATTTATTCCAATGAGCACATATCGAGGGGATACAGCTTGGTTAGGATCTTGGACGATCTTTTTCTGGGGATGGTTTATTGGATATGGACCGATGATGGCAATTTTAGTGAGCCGTATTTCAAGAGGAAGAACAATTCGAGAAATCATAGTTGCAATTGGAATTATTGCCCCAATTATTACAACGTTTTGGTTTACTATACTAGGGGGATCAGGTGTGTTTTATGAGTTAATGAATCCTGGTTCTATATCGGGTGCATTAAGTGAATCTGGTATGCCGGCGGCTATGATTGCAATTACAGAGCAGTTGCCACTTTCTAATATTATTGGACCTGCATTTCTATTATTAACAATTTTATTTGTAGTGACAACAGGAGATTCAATGGCTTATTCTATTTCAATGGCAGTGACTGGAGATGGAGATCCTAGAGTTAGTTTGCGAATTTTTTGGTCGCTTATTATGGGAACAGTTGCAGCGATTCTTTTATACATGGGTGAGGGAAGCATTAATGCGTTGCAATCATTCATTGTAGTGACCGCTGTTCCGGTATCAATTCTATTATTCCCAATGCTATGGTTAGCTCCTAAAGTTGCAGGAGAATTAGCATTAAAACAAGGTATTGTAAAAGAAGAAGATAAAACGGCTTTCTTATTCCAAAAGGCTAGTAGATCGAAATAAATAAATAAACATTGAAAAGAGGAAGCATCTTAAATGAGATGCTTCCTCTTTCACGTTTAATCTAACACTTTTCCTTTTGTTTCTGGTACACATAACAGCATTGTAACTAAACCAATTGGATAGATAATGAAGATGAGAGATAGTGCTCCCATTAAATTACCACCTGCAGCAAGTAATCCGATAATTACAGGTCCAAATCCAGCTAAACCACGTCCGGTACCGAAAATAAAGTTTTCTGCTGTAGAGCGAGCTTCAGCGGGGTAGTTTTCAGCTAAAATTGCCCCGAATCCTCCCATCATTCCATTTGCAAAGAAACCGAGCAATGCGCTTCCCCATAATAATAATGTTGAATCTGTGAATAAGAAGAAATAAATGAGACAGTATATAGTACCGCCGACATAATAGATTGTAAAAGTTTTACGGCGACCAATTTTATCGGCTAGAATACCAAAAGTTGCAATGCCAATTAGCATTCCGATCGTAGAGATGAACATCCAACCGCTCGCCTTTGCTAATGTGTAGTTATATTTATTCGCTAAGATAGTTGGCATCCATGTGAAAATTCCATAATATCCAAAGTTCTGGATGAACGACATAATAATAAGACCAATTGTCGTTATCGTTACCTTTTTATTTGCAAATAACTTTCGAAGTGGGAACTTTTTCATTTGCTTTAGTTGTTCTGCTTCAGTATTCGTTAAATTACCTTCAGCTTCCTTTTGCAACAATTCCTTTTTGTAACGTTGCTTTTGTTCCCATATTTTCGGTTCACTTAAACTTTTGCGGACGTAAACAGCTAATAAAGCAGGAATGAGTCCAAATAAGAAAACAGCTCTCCAGCCAAAATGTGGGACAATAAATGCTGGAAGGAGTGAAGCAACGAGAACACCAAACTGCCAACCGAGTGCAACGACTGATGTCGCCTTAGCACGCATTTCTTTAGACCATGTTTCTGTTACGATGGCCATTCCAATTCCGAATTCACCACCAACTCCCATTCCGACTAAAAAACGAAGAACTAATAACTGCCAGTAATCTGTTGCGAAATAAATAAGTGCTGTTGCTAGTGAAAATAATAAGATTGTGAAGGCCATTGTACGGATACGGCCAAATAAATCAGCAATAAATCCAAATAAATAAGAACCAATTAGCATCCCGATTGTGGTAGCTAATGTTAAGTTTCCACCTTCAACAGGGCTTAGATGAAATTCTTTTAAAATATAGACAAGCACGAAAGATAAGAGCAACATATCTAAACCTTCTGCAGCGTATCCTAGTGCAGAACCAAACAATGTTTTATATCGTTTCTCTTTCGTCTCCTCTGTTGTTTGTTGTACATCAGTAGTGATGTTCATTATTACTCCTCCTTATTTTCTTCTACAGTCGCTATGGAAGAATAACAAAAGGCCTTCTCACCTGATATGATGAGAAGGCCAAAAAAAGCATACGTATCCCTAAAAAAGAACATACGTATATTATATTCCGACTTCCTTCTCAACCTCACGGGGTTGGGTTAAAGGACTGTATTATATTACTTTATTTTTAGCACTCTTCTATCATATTGTCAAATAGAGAAGAGTATTTTATGGGTAAAATATTTCAAAAACTATTGTATTCTTCTTGACTGCTACTTCATTATTTTCCCATAATAAAACTAACGAACTAAAAAGGGATGACTCACAGATGTTAAATTTAGTACTTATGATGATTGAACGTGTTGGACTTATTGTGATTTTAGGTTTTTTACTCTCTCATACTAAGACATTCAGGCGCCTACTTTATAGGCAGGACGGATATATAGATAAGTTTAAGCTTATTTGTATTTTTTCAGTGTTTACAATTGTAAGTAATTACACAGGAATTGAAATTGCAGGGAATACGATTATGAATGAAAATTGGCTACAAGGCGTTTCTTCATCGAGTACGATTGCAAATACACGTATTATGGGTGTTGGAATTAGTGGATTGCTCGGTGGTCCTATCGTTGGGATGGGAGTAGGATCGATTGCTGGTATTCATCGTTATATGCTTGGCGGGACGACAGCGGCAAGCTGTGCAATATCGTCAATTTTAGCAGGAGTAATAGCGGGGTATATTGGGTACATTTTCAAAAAATATAATCGTACCATTACACCTAAATTTTCAGCGATTTTAAGTGTATTTATCGTTTCTTTAGAAATGATTATGATTCTAGTAATTGTAGAGGATGGAATGAGTATTGTGAAAACAATTGCGATACCGATGATCCTGGTGAATAGTTTCGGGAGCTTTATTTTACTTTCAATGATTCAAGCTATTTTGCGTCAGGAAGAGAATGCAAAAGCATTGCAAACTCATAAGGTATTGCGTATTGCTGATAAAACGTTACCTTATTTTCGCCGAGGCTTAACAGAGGAATCTTGTAAGCATGTGGCACAAATTATTCACCGCTTTACAGGAACAGATGCGGTATCCTTAACAGATACAGAGAAAATATTAGCTCACGTTGGATTAGCATCAGATCATCATATTCCTTCACACAGTTTAATAACAGGTTTATCGAAAGAGGTTCTATATACAGGGAAAATAATGAAGGCGAAATCGCGTGAGATTATTAATTGTGAACATGAAGGGTGTCCATTACAAGCAGCAGTTGTTATTCCGTTAACTTCACATGGGAATACGATAGGAACGTTAAAACTTTATTTTAAAAACGCTAGTCAATTAAGTCGTGTTGAGGAAGAGTTAGCGGAGGGATTAGCAAAAATATTCTCCACGCAGCTTGAATTAGGTGAAGCTGAGTTGCAAAGTAAGCTATTGCAAGATGCTGAAATAAAAGCGTTACAAGCACAAATCAATCCGCATTTTTTATTTAACGCAATTAATACAGTGTCCGCTTTATGTCGAACAGATGTAGAGAAAGCGAGAAAATTATTATTACAACTTAGCGTCTATTTCCGTTGTAATTTGCAAGGGGCACGCCAATTACTTATTCCATTAGAACAAGAATTAAACCATGTACACGCATATTTATCACTGGAACAAGCGAGGTTTCCAAATAAGTATGAAGTAAACATGTATATTGAGGAGGAGCTAAAGACAACTTTAGTCCCACCGTTTGTTCTTCAACTATTAGTTGAAAATGCATTGCGACATGCTTTTCCGAAGAAACAACCAGTATGTCAGGTCGAGGTACACGCGTTTGAAAAAGAGGGAATGGTTCACTTTGAAGTGAAGGATAATGGACAAGGGATTGAGGAAGAACGTTTAGAGCAATTAGGAAAGATGGTAGTTTCGTCAAAAAAAGGGACCGGAACAGCTTTATATAATATTAATGAACGCCTAGTCGGTTTATTTGGGAAAGAGACGATGCTTCATATTGAAAGTGCGCTACAAAAGGGAACGGATATTACTTTTATAATTCCCAAAAAAGTAAAGGAGGAAGAACGGGTTGTTAAAGGTATTAGTAGTTGATGATGAAATGTTAGCACGTGATGAACTAAAGTATCTATTAGAAAGAACGAAAGAAGTTGAGATAATTGGTGAGGCTGATTGTGTGGAAGACGCATTAGAGGAACTAATGAACAATAGACCAGATATTGTATTTCTAGATATTCAATTATCGGATGATAATGGATTTGAAATCGCAAATATATTAAAAAAGATGAAAAATCCCCCTTCAATTGTATTTGCGACTGCCTATGATCAATATGCACTGCAAGCATTTGAGGTAGATGCATTGGATTACATTTTAAAACCATTTGATGAAGAACGTATTGTACAGACATTAAAGAAGTATAAAAAACAAAAACAAGCGAAAATAGAAACAAAGCAAGAAATAAAGGGAGGCGATGTAACAGCAGAGATGCACAAATTAGCATTGCCAATTGAGGAATCAATCGTACTTGTAAATATTGAAGATATTATATATGTAGGACTTGTAGATGGAAAGGTAACCGTAAAAACAATGAGAGAAACGTATGTAACACACGATACACTTGTAATTTTGGAAAAGAAGTTGCCACAGGCAAGTTTTATGCGTGTTCATCGTAGTTTTATTGCAAATATTAATCATATTGTAGAGGTACAACCGTGGTTCAATTCTACTTATAACTTAGTTATGAAAGATGGATCTAAAGTCCCTGTTAGCCGTACATATGCAAAAGAACTCAAGAAGCTGCTTCGTATTTAGGAAGCAGCTTTTGTATTTCACCCTCATATTATTGCAACTGATTATCTGTATTTAACGCTCTACTTTGTAAGCGCTTACTAAAATCGTTATATCTTATACAATAAGGGTACCAAATCGAAAGAGGTGGCCAAAATGAGTACAAAAAAAGTATATGGTTTTCTATCACAAGTATTTATTTTCTCAGCTATTATGCTAGCTTCTAATATTATTGCAACACATTTACCAATTCCGATGCCTTCATCGGTAATCGGTTTAGTTGTTTTATTTATTCTATTATGTTTAAAGGTTATCAAATTGGAGCAAGTTGAATCATTCGGAACAGCTTTAACAGGTATTATCGGATTTCTTTTCGTTCCATCAGGTATTTCGGTTATTAATTCTCTTGGCGTAATGAGCCAATATTTCGTACAAATCTTAACTGTAATTGTTGTGGCGACAATTATTTTACTTGCTGTAACAGGTTTATTTGCACAAATGATCTTAGGGAAAGATGACAAAGAAACAAAAGATACAAAAGAATTAAAAGTTGTAAACAAAGGACGCAAACACGGAAAAGTCGCATAGCTATTTTAGACCATAAATGGTTAGGAGGTAATGAACATGACAAGCACAATGACTCCATATTTCGGAATCGTCGTTTCATTAATTGCATACGGAATCGGAACATTTTTATTCAAACATTCAAAAGGATTCTTCTTATTTACACCATTATTCGTAGCGATGGTATTAGGGATTGTATTTTTAAAGGTAGGTAACTTTACTTTTGAAGAATATAATACTGGTGGGAAAATGATCAGTTTCTTCTTAGAACCAGCAACAATCGCATTTGCAATTCCATTGTATAAACAAGTGGATAAGTTAAAAAAATACTGGTGGCAAATTTTATCAGCCATCGTGGTCGGATCTATTTGTTCAGTGGTTGTCGTGTTCATTATTGCAAAAGCAATTGGTTTAGATACAGCGGTAATGAATTCAATGTTACCACAGGCAGCAACAACAGCTATTGCATTACCAATTTCTGAAAGTATTGGCGGTATTCCAGCAATTACATCATTTGCAGTTATTTTTAACGCAGTTATCGTATATGCATTAGGAGCGTTATTCTTAAAAACATTTAGAGTGAAACATCCAATTGCAAAAGGTCTAGCACTTGGAACAGCAGGTCATGCATTAGGAGTTTCAGTAGGAATTGAAATGGGTGAAGTAGAGGCAGCGATGGCAAGCATTGCTGTAACAGTAGTTGGGGTTGTGACAGTAGTTGTCATACCGATGTTCATGCCATTTATTGGATAGTAAAACTTACTTAAAAAAATGAGAAAAGCAAGCTATTTGTAGGACGGATTTCTACTGATGGCTTGCTTTTTATGTTACAGTAGTGGTAAGACCTATCGGAATACAAGTTTCCTTAAATCTTCATTAATACTATGTATAATACGTGTTGAATTAGGTCATTGTATTGTAAAATAAGAAGTAAGCTATTATAGAGTCCGGTAAGGGATGCGTATACTAAGCTTATAAGAATCTTAATATGAATGAATAATTAAAGGTAGAAAAGAGAGATAAATCTACTTATTAACGTTTTACTTTATAGGACAGGAGAGAGTACTCGTCGATTATGCAAATAAAAAACCTGTTTCAAAGCAAAGGATTTCAGAGGTTAATCGTATTAGTATTACTTGCTCTCGTATTGTATGGGATGCAAAGTATGTTAAATTTAATTTTAATTACGTTTATGTTGACGTATTTAATGGATCGATTCCAAAAGTTTATTTCTCGTAAATTAGAACATTTCATGCCAATTAATCGAAAAATTATTATAGCGCTTTTATATGTAATGTTAGTGGCGGGAATTGCCATTACGCTATTTAAATATTTACCGGTATTAACAATACAAATTTCGCAATTGATTTATCAATTCAATGTATTTTTAAGAAATCCACCGGATAGTGAATTAATTAAGTATGCGGTTAATGCTGTTAATCATATGGAGCTTTCTAAATATGTAGGGCAAGGCGTAGACATTTTGTATAAATCCATTACGAATGTTGGGAAATTTGGCCTTCAAGTTTTACTTTCTGTAATTTTAAGCTTATTTTTCTTACTTGAAAAAGGGCGTATCGTTGCTTTTACTGCGAAGTTTAAAGAAAGCAGGCTTGCAATTTTCTATACGGAAATTGAGTATTTTGGAAAGAAATTTGCACGTTCATTCGGAAAAGTAATCGAAGCACAATTTTTAATTGCAATTGTTAACTGTGTTTTATCTGTTATCGCATTATGGATATTAGACTTCCCGCAATTATTAGGCTTAGGGTTAATGATTTTCTTGCTTGGTTTAATTCCAGTGGCAGGTGTTATTATTTCGTTATTCCCACTTTGTATGATTGCTTACAATATCGGCGGTATTATGTATGTCGTTTATATTTTAATTATCGTAACAGTAATCCATGCGCTCGAAAGCTATGTGTTAAACCCGAAATTTATGTCACAAAAAACAAATTTACCGATCTTCTACACGTTTATGATACTAATTTTCTCTGAACACTTTTTAGGTGTTTGGGGACTAATTATCGGTATTCCAATCTTCATTTTCTTATTGGATGTTTTAGATGTGACAAGTGATGAAATGGATCAGGATGTTGGAAAACAATAGAGTAAAGAAAAAGCATCGATATTCGGTGCTTTTTCTTTTATAACATGGTGTTTCTTATGCCATACTGTAAGAAGAATATAGAATAGGGGTGAAAGAATGGCTGTAAATGAAAAGGTAGAATTAGCTACATTTGCCGGAGGATGTTTCTGGTGCATGGTTTCGCCATTTGAAGAGATGGAAGGGATTATACAAGTTGTTTCAGGCTATACAGGTGGCCATACAGAGAATCCAACGTATAAAGAAGTATGCTCGGAAACAACTGGACATTATGAGGCAGTACAAATTACATTTGATGCAAACAAAATGCCGTATGAAGAGTTATTAAATATATATTGGAGACAAATTGATCCGACTGATATCGGAGGGCAATTCCATGACCGTGGACAGTCTTACGAAACAGTGATTTTTTATCATAATGAAGAACAACATAAAAAGGCAGAAGCTTCAAAAGAAGAGCTTGAGCATAGTGGGCGCTTTTCAAAACGAATTGCGACAAAAATATTGCCTGCTACTACATTTTATCCAGCTGAAGAATATCATCAAGGATATCATAAGAAAAATACATTTCGCTATGAGTTATATCGTAAAGGCTCGGGCCGAGATGCTTTTATTAAGCAACATTGGCCAAAGGATAATGCCCATTTAAAAGAAAAACTCAATGAGATGCAGTTTTATGTAACACAGGAAAATGGTACAGAACCACCATTTCGAAATGAGTATTGGAACCATCAAGATGAAGGTCTTTATGTAGACATCGTTTCAGGTGAACCGTTGTTTACTTCTATAGATAAATTTGATAGTGGGTGTGGATGGCCGAGTTTTACAAAACCAGTTATGGCAGCAAGTGTGAAAGAAAAAATGGATGTGAGTCATAATATGACGCGTACAGAAGTGAGAAGTAAAGAAGGGGATTCACATCTTGGGCATGTATTTCCAGACGGTCCAGGACCAAATGGCCTTCGTTACTGCATTAATTCAGCAGCCCTTCGATTTATCCCAAAAGGGGAATTAGAGAAAGAAGGATACGGTGATTTCCTAATCTTGTTTGGGAATAAAAAATAACCTCGCATTTAGCGAGGTTGTTTTTTTATTTTACTTTACTTTTTTATTTTTAAATTTGCTTAGTGCTTCATAAACGATTGGAACGATAAGAAGTGTTAATAACGTTGAACTTGTTAGCCCACCAATTACAGTTACACCAAGTCCTTTCGAAATTAAACCGCTACCTTCAAATCCTAATGCAAGCGGGATAAGGGCTCCGATTGTTGCGATTGCAGTCATTAAGATAGGACGCAGACGTGTTGCACCAGCTTCTAATAAAGCTTCACGTGTTGATGCACCTTCATTTTCTTTATGAATAACGCGATCGATAAGAACGATTGCGTTTGTTACAACGATACCGATTAACATAAGCGCACCAATCATTGCAGATACACTTAATGTTTCGCCAGAGATTAATAAGGCAACAAGAGCCCCAATAATTGTGAATGGTAGCGAGAATAAAATTGCGAATGGTGCAAGTGCACCGCCAAATGTAACGACAAGAACGAAGTATACAATAGCAATCGCAGCTAGCATCGCTAAACCAAGTTGCTTAAATGATTCTTGAATATCTTCTGTAACACCGCCCATAGAAACATCTACACCAGAAGGAAGATCCATTTTATCCACTTCTTTTTGGACTGCAGAAGATGCTTTTGAAACGTCATCAGATGTTAATTTTGC
Organism: Bacillus sp. NPDC094064; assembly: GCF_050279585.1. Classification (NCBI taxonomy): domain Bacteria; kingdom Bacillati; phylum Bacillota; class Bacilli; order Caryophanales; family Bacillaceae; genus Bacillus; species Bacillus sp. NPDC094064. Next base: position 68,226 of record NZ_JBNNUI010000012.1, read on the forward strand.
ACTTACTTCTGCATAAACGCGGCCATCACGATGTGTTACTGTGTTAGAAGTTTCACCTTCTTTTACAGTCATCACATCTTTAACTGCAATCTCATTACCAAGTGGTGTTGTAATTTTACGATTCGTTAAATCATCGATTGTTTCATACTGCTGTTTCTCAGCTTCTACATATACATTTACATCTTTACCGTCTTTTTTAATTGTTGTAAGAACGGGGCGATCGTGTTGATTAGAAAGTCCCATTCCAATTTGAGCGGCCGTTAGACCCATCTTGCTTAGTTTTTCCTGATCTGCGACTAAAGTGTACTCTGCATACGTTTTGGCCATACTAGAATCTACATCTTTTAAGTCTTTATTTTTCTTCATGATATTTTGAATATCTTTCACGACAGGTTTAATATCTTCCGAGTTATCTCCGTAAACGTATAGTTTAATTTCGTTACTACCGCTACTTGCTCCGAAGTCTTGGTTTTTCCATTCGCCTTTTCCAGACATTTTTTGTAAATCTTTCACGACTTGTTCTTTTTCTTTTTCGAAGTTTTTCGTGTCGTTATCATATTGAACGAAGAACATCGCTTGGTTTGTTTGACCAGGACTCATTGGGTTTTCTCCACCTAATGAGAACTGAATTGTTTTCACGTCTTTTTTATCTTGGAAGTGCTTTTCAGCTTTCGTTGCAATTTTTTCAACGTCTTCTAACGTTTGACCCGGTTCAGGGTTGTATGTTGCAATAATCATTTTTTCTTCTTCAGATGGTAAGAAACTTACACCGATAACCGGTACAAGTGCAAGACTGCCTACTAATAGAAGGACAGCGATACTTGATGTAATGATTTTATGATTTAAAGCCCATTCCAATATACGTTTATAACCATTTGCTAATTTACTTGGTTTTTCTTCATGATGTACTTCTTTCTCTCGCAAGCTTTCTTTTCTAAATAAAGAATGAGCTAACATTGGTACGATTGTAATTGCCACTAGTAACGATGCTAATAAAGCGAAGACGATAGTTAAGGCGAATGGTAAGAACATTTCACCAATCATACCTTTCACAAGTCCGAGCGGTAAGAATACGGCAATTGTTACAATAGTAGAAGACATAATTGGGATAAACATTTCCTTCGTGGCTTCACGAATTAAATCTTTTCCACGTAATTTTTCTTCGGATAACGACATGCGTCGGTAAATATTTTCAATAACAACAATGGAATCATCAACAACGCGTCCGATAGCGACTGTCATGGCACCCAGTGTCATAATGTTCAGCGTAATATCCATTTGCTTTATAACTGAAACAGCAATTAATAAAGAAAGTGGTATAGAAACGACAGAGATTAACGTCGTTCGGATATTTCGTAGGAACAACATGATAATAACAATCGCAAAGATAGCCCCGAAAATTGCTTTGCTCAGCATTGTTTCAACTGATTTTTCAATCGGTGCACCTTGGTCGAATGTTGAAATGATCTCTAAGTCTTTATATTTTTTCTCAAGGTCGTTTACTTTGTCTTTAACAGCATTTACGACATCAACTGTGTTTGCATCAGCAGCTTTCACAATTTGAATTCCAATTGCTTCTTTTCCATTTGTTCGAGAAATCGATTCTGCTTTCCCAACTTCTTTAATGTCAGCAATTTCTTCTAATGTAACTGTTGGAATGCCATTCATAGTAGCTGGATTCATTTGTGTGGCTTGTGCGTTAGCGCCAGCATTTGGAATACCTTGACCGTTCGGTGACGAAGGGATAACTGGAATTTTTAATTCTTTTAATGCTTTAATCGTTGTAATATTACCATCTACAACAACTGATTTTTCCGTATCTTTAAATGTATATAAGCCAAGTGGTAAAGATACGTCCGATCCTTTAATCATATTTTTTACAGTATCTTCACTTAGCCCTAATTCTTTCATCTTATCTTTCTTAAAGACAAGTTGTACTTCATCTACTTGTTGTCCCGAAATTTGAACAGATGCAACTCCATCAAGCCCTTTTAATCCTGGAATAACATTTTTTTCTACATTTTCAGTTAAAGTAGCTAAGGATTCATTTTTACTCGCTACGCTTAATGAAATAACAGGAAAAGCATTGAAGTTTACTCGAGAAACTTTCGGATCTTTAACACTGTCTGGCAGTTTCACATTCGTGAGAGCTTCTTTAATTTCTGTTTCTGCTTTTTCCATGTTTTTATCAAAATCATATTCTACTTGAATAGAAGATGCGTTTTGAAAAGATGATGAACTAACAACGTTAACACCGCTTAAATTTTGCAGTTGTTCTTCAATCGGCTTTGAAACTTTATCAGCTACTTCTTCTGGTGTAGCACCAGGATAAACCGTAGTTACTGTTACAATGGGTGTTGTAATATCAGGAATTGTTTCCAGCTTCATATTGAGCCCAGAATAGATCCCGGCGATAGTAACAATAATGGTTAGTAGCCAAACTGCGAACTTATTTTTTAACGAGAAATTGATGATTTTGTTCATGTTTGCGCTCCCTTTTTATTATATTGACCAATCGGTCAGTCTAATACATAATATAACTGACTGATTGGTCAGTAGTCAATGAAAAGAGATGGTATAATAAAGTGAAACTGTAATCAGTGGGTGGGTGCCCATCCCACACTGGTTATTAGCCCTCATTAATCGGGCATTTACCTCCCGCCCAATGTCCTCGTATTCGCCGAATGTGAGATGGGAGTTTTACTGCCCATAAATAGCGGGATAAAGTGAAACTTTAATTCATGATTTTTTACTGTGGCAAGTAGTGGGATATATTTAGTATAAGATGCGAGATTAAATTTAGGAGAGAAGATATGAAAGAAAAAGAACGCTTAATTATAGAGATGGCTATGAAGTTATTTGCGACCAAGGGTGTGAATGCGACATCAGTACAAGAAATCGTCACAGCCTGTGGTATATCGAAAGGGGCTTTTTACTTATATTTTAAATCGAAGGATGAGTTGTTATTAGCAACACTTCGATATTATTATGACAAAATCCAAAATAAAATGATGGATATTGATAAAGAATCATTATTACCGCGTGAAAAATTTGAAAAACAATTATATTGTCAGTTTAATGATATACAGAAGCATAAAGAATTTATTATTATGCATGCGAGAGAAAATGCTATTCCATTTAATAAAGAAGTGGAAGAATTTATGATGCGGATGAAATTAGAGTCGCACGCATTTTATCGGAATAGCTTATTGTCTATTTATGGTGACAAGGTCATTCCATATTTATTGGACTTAGTAATTATAGTGGAAGGGATATGCCGTGGGTATTTAGAATTAATCATTTTACAAGCACCAAAAATTGACTTAGCCTATGTATCAACGTTTATTTTAAAAAGGATAGATCATCTAGTAGAGGGACTTATAGGGTCTATGGAAGAGCCTGTTTTACATGAAGAAAGGCTTGGAGAGTTTCTTTGTAAATCAGAACTAATTAAGGAACAAGTTAAGGAGCACTTTTTAAAAGAAATCATTGTGTTTAAACGTACATTAGCTGATCAATTAGAAGATGATGGATTACTTGTTACGTTAGATGTTTTGGAGGCGGAAATGAGGTTGCCAAATCCAAGGCTTCCGGTTATTCAAGGGATGCTGTCTAATTTAGATGTATATCCAAATTTAAAAGAATTTCGCTTGCGACTTATGGGATATTACAATATAAAAAGGTAACAATGATTGTTTTCATTGTTACCTTTTTTATTATACATTCACTGTTTCTTTTTTCTGTGCTGTCTCTTCATTTTCAATGTTAATTGTTTCTTTCACAATATAAATCGGACGGTTTTTACTTTCGTCATAAATACGAGCTATATACTGACCGACGATTCCAAGACCAAGTAACTGAATACCGCTAAAGAATGTAATAGCGACCATAATGGATGCCCAACCTGTTTGAGTACCATCGCCGATGATTTTCACAGTAATTGTATATATCAATACGATTATAGAAATGAGGACTGATAATAAGCCTAAAGACATAACGATGCGTAACGGTTTTGTCGAAAATGCAATAATGCCATCTGATGCAAATTTAATCATTTTCTTTAATGGATATTTTGTTTCGCCGGCAAAGCGCTCATCACGTTCATATTCAACATACGTTTGGCGGAAGCCAACCCAAGACATCATACCGCGAATGAAGCGATTTCGCTCCGTCATTTGATTGAAAACATCAGCTACTTTGCGATCGATGATTCGGAAATCACCAGTATCTTTTGGGATATCGATATCAGACATGTAGTTTAAGAATTTATAGAAATATTTAGCTGTTAAAAGTTTAAACCAAGTTTCACCTTTACGTTGTTTACGTTTTGCATAAACAACTTCATATCCTTCTTCCCATTTTGCAATAAGTTCAGGAATAACTTCTGGTGGATCTTGTAAGTCTGCATCTATAATGACAATAGCATCGCCCTTTGCAGCAGCAATACCAGCTGTAACAGCTACTTGGTGTCCAAAGTTGCGTGCAAAATTAACGATTTTCGTACGGTAATCATTTGCAGCAATTTCTGATAGGATGTCCATTGTACGGTCTGTACTACCGTCGTTTACAAAGACAAACTCATAATTAATATCATTTTGAAGCATAACGGACTTTAAACGGTTATAACATTCCTGTGCTACTTCTTCCTCGAAGTACATAGGAACTACAACCGAAATTAATTTTTGCATGTTGTATCCTCCGTATTTTTAATAAGTCGTTCAAATTTAATTAGTAGCTTTTTCAGTTTGGTTGAATGTCCAAATTTTATTAAGGACAAAATTGATAACCATTCCGACACCAATTGCGAAAATCTGTGCAATTAATGCATTAAAGGAAAGTTTATCTACTAATATAAATAAACATAATGTATTAAAAGCATATACAATTAAATTTACAGTTAGAAATTTAAAGAACATTGACGTGCTTTTATTATTAGGTTTAAACACCCAATTTTTATTCCAATAGTAGCTATTGGCAACACCAATTGAATAGGCAATGGTATTCGCAATAAGGTAGTTCATCCCGAATTTTAATAATATCCAAAAGCTAATAATTGTAATGAGTGTATTAAAGATTCCTACTAAACCGAACTTTAAGAGTTTCTCCATAATAGTATCCTCATCTTTATAAAATATATAAATAAAATAAGACATGTAGAAAAGGTATTTCTACATAACAAATATTTATTATAGCATATTTTATGCTGAAACGTTAATAAAATTGAGTAGCTTCAATCTTGCAGGAATTTGAATTTATGTGACATTTAATTAGAGAGAGTAGTCATATAAGTGCTTATACTTTGTGAAAGTAAACGTGGTGTGTCGATCCAAAAGGTGAAAATGGAAACAATATCAAAATTCATGTATAGTGGTATGTAGTATGGTTCGTACGTCATTATTTGGGATTATTTGAATACTCATATAGATTATAGCATAAATGAAAATAAGAATGTTTTTGATTTTCATTTATAATTGATTAGTTATAAAGTGCTTTAGCTTTATACAGTATATAGTGGTGCCTTTGTACCAATGTTTAAAGGAGTAGATTGTATTGGAATTATTTTTAAAAGGGTTATCGACTTTCTCTACACGTGCAGTGTACATAATATATGTGTTTTTTGCCTCAATATTAATTATTGATTATTTTTCGGATACGCAAAAATACAATTACACAATGATAGTAACTGGGGTCATACTTTTATGTACAATTGGGTCCTATATACTTAGAAAAGGTTCGTTATATCTAGAAAAATTCAACGAGAAAAAATGCTTTTTTGTGTTAGTAATTATTTGCTTAGCCGTTAAATTAACGTGGGTTCTGACATACAAAATCCAGCCGTTGGTTGATTACGCTACTTTTTATTATACTGCAGAAGCATTAAGTAAAGAATTTGTTATTAATAATAATTACATCGCGTTATTTCCACACATTTTTGGTTACGCCTCATTTTTAAGTATTTTCTTAAAAATATTTGGAGCAAGTTATATGGTAGCTCCCATTATAAATGTTGTTTTAACTACAATATCAATGGGATTAATATATATTATATCTAGAAAAATTGGTGGAGTTAAAACAGCAATAACAGCAAGTATTTTATGGATCGTATTGCCTTCTCAAACGATTTATAATATGTTTGCACTGTCAGAGCCATTGTATTGTACAATACTGCTATTGATTTGGACAGTTATGATAATGGTTCATGAGAAGATTCATAATATAAATATAAAAAAATTACTCGTCTATTCGATTTTATTAGCAGCACTATTTGCATTAATGAATATGGTGCGACCAATTGCAGCTGTCCCAATTATAGCTTTAGTCATATGGTTATTTATTATTAATACGAAGCACATAGGAAATAAAAAAATATTATTAAATAAGGTAGTATATGTAGGGGCTATCGTTATTGGATATATTATTTTTTCTTCGGCGATTAATCAGTATATAACATTACGTTTAGGTGAAGAGATAGCATCAACCCCGGGCTATAATATTTATGTAGGATTTAACCAGGAGAACGCAGGGAAGTGGAACATGCCAGATGCAGAATTATTGTTTGAGTACAGTAATAAACCAGGATGGACTGCTAATGATGCTCAACAAAAAATGCTAGAAGAGGCGAAAAATAGAGTACAAAATGATAATATCGATTTTATGAAATTATTTTCGGATAAATTCTTTGTCTTTTTAAGTGAAGATAGTGCAGCGGTTTCTTACGCAGAGCCTGCGCTAGACAATGTAGTAAGATACACTGTGGCATCTAATATTTTTTATTACTTCTTAATTGTGACTTCGATATTAGGTGTGTTAATAATGATAAAAAATAAAGATAAATCGATCCTATTTATGATTTGTTTATTTACAATAGGATTAACAATGGCGCAGTTATTAGTAGAAGTAGCATCAAGATATCATTATTCGGCTACAATATCTATGATCATTTTGTCGGCCTTTGCTATAAATTATGTTTACAATAAAAAAGAGAATATGGGTAGAAATAAAAAGGCATGAGTTCGGTATTGCACCGGGCTCATGCCTTTTTATTTCGTTTTTGTTTATTGTGATAATTAAATCATCATTGTATTTTATATTTTTGAGGTCTTTCTGTTCGATATAAATCGATAGCATAAATATAGACCGTAGCTTTGAATAATCGTAAAGCTAGGAATGATGAAGTATCGATATCTTGTTTGGTATTCGATTAAGAAATGAACAGTTACATAACCAATTATCAATAATAAAAACAGTGTATAATGTGTATTATTTTGCTTCGTCAATGTGAGATAAAGAAGTGCTACTGTGCTAAGGAGCATAGCTGTAATGTACATATACTTTTCATATTTCGTAAGGTTGTCTTTTAAAGTCAGCATATCATTATCTGTGTCCCCTAGTGTTAGTAAACTCCATAATGGGGCGGAATCGTAATCTGCCCACATGAGCGTGAACTTATCACCAAATAAAGATAAAACTTTTTGTGGATCAGATATTCGCTCTTGAATTAGTTTCTTTTCAGCAGCTTTGCGTTCTTCACCGATTTCAAAGGACATAATATATTCTGCATCTGATGCAGAATATCCCCCTTTTGTTTCGTGATTAAACCCTACTGTGAATTTCCAAAGAGGATCACGGTTAGATAATGGGTATTGTGTAATTCCGGCATATATAAATGAATAACTTATAATGTAATGTACAAGGTAAAATACGACAAAAATCCCACAAAGTTTTTTAATGGAAGTAAAAATATCTTGTTTTGATTTTCCTAGTATACCTTGTAAAAAGACATAAATAGTTACTGCAATTAGGATGATAGCTCCAAGCGGGCGCATGATATCGCCTAAAGAAAGCGAAATTCCTATGAAAATCCACATATATTTATGGCTTAAGCCTTTTGTAATTAATAAATAAAACCCAAGATAAAATAAGAATGTAGCAAGATGTTGATTTGTTAGGACTGAGCTCAATACGACGCTTGGGATATATATTGCGTATAGTAATCCAGCGACGCGTCCAGACCACTCATTAAATATATGAGAAGTTATTTTGTAAACGAGTAATGTCGTTCCTGTACAATATAATATATTTAAAAGCTTTAGAAGGAAGGTTCCTTCACCAAATAAATTAATAATAAGAGCCTGGTACATTGTAAATCCAAGTTGGTAAACCCATGAAGTATAATATGTACTTTGGGCAAAACTAAAATCTCCTTTAGTTGCTTGTACAGCACTATTGTACATCATAGCAAAATCTGATTCGACAGGAGTTTGGACAGTAAGAACCCAGATTAATCGAATAGAGAAAGCTAAAATGATAAGTGAAATAGTGAATACTAGTGTTGACATATATTTATTAGAAATATAGCCAATTAATAAGAATAGAAGACCGATTAGAATAATACTCGGGATTATAATAAGTAAACGAGTGTGGGCTTGTTCTCTAACCACAGAAACTGATTGCCATGTAATGGCTGCAGAAATAATGAGACATAGTACTAACAAGGATTTCACACAAAATGTATTGAGTTTTAGAAAAAATGAACTTTGCATTATAATTAAAAACTCCTTATTGAATTTTATAGCTATTTTAAGGGGAAATCCCTTTACACACTAAGTGATGGTGTAAAGGGATGATTTCAGGTGATTAAGAATTTTCTTGGGCCCATTTCTCTACATCCCAAGTCTTTGTTATCCAACCTTCATAAAAATCTGGTTCGTGACATACAAGCAGAATTGTTCCTTTGTATGCTTTCATCGCCTTTTTCAGCTCTTCTTTTGCTGTAACATCAAGGTGGTTTGTTGGCTCATCGAAGAGTAACCAGTTACTTTCTTCACCCATTAGCTTACATAAACGAACTTTAGCTTGTTCGCCACCGCTTAGTTGATTTAGTGGACGAGAGATGTGTTCATTTTTTAAACCACATTTCGCTAACATTGCACGAATTTGATGCTGATCTAAGCTAGGGAATGTATTCCAAACATCATCAATTGGTGTTATATTATCAGCTTTCACTTCTTGTTCGAAGTATGATGGGTTTAAGAAGTCACCAAGACTTGTTTTTCCGCTTAATGGTTTAATCTTACCTAAAATCGTCTTTAATAGTGTTGACTTACCGACACCATTACATCCAACAATTGCAATTTTTTCACCACGTTCAATTGTCATTGTTAACTTTGGTAATAACGGATGTGTATATCCAATCTCTACATTTTCTCCTTCGAAGACGAATCGACTACTCGCACGACTTTCTTTAAATGAGAATTCAGGTTTAATAGCAGTTTCAGGACGATCGATACGTTCCATACGATCCAATTGTTTTTGACGACTCTTTGCACGGCCTGTCGTTGAGTAACGAGCCTTATTTTTCGCAATAAAATCTTCTTGTTTTTTAATAAACTCTCGTTGCTTTTCATAAGCGTTTATATGTTGGTTTTTATTCATTTCCGCTAGCTCTAAGAATTTTTCATATGTCGCTGTATAACGCGTCATTTTCGTAAATTCTAGATGGAAAATAATATCTACACATTTATTCATAAATTCCGTATCATGGGAAATTAATAGGAATGCATGTGGGTATTCTTTTAAATAAGTTGTTAGCCAATGAATGTGTTCAACATCTAAATAGTTGGTAGGCTCATCTAATAGTAATACTTCAGGTTGCTCAAGTAGTAACTTTGCAAGTAATACTTTTGTACGTTGTCCACCACTTAATGCTGCAACATCACGATCTAGACCAATTGCGTCAATTCCAAGACCACGCGCTGCTTCTTCAATTTTAATATCTAATAAATAGAAACCACCTGCTTCAAGGGCATCTTGAATCTCCGCCATTTGCTCAAGAAGTTCTTCTAATTCTTCTGGTGTAGCAGTTCCCATTTTTTCTGTAACTTCATTTAGTGCTTTTTCTTTTTCAAATAAAGGTAAAAACGCATCTGCTAATACGTCACGAATTGTACGACCAGGCGTTAAAATTGTATGTTGGTCTAAGTAACCGTAATTTGTACCAGGTGTCCATTCTACACGACCTTCATCATGGATAAGTTGTCCAGTAATAATATTCATAAATGTTGATTTACCAACACCGTTTGCACCAACTAAACCAACGTGCTCTCCTGCTAGTAAACGCATAGATACATCTTTAAATAGTGTTCGATCACCAAATGTATGTCCTAGTTTTTCGACTGTTAATAAGCTCATAATATCCTCCGTCCAATTTGAAATAGTACCTTGAATCATGATACTAAATTCTTTCGTATAATGCTATCATTTCAAAAACGGATATTTTTAAAAGTAAGGTGTTGCATTATTTTGGAAAAAATATATAATGTAATTGAACAGTGGTTAATTATTTTGTGAGGTATAAACAATGTCGCCAAGAAAAGCAGTCAAACAAGAATTAACAAGAGAAATGATTATGAATGTAGCAAGGGATTTATTTGTACAGCAAGGATATCAACACACTTCAATGCGTAAAATTGCGACAGAACTAGGGTATAGCCATGGTTCGATTTACTACCATTTTAAAAATAAGGCTGAACTTTTTTATGCGATGGTAGAACAAGACTTTCAATTGTTAAATAACAAATTAGATGAAATTAGCAAAAGAAGTTTATCTTCAGAAGAGCAGTTAAAAGAAGTCTTGTTTGGCTTTATAGAATTTGGTTTGGAAAATCAAAGCCATTATGAAATTATGTTTTTAATTAAAGATAGCGAGTTAAAGAAATGTTTAGCGGACAGTCCGAATGTTAGTTATGAAAAATTTGCAAAGGTTATTTTTTCTTTATGTAATAAAAAAATAGATACAATGACGATATGGTCTGTCTTTTTATCATTACATGGGTTTGTGGCGCATTATTGCGGAAGTGGGCAAACATTTGATGAGGTAAAAGGGTTAGCTAGGGCGCATGTAGAGTTTCTTTCGAAATCGCTTCTAATGTAAGTGATTTTCTTTTTGTAATTAATTGAACGGTGGTTAATTAATTAGGGAGGGAATTATGATGAAAAAAGCGTTAGTACTGGGAGCATCTGGAGCAATGGGATATGCAATTACAAAGGAGTTATGTAATAGAGGAATTGATGTAATTGCTTTTGCGAGAAATAAGGGGAAGCTGGAGAGTTTATTTCAAGGAGAAGAACATATACAAACGGTAGCGGGGGATGTATTTGTAAAGAAAGACATAATAGGTGCAGCGAAAGGTGTAGATGTTATATTTCATGCTGTTAATATTCCATATTCAGATTGGGAAGAGAAACAGCCTAAACTACTAAGAAATATATTAGAAGTAACAAAAGAGAATGATCTGAAGTTAGGGATCGTTGATAATATTTATGCATATGGAAGGCAAGTTCAAGGGCTTGTTAAAGAAAGTGCTGAAAAGGAACCCCATACGAAGAAGGGGAAAATCCGATTACAACTCGGCATGATGGCGGAGCAGAGTGGCGTCAAAATGTTTATCGCTCATTTTCCTGACTTTTACGGTCCACAGGCAGAAAGCACACTTATTCATCATACTTTAAATGGAGTGCTTGCAAATAAAGGATCTAGTTTTGTTGGAGATAAGAAGATTGCACGTGAGTACATTTTTACGCCAGATGGCGCAAAAGCGATGGTAGAATTAGCATTACATGAGGAAGCGTATGGGCAACATTGGAATATACCAGGTTGTGGTGTTATTACAGGAGAAGAAATGATTCAATATATACGTGAATTAACGGGATATACAAAACGGGTTATGACTGTAAAACGAGGTATGATAAAGTTAATTGGTTTATTTGATAAGCAGATGAAGGAATATGTTGAAATGTTATATTTGACAGAAAAACCAGTTATATTAAGTGGAGAGAAATATGAAAAGTATATAGGTATTCTACCTAAAACTTCATATTATGAAGGGTTAAAAGAAACCATTATATATATGAATAATAATAGTAAATAAAAAGCGGATTTCTTTCTCAAATGGATGAGAAAGAAATCCGCTTTTATCCGCTATTTGCGTGATAATAATCAGTGGGGATGAACAAAACCGCCACTGATTAAAGTTTCCTTTTATGCTATGTTCTTACCAAGTTTTGTATTTACGAAGTCTAAAAGTAACCTGCGTATTTGTGGATCAATGGCAAGACCGATAATGCCGTACAATATACCAGTAAGTGTTAAAGCTACTAGTGGTGGCAAGTAAATGAATACTGTGCGGTATAGGGCGTAACTAATTATAAATGCGAGGCTATTAAATATAATTCCTTTAAATAATAGCCCGAAACCTTTACGGACAAATAAAGTAAATCCAATTAATAAAGTAACTTCAGTAAGGATAGCTGCTACAGAAGCTCCCATCATTCCAAATTCACTACCTAAAATGATGTAACTTATGATGGCAACAGCCAATCCAATTCCCATTATTGTCGCACGTTTCCACTGTTGTCCAATTGTTGTTAAGTTATCAGCGAGTGGATAGTTGATAGATTGTAAAATGACCATAAAGGCTAAAATTGCAAGAGCATCACCAGCTGGTGCGTATTTTTCACCTAATAAAGTAACAATCCAAAAACTTGGATCGGCGATAAATGGGATAGCGATTCCCATACCTAAAAAGGACATAAGTTTTAATTCGAACTGAGATAGCTTTCTATGTTCGTCAATATTTTTTTCATTTCCAAAAGCGAATAATTTTGGATAAAAGGCCGCTGCAATTACACCAGGTATTTGATACAGTACGGCAGGTATTTTATAGGCAGCCCCAAAGAATCCAACTTGCTCATGTGTTGAAACTTTTTCTAATATAATAGGACCTAATTGTGGTAAAAGCATAATGATAATGCCATTGATTGTGAAAATAAGCAGTTGATCTAAAATTCCTTTGTCCCAGCCTTTATGAACTTTTGTATGGCGGAGTACCATTAAGAAGGCGATAATCCCTGTTACAAGGCTAGATATTCCGTACATGGCAGCTACCATCATAAGTGACCATTTAAATGACATCCCTAGCAGAAGAGCGGCTGCGGCTGTCACACCTTGTAGTACAGAAATAATTGCTGTAAATTGCATGCGTTCTGTTACTTGGAAATATGCCATCCCAACACCTTGTAAAGTGGCTCCAAACATGGTTGGTAGTACGACCCAATATACCATGGCACGTAAGTAAGCATCAGTGTAGAAGAACTGAGCAAAAATAGCGAAGAGCACAGAAATTACGATAGCTAATACTAAACGAATACGTAAATAACTACTTATTAATACGCTAATGTTAGCGTCACTTCTCGTTCCTTCACGCATAAACGTATGTGTTAAACCTGCATCTGTAAAATAACAAATGACAGCGGAAACTGCTAATGCAACTGTAAACATCCCGTACTCATTTGGTGAAACATATCTTGCAAAGAGAATCGTGGCAATAGCAAGTACAAATCGAACAGTAATATTTCCTACAAAGAGGTAGGAGGCATTTTTTAGGATTTTATTTGTTTTCATGGAAAAAGACCTTTCTATTCTTCAGGACACGTTTTGTCCAATTTGTAAATTAAATTTGTTTAAGGGAAGAATGTTTAAAAGCTTATTTTTTATTTAAGAAAACAGAAATCTGATGCGTACAAACCAAAGCATCGCGTATAATTTTTTGCTACGCTTTCCATTTTTTGAATAGATTTTGCGACAATATTTCTTTATATCGCTTTTAATTAATTGGACTTTTGATTTATCTAATTTAGAGCTCGCTTTAATGTATATACAAGCATTGTTAATGACTGTATATGGAAATAGGTAAGTCTCAAGGATTTCAATAAGCTCTGTAGAATCCTTCGTGATTAAGTCTTCAGATTTATTATGAATCCAATTCTTCATTCGAGTAAATACTTCTAATTCTTTCGTTGTTTTTAATTCATACTCTTTATAATTCGAAGAAAGGCTTCCTCCTGATAGGATTCGATAATATGTTAAATATTCATCGACATAACACACATTTGTTACACTCATTAATTTAAATAGAAATTCTAAGTCTTCTCCCCAGCTACATCCTGGTGTGAAACGAATATTATGATCCATCACGATAGATTTTTTGAAAATCCAAGTACTCGTTTGTGCAAAAACTTGATGTGTTAAGAAATCTTTTGTCATATTTCCTTTAACAAAGTTTGTCGTGTTTTCAACCTTTTCACCAGTTTCTTCGTAAAAGTTCATATATCCACAATAGCAAGCATTCATATTATTTTTGTGCATGCTTTCCATTTGCTTTTCTATTTTTGTATGATGCCATAAATCATCACTATCAAGAAAAGAAATATATTCTCCGCTTGCGTTTTCAATTCCTGTATTACGAGCAACAGAAACACCTTGATTTTTTTGTAAGATATATTTTATTTGTTCAGGATATTTTCTTTCGATATTTTTAACAATAGAAGCTGATTGATCTTTACTTCCATCATCAACAACTACAATTTCAATATTTTTATATGTCTGATTCAGGATTGATTCCATCGTCTCTTCAATGTATTTTTCCGCATTATACAGCGGGATAATAACGGAAACGAGTTGTGTTTGTTCCATCATATAATTATTATCTCCTCAAATTTTTTATGTTGTACATTATATAGGCCTTTTGCAAGGTAGAAGATTACAAGAACATCTGTATAAGTTTACCGCATATAAACTTTGTAAATCAACAATATGTATTTTATATAAAAAACCTTCCTTTTTGATGTGTAAAAAGGAAGGTAAATCAAATATTACATACCCCAAGGTTTGCTTAATGTTAATACTTCGGCCATTTCTTTGCTTTTTAAACGCCCTTTTTTTCTATTTTCTGCACGCTCTGAACCAGTTGTGTGTAGCCAATGTTCTTCTTCGGTTTCAGGAAGTACTTGTGGAACAGATGAAGGTTTTCCATCTTTTAACGCAACGAATGTAATGAAACATGTTGCAGCTATTCTACGTTCACCTGCTAGCAAATTCTCTGCAATTACTTTTACGAAAACTTCCATGGAAGATTTTCCAGTGTAACATACGAATGCTTCATAACAAACAGAATCTGCCTGGTGAATGGGAGTTAAAAAATCAACGGAATCGATAGATGCTGTGACGCAATGTTTACGGCTATGTCTTGCAGCTGCAATTGAGGCGATGCTATCAATTTCTGCTAATAGTTTTCCTCCGAAAAGCGTTTGGTGGTTATTTAAATCATTAGGAAAAACACGTGTTGTTTTAATTGCTTTTGATTCTCGCATGAATTTCTTTTCCATATATTCAGCCCCTATTTTCTGTTTTCAATCAGAATGACATGTATTGTAAGTGGAGTACAAAATTATTAAAAATCGTTAGATATTTAATGAAGTAAAGAATTCCAGAAGAGGGTTAGTAAAACTTCTGTATTTGTATTCATGTAACTGAAAGAAAATTTATCATATATAAAGTGTAGTGTAAAAGAGGATTCGCTTACATTGCAAGTGAAAAAGTTATGACTCTGTATTTGTCATAGAAATTCCCTATCAGCCGTGTACCTATTCATGATAGAATCGTTTTGTTATGAATGGAAATAGAGGTGCAATGGATATATGAATCATATACAAACAAATTTTTCATCTTTCTTCAGTAAAATAATGATCGGTGCGATGCTCGCATTTTTTGTGTATAGTTGTTGGTCGGCGTTTGAAACAAGTAAGCAATTTTTCGGAGGAAATACAACAAGTGTAATAATCGTAATGGTGATTTTTGTTATTCTTATGCTGTTAGTGGCATCGATTTTACAGTATCGTTTTACAGATAAACAATTTCTTATTTTTCTTTTAAGTATATCTATAGTTACGAGACTTAGTGTGGTTCTATTTGTAGATGTTCCGATAATCGGTGATATGAAAGCTATGTTTGAGTCTGCTAAGCAGATTGCAATTGGCAATAACGTAGAGAATGTAGTGCAGTTGCCTTTTATTATTTATGAATCAATTATTATTCGTATATTTGGCGATACAGTATTCGCATTGCAATTATTTAACGTTTTGCTCTGCGCGGGGACTGCATTTTTCATTTATCGTATTGCAACTATGGTTTTTGGGGAAGAGTGTGGTCGCATTGCGTCTGTATTTTACGCTTTATATATTCCGAATGTATTTATGAGTTCCTTATTAACGCCAGAATCACTTGCAATATTTTTATTTTATTTTGCTTGTTACATACTCTTATATAAAGGATTGGATCATCCTTATATGTGGGTGCTTTCAGCGATTTTATTTGCATTTAGCAATATGATTTTGCCAATGGGATTATTTCTCCCTATTTTTATCGCCGTATATGTGTTATTAATTGAACTCTTTCAATCGGCAACGAAACAAAAAGTGCTATTAAAGATGATAGGGATCCTTATTCTGTTTTATAGCGTTCATTTTGGTGTGAGTTACGGGATTCATACAATGGGAATGTCACAATATACGATTTCGAACGAGGCGTATGTTCAATCTGTCTTAATCGGAGAAACTCAAAGTGAGGAAAAAATACCGAAAAATCAAAGTGTAACAGAGCATATTGATCAAAAGTTAAAAGAGATTGAGGGAGAAAGATTTAAAACTTTAACACCAGTAATGAATCAGTTTTCAAACGAGGGAACAAATTCTATTCTGTCCAAATGCGAAAAGCTTATATATATAGCTGTAACGTTATTTATGGCTATAGCCTTATTGCACTTCCTTATTAAAAAACAACAAAATGAAGGATATATGTTGTTCGTATTGCTAATTAGCGGATATGTATTATTAAGGTTATTCCAAGTAGATGTGGCATATTATAATATCATTGTGCCAGCATTGTTTATTTTGCAAAGTTTTGGTGTTTATATGAGTTATGTTTACTGTCAAAAAATATTCTTCAGAAAATAAAAAGAATCCATTTCGGATTCTTTTTTTGTTGATGGAAGGAGAGGGCTAGTTGTCAGTGGGATGAATGATCGCCACTGACCTACGTTTTACCTTATCGGTTTAATTCTAGCTGTAAACTATCAGCTGTTAGGGCCATTTTTGAAGAATCGTCTTGAATACTCTTCATTACTTGTGAAATAGTTTCCAACTCATTTTCAATTTTTTTATTCTGTTCTTTTGAGTTAGACATGTCGTTTACGATTTCTTGGAAGTATTGATCTGTTGCATACATACTATCTGTTCCTTCAGAAACGAGAGAGCTAATTTGCTTTACGGAAGAAGAGACACGAGTAATCTGTTCATTTGTTTTTTCAACGAGTTTTGTAACGTTAAATATAGATTCTTTCGTTTGCTCAGATAACTTGCGAATTTCTCCGGCTACAACAGAAAAGCCTTTACCAAATTCTCCAGCACGTGCAGATTCAATAGCAGCATTTAGTGCTAGTAAATTTGTTTGCTCTGCAATTGATTTTACGATATCTATAATTTCGTTAATTTTGTTAGAAATATCGAGAAGTTCATGAGTATCTGTAATAATGGTTTCCATATTCGTTTGAATGGATTCCATTCGTTTGTTTTGCTGATTTAATTGTTCTTTACCCTTATTCGCTTTTTCTTCCGATGTTGTAGCTAATGATGTACCTGTTTTAGCGATTTCTACAATCGTTTCCGATTTAGCGGTTAATTTTTGAATAGAAGAGTTCGTTTTTTCAGATACAGATGCTAGTTCTGTTGCGATATGTGTAATTGTCATAGCTGTTATTTCTTTTTCTTTTTCATGTTCTTTTTGTATTCTTTCATACTCCGCTTCATAAGCAGCAAGAACAAGTTCTTGTTCAAGAGTGAATAATTTATTTATTACATTTATAGAATGAGAAAAATCCTCGATTGTTGTAATTTTTGTTTGTAAAATCTTCATGATAGAGCGGAATAATTCTTGATAAGCAGCAGTATACCACTTTCTATGTAAACCAATTTGCACATGCCTTTTGGCAATTCTAACACGTTGTTCAATAAAATCTTCGTGCATATTTCCGCTGAATAATTCTTTTATATGTGTTTTTAAAGTTTGTTTTAGTTTTGGAATAGAGCTGTAACGTTCAATAACATCGATTAAATTAGGTTGTTTTGTAATATTGGTATAGAACTTTTCCGTAATCCAATCTATCTCCTCATAGATAAAGGGTTGTAGTACTTTAACAATTTGTAAATCTTCTTTTGAAATATGTAGCATATCCATTTGGATTTTTAGTTCAGAATTAGCAGGAATGTTAAATATTATTTGTTTATCCTTACTTAATTCAATTATACTATCGCTTGTTTTAGTAGTATGTTTTTTAAAAACCCCAAGCATTGTTCTGCCTCCTGTTTGTAAAGCGTTTTCATTTTTTTGTCTTATATAATTATATATCTTTATATATAATTACTCTACATTGATGTATAGAATAGTATATAAATTAAGAGAATTCTATGCAGAATTCTCTTAATGGCTTTTATTAATTTTAGCATGTGTTTTAAAGAAAACTGGGAAATGCACATTATATATTACAGTGACGACACGAATAACGAATGTTACTAATAAACAAACATAGAAAGCTAACACGTGTGCGCCCATTGCATGTGTGATTAGGAAGCTAATTGCTCCCAAGATAGAAGCGATTGCGTAAATCTCTTTTCGGAATACATAAGGGATATCTTGAGCGCAAATGTCACGCAAAATACCGCCTCCAATACCTGTAATGACTCCCATTGAAACGACTAAAAACGAGGCGTCAACGTGATGTGACATTGCCGCATTTGCACCAATAGCTGTAAAAACACCTAAGCCAACAGCATCAGAAAGCATAATAACGACTTGAAGCTTATTAATACGTTCAAAAAACATACAAGTAAATAATGCCGATAATACGCTTACGAAAAAGTAAATGGGTTTTACAAATGCGACAGGAGGCAGGTTACCGATCATAATATCACGAATAATACCGCCGCCGAGCGCAGTAGCTACGGCTAAACAAAGGACACCGAATAAATCTAAATCTTTTTTTAAACCAACTAATGTACCGGAAATAGCAGCGGCGATAATGCCAAGAAACGTAAATATGTCGATTAATAACATGGCTGTAATCCCTTCCTCCTAAAGATGTTCCAGAGAAAAAATATACACTAAAGTTATGTAAATAACAATGCATTTTCGTTACATGCAGAAAAAAAGAAAAAATGAGAAAAGAAAGCGCTTGGAAATACAAATTTGCTTTTTTTCTATAAGGTAAATTGAGGGAGAAATGTGAGACGTTTAATTGAAAAATATATGTTATAATAAATATTTGAGACAATAAAAAAGTATAAACTGTATAGATTGAAATTAGGTAATAGTTATGGAGGTTCTAAATGTTAAGCGAAAATGGTAAGAGTAATAAATTTGAAAATTTTCTACTAATCTTTATTTTGTTGCAACCAATTTTAGATTTGCTTACGGCATTCTGTATAATGGTTCTAAAAATTGATACGACTATTGGGGTTATTACACGCTTATTCGTTATGTTTTTAGGTGGAATATATATTTTAATTCAAACGAAGAAAAAGGGAAATATAAAATATATAGCGTATATAATTCTAGTTGGAATAGTTTTCACCATTGGATTGGTAAATAATAAATTTACAAAGGATCCTATGGTACTTACAGAAGAAATCAAGTTTATAGCAAAAGCATTATATCCATTTGTTATGCTTACTTGCTATGTATTTGTTTTTAAATCGTTAAAGGAAAAAGGCCATTCGAAAATGCGTGACTATGTTACGTATGCATCATTAATTATTGGAGTAGTAATGGTAGCTTCGATTGCAACAGGAACAGATTACAATAATTATGAGTGGTTAAAGTTAGGATCACGTGGCTGGTTTTATGCAGGCAATGAGTTAGGATCTATTTTAGCGATCATGTGTCCGATTGTTGTTTTATATTCAATTGAAAAAACAAAAAGTATGGGAAAAATATACTACTGGATTCCTTCCATTTTAGTTGTTTTTTCATTATTTGCAGTTGGTACGAAGGTTGGCGTAGGCGCAATTTATGCAACAATGGCTATTGCAGTTGTTATGTGCTTTATTCAAGCCTTTACACAAGGTAAAAAAGGAAAGAAAAATATATATTTATTAAACGGTTTTATTGCAATGACCGTTTTTGTAGGAATTATGGCGTATACACCTTTTTCACCATTCTTGAAAAATATGGGTATTCACGTTCAATTAATTGAAGACCAACAGACTGCGAAAAAGGAAGAGAAGAAAAAAGAGCCGGGAGCAGGCAAAGAGCATAAACCTCCTGTTACAGAGAAAGAAAAAGAGAAAGAAAAAGAAAAAGAGAAAGTTGCAGAGAAAAAAGAAGAAACACAAGCTATTATTTTTAGTGGGCGTCAATTATTTGAGCAAATGTATAAAGACTTCTATAAAGAAGCCCCAACGTCTCAAAAATTATTAGGTATGGGTTATGCTGGTAACTATAAAGCAGAGCCGAAATTAATTGAACGTGACTTCCACGATTGGTTCTATTCTTTTGGAATCATAGGGTTCATTTTACTTGTAATTCCATTCTTATACTTTGGTATTAAATTTATCGTATGTGTATTTACTAAATTTAGACAAGTATTCACAGTGAAATATGCAATGGTGATTGCATCGATACTTCTCGGATTAGGTATTTCATTTATAGCTGGTCATATTTTAATGTCACCGGGAGTAAGTTTCTATTTAGTATTAATCATGGCATATTTAATAGTTGACTTGGAAATTGAATGATAGAAAAATAAAAGCTAGCATATGTTAGCTTTTATTTTGTTAGAGTAAATAAAAAGAAAAATGGGGGATGTAAGAAATGAAAGTGTTGCATATGAATGCTGGTGCAGAAGAAGGTGGGGGAAAAACACATATTATTTCACTTTTATCTCAATTTTCAAAGGAAGAAGTGGAATTAATGGTATTTGAAGAAGGTGCGATCGCTAGAGAGGCGAGGGACCTCGGTATTCAAGTACATGTTTTTACTCAATCATCTCGGTACGACCTATCAATTCTTTCAAAAATAAAGGCATTTATTAATGAAAACCAATTTGACATTGTGCATACACATGGCGCACGAGCAAATTTCTATCTCTCCCTCTTGAAAAAAGGTATAAAAGCGAAATGGATAATGACTGTCCACAGTGATCCAACTTTGGATTTTATGAAGAGAGGATTAAAGGGATGGGTATTTACGAAGTTAAATTTACGTTCTTTCAGGAAGGTAGATTTGTTCTTTGCAATTACGGAAAATTTCAAAGAAAATATAATGAAACTTGGTGTACCAGAAGAGAAAATTTGTACCGTTTATAACGGAATCGAGTATGATAACACTCCAGCAAAGCCTTATGATAAGAGTGAATTTGGCATCGGCGAAGGAGTATTTACGGCCATCCAAGTGGCACGTCTTCATCCTGTTAAAGGCCATAACATTTTATTTGAAGCGTTACAAAAAACTAAAATTCCAAATATAAAGGTGCTCTTACTTGGTGATGGACCTATAGAAGCAGAACTAAAAGAGATGGTGAAACAAAAAGGCTTAGAGGATAAGGTGATTTTTCTAGGTTTTCGTACAGATTCAAAAGAATTATATGCATCTGCACACATTAATTTGTTAACCTCTTATAGTGAAAGTTTCCCTCTTGTTTTATTAGAAGCGGCGAATCAACGCCTAACATCTATTGCAACAAATGTAGGTGATATGAGCAAGTTAATAGTTGATGATACGTATGGATGGATTGTACCAATTGGTGATGCAGATTCGTTAGCAAGCGCATTAGAAAATGCGTATGAAAAATGGTTGAATAATGAATTAGAAGCGATGGGAAATCGTTTATATAATCATGCATCTACTCATTTCTCACTAAAGAATTTGTATGAAGATACTCGTAATGCATATAAAAAACTTTTATTGAAATAGAGAGGATAGTTAATTATGGAAGTACAAAAGGTTGATATTTTAGGTGTCCCTTTCTCCACAATGACAATGGATGAAACGATCCAATATTTAAAGAAACAATTAGAATTGGAGCGAGCTCATACTTTTCAGGTAGTAACAGCAAATCCGGAAATTGTTATGTGCGCAAAAAAGGATGAAAAGTTCCATAAAACATTATTAAATACAGATTTAATTACACCTGATGGTATTGGAGTTGTAAAAGCAAGTGGTATGCTTGGTACACCTTTAAAAGAACGTGTAGCAGGTTTTGATTTAATGTGTAATTTATTTGCGAAGTTATCAGAAGAGAATAAACCAGTATCGGTTTTCTTACTAGGTGCAAAACCGCATGTTGTACAAGCTGCAGCGGAGCATTTAACGAAGACATATTCAGCGGTATCTATTGTAGGTACACAAGATGGGTATTTTAAACAAGAAGAAGAAGAGAATATTGTTTCTCGCATTCAAGAGGCAAAACCAGACTTACTGCTTGTTGCACTTGGTTTCCCAAGACAAGAGAACTTCATCCAAACGAATAAGCAGCGTTTAGAAACGAAAATGGCTGTTGGAGTAGGTGGAAGTTTAGATGTATGGGCTGGAGAGGTAAAACGTGCGCCAAAATGGATTCAAGCTATTAACTTAGAATGGTTTTATAGATTATGTAGTAATCCAACACGTTGGCGCCGTCAGTTAGTATTAGCGGAATTTTTAAAAGAAGTAATGCGTTCAAAAAAGTAGCGGAATATCGCTACTTTTTTTATTTGTTCATTTTTGATAAATATTTTATTTCTCGGGAATGATGAAGGAGAATTTTTTTAAACGAAAGTATTTTACTTATACAATTCACACATGTAAAATGATGTGTAAAGACAGCTGTGTAAGGAGGACTTCTTGTGGGCAAGGTAAAGGAAATTTCGAAGCGAAAGCTACTTGGTATAGCGGGGCTTGGATGGTTATTTGATGCAATGGATGTTGGAATGCTTTCATTTGTAATGGTAGCATTGCAAAAAGAGTGGGGATTAACGAGTCAGGAAATGGGCTGGATAGGTAGCATTAACTCAATTGGTATGGCAGTAGGGGCGCTTATTTTTGGAATACTATCAGATAAAATAGGACGGAAATCAGTCTTTATTATTACATTATTACTATTTTCTATCGGTAGTGGTTTAACGGCTTTAACGACGACACTCGCGATGTTCCTCGTGTTACGATTTTTAATCGGTATGGGACTTGGCGGAGAGTTGCCGGTTGCCTCTACACTAGTATCAGAAAGTGTTGAAGCACATGAGCGAGGCAAAATTGTTGTGCTATTAGAAAGTTTTTGGGCAGGTGGCTGGCTAATTGCAGCCCTTATCTCGTATTTTGTTATCCCGAAATATGGTTGGGAAGTTGCGATGATATTGAGTGCGGTTCCAGCAATATATGCTTTATATTTAAGATGGAGTTTGCCGGATTCTCCAAGATTCCAAAAGGCTGAAAAAAGACCATCTGTTACCCAAAATATAAAGTCAGTTTGGTCTGGAGAATATCGTAAAGCTACAATTATGCTATGGATTTTATGGTTTTGTGTTGTCTTTTCCTATTATGGAATGTTCCTTTGGTTACCTAGTGTAATGGTATTAAAAGGGTTTAGTTTAATAAAAAGCTTCCAGTATGTACTTATTATGACATTAGCTCAACTTCCAGGTTATTTCACTGCCGCTTGGTTTATTGAACGTATTGGTCGTAAATTTGTGTTAGTTACGTATTTAATCGGTACAGCGTGCAGTGCTTACTTGTTTGGAATTGCAGAGTCATTAACAGTTTTAATCGTGGCGGGTATGTTATTATCCTTCTTTAATTTAGGTGCTTGGGGTGCGTTATACGCTTATACGCCTGAACAGTATCCAACAGTTATTCGTGGTACAGGTGCAGGTATGGCAGCGGCATTCGGCCGTATTGGTGGTATTCTTGGGCCGCTACTAGTAGGATATTTAGTTGCTTCACAAGCTTCATTATCATTAATATTTACGATTTTCTGTGGATCAATTTTAATTGGCGTCTTTGCTGTGATAGTACTTGGGCAAGAAACGAAGCAACGGGAATTAATATAAAGTGAAACTTTAATGAGTGGGTGATCTATCCCCGCTCATTTCATTATTGGCCGCACCAGTCGGAATAAAAGAACAGAGGGAACCGTGATGGTTTCCTTTTTTCTGTTTTTTTAGATAAATCATGGTATAGTAAGAAAAAGGAATTATTTTTTATAAAAGCGAATGTATACAACAGGAAATACGGAGAAAAGAATTAGGTGGTTGAAGAAATGAAAATTTTACTAATCATGGAAAATGCAGAAGAACGAAAAGTTTTAGCTGAAACATTTACTGAAAATATACGAAATGTAGAATGCTTTGAAGCAAAGACGGGAACAGAATCATTATTTTTGATGAAAAAACATACACCAGATTTTGTTTTTTTAAATTCAAAATTACTAGATGGTACTGGTTTTGAATATGCGGGTCTATTACGGGAAGTAAATTGCTATACAAAATTTATTTTTGTAGGTGAAGATCTAGAAGAGTCCATTACAGCTTTTCGTTTCCAAGCATTTTATTATTTACTACGACCATTTCGTGAAGATGATTTACAATTTCTTTT
The DNA here is from genome assembly GCF_050279585.1 of Bacillus sp. NPDC094064. Classification (NCBI taxonomy): domain Bacteria; kingdom Bacillati; phylum Bacillota; class Bacilli; order Caryophanales; family Bacillaceae; genus Bacillus; species Bacillus sp. NPDC094064. Next base: position 92,743 of record NZ_JBNNUI010000012.1, read on the forward strand.
ATATAGAATGGGTAAAGAGCAAGGAGAGAGAGCAAAGAGTTGTTTACGAAAGCTACCGATAGAAGGCCAAGAGGGAATTCGCTATATCTTCCCGGAAAATATTGTATATGTAAGTAAAAATAAAGAGAATAAAACAGTTTCCATTTATACAACAAATAATCAGTATATTTCAACATATACACTTCAGGAATTAGAAAATAAGCTAAATGTATATGATTTTTTACGTGTGCATAAAAGCTATTTAATTAATATGTCATATGTACAAGAATTGAAGCCTTATTATAATGGCACATATAATTTGTATTTAGATAGATATGATGAGCAACCGATTCCAGTCAGCCGTAATTATGTAAAACGCCTTCGAAATAAAATTGAATTATAGCAGGTAATAAGAGTATTTTAACATGATAAACTAAAAATCCTTCATGATAAGGGGGATTCAATTTAAATATTCAGAAAATTTAGTACAATTTCCACTAAGAAGTAGTATTGGGGGGATTGTATTTGAAGACATTGAAGTCGATCTTACTTTGGGGAGTTATTGCGGCAGTAGGAGCAGGTGCTTTTGGCGTAATAGCTTTATCACAAGGTGAAACTATTAATGCTGTATGGCTTTTAGTAGCAGCGGTATGTGTATATGCAGTTGCTTATCGGTTTTATAGTAGATTTATAGCGAGAAAAGTTTTTGGTTTAGATAACAATCGGCAAACGCCAGCCCATACATTAAATGATGGGAAAGACTATGTGCCAACAAATAAATGGGTATTATTTGGGCATCACTTTGCAGCAATTGCTGGGGCGGGACCTTTAGTAGGGCCGATTTTGGCGGCGCAAATGGGATATTTACCAGGAACAATTTGGATTATTGTTGGGGTAGTTGTCGCGGGAGCAGTACAAGATTTTGTTATTTTATTTGCTTCAATGAGACGTAATGGTAAATCATTAGGAGAAATGATCAAAGATGAGATTGGGCCTGTTACAGGGCTAATTGCAATGATAGGTATTTTAGGCATTATGATTATTTTATTAGCCGTATTAGCGTTAGTAGTAGTAAAGGCATTGATCGGAAGTCCTTGGGGAATGTTTACGATAGCGGCAACGATTCCTATCGCTATTTTAATGGGAGTTTACATGCGCTATATTAGGCCTGGACGGGTTGGAGAAGGGTCAGTAATTGGTATTATTCTACTTATTCTATCTCTTATTGGGGGACAGTATGTAGCAGAAAACCCAACGCTTGCAAGTATGTTCACATTTAGTGGTGAAACGATCGCTATTATGCTTATTGTATATGGGTTTATTGCATCAGCATTACCAGTTTGGATGCTTCTAGCACCGCGTGATTATTTAAGTACATTTTTAAAAGTAGGAACAATTGTTGGATTAGCAATCGGTATTTTAATTGTAGCACCGGATCTAAAAATGCCAGCAGTTTCTCAGTTTATCGATGGAACAGGTCCTGTTTTCTCAGGTAATTTATTCCCGTTCTTATTTATTACAATTGCCTGCGGTGCTGTGTCTGGATTCCATGCTCTCGTTTCATCAGGTACGACGCCAAAAATGATTGAACAAGAGGGACATGCACAGCCAATCGGTTATGGAGCAATGTTAATGGAGTCGTTTGTAGCAGCGATGGCGATGATTGCTGCTTGTGTATTAACACCCGGCACTTATTTTGCGATTAATAGTCCAGCGGCACTTATCGGTACGGATGTATCGCAGGCCGCTCAAGTAATTTCTTCATGGGGATTTGCTATTACACCAAATGAATTAAAAGAACTTGCTGTAAATGTTGGAGAGCAAACGATTTTATCCCGTACAGGTGGTGCACCAACGTTAGCGATAGGTATGTCATATATTTTCTCACAAGTAATAGGTGGAACGGCAATGATGGCATTTTGGTATCATTTTGCTATTCTATTTGAAGCACTATTTATTTTAACAACGATTGATGCTGGAACGCGTGTAGGTCGATTTATGATTCAAGATATTTTAGGGCATGTATATAAGCCATTTGCGAAAACAGATTCTACATTAGCAAATGTAATAGCTACAACGTTATGTGTATTAGGATGGGGCTATTTCTTATACCAAGGGGTAGTAGATCCGCTTGGTGGAATTAATACATTATGGCCACTTTTCGGGATTGCAAACCAAATGTTAGCAGGTATTGCATTACTACTTGGAACGACAATTTTATTCAAAATGGGGAAAAAGGCATATGTTTGGGTGACGCTAATTCCAACTGTCGGATTACTTATTGTAACAATGACGGCTGGTTATCAAAAGTTATTTCATGAAAATCCTAAAATAGGATTTCTATCCCACGCGAAGGTGTTTCAGGGAGCATTAGACGAGGGGAAAGTGTTAGCCCCAGCTAAAAATGTTGCTCAAATGAAGCAAATTATTTTTAATGATTATGTTGATGCAGCACTATGCGGGATTTTTATGATAGTTGTAATCGCTGTATTAATTTCTGCAATTCGAATTTGGATTCAAGTATTAAAAAATAAGCCGATGCCGTTAAAAGAGGCACCATATATTCCTAGAGATGAAAGTGAGTCGAGGAACTATGCTTAAAAGACTACGGCAAGTATGGGGGAAAAGGAAACAATTTATTAGCTTACTTGTTGGGGTACCGAGCTATGAAACATATGTCGCCCATATGAAAAAGCATCATCCAGAAGAAGAGATTGTATGTCAAAAGCAATTTTTTGCTGAGGCACAAGAAGCTAGATTTAACGCAAAAGGTGGAAAGATATCACGCTGTTGTTAATAAAAAAGGACGAAAATTCGTCCTTTTTTATTTTTTTGCTGTTTCACGTGGAACAGCAAAAAATAAATAAAAAGCTTTGGGAATTATAGACATTTCGTATACAATAAAATAAGGAAAGGGATAGATGGAAAAGTAGGGAGATTATTTTATGTTAAGAGATCTATTTGTAAACACAACAATTATTCTTTCCTTTATTTTTGTTGGAGGCCAGCTTTTAAGAGACAAGCCGTTAAAAGAAGGACTCTCTTTTTGGCAGAAATGTACAGTAGGTATGTTTACCGGAATATTAAGTGTACTGTTGATGCATTTTGGTGTGCATATTGAAGATATTATGTTGGATCTACGCTATTTAGCTGTTATTTTGGCAATTATAATTGGAGGTCCGATAGCAAGTAGTATAACAGTTACTATTATTTTAATTACTCGATTGTTTTTTACTGAGCACTCTTTAGCTTCTGAATTGGCTTGCTATACTATCGTATTGATAGGGATTGGAATTCACTTTATTTGGCGGATGAAAGTTTCAATATTTATAAAGTGGATATGGTTTAATGTGTGTAGTTTGTTTATTTTAATAATACCGATTTATATCTTGTTTAATGATATATATGTAGTAGCGTTATATTTAGTTTGTAGTAGTGTTACAGCATATATCACATTTATAAGCGCAAATTACGTATTGCAATCTAATGAGTTATTTCAAACGATGAAACAGTATGCGACGATAGATGCATTAACAGGCTTAGGAAACGTAAGGCAGTTTGATCTAGAGATGAATCATCATATTGGCAATAAGAACATGAAAAATGATTCACTTTGTTTACTATTTATAGATATTGACCACTTTAAGTATGTAAATGACACATATGGGCATCCTGCAGGAGATGAAGTGTTAAAACAGGTAGGACGTATTTTACAAGAAATTTCAACATTTCCAGATTTGGTTTTTCGAAAGGGTGGAGAAGAATTTGCACTTTTGATACCGAAAAAGGGGTTAACTTATGGAATGCGTATGGGTGAACAAATTCGTACAGCTGTTGAGAAACATTCATTTCAATTGTTAGATGGAACAAAAATAAAAATTACAGTTTCAGTAGGGATTTCCGAGTATGAGTCATCACCAAATCAATTTATTCAAGCAGCGGATGATGCGTTATATTACTCGAAACGAAATGGTAGAAATAAAGTTAGCTCTGCATCTTAAAGGTAAGATGACCAGAAGGGCTTATAAAAACACCCACAGAGACTCTGTGGGTGTTTTCATTTATCCCGCATCAACAGGCAGTAAGACCCTGATTGGTGAAGGATAATAATCAGTGGGGGATGAACAAAACCCCCACTGATGAAAGTTTCACTTTATATGTTAGACAAGCTCTTTTGATGCAACGAATTTACGATATGCACCGTGATGTGTAGGGCCTACGTATTCGTTAATTTTGAATGAATAACGAATAGCTGCTGTGATAAATTCTTTAGCAGTTTTTACTGCTTCTTTCACAGGTTTTCCTTTTGCAAGTTCTGCTGTAATTGCAGCAGAATATGTACAACCTGCACCATGTGTATTTGTCGTATCAATTTTTTCAGATTCTAGAAGATCGAATGTCTCTCCATCATATAGGACGTCGATTGCAGTTTCTGTACCAAGCTTGCTACCGCCTTTAATTAGGACGTATTTAGCACCTAAAGCGTGGATTTTTTTCGCTGCTTCTTTCATGTCCTCAAGAGAATTAATTTTCACGCCACTTAATTGGTAAGCTTCAAATAAGTTTGGTGTTACAACTAATGCCTTTGGAACAAGAACGTCACGTAAGCAATCATTCGTTTCAGGATGTAATGCTTCATCAGCACCTTTACATACCATAACAGGGTCAACTACTACGTTTTTAAAATTATGCTTTTCGATTGTTTCTGCAACCATCTCAATAATTTCTACTGATCCAAGCATACCTGTTTTTAAAGCATCTACGCCAACGCCCTCAATTGTCGTTTCTAATTGTGGTTTTAATGTAGAAGCCGGGATTGGGAATACGTTATGTGCCCAACCGTTATGTGGATCCATCGTTACGATTGTCGTAAGAGATGTCATTCCGTATACACCAAGTTCTTGGAATGTTTTTAAATCTGCTTGTATACCAGCACCACCACTTGTGTCAGAACCAGCGATGGTAAGTGCTTTATTTAATGTCATTATGAAATCCCCCTCAAGTGATATAATGAAAACTATGTTTTCACCATTATATCAATGTTACGAATAAGTACAAAGTGAAAAGTAGATGATTTACTTTAGGGGTAATTTAAAATCTTGTATGTAGGAGATTAAGTATGTTTCGAGATAATCGTACAAATGAATTAGTTATATTAAAAGAAATTGCAGAAACGCTAAATACATCAAATGATACATATCATGTACTACAAGCAGTGCTAGAAAAATTACTTAGTGTAACAGGTTTAACGACAGGATGGATTTTTCTTGCTGATGAAAATGGGAAATACACGAAGTTAATCGATTACCAGTTACCAGAGGCGCTTACATATGAAAACAAACGCCCGATGTGTGAAGGGGAATGTTGGTGTTTACGTGGTTTTGTAGATGGAAAGTTAGAGAGAGCTGTTAATATTATTGAATGTAAAAGAATTAATAATGCAATTGAATACAATTGGGGAGATACAGAGGGAATTCTTCATCATGCTACGGTACCTTTAAAAGCTGGAGGAGAAAAATTTGGGTTATTAAATGTTGCAAGCCCAGGTAAAACACATTTCTCGGAGGAAGAATTAGTATTGCTCCAATCAGTTGCCTTCCAAATTGGAACGGCCTTAAAGCGGGCAAAATTATATGAAAATGAAAAACGAAGAGCACATTATTATGTGAAATTAGAACGTTTCATTCAAGCTTTGAGAACGATTCATCAGTTTAATATATTGCCTGAAAAAGTTGTAAATCAATTAGGTGAAGTGTTTCAGTGGAATCAAGTAGCATTCTTTATTAGGGAAGAGGAAGAGTTAGCTTTGCGAGCATCTTATTGCCAGGAAGAATTACAAGAGGATGTAAAAGAAGCGGCGAAAGAAGCATTAGAAAAAGGTGAATCTATTTTATTAAAACGTCAAATTAGTCATAGGGTCCCTTCGAATAGGACAGTTATTGCCACACCAATACAGATTCAAAGTCACATATTTGGTGTTTTATGTGTTAGTTCAAATAATGGTGAATTTGATGTGAATACGATAGATGTGCTTCAAGCTATAACAAATCATATTTCTTTCGTGATAGAGAATTTAAGATTAAATGAGCAACGACGCGAACTTGTACGAATGGAAGAAAGAAATCGTTTAGCAAGAGATTTACATGACTCCGTCTCACAAAAGCTATTTTCGTTAACCTTTATGACAAAAGGTGCTGAGGCAGTTTTAAAAGGCCAAAATGAGAGAGTAGATCAATCTTTGCACGAGATGCGTGAATTAGCGCAAGGTGCTTTAAAGGAAATGAGGACGTTAATTTGGCAGCTCCGTCCGGCAGGATTAGAGAAAGGCTTATTACCAGCTTTAAAGCAGTATGGTGAAAATTTAGGATTGAAAGTTAGGGAAGAAGTTACAGGTGTTCGTGATTTACCACGTGTAGTAGAAGAAGCATTATGGCGTATTGGACAAGAAGCGTTAAATAATGTAAGTAAGCATGCAGGTGTAAAAGAAGCAACGATTTATTTTAAAGTGACTGAGAAAAATGTATCATTAGAAATAGTAGATCAAGGTAATGGATTTATAGAAAAGGACATAAAAGAGAAGAAATCACTTGGTATGACAACGATGCGTGAAAGAGTAGCGCTGATTGGCGGGACAATTAAAATTGTAAGTGAAAACAAACGAACAAGTATACAAATAAATGTACCATTATGATGTGAAAATGAGGGAAGTTTGTGAAAATAAAAGTATTGCTAGTTGATGATCATACAGTTGTTTTAAAAGGATTAGCATTTTTCTTAAGTACCCAGGAGGATTTAGAGTTAGTTGGGGAAGCAAATAACGGGAAAGAGGCTTTAGTGAAAGTAGGAGAAGCAAATCCTGATGTTGTATTAATGGATTTATACATGCCTGAAATGGATGGGGTTGAGGCAACAGCTCACATAAAAAAGGAATATCCAGATGTAAAAGTAATTGTATTAACGAGTTTTTCTGATCAAGCGCATGTTTTACCAGCATTAAAAGCGGGAGCAAGTGGGTATATTTTAAAAGATGTAGAACCAGATCAACTTGTTGAGGCAATCCGTAGTGCATATAAAGGGAATATACAGTTACATCCGGATATAGCAAATGCGCTTCTTTCTCAATCTTTACCGGAGGAAGAGAAAGAAGAGGAACACTTCATTCATGTAGATGTATTAACAGCAAGAGAAAATGAAGTGTTACAGCTATTAGCAAAAGGGATGAGTAATAAAGAAGTTGCTGCGGTTTTAGTCATTACAGAAAAAACGGTTAAAGCGCATGTGAGTAGTATTTTGAGTAAATTAAATTTATCCGATCGTACGCAAGCAGCGTTATATGCAGTGAGAAATGGAATTGTATAAGACAAAAGTCGTAAGACCCAGTTCGCCTTTAGAAGGTGGACTTTTTTTATGGAAAAATACGTCTATGTGAGGACGAAATTATCTTGATATGAAGATAAAATATGTTTGTAAGCAACAAAACAACAATTACAAGGGATACCTTTTTTGGAAAATATGACAACATAAGAGTAAGTTTTAGGAGGAAAATATAAATGACAACAGTTTTATTCGTAAAAGCAAACAACCGCCCAGCAGAACAAGCAGTTAGTGTGAAATTATACGAGGCGTTTTTAGCAAACTATAAAGAAGCACATCCAAATGATACAGTAGTAGAACTTGATTTATATAAAGAAGAATTACCATACGTAGGCGTAGACATGATTAACGGTACATTCAAAGCTGGTAAAGGATTTGATTTAACAGAAGAAGAAGCAAAAGCGGTAGCAGTTGCTGATAAGTATTTAAATCAATTCTTAGAAGCTGATAAAGTCGTTTTCGGTTTCCCATTATGGAACTTAACGATTCCAGCAGTACTACACACATATATTGATTATTTAAACCGTGCTGGTAAAACGTTTAAATATACACCAGAAGGTCCAGTTGGTCTAATTGGAGATAAGAAAATTGCATTATTAAACGCACGCGGCGGCGTATATTCTGAAGGTCCAGCAGCAGAAGTTGAAATGGCTGTTAAATATGTAGCAAGCATGATGGGCTTCTTCGGTGCAACAAACATGGAAACAATCGTTATTGAAGGTCATAACCAATTCCCAGACAAAGCAGAAGAAATTATTGCAACAGGTCTTGAAGAGGCTGCTAAAGTAGCAAGCAAATTTTAGTTGAAATTATAATCGTCACTCAAAGAAACAGCATTAACGTTTATGTTAATGCTGTTTTTTTATATTTTTATTAATCTGTAGCTTCGTTATGTTTAGGAAGCGGAAATGCATTACCGATAGCTGCTGCGCCGAGCATTGGCAATAGTAAATTGAGCGGGAAAAACATAAGTAATAGCAATGTTATAGCTATCGGTTTTCTTAACGCATAGCTTGAAATAGCTGTTGTGACGATAGCCACAGATGCGATTGGATCTATAGGAAGTATTGAAGCCATCGCGAATCCGATACTTGACCCAGAAAATATAATTGGGAAAATATGTCCGCCGCGCCAACCTGTATTTAAACAAACGGCAGTAATGCATAATTTTAAAACTCCTGAAAGAAGTAATACCCAAAAAGATAAATGAGTCCATTCAACAACTAAATCTTTTAATTGATGTTCCCCTGAAAATAATGTGTATGGGAGAAAAGTACCCGCGATTCCTAATAAAATACCACCTATAATTCCAAGTGTTAGTTTGTATTCGCGGAAAGGATGGATGATTTTCTCTAGTGTAAATTCTACTTTGAAATACAAGAAACCAACGAGAGCACCGATGCAAGTAAGAGGGAGAAAGGCGATCCATTCATTGATTGAAAGGGATCCTTCCCCAAAATCAACAATAAAGGATCCACGATTATCGAGTTTACTAAGCAATAAATAAACGGAAAAACCAGCAAAAGTAGTAGTTAAATATACAATTGCTTTCTTTCTTTTAGAAAACCCGGCAATTTGTTCACCCTCATTTTCATTCGGAGCTAAATAACCGAATAATGGTGCATTAAAAATGACGCTTAAAGTAGCACCAATTCCAACTTCTGTTAGTTCGTTCATTCCCTTTAAAGCGAAGTTAAAGCGATCCCCTACCCATGTACAAAGTCCGCCGATAATTCCGACAAGTGCTGCCTCTGGACCGAGGCTAGCTCCAAATATTAAAACAATAAGCGCAGTTAAAGTAGCTTTATGTACAAAACGGTATTCAATTCTACCTGTTTTTTTATATTCCCCCATTACTTCTGGCATGAGACGTGGATATGTACCGAAGTATTTTTGTGTTAAACCAACGAGGATACCACCGATGATTGTTACACAAAGAGTGTAATAAGGGGGAGAAGAGAAAATGTTAGGTAAATATCCCCAAATAAAGTGGATTCCGATATTTAGCGTAACTAAAAATAACCAAACTGTAGCCCCTACTATAGAGCCTAAAAGAATGCCATATAGAGCGAGTATATAGTGCATGTCCTTTTTATTTGTCATGTTATACCTCCGTTATGTAAGTTGTAATAGAGAAAGGATTATATATGCTAGTGTGAAATGAATGGAATATATATAGTATCTTTGTGAGAGGTTGGCTTATTCAACATATATATTGGGATTTCATTAGAGCTTGGGTCCTATAAGTTAAACCACTTATTTAATTCTATATATTGATTGGGATTTTTTAAAGGTCTTTTTTGAATAAATATGGAATATACTTCTTTTGTTGTTTTATATGGAAATGTTGACGTTTATTTTAGAACATTCAGAAAAACAGATTGACATTAGGAAATTATTGCTATAAAATCAACGGTAATTGCATAGTCTTATCAAGAAAAGGTGGAGGGACAGGCCCGATGAAACCTTGGCAACAGCCGAATAACGGAATTGTGCCAAATCCTGCAGGTAATAGCCCTGAGAGATAAGAAAGAGATTTTAGAGCGTGTTTTCAAACTGCTTCTTTCTTATTTAGGAAAGGAGCAGTTTTTTATTTTGCATAAAAAGGAAGGAGAATGAGAGATGGGAGAATCATGGGGAAAGGGAACAATTTGTGTGCAAGGTGGCTATACGCCAAAGAATGGTGAGCCACGCGTTCTACCGCTTTATCAAAGTACAACGTATAAATACGATACGTCGGATGATTTAGCGGCATTATTTAACTTAGAGGCAGAGGGCTATATTTATACACGTATTGGGAATCCCACACTAGCTGCATTTGAACAAAAGTTATCAGATTTAGAAGGCGGTGTAGGAGCTGTTGCAACTGCCTCTGGGCAAGCGGCAATTATGCTCGCAGTTTTAAATATTTGTAGTAGTGGAGATCATCTTCTTTGTTCTTCAACAGTTTACGGGGGAACGTTTAATTTATTTGGAGTAAGTTTACGTAAGCTGGGCATTGATGTTACGTTCTTTAATCCAAATTTAACAGCTGACGAAATTGTAGCACTTGCTAACAATAAGACGAAACTCGTCTACGCAGAATCATTAGGAAATCCAGCAATGAACGTTTTGAATTTTAAAGAGTTTTCAGATGCAGCTAAAGAGTTGGAGGTACCTTTTATCGTTGATAATACATTAGCGACTCCGTATTTATGCCAAGCGTTTGAACATGGAGCAAATATTATCGTTCATTCTACGACGAAATATATTGATGGGCATGCAAGCTCTTTAGGTGGCATTGTTATTGATGGAGGAAACTTTGATTGGACAAATGGAAAATATCCTGAGCTTGTTGAACCAGATCCAAGTTATCACGGCGTAAGTTACGTTCAAAATTTTGGAGCAGCAGCTTATATTGTAAAAGCACGTGTTCAATTACTAAGAGACTACGGAAACTGTATGAGCCCATTCAATGCGTATATTAGCAATATTGGCTTAGAAACATTGCATTTACGCATGGAGCGTCATAGTGAGAATGCTCTAGCAGTTGCTAAGTGGCTTGCTAACCATGAGCGTATTGAATGGGTAAATTATCCGGGACTAGATAGTAATGAAAACTATTCATTAGCACAAAAATATTTGAAAAAAGGTGCTAGTGGTGTTTTAACTTTCGGTATTAAAGGTGGGGTAGAAGCGGCAAAAGAATTTATCGCAAATGTGAAACTAGCAACCCTCGTAACGCATGTAGCTGATGCACGAACTTGCGTTATACATCCTGCTAGTACGACGCATAGACAATTAAGTGCGGAAGATCAACGTTTGGCCGGTGTTACATCGGATTTAATTCGTTTATCGGTTGGCATAGAAGATGCTTCTGATATTATTGCCGATTTAGAAACAGCATTAATCGGAGGCAAACAACATGCCAATCATAATTGATAAAGATTTACCAGCTCGCAAAGTGTTGCAAAAAGAAAATATATTTGTGATGACGAAGGAGCGGGCAGAAACACAAGATATACGTGCCTTGAAAATTGCTATATTAAATTTAATGCCTACAAAGCAAGAAACAGAGGCGCAATTACTTCGTTTAATTGGAAATACACCGTTGCAATTAGATGTTCATTTACTCCATATGGAATCGCACCTATCTCGTAATGTTGCGCAAGAGCATTTAACAAGCTTTTATAAAACATTTCGTGATATTGAAAATGAAAAGTTTGATGGGCTCATTATTACGGGAGCGCCAGTTGAGACCCTTTCCTTTGAGGAAGTAGATTATTGGGAAGAGCTTAAACGTATTATGGAGTATTCAAAAGTGAATGTAACATCCACGCTTCATATTTGCTGGGGAGCACAAGCTGGTTTGTATCATCATTATGGTGTCCCGAAGTATCCTCTTAAGGAAAAAATGTTCGGGGTATTTGAACATGAAGTCTGTGAGCAACATGTGAAACTGTTACAAGGCTTTGATGAGTTATTTTTTGCTCCGCACTCTCGTCATACAGAAGTGCGAGAGAGTGACATTAGAGGAGTGAAAGAATTAACATTATTAGCAAGCTCTGAAGAAGCGGGTGTTCACCTTGTTATTGGGCAAGAGGGGAAGCAAGTGTTTGCGCTTGGGCATAGTGAATATAGTTGCGATACGTTAAAGCAGGAATACGAAAGAGATCAGCAAAAAGGGTTAAATATTGATGTGCCAAAAAATTATTTCAAACATAATAATCCAGATGAGAAACCAATTGTTAGATGGAGAAGTCATGGAAATCTATTATTCTCAAATTGGTTGAATTATTACGTGTATCAAGAAACCCCTTATATATTATAAAGATTGTGTAACACGTGGCAACGTTTTCTTTGTAAAGATTAACTTATATTTTTCCGAATGTTCAAAATACATTGTTTTTCAGTTTTTTTACTCATATAATTTCATCTAAACACAATTTTTGAGGGGTGACAGTACTATGAAAGAAATTCAAGTGGGTTTATTAGGTCTTGGGACAGTTGGTAGTGGTGTAGTTCGTATTATTACAGATCATCAAGAACGACTTATACATCAAGTAGGTTGTCCTGTAAAAGTAACGAAAGTACTAGTACAAAACATTGAGAAAGAGAGGGAGGTTGAGGTACCTTCTACTCTACTAACACAAAATGCAAATGAAATTTTAGATAATCCAAATATTGATGTGGTCATCGAAGTGATGGGTGGCATTGATGATGCAAAGGCATATATTTTGCAAGCTTTACAAAGCGGGAAGCATGTTGTGACTGCCAATAAAGATTTAATGGCGTTACATGGGGCGGAACTCTTAGCGGTAGCAAAAGCTAATAAGGCAGATCTGTTTTATGAAGCTAGTGTAGCCGGGGGAATTCCGATTTTACGAAGTATCGTAGAGGGACTTTCTTCAGATCTTATTACGAAAGTGATGGGAATTGTAAATGGAACGACAAATTTTATTTTGACGAAAATGTCAGATGAAGGGAGAGCATATAACGACGTGTTAAAAGAAGCCCAACAACTTGGATTTGCAGAAGCAGATCCAACATCAGATGTAGAAGGTTTAGATGCGGCAAGAAAAATGACGATTTTAGCTACCCTCGGTTTCTCTACAAATGTAGAGCTTGGAGATGTGAAAGTAAAAGGAATCACTTCTATTACAGCAGAAGATATTGAATATAGTAAGAGCTTAGGCTATACAATTAAATTAATTGGTCTTGCAAAGCGAGATGGTGAAAAATTAGAGGTTACAGTTGAACCAACGTTACTTCCAAATACACATCCTCTTGCAGCTGTGCAAAACGAATATAACGCTGTATATGTGTATGGTGAAGCAGTTGGGGAAACAATGTTTTATGGTCCAGGTGCAGGAAGTTTACCAACGGCAACAGCTGTTGTTTCAGATTTAGTAGCTGTAATGCAAAATATTAGGTTAGGTGTAAACGGAAATAGTGCGGTATCACCGCAGTATAAAAAGGTATTAAAAGAGCCAGATGAAATTGTTGTGAAGAAGTTTTTAAGACTGCATGTAAAAGACGAGATTGGTGTATTTGCAAAAATTACATCATTGTTCTCTGAGCGTGGCGTTAGTTTTGAAAAGATTATTCAAATGCCGCTTGAAGAGAAAGGAAAAGCAGAGATTGTAATTGTAACGCATCGAGCTTCTCTTGCGGATTATGATTATATTCTACATACATTGCAAGGGTATGAAGAAATAGATTGTGTGAAAGCAAATTACCGAATTGAAGGGGACGCTAAGTAGTATCTCTTATCATAAAACAGAAGGAACCTATTAAGCAGCTTGCTTAATAGGTTCTTCTTTGTTTAAAATTTGCGTGCCGATTTGAATGAATGCTTGAATAATCCAGCCAGTTGTAAAGGACAAGATAATTGTACCGAAATAAATAGGACCATCTAATAAGAAACTTAACGTTAAAAATAAAAAAGCTAATGAAATTTCTGTTTTTCTAAATGTCCATTTTTTCTTCTCAGCAACCGTTAAAACGAAAGCTTCTTGAGGTGCTGCGCAAAGGTTTGTGGAGACGTAAAGACCAATGCCAGATCCGACGAATAGATTTCCACAAATAAGTGTTATATATTTTGGAAGAGAGCGGATAGCGTCCATAATAGTTGTAATGGAACCAATCCAATCAACAAAAAGAGAAATAAGAATCATCGTTACAATTGTGCCGATAGTAATTTGTTTTTTATTCCAAAAGAGTACGATAAGTGTAAATGCAAAATTAATCATGAAAATCCAAAAACCAATACTTATCCCGAAATTTTGATATAGTGCAATAAAGAAGGAATCATAAGGGCTAAGTCCAAAGGAAGTAATTGTTGTCATCATATTAATGCCGATGGAGAGAATGAGTAAACCGCCAATGAAAAATATATATTCTAATTTGAATCGAAGCATAGTTGTATATCCTTTCTAAATGTATTTGCTAGGAAAGGATATATTGTGGAAAGCTTACCAGGTCAAGTGAGAATTTTTGTGAGAAGGGGAGAATGAGATGACGAATATAAGAAAGATTGCTGAGCTTGCTGGGGTATCTGTTTCGACTGTTTCACGTGTACTGAATAATCATCCGTACGTAAATGAACAAAAGCGAAAAGAAATTTTAGCGATTATCGAAGAATTAAATTATACGCAAAATGTGAATGCGATTCATTTAGTGAAAGGAAAAACGAATGTAATTGGAGTGCTATTACCACACGTAAATGATCAATATTATAGCGCTATTATTGAGGGGATATCAAAGGAAACCGCAAAGAAAAATTATAATATGATGCTTTGTCAGACGAACTATAGTGAGGAAAGAGAATTAGAAATTTTGCACATGTTAAAAATGAAGAAACTTGATGGGGTTATTATATGTTCTCGGGCGAATAGTAAGGAGAAGCTTGAAGAATATACGAAATTTGGTCCAATTGTTACGTGTGAAGAAATAGATTCAAAATATATTTCCAGTGTACATATCGATTACTATAAAGTGTTCTCACAAGGGATGAAAAGCTTAATAGATGCTGGGCATACACGTATTGGGTATTGCATCGGAAGAAGTAATAGTATAAATAGCGAAAGAAGAAAAAAAGCGTATGAAGATTCGCTTGAGCAGATTATGGTAACATCACTAGATCATTGGAAGTTTAAAGGATGTTTTACAGTAGAAGATGGACGTAATGTAGTCAGGGAGTGGGCTTGCATGTCTGTAAAACCGACGGCGTTTCTTGTATCTTGCAACCATATTGCAGCGGGGATGGTAACAGAAGCGAAAAAACAAGGCATTCGTATTCCAGAGGATATTACGATTATCGGGTGCGATGATCAAGAGGTGGCAAATATATTAGGTATAACAACGATTTCGCATCCTAGTAAAAATGTTGGAGTAAAGGCGTTTGAATTATTATATGAAAAGGTTAATGAAGAGAAGTTAGATGTGAAGCATATAGAGTTATTACCAGAGTTAGTAGATAGAGAAACGACATAATTGAGAAGGGGTGAAAATCGCTTTTCAAAATTTCGTTTGGTATAATTATGGACAATCTATGAGGGCTAAAAGGGGTTTTGATATGAGATCAAAAGTAGTAAAAGTAATTCTACTCATTACAATTGCATCTTTCTGTTTATTTGCATATGGCTTTGTTTCAGGTGTAAATGATGTATTAAATCCGAAAGCTTCAAATTTAATTAAGAAAAATGATGTAGTAGCAAAAGAGAAAAAGAAAACGGGAACGTTACAAATCGTTAGTTTAGGCGATTCATTAACGCGTGGCGTTGGTGATAAAGAAGGAATTGGCTATGTTGGGCGAATGAAAGAGGATTTACAAAAAGATTATAAGCAAAAAATTGCATTAACAAATTTAGCAGTTAGTGGTGCAAAAATGCCTGATTTATTAAAACAAATTGAGAGTAGTGGCGCTCAATATTCAATTAAGCAAGCAGACGTAATTGTTTTAACGATTGGTGGGAATGATCTATTTCCAGGTTGGGAATCAATCGGAAAAATAGATTTAGAGACGTATCGTCCTGATACGGAGACATTTCAAAATGAAGCGAAGAAAATTATAGAAGAAATTCGTAAATTAAATACAGATAGTCCTATTTTTTGGCTCGGTTTATACAATCCTTTTGAAGATGTAGAAGATTTAAAAGGGTCTTCAAACATTGTTGTGGACTGGAATGCATCTTTAGAGAAATTAGCGTTAAATGATAAAAATGTTTATATTATACCGACATTTGATTTATTCCAAAACCGCGGGAAAGAGTTATTATACTCTGATCATTTTCATCCGAATGAAGTAGGTTACACATATATGGCAGAACGTTTAGTTCAAAATGTTGCAAGTAAATTAAAACTAGAACAAGGAGGGATAAAATGACGACGATACTTTCTGTACGAGACTTGAAGAAGGTAATTGGAAAGAAGACACTTGTAGAGGATATTTCCTTTGATGTGAAGCAAGGAGAAGTCTTTGGGTTCCTAGGACCAAATGGTGCCGGGAAAACGACTACCATTCGAATGTTAGTCGGGTTGATTCAAGCGACAGAGGGTACGATTTCTATCGGTGGTTATTCGATTAAGGAAAATTTCAGAGAAGCGATGCGCCAAATTGGAAGTATCGTTGAAAACCCAGAGCTGTATACATATTTAACGGGATGGGAGAATTTAAAGCAATTCGCTCGTATGCTAGGTAATATATCAGATGAACGTATTATTGAAATTTCCAAAATGGTTCATTTGGACGAAAGAATTCATGACAAAGTAAAAACATACTCACTTGGTATGAAGCAACGCCTTGGAATTGCACAGGCGCTTCTTGGAAATCCTAAATTGCTTATATTAGATGAACCAACGAATGGTTTAGATCCAGCTGGAATTAGGGAACTTAGGGAATTTATACATAAGCTTGTGAAAGAAGAAAATATGAGTGTGTTTATTTCAAGTCATTTGCTAAGTGAAGTACAAATGATATGCGATCGTGTTGCTATTATTCATAAAGGGAAAATGATTACAGTGGCACCGATTGAAGAACTAATTAAAACAGCAAGTGATCGCGTAGAATGGATCGTTACGCCGATTGGAAAAGCGAAAGATATGCTAGAAGATGCTGCAGAGGTAAGAGAAGTGAGTATAGAGGATGAACGATTACTATGTCGCATGGATATTGCGTCTATAAGTAGCTGGAATAAACACTTTGTAGAAAATGGGATAGATGTACATAGTGTTAAGGAGCTTGTGTTTACGCTAGAAGATTTATTTATTGAACTCACAAGGGGTGAGCAGAATGCGTGAATTTGCGAATCTAGTTTTAAATGAGTCAGAAAAGATTTATCGTAAGAAGCGTATTTTTGTTGTTATGCTTATTTTAGCAATCTTAATCCCACTTTTTGTGTATGCGCAGTATCGTGAAATAGAAACGACACAAAAAAGGCTAGGTACAACTGATTGGAAAGTTTCATTGCAACAGCAAATTGTTGATTCTCAAAATCGGTTGAACAATTCTAGATTGCCAGAAGAATGGCGTGATTGGCTAAAAGTAAACGTGGAGCAACAACAATATTATTTAGATCATGATATTAACCCGATGGCGCCGGGCGCACCGACTTTTGTAAGAGCGTTTATTGAGCAAGGAATTACATTATTTATTCCACTTCTTGTCATGATTGTTGCCATTGATATTGTTTCAGGAGAACGAAGTGATGGGACGATGAAGATGCTACTTACTCGGCCAATTCGGCGCTGGAAAGTACTTCTTAGTAAATATGTGACGATGTTATTTTTCATTTCTCTCATATTACTCCTTGTCGGTTTATTTGCTTACGGATTCTCGGGGCTTGTATTTGGATACTCGGGATGGAATTTACCTGTTTTAACAGGGTTTGTTATTGATAAAGAGACATTAAATACAAATTTTGTACATCTTATTCCGCAGTGGCAGTATATCTTAATGGCGTACGGACTAGCTTGGTTTGTTGCTATCGTTGTCGGAACTATATCATTTATGGTTTCTGTTTTAATTCGTAATACACCAGCTGGAATGGGTGTTATGTTAGCTGCTTTAATCGCAGGTGGCATTTTAAGTTCATTCGCAACGTCTTGGGAAGGTGCGAAATACATTTTTAGTGTGAACTTATCGCTAACGGATTATTTATCAGGAAAGCTGCCTGCATTACAAGGACTATCGATGGAATTTTCTTTAATGAATTTAACAGTTTGGGCAGTCGTTTCTCTTATCATTTCATTTGTAGTATTTACAAAGCAGGATATGGTGAATTAATTGGACAGGAAGTGAAGGCATGGAAAATGTTTTAAAGAATGATTGGGGACCATTATTGGCACCAGAATTTGAGAAAGAATACTATCGTACTTTAGCTAATTTTTTGAAAGAAGAATATAGCACACATGTTGTTTATCCAAAAGTAGAAGATATATTTAATGCTCTAGCGTATACGAGTTATGAAAATACGAAGGTTGTTATTTTGGGACAAGATCCCTATCATGGACCGAATCAAGCACATGGTTTAAGTTTTTCTGTACAACCGGGTGTTAAAACGCCACCGTCGTTGTTAAATATGTATAAAGAACTTCGAGATGAGTATGGTTATGACATTCCGAATAACGGTTATTTAGTAAAATGGGCAGAGCAAGGCGTTTTATTATTAAATACTGTATTAACGGTTCGTCAAGGTGAAGCAAATTCTCATAAAGGAAAAGGGTGGGAGCATTTCACAGATCGTGTGATTGAACTGCTGAATGCGCGTGAAAAACCAGTTATCTTCATATTGTGGGGACGCCACGCACAGGCGAAGAAGAAGTTAATTACGAATACGAATCATCATATTATTGAATCCGTCCATCCAAGTCCATTATCAGCAAGACGAGGTTTCTTTGGTAGTAAGCCCTACTCTAAAGTAAATACAATTTTAGCTAATATGGGCGGAAGAGAAATTGATTGGGAAATTCCAAATTTATAAAGTGAAATTTTAATTAGTAGGGGGGTGTTTATCCCCCTACTAATTATTAGCCCACAAATAGCGGAATAAATAGAAAAGGTAGTTAACAGTCGTTAACTACCTTTTTGTTATTGTTGTTCATTTTTTAGTTTTGCATCTAGTACAAATGTACCGAATGGGATAACTGAGGAAATGAATGCCCCAAGTGCCCATAAAATTGATTTACGGTGTACGATTGTTACTTGGATTAACGCAAAGATGAATAGAATAAATAACACACCATGAGCCATGCCTGTAATTTTAACAGCTGTTGCAAATCCTGCGAAATATTTTAATGGCATTGCTACAAATAATAGTAATAGGAAAGAAATACCTTCGATTAAGCCGATTGCTCTTAAGCGTCCGATTGGTGTAGATAACATGAAGTAGCCTCCTTTAATATATGCTTGTATATAGTAAATTTGTATTCTTTTTCAAAATAAAATAGTCTATTTTGTTCCATTATATACAAAAAGAAAGTTTACACTACGAGAATAGTACAAAGTTCGAAATATAGTCACAAAAACATTGGGAATTAAATAAAAACCTATTTGAAGTATTTGACTTCAAATAGGTTTTGTGAATGAAAATATTAAACAAGTGCTTCGCTTTTTAGCACAAATTTCTCTACAACTTTTGCAACGCCATCATTCATATTTGTATCTGTTACGTAGTTTGCGATTTCTTTAATATCGTCAGGTGCATTTCCCATTGCAACACCAAGACCTGCAAATTCAATCATCGCTTGGTCGTTATAACTATCGCCCATGGCGATAACCTCTTCACGTTCAATACCTAGAGTTTGAATTAATTGATTTAAGCTTGTTCCTTTTGTAACACCAGCCTCAGTAAATTCTAAGAAGAATGGTTTTGAACGCATAACGCTTAATTGGCCTTCTAGTTGTTTTTGTAGTTTTGTTTCTACAGCTTGTAAGTGTTCTGGATTTTCTACCATTAGTACTTTTACAACTGGTTGTTGTACAGCTTCTTTCAGGTTATTTACTTC
Source organism: Bacillus sp. NPDC094064 (assembly GCF_050279585.1). Lineage (NCBI taxonomy): Bacteria > Bacillati > Bacillota > Bacilli > Caryophanales > Bacillaceae > Bacillus > Bacillus sp. NPDC094064. The sequence goes on from NZ_JBNNUI010000012.1 coordinate 112,582, forward strand.
TACGATTGGCATACCAGTAATTTGACCTTCAATTTCTGTATAAGAGTTATTTTCCTCAGTTATAATATCATCACCAATATATGTGTGAATCCATACATTTTCTTCTTTACTAATATCATATAAGCTGTGAACGATTTCAGGAGATAACGTACTACTAAATAATTCTTCATCTGTTTTACAGTTAATAATCTTTGCACCGTTAAATGAAAGAATAAAACTGCCGTATTCCTCTAAATGTAATTCTTTTGCAATTGCACGCATTGCGAATGTTGGACGTCCAGAAGCAAGTACAACTTTTATTCCTTGCTCTTGTGCTGTCATTAAAGCCTCTTTCGTACGAGGTGAAATGGTATGGTCATCGCGTAATAAAGTATCATCTAAATCTAAAACAATCATTTTATAAGTCATATCGAAAATTCCCTTCTTTACTTAAATAGAAATACATGTTCATGAAGATGTTAAGGAATAATAGTAAGGTATCGAACTTCTTTAGAAAGAAGTAGATAAATTATCACGAGCGTATTGCTCATGATAATTTATCGTAACAACTCTATAGGTAGAGTGCAATAATGGAAGTTTTCCAATTTACGATAGTTGTTTTTCGTTAGAACGAGAAAATAGTATTTCCAGTAAGATAGCCATTACAGATCCAAGAACGAGACCGTTACTTAAAAATGATGCTAGAAATGGTGGGAGCGTAGAAAATGCTCCTGCTGGGACGAACATAACGCCTACCCCGGTGAAGATGGAAAGACCGGCTACTTTAAATAATCGTTCTTTATTTTGTACAGTGTCATATTCACGAAAAGCGAGACCAATCATACTTGCGAATACAGGGTAAATGGCAGCGTATCCGACTGCAACTGGGATTGCTGCAAAGAATGAAGTGATCTTTGGGAATATGCTAATTAAAATAATAAAGCTTGATCCTAACATAAATGGGAGTCGTTTATAAATATTAGTCGTTGCAATAAACCCAGCTGATCCAGAAATGGCGACAGGCCCAATAGCTGAAAATAGACCGCCTAGCAATTGGTTTATTCCTGTTATAATGCCTGCTTGTTTGAAGCGATTTTCAGCTGGATTTTCTTCGTACTTAGAAACAACCCTCTGTACAACACGAATACTTGCTAACATATTTGTTAGAAGGAGTAACGTGACGAAAACGACTGTAATTGCCATATTCCATTCAATGCGAGGCATTCCGAAAACAAATAGAGAAGGAAGACGTATTATGTCTGTCACAGGTGTTATTGGATTAGATAATCCGAAGCATGCGAATAATATCCAGCCACAAACAATACTGAAAAGAACAGAGTATTGTCCAATAATAGGTAGCTTCATAATGAAAAAGGATAGTAAAATAACAATAAGTGAAAGAATAAATACGTTAGGTTGTATTTCTGTATGTTTTCCATCGAGGCCAAACATTCCTTTTAAGAAGGAGCCACTAAGTTGCGTGACAAGAAGAAATAGATACGTTCCGATGACTGTTGGTGTAAAATAGCGAACGAGTTTATCAATAAGTCCAAAAACGCTAAGAAGAATGCAAATAATTCCGCTTAATAGGAAGGCGTAACCGAGAACTTTAAGTGTCTCATTGCTTGATCCAAATAATACGACACCTAAACTTGAATAAAGGGAAAAAATGCCCCACCAAAGGCCTGCAGGACCTTCTTGAATAGGAAGTTTATGTCCAAATATAGCTTGCAGTAGGCCGGCAAATCCAAGAACAAATAATGTTCTTTGTACAAACGCGATAGCCTCAGCACCATCGAGACCATAACTAGTTGCGACGCTAATTGGTACAATAAGACTTCCAGCTAAAATAAATAGTGCCCATTGTAAGGCAGAAAGAAATGTCTTCATTATATCAACCTCTTTCATAGATTCCGTATCTAGTATATACGTATTTCATTTCCACTGGCAAAGATTGTAGATAGAGAAAAGAGTTGAAACACGATATGAATGCACGTAAACAATTATTGATAGCAGTTGTATGTATGACTTTTGTTGTAATGCTAGGAACACTAGGATTTATGATGATTGAAGAAATTAGTTTGTTTCAGGCATTTTGGATGACGATGATTACAGTATTAACGGTTGGATACGGAGATGCGGTTCCTATAACGCAGGCGGGGAAAGTGTTCGCACTCCTCATTATTCCTGTTGGAGTCGGTATTGTTACGTATGCAATTGGGGTAGTAGCAGCTATGATTATTGAAGGAAACCTATTTCATGCAGTACGGAGGAAGAAGATGGATAAAAAAATAGCACAGTTGCAAAACCATATTATAGTATGTGGTTGCGGTAGAGTGGGGCTTCAAGTTGTACATGAATTACAGGAGAAGGAAATTCCGTTTGTCGTTGTGGATAAGGATGAAAGTATATTGGAGCAGGAAAAACTTTTGTATGTACATGGGGATGCAACGGAAGATCAAGTGTTACATCATGCTGGAATTTCAAAAGCGGCGGGTCTAGTTGCTATTGTAGCGAATGATGCTGAAAATGTATTTATTACATTAACAGCGAGAGGATTAAACGATACAATTAAAATTGTGGCGAGAGCTGAGAAGCCGGAAACCGAAGAAAAATTAAAGCGTGCTGGTGCAAATAAGGTTATTAATCCATCTAGTATGGCAGGGATTCATATTGCAAAAGGTATTGCGAATCCGCTAACAGTTCATTATATTGATACAGTACTGTATGGAGTAGATCAGTCGTTTGTAATCGAAGAAATTTCAGTCGGAAAAGATTCTATCTTAACTAGTAAATCATTACTAGAGAGTGATGTGAGGAATCAATTTGATGTGACCATTTTAGCGATTTTAAGAAATGGGAATATTATACATAATCCAACAGGGCAGGAAAAACTGCAAGAACATGATATGATAATAGTATTTGGTTCAGTTGAGAAGCTGGGACAATTTGAGAAAGAACTACAAAGTAAGAGGTGACAAGGAATGCAAATATCGAGCGACAAGATTTTAAATAAAATGGCAAATGAAATTGCAAAGGCAAAAAGTAGTGAAGGACAAAAGTCAAAAGAACATTTATTAGTTGTGCGTGCTTTATGTGATTTATTATTAGACGAACAAGTGGATTCGAATATGTATAGAGAACCGCAAGTTCAGTCACAAATAATCGGATCTCAGCCTATGACAACCGTTCAACCGATTATGTCGGTTTCTGCAGAGCCAGTATATATAAAAGAAGATGATGCAAACGGTAATTCTTTATTGGATTTTTAAAAGAAAAATAGTTTGGATTATATGTAAAAATTGCTTATGATAAAAGTAAAAAAAGGGGAATTCAGATGAAGATTTTCTTTTTATTAGGTTGTATTGCAGCGGGGCTATCTGTTGCATTAGGGGCCTTTGGAGCACACGGTTTAGAGAATAAAATTTCTGCAAAAATGTTAGAAGTTTGGAAAACAGGCGTTACATATCAAATGTTTCATGCAGGTGGACTGTTTGTAGTTGCTTTATTAATGGATAAGATTCAATCATCACTTTTAACTACTGCTGGTTGGCTAATGGTAGCTGGGATTATTATGTTCTCAGGTAGCCTTTATGCGTTAAGCACAACGGGAATTAAGTTCTTTGGTCCAATTACACCTCTTGGTGGTGTCGCATTTATTGTAGCGTGGATTCTAGTAGGAACTGCAGTTGTAAAAGGATTATAAAAAACAAAAGCTGGCAAATGCCAGCTTTTGTTTATGGTCTTGGAGCATAAGCTGCTGGTTGACTAGGTAAATACGTAATTTCTTCTGGGAATTCTACGTAATCTAAGTAAATCATTAGTAGTAAATAACGTTTTCCAGATTGTGGTTCACTAATAACGATATGGTCACGACCAGCTGCTTCAATAATACCTGTATAAGATTGTGTACCAAGAGAACTACCACGCTCATAAGTCATTACAACTGTAGCTTGCTTACCCTTGTTTAAACGAAGGATATTTTCAATGTATGATTGTTCTAATGGTAACATCCCCTGAGAAACTGCAGCTTGAGCTGCTTGTTGCTGCATCGCTTGTTGTTGCATCGCTTGCTGTTGTTGTTGAGTCATTTGTTGCGGTTGTGCATAAGTTCCAGATGGTTGATAAAAACCTGTTCCATAATATGGATTTTGTTGCTGTGCCATTCAAAAATCCCTCCTCATTTTCATTGCTTAATATACGCCTGGACAGTCTTCACCAGATGGTTGAAAGAAGCAGTGCTTTTTAAAACGACCAGAATTTTGTTGGTCATACCAAGTTGGTGGGCAAGGGCCTTCTGGTCTAAAAAACCATAAGGAAAAATTAGCGGGCCAAAAGCGCTGTCCTTGAATTGTTCGCCGAGCTAAGGCGATATCTTGTTCCCTTGCTCGTTGATAAAAATATCCTTTTTGTGTTGCTTCAAAGCCACCAGGATTTTGGTAAACCATTTGACGTAAATTGCGTATTTTTTTAAAATCTAAACAATTTCCACGGACACGATTTACCCCAACGTTTCCGACCATTAACATTCCTTGTTGCCCTTCTCCTTCGGCTTCAGCACGCATCAATCTAGCTAATAACTTAACATCTTCTTCGTTATACGCGATAACACCCATTATGTGCCACCTCTCTTTTTGGAATGCACTATAGAAAGAGGTTTATCCCGCTATTTGCGGGCAGTAAGACTCCTACCTTACAATTCGGTTGGGCGGGAGATCCAACTGCCCGTAAACGCCCGAGTGGTGAAGGCTAATAATCAGTGGGGACGAACAACCCCACTGATTAAAGTTTCACTTTATTTCTAGATGAAGTGTGGAACAATTACTAGTTCATACGTATGAGAAAAAGGACTCGGATATGACAACCAAACGAAGTTTTACATGTAGAAGGGAAAATAAAAAAAGCTAGCCCACGCTAGCTTTTTTTATTAAAACACTTTAGACCATAATCCTGAGAAGAAATCACCAACTGAACGCGTCGTTAACACGAACCAATTTGCTTTTTCAACTTCTTCTGTCGTTTTTGCAGTAACCTTCATACTGTTACTGCCGTCTAAGAAACCGTATTTATTATCAGTTGATTCTAAAACGATTGAACCAACCTTAGCATCTTTCTTAATTGGAGCAACTAAATGTCCATCTTCAGCAATGGATTTATCTGCTTCGGCCCCAATTTTATAAGGTGTTTTGCTACCTTTTTTCACGATTACTGTTATTTCTTTCTCAGGAGCAACCGTTACTTGATCTTCTTTCCCTTTTACTACAGGAAGAGTGTTATTTGTATCAACCTTTAGCTTTTGTTTTTCAAAGTTATTAAACCCGTATTCGATTAATTCACGAGATTCTGTGAAGCGCTCGTCCATTGACTTTGTTTTAATAATAACCGAGATAAGGCGTAAATCACCGCGTTTTGCAGTAATAGTAAATCCGTATCCAGCTGTATCAGAACTTCCTGTTTTTAAACCATCAGTACCTTCATAAGCGAAGGCAGCTCCTGGTAACATCCAGTTCCAGTTTTCCATACGAATTGGTTTTGGATGATTGTCTGGAAAGTTTCTAAATCTTTGTTTTGTATCCTCTAGCATTTCCGGATACTTTGTAATAATTGTTTTTGAAAGAATACCCATATCGCGAGCTGACATAGAGTTTTCTCCAGTAGGGTCAGTGCCTTCAGGATGTTTCCCTTTTAAATCAGCATTATTTAAACCAGTAGAGTTTACAAACTTATATTTCTTTAACCCTAGTTTTTTTGCATGTTCATTTGCCAGATTTAAGAAGTTCTTCTCACTTCCTGCAAGAAGTTCTGCTAAAGCAATACTAGATCCATTTGCAGAGAAGATAACGATAGAATGATATAATTCTCTTACTGTATATTGACGTCCTTTCTCAAATGGTACATTAGAGAATTCATTATTACGTGAGACGTCATAAGCGTAATCAGAAATATTTACTTTCGTATCCCAAGTAATTTTACCTTCTTTAATTGCTTCTAAAATAGCGTAAACAACAATTAATTTTGACATACTAGCAATAGCTAGCAGTTCATCTGGGTTTTGTTCATGCAGTATTTTTCCTGTATCTGCATCAAATAGAAGAGCAGCAGCAGCTTCTATTTGTATTTTTTCTTCCGCATGGGATGTTGTTACTCCTAAGGAAGAAATTGACAATAGAAACGCTAGTAAAATAGACAAGATTTTCTTCATATAGATTATCACCTTCGCATCGTTATTAGCATATAGCTCGTACTATTTTAGCATGAATTTGGATATAGAAAGGTTACAATTTTGTAAGGGATTTGTCGATTTTTGTTCAAATTTGCAGAAAAACGAAGTTTTTGCAAAGAAATATAGGGGAAAATAAAAAAAGGAACGAATTTCGTCCCTTTTTCACTATTATATGTGTAAAAATTGCTCTACTTTTTCGTCTGGTAAGATGTTTCCAACGAAAAACGTTCCAAATTCACCATAACGAGCACTTACTTCATCGAAGCGCATTTCATATATAAGTTTCTTAAATTGAAGAACATCGTCAGCGAATAATGTTACGCCCCACTCGAAATCGTCGAATCCAACAGATCCTGAAATAACTTGGCGTACTTTACCTGCGTATTGGCGACCGATCTTGCTGTGACTGTACATCATTTTTTTGCGCTCTTCCATAGGAAGCATGTACCAGTTGTCATCACCTTGGCGACGCTTATCCATTGGATAGAAGCAAATATGATTTGCTTTCGGTAGTTCAGGATATAAGCGAGCTAAAATTTGTGGATTTTGATATGGATCCTCATCAGCTGGAAGATAGTTGCTTAGTTCAACAACAGATACGTAAGAATATGCAGGGATCATATATTCAGCTAATGTTGTTTTATTTAATTCTGTCTCAATTTCATTTAACTCTTCCATTGTTGGACGTAAAATCATAAGCATAATATCAGCTTTTTGACCAACAACTGTATACATTGCATGACTGCCTTTTTTCGCAGTAGCTAATTCGTTCCATTTTTCAACGACATTTAAAAATTCAGACACTGCTTGTCCGCGTTCGTCACTAGATAATGTTTTCCATGCAGCCCAATCAATAGAACGTAAATCATGTAAACAATACCAGCCATCTAACGTTGTTGTTGCTTCACTCATTCTATTCACCTCAGTTAATGATAGTTTTACACGTTAACTATAGCATATATAGTTTTAAAAGCATCTATAGAAAACTTCAGCGCATAAAATTGTCACATTTAAAGGAGAGAGAAGCCCTTAAATGAGCTGGATTTCATGGCTGAATTTTATGAAAATATAATCATTTTTATTTTGCCTATTTTTTAGGAGCAATAAGTTTAAAATATAGAGGAAAAGCAGTATTCTTAAAGATAGAGTTTTTTAACATTTGTAGGAGGGTTTATTCGTGAGCAATTTATTTACAACGGTAAAAGAAAAAGTTCAAGGAAAAGGCATTTCTATCGTACTTCCTGAAGGAACTGATGAAAGAATTTTAGGCGCTGCAGAGCGTTTAGCAAAAGAAGAGTTAGTAAAACCAATCTTAGTTGGTAATAAAGAAGAGATTAGCGCAAAAGCTGCTAGCTTGAATTTAACATTAGCAGGCGTTGATATTTACGACCCAGCTACATACGAAGAAATGGATGCAATGGTAGCATCTTTCGTTGAACGCCGTAAAGGTAAAGCAACAGAAGAAGACGCTCGCAAAATCCTTAAAGACGAAAACTACTTCGGTACAATGCTTGTATACATGGGCAAAGCACACGGTTTAGTAAGTGGTGCAGCTCACTCTACAGCTGATACAGTTCGTCCAGCACTTCAAATTATTAAAACAAAACCAGGCGTTACAAAAACTTCTGGCGTATTCATCATGGTACGTGAAGAAGAGAAATATGTATTCGCTGATTGTGCAATTAACATTGCACCAAACAGCCAAGATTTAGCTGAAATCGGTATAGAGAGTGCGAAAACTGCTGAGTTATTCGGTATTGACCCGCGCGTTGCTATGTTAAGCTTCTCTACAAAAGGTTCTGCGAAATCTCCAGAAACAGAAAAAGTTGTAGAAGCAACTCGCATTGCAAAAGAAATGGCTCCTGAGTTAACTCTAGATGGAGAATTCCAATTCGATGCTGCATTCGTACCATCTGTAGCTGAGAAAAAAGCTCCAGGTTCTACAATTAAAGGTGATGCTAACGTATTCGTATTCCCAAGCTTAGAAGCTGGTAATATCGGCTACAAAATCGCTCAACGCTTAGGTAACTTCGAAGCAGTAGGACCAATCTTACAAGGCTTAAACATGCCTGTAAACGACTTATCTCGTGGATGTAACGAAGAAGAAGTGTACAAGTTAGCTTTAATTACAGCAGCTCAAGCACTTTAATTCTATAAAGAATTAAAATAAAAACCGTCGCTATTATAGCGACGGTTTTTATTTTTCTAAGCCAAGTGCCTTGTTATTGCGATCAATAATACGTTGTAAATTCGTCTCATATAAAGGAATCTCATCTATTGTTAATTGAGACGGTGTTAATTTTGGAGCGAATTGCTGCAGTGTTTTTAAAAGGCGCATCATTAAATTCTGTACTGTAATGGTTTCGCCAAGTAATTCTGAGAGTGAGGCCATCGTACTCGGTACAATTTCAGGGTACGTAAAGCGTGTTTCTTCCCCTTGAATTGCTAAGTTGTAGAAATCACGAACGAGTGCGGCACGCTCAGAGCCGCTTTCTGTAGCACAGAGATAAATTTGGACAGCGACACCACCGCGAATACGGCGTTGTGAAATACCAGCGAATTTTTGATCGCGAATACTTAAGTCATAACTACCAGGGCAGTAAGAGCCAACAATTTCTTTTGCCTCGATAGTAACGTCGTAATCTTTTAACATCTCCTGAATTAAATGCCACATTGTATCGTATCCAAGATCAATATCGATACCTTTTTCTGTTTCTTGGAATAAAAGTGATACGTTTAATACACCTTCATCAAGCACGACTGCGAGTCCGCCAGAATTACGAACGATAACATTGAAGTTGTTTTCCTTTAAAAAGGAAATGCCTTCTTCTAAATGTGGAAGGCGTGAATCTTGAATGCCAAGAACAATTGTATTGTGATGAACCCAAGAGCGCATTGTTGCCGCTGACTTGCCATTTCCAATACTTGTACATAATGTGTCATCCATTGCGAACGACTGAAGCGCATGGAATGTTGGTCCCAAACTAGACTGATCTACAATACGCCACTCTGGCTGAGATAAAATGGAACGGGAATTGCTCATATAACTAACCCCTTATCTTTAAAATGACAATCTCTATTATAACAAAAAATAATGAAAGTAGTTTTTAAGAGGAAGCCTTACTGAATTGGAATGTTGTTGTAAGGAAAGTGAATTGGTTAAACGAGCTGTGATAGTTAAACTAAGGGATGTAATTATGATTTTAGGAGGCATACAAATGAAAAAAGTTAAATTAGGAATTGTAGCGATTATGTCAGCTGCCGTATTTAGCAGCCTTTAAAGAGAATCCAAAGGAAAAAATCTTCCCAGATATACAGAAAGGCTCTAACGTAGAAGAAGCGCACATGGTTGAAGTGAAATAATAAAAAGGATGCATGTAATGCATCCTTTTTATTCTGCAATTTTTTCTAAATTACCGTTTCGATCCATGCGGAAAGATGTTTGTGAACGTTCTTCATCATCCATTACGGCCAATTTACGAGCTCGGTTCATAATATTCATAAGTGTTTCGTAGTCTTCTTGTACAGTATGAGATTGCTTTTCTAATTTCTCTAGTTTCTTTTCCAGTTCTTCATTTCGAAGCATTTGTCCTTTTATTTCTTGTTTCAATCTCGTATTCTCGTTTTCAAGAGCTGTTACTTTTATATTTGAAGACCCAACTGTTTGTAAAAAGTAAATAACATCTTGCATTGTTATAGAGGCTTTTGAAACGGGAACAGTAGGTTCTTGATATGGACTAACTTCTTTATATTGTATATTTGTTTCCTCTTGTAATAATTCTTCATAATCCACTATCGCTTCTGAAGCAGGTGGTGTATAAAGTAAACGTTTCTTTGCTTGTTCACCGCTCGCAGCACGCATTTTATCTTTACGATGTTTTTTTGCTAGTTGAAGAGCTTGTTCATAGCTATAACGAACAACGGCGTTCCAACGGAAACCGCAAGCAGCTGATGTGCGATTTAACTGATCTCCGACTTCTTCAAATGCATTTAATTGAGTACTTCCTTCTCGAACATGACGTAGTACAGTTTCAGCAAGTAATAAATCGTCTTCGTCCGTCCAAGCATCCTGTCTTACTTTCATAGATTCAACTCCCTTTCTTTTTATGAACTTCCTATTTTTATAATGGGCAAAAAAATGAGCTTTTATACAAAGCTTTTAAAAATATGGTAGATTTCGATGAAAGGGAAAAAATTACCCATGAATGATGAGAGGTTCTGTAGGAGAGCATATAAATATGTAGCGTAGGCTATGTAGGGAGACTTGCAACGAGCTTCAAAGAACGGTAAAATACCATTTAGTGTTTATTTTTAAATGTACTTGAGAAAAGTTTGAAATAGAGGAAGTGTTATATATGGGAAACGAATTTCGTGTGTGCGATGATTGTCAGGCAACGAACGTTAAAACGTTGATTCCGAAGTTAAAAAAAGTAGATTCATGTGCAACGATTGAAGTTGGATGTCAGTCTTACTGTGGCCCTGGTCGTAAAAAATCATTCGCATTTGTAAATAACCGTCCAGTTGCGGCTCCAACAGAAGACGAGTTAATTACAAAGATTGAAGTAAAGTTAAATAAGTAAGAAAAAGAAGAGTGAGCAGATTCCTCTTCTTTTTTTATGCCCATAAGAGGAGAAATTTATTCTATGAAAGTGCACTTGGTCGGAACTAACATTCAATGAAGGATGAGCGTCACTTGTTTATTAAAATTTCGATGTATATGAATTTGTATTTCAAAATAATGGTTGACAGCCTTTTAAAGCGATAGGTAGAATAGAAAGTGTCTGATTCTGAGAATCATTATCAGAAGAAGATCGATTCATCTCATTTTTTTAATACTATTTGAGAATAAATTTCATTTCATTAAATATATGTTGTTGGTTAGGATGGTTGAGGGATGGAAGCGAGCGCAAGGAGTATAGAACAGCAAGATATGAATGTTAAAGAGATTAAGAGCAGACCGCTCATTGCTTCTATTATTTTAATAGCGGGCACAGTTTTATTAGCTTTAAGTATGGCAGTTTCTATTTCGTTTGGTGCTGCTGATATTAGTTTAAAGACTGTATGGCAAGCTGTCTTTCAGTTTGATGGGTCTAACACGCATCATAACGTAATTCAAGAACTTCGCATGCCTAGAGCAATAGGGGGCGTAGTTGCAGGTGCCTTTTTAGCGGTATCAGGAGCAATTATGCAAGGTATGACGCGAAATCCACTGGCATCACCATCTTTAATGGGGATTACAGATGGCGCTGTATTCGGAATTGCAATTATGTATGCATTCTTCCCTAATTCACCTTATTTAATGTTCGTTATCGCATCTTTTATTGGAGCTGCTTTTGGTGCGAGCATTGTATATGGAATTGGGTCTTCTTCACCAGGTGGATTAACACCTGTGAAATTAGCTTTAGCAGGGGCAGCAATTAGTGCTTTATTAGGGGCCATTTCATCTGGAATTGCGCTGTATTTCAATCTTGCCCAAGAGGTAAGTATGTGGAATGCAGGCGGAGTTGCTGGAGTGAAATGGGAAAGTATTAATATGCTAGTGCCGATCGGTCTAGTTTGTCTCTTTATCGCAATTATGATGTCGAGGTATATTACGATTTTGAGCTTCGGTGAAGAGATTGCGATTGGACTTGGTCAAAATACGACATTAATTAAATTCATTGGAACAGTACTTGTTCTTGTGTTAACAGGTTCTGCGGTTTCTATGGCAGGATCGGTTGGATTTGTTGGTCTTGTAATCCCGCATATGACTCGTTTCCTTGTAGGCTCAGACTATAGGTGGGTTATTCCATGTTCTGCAGTCTTAGGTGGATTATTAATCGAGTGTGCAGATATGCTATCTCGCGTTATTAACCCGCCGTTTGAAACGCCAATTGGAGCAATTACAGCGCTAATTGGAGTTCCATTCTTCCTCTACTTAGCACGTAACGAAGGGAGAGGGAAAATGTGAGGACGAGTGTCTTAACAAAAAAGAACATTTCTGTTTTAACAATTTTAGTAGGATTAATCGTTACTGTATTTTTAGTAAGTTTAAATACAGGGACATTTAAAATACCACCAATGGACGTATTAAAGTCATTGGTTGGACTTGGTGCTGAAGATCAGTCTGTTATTTTATTTGAATTCCGTATGCCACGTATGGTTATTGCTATACTAGTTGGATCGGCTTTAGCTATGTCAGGTGCGATTTTGCAGGGATTATCACGAAATCCACTTGCTGATCCAGGTATTATAGGTATTAACGCTGGAGCTGGATTAACGGTTGTTGTATTCGTTTACTTTTTCTTCGGAAAAGTTGGAACTGGTACACTTTTATCTGTATTTATTCTTCCATTCTTCGCATTAGTCGGTGCGATATTAGCGGCGGTTATTATTTACTTATTAGCGTGGAAGGATGGCGTTTCATCTACTCGATTAATACTTGTCGGTATCGCCGTTGCAGCTGGATTTGGTGCTGTTAGTTTAATCTTTTCTATGAAGATGACATCTAATGATTTCCGCTTTGCTACAATTTGGTTAGCGGGAAGTCTGTGGGGTACGGATTGGAAATTCGTCTTAAGCGTGCTTCCGTGGATGATGATTTTCTTACCGCTTGCTATTAGTAAGGCACACGTATTAAATGTAATGAACCTAGGCGACTCTACAGCAGTTGGCCTTGGTGTAAACGTAGAAAAAGAAAGACGTAAATTATTATTTATCGCAGTTTGTTTAGCAGGTGCATCTGTTGCTGTTGCCGGTGGCATTGGTTTTATCGGTTTAATGGCTCCGCATTTAGCGAGACGCCTTGTTGGTGGTAAACATCAAATTATGTTGCCCACAGCTGCATTAATAGGAACGTTCTTACTTTTATTTGCAGACGTAATTTCAAGAAGTGTGTTACCAACTTCAGAAATACCGGTCGGTCTAGTTATTTCTGTAATTGGTGCACCATATTTCATTTACTTACTTATGAGGACAAAATAAAGGGAGGCTTTTTGCATGGCAACTTTAGCAGTTGATGCGGTATCTGTTGGCTATAACGAAGGGTTAATTATTGATGGATTAACAGTTGAAATTCCAGAAGGGAAAATTACGACGATTATTGGACCAAATGGTTGTGGGAAGTCCACATTATTAAAAACAGCTTCTCGTATTTTGAAAGCAAAAAAAGGTACTGTTTATCTTGACGGAAAAGCAATTGAGAAACAGCCAACGAAAGAAATCGCAAAGAAAATGGCGATTTTACCACAAACTGCAGAAGTGCCAACAGGTCTTACTGTATTTGAACTTGTTTCCTATGGACGTTTCCCTCATCAAAAGGGATTTGGGACATTGAAAGAAGAGGATTATCGCTACATTCATTGGGCACTTGAAGTGACGGGAATGACAGAATTCGCGAATCGCCCAGCAGAAGCCCTATCCGGTGGTCAGCGTCAACGTGTATGGATTGCGATGGCTCTTGCACAAGGAACAGATTTACTCGTGTTAGATGAACCAACAACATACTTAGATATGGCTCATCAACTTGAAGTATTAAACTTACTGAAAAAGTTAAACCAAGAAGAAGGCAGAACGATCGTTATGGTTATCCATGATTTAAACCATGCTTCTCGTTTCTCTGATCATATGATTGCATTAAAAGCAGGTAAGTTAATGAAACAAGGAACGCCAGATGAGGTTATGACAAGTGAAACACTTCGCAGTGTATTTGAGATTGAAGCTCAAATCGTTCCGTGTCCAGTAAACTGTAAACCGATTTGTTTAACATATGATTTAGCGATGATTAATAATCAATTGCGTAAAAAAGCATAAGTAGAACCCCCTCTTTAAGAGGGGGGCTTTTAATGGACGTTGAGCTTCTTATTAATGAAATAGGAAGTTGAACGCCCGTTAAAACGGGTTATAAACAACGATTAATAAATATATATTAATTAATTGTTAAATTGTTTCTTATAGTTCACTGTAACTTATAAGAGAAATACAGCGAGAAGGAGTGGGAACATGAAGAATTTTAAAATGGCACTATTAGCAATGGTACTAGTGGTTACTTCTGTACTATTTGCAGCTTGTTCTAACAAAGAAGAAGAAAAGAAAGCAGATGCGAAGGATGCGAAGATTGAAGAACGCACTGTACAACATGCAAAAGGGGAAATTAAAATTCCTGCAAACCCAAAGAAAATTGCTGACCTTAGTGGTTCAACAGAAGAATTATTAATCTTCGGTATGAAGCCAATTATTACTGCAAATACAACTCAAGAAAAAATTGATGGACATATCGCGAAAAAATTAGAAGGTGTAACACCAGTTGGCTCTGCTTGGGGCGATAAAATTAACATCGAAGCAGTAGCTGCTGCAAAACCAGACCTAATTCTTGTAAACAATCGTCAAGAAAAGATTTATGATCAATTATCTAAAATTGCACCAACAGTTATGTTAAAAACTCCATTAGATCAATGGCGTCCAAAATTCGAAGAAGTAGGTCAAATCTTCGGTAAAGAAAAAGAAACAGAAGAATGGTTCAAACAGTACGATGAAAAAGCAAGTAAATTACATGACAAAATCATCGCTAAAACTGGTGATGCAACATTCATGAAAATGGCTGCATATCCAAATGCTTTCCGTGTATACGGTGACTACGGTTACGGTAGCGTAATCTTTAATGATTTAAAATTACCAGCAGTTAAAGGTACACCAACTGACAAACCGCTAGTACAAGTACAAAAAGAAGCTTTAATCGATTACAATCCAGATTACCTATTTGTATTTACAACTGGTGATGGTTCTCAACGCTTAAAAGAATTCCAAGAAGAATCAATTTGGAAAAACATGAACGCTGTTAAAAACAACCACGTATTTACAATTAAAAATGAAGACTTAAACAAAGGTTACTTCCCACTAGGTAAAGAAATGATCTTAGACGAAGTCGCTGAGTTTGTTTTAGGAAAATAATGTATAACAAAAAATCACTTTTGCTTCGGTAAAGGTGATTTTTTCTTTTATAAAGGGAATTAATATAGTCTTTCATTTCTTTCTGTTTCCTATTTCGTTTATAATATATAGTAAGAATGCAGTAAGGAAAGGGGGATGTCGAAAAGTGGTATATTTAAACGACAAACTCAGCGAAACAAAAGTGTTTAAAGACCCAGTACATAAATATGTGCACGTGCGTGATCGCGTTATTTGGGATTTAATCGGAACGAAAGAATTTCAACGTTTGCGCCGTATTAAGCAGCTTGGAACGACATTTTTTACATTTCACGGTGCAGAGCATAGTCGCTTTACTCATTCGTTAGGTGTATATGAAATTATTCGTCGTATGATTGATGATGTGTTTGATGGCAGACCGAACTGGAATGCTGAAGATAGATTGTTATGTTTATGTGCGGCATTACTTCATGATGTCGGACACGGCCCATTTTCTCACTCGTTTGAAAAAGTATTTTCGTTAGATCATGAGAAATTTACACAAAAAATTATCGTTGGAGATACGGAAATTAATCGTGTGTTAAGTCGTGTGGATAAGGACTTCCCGCAAAAGGTGGCTGATGTAATTGCGAAGACATCTACTAATAAATTAGCGATTAGTATGATTTCAAGCCAAATTGATGCGGATCGTATGGATTATTTATTAAGAGATGCATATTTTACTGGTGTAAAGTATGGGAACTTTGATATGGAGCGTATATTGCGTGTAATGCGACCGTACGGGAATCAAGTTGTCATTAAAAATAGTGGTATGCATGCTGTAGAGCATTATATTATGAGTCGTTATCAAATGTATTGGCAAGTATATTTCCATCCAGTAACGCGTAGTGCAGAAGTTATTTTAACAAAGATTTTACACCGTGCGAAATCATTGCACGAGAAGTATTACACGTTTAAACATCACCCTGTTCATTTCTATTCTTTATTTGAAGAAGAAGTAACAGTAGAGGATTATTTAAAGCTAGACGAGAACGTTATGTATTATTACTTCCAAGTATGGCAAGACGAAGAGGATCCAATTTTAAGTGATTTATGTCGCCGTTTTATGAACCGAAATCTATTTAAATATGTAGAGTTTACGGATAAGCATGGTTTAGATAATTGGATGGAATTAAGTAGCTTATTTAAAAAGATTGGGCTCGATCCAGAGTATTATTTAGTTGTTGATTCAACATCAGACTTACCATATGACTTTTATCGTGCTGGAGAAGAAGAGGAGCGCCTACCAATCTTACTTCTTATGCCGAATGGGGAGCTTAGAGAGCTATCACGCGAATCAGATATTGTTGAGGCGATTACAGGTAAGAAGCGAACGGATCAAAAATTATTCTATCCACATGATTTAATCTATGAAGATGGAAGAAAAGGAAAATATAAAGAGAGAATTATCGAGTTGTTAGAGGGAAAGAAATAAGAAGCAGCTAATGGCTGCTTCTTATGAAAGAACTTGAAATTATTTGTCGCTTAAGCGTTTTCCACCAACTGCATAATGGTTTTTAGACATTTCTTCGATGAAAACAACGATGTTTTCTTCTGGAGCACCAGTTGTTTCGCTTACTGCTGCTGTTACTTTCTCAGCAAGAGCTTTCTTTTGTTCCTCTGTGCGTCCTTCTAGCATTTTCACTGTTACGTATGGCATGTACAATCGCTCCTTTTATGTAAGTTACACTCTTATTATAGCGGATTATGGGGAAGAACAATCGAAAAAACAAATATTTTCTTTTTTGGACATATTGAAGAGGAGATGGAGTATGGATCAGTTATTTAGATATCCATTGCAAGAAATCCCGTTAGTAGCAATGGCGATTATTATTGCGTTATCAGTGCATGAATTTGCGCATGCATATGTTGCATATAAATTTGGAGACGATACAGCAAAGAGACAAGGCCGTTTAACATTATCGCCGATGGCTCACTTAGACCCTATCGGGATGATTGCTGTATTAATTCTTGGATTCGGTTGGGCAAGACCAGTACCAGTTAACCCATATAACTTTAAAAGACCGCGTCTTGCGGGAATATTAGTTTCGATTGCGGGACCGATAAGTAATCTTATCTTAAGTGCAATTGGTTTAATTATTTGGTATAGCTTAATAACATTTGGTGTGTTAGATGCAATTCCGCTCGCAGTGGGAGAGACACTAGCTAAATTCTTCCAGATTTTCATCGGGCTTAACATTGTTTTACTTGTATTCAACTTATTACCGATTCCGCCACTTGATGGGTATCGCGTAGTGGAAGATTTAGCACCAGCAAATATTCGTGCGAAAATGACACAGTATGAAAAATATGGAGCAATTGCGTTATTAATTCTTGTTATTACACCGCTTAGCAATTACACAATTCAGCCTATTTTTAATGTTGTTATTCCATATGTATTAGTATTTTTACAAAATATCATTGCGCCTATTTTTGGGCTTTTATAATCATTAAGCGAGGAGGAAGTTACATATGACTGAGAAAAAGAAAAAAATCGGTTTTAATATCGTAAAGAATGATTCAACAGATGGACATGGTGGATTTGGCGTTGGGGCATTAAGCTTAGAAAATATTTCACCTGTATTTGTCGATGTATTAGAAAAAAATGCGTTCGTTGATATCGGTGCGATGCATGCGCGTAGTACAGTAGAAAAAGGGATTAAGTTTTTAACAAATAAAGATGAAGTTCCAAACGGAAAACCATTTTGGCTTGTTTGGGTGACGATTGAAAGAACGGCAACAGGTGCCTATTATGCAGGTGTAACAGCTTGTGAAATGACAGTTGACCGTGAAATTCGCCGCGGATATAAATCACTTCCAGAGCATGTAAACAAAATGGATAAGTCATTGAAGCGTCATATTATGGTTGACCATATGGACGAATCTTCCAAAAAGGTACTTGGTACGTTCTTGAAAGAACATAATGAAGCGATTTGGAACGAATCTAGTGAAGAATTGCGCCGTGCATTATTAGGTGAATAAAAGAAAAGGATGTCTCACTAGTCGCTTGCTGACTAGGTGACATCCTTTTTATTTTGGTTTGTTGTATGAAAATATATCGACGATTTTTCGAATATATCTATCATAACTTAAAATATATCAACGATTTTTCGAATATATCTATCATAACTTAAAATATATCAACGATTTTTTTGATATATCGACGCTTCGACAAGGAATATCGATTTACCGACAAAGAGTGACAATAGAAAGCCATTCCGCATTTCATTGGAATAGCCTCATATTTCACCAAGGAAGGTACTTTTTCCACCAGCTTGTTTTTGTCTTTTCTTCACTGGTTTTTTCAAATTCCTCTTTATCATCAACATGATCCATACAATATTCAGTCGGCTCGGTTCCTTTTGCGAAATACATTTTAACTGAAATTGGACAGTTTTTTGTAGCGATTTTTCCGTTTTCTGGGTTGATATTAACTGCTACGACATCGCTTGGTTGTTTAAATCCTTTTTTAGGTTGGCCGTCTAACCCTTTTTCCATCGTATCGGTCCATATTTTTTTCGCATATCCTTGTTCTGCTACATTTGAAATCGATTTAGGTTGATCGTATCCAACCCATACGCCAGTGACGAGCTGCGGAGTGAACCCAATCATCCAACTATCTGTTTCTGTAGAACCAGACTTCCCGGCATATGTTCTTGATAGCTTTGATAGCATCGATTGGCCGGTCACGGCGGCATAACTACTTAGGTTTTTATTAAACATACCCGTCATCATTTCTTCCATCACAAATGCCTTGCTTTTATCGAGAACTTGTTTGCTCTCTAAATGAGCATCGTATAGTATGTTTCCTTCATGATCCATAATGCGGCGAATAAAGGTAGGTTTTACTTCTTTTCCACCATTGGCAAACATGCTATAAGCGTTTACCATTTCAAGGGGTTTTACTGGAGATGTACCGAGAGCTAGAGAAGGCACATCTTTTAATGCGCTAGTAATTCCAAATTGTTTTGCCGTTTTTGTGAGTATATCTTCTCCTAAAAACAAATTGGTTTTTACAGCATATACGTTATCAGATACTGCAAGGGCCTGTGCCATCGTTACAAAATCGTCTGCATAATAGTTTTTATAGTTTTTTGGTCTATACTTTGAAACACCGTCACCTAAAGTGAATACAGTGTATTCGCTTTTTAAACGCGTAGCAGGGGTGAATCCTCGTTCTAATGCCGCATAATATAGGAATGGCTTAAACGTAGAGCCGGGCTGACGAGCAGCTTGTGTAGCCCTGTTAAATTGACTCGTATTATAATCAGTACCACCAACGAGAGCGGCCACTTCACCCGTTTTTGGGTTCATAGAGACAAGAGCAGTTTGTATGCTCGTTGTGTCAGGGATATGATCTTTTACGGCTTGCTCTGCTACAGATTGTAATTTAGGATCTAGCGTTGTATAAATACGTAAGCCGCCTCGCTGTAAAGCTTGTTCATCTAGTCCGATATCACGTAGAAGAGAAGCTTGTACAGCATCTTGGAAATAAGGTGCTACTTCAGCTACTTTTTTTGTATCTAATGAGCCGAAAGTCAGCGGTTCTTTTTTTGCTGAAGCTGCTTGTTGCTTCGTAATATATCCTTGTTCCACCATTTCATCTAATATAAGAGATTGTCGTCCTTTCGCACGTTCTTCTTTTAAGAATGGAGAATAGACGCTAGGTCCTTTCGGGATACCGGCAAGCATACTAGCTTCTGCTAATGTTAATTCTTTTGCTGTTTTATCGAAATATAGACGGGATGCCGCTTCGATACCGTAAGCACCATGTCCGTAATAAATTGTATTTAAATATCCTTCTAAAATATGATTTTTATTATAATTCACTTCAAGGCGGACAGTGTACATTGCTTCTAATAGTTTTCGCTTCCACGTTTTATCATGATCTAAATATAGATTACGTGCGTATTGTTGTGTAATCGTACTAGCTCCTTGTACCTTTGCCATCGCTTTTAAATCAGCGACAATTGCACCAGCAATACGTTTCATATCGAAGCCGTGGTGTTTATAAAATCTTTGGTCTTCTATAGAAAGTGTCGCTTCTTTTACATAAGGAGAAATGTCATTCAGAGAGACATTGTAGCGTTTCTGTATTTCATTACTTTGTCCTATAACAGTGTCATCATTAGCATAAAAGACACTTGTTTGCGGAACTGCAACAGGGGGAGGTCCCATAATTTTTGCAACTATAAGAATAACAAAAAAAGAAAAAACGAAGAAAAGGACGCAAGAAAACATTGCGGTGAAGAAAAGACGTTTATATTTTTTAAGTTTTGGATTCATAGTTTGATCCATCTTTTTTCAGCCCCTCATTAATACAAGCGTTATTGTATTAGTATTGAGGGTTTTGCGTTATTTTAAACAATGAAATTTCGAAAATAAAAAAGCTCCTTCCATTAAGAAAGGAGCTCAAAAGCACGCGCTGGCCAATCGGTAATGATGACATCTATACCATAATCAATCATAGTTTGTAAATCTTTGTATTCGTTAATAGTGTAAGGGCGAAAAACATATCCTTGTCCCTGTGCGAATTGAACAAACTCCTTAGTTAATAATTGAAAGTTTGGATGTAACCCAGTTGCTTCTCGTTTTTTTGCTTCAGCAATAGGATCTGCAAGTGGTGTATCGTACAAAATCGCTCTTGGAATTTCAGGCGCAATTTCTGCTAATAATGAAACTGAGTCGTGGTTAAATGATGAGAATATAATTTGATTAGATAGATGATATTCTCGAACAAGAGCAACAACTTTTTCTTCGATAGCTGGATAGTGAATCACATCCGTTTTTAGTTCAATGTTAAGTTGTAAATTTGTTGTAGAGAGCCAAATAAATACTTCTCGTAACGTTGGAATTTTCGCTTCATGGAAAGAAGGATCTTTAAAGCTACCGGCATCTAAAGCTTGTAATTCTTCTACAGTTTTCTCGGAAACAAGTCCTACGCCATTTGTTGTGCGGTCCACTGTTTCATCGTGAATCACGACAAGTTCACCATCTTTTGATAGATGGACATCAAGTTCAATTCCATGAGAGCCAATGCGTTCAGCTTCTTGGAAGGCAATCATCGTATTTTCGGGATGTGTTCCTTTGACCCCGCGGTGAGCGAAAATAAGTGGTTTATTCATACGGAAATCTCCTTATCATCTCTTTTCTTTCATTATGAAACTGCCTGGGGAAAAACACAATTGAACAGGGAAAATATTTACAAATTCCTAACAGTTGCATAAAAGTTAACGTTAACGTAAAATGTAATAGCCAGGTGAAGGGAGGAATAAACATGTATAAAATCGACGAAGTAACAAAACAAGTTGGTTTAACAAAACGTACACTTCGTTATTATGAGGAAATTGGTTTAATTCATCCTCCGGAGCGTAGTGAGGGGAACATTCGTCTGTATACAGATGAGGATATTGCAAGAATTAAAAGGATTGTAGAAGCGAAAGAAGTACTTGGAATTACACTTCAAGAAATGCAACACTTCTTATCGTTAAAAGAAAGAATGGAACAAAGAAGAAATAGCGAGAATCCTCGTGATCGCGAAGTGATTCAAGAAATTAAAGAGATGCTTGCAAAACAAGTGCAAACGTTAGACGAGAAAATGGAGCAAATGCAGCGCGTGAAGGCGGAGCTCGAGGATAGCTTACATCGTGCAGTGACATTTTTAGATAGTACAAAAGGAGAGTAATCAAAATGGAGAGCAAACAAAAATTAGGGAGATTGATTACAGTGATCGCTACCTTCCTTGCCTTTTCTGGTATAGGGGTAGTCGATCCGATTTTACCAAGTATTGCTGAACAAATTGGTGCCTCGCATTGGCAAGTCGAGATGTTATTTACAGCATATATTTTAACGATGGCAATTATGATGTTACCAGCTGGAATATTTGCATCGAGATTTGGTGATAAACGAATGATGACAATTGGTCTTGCGATTGTAACTGTATTTGCTTTTATATGTGGTATGTCGCAAACGATTGCTCAATTATCTATTTTCCGCGCAGGGTGGGGATTAGGAAATGCGATGTTCTTCGCAACGGCGATGACATTATTAATTGCATTAAGTAAAGAAGTTCATGAAGCAGTAGGATTATATGAAGCAGCTATCGGTTTAGGGATGGCAGGCGGACCGTTATTAGGTGGTATATTAGGTGGACATTCTTGGCGTTACCCATTTTTCGCAACGAGTATTTTAATTTTCTTAGCATTTATTTTAGTTTTCTTTTTTGTAAAAGAACCAGAGCGAAAAGTGAAGCGTAAAGCAGCGGGCATGGGTGAATTACTTAACCTGGTGAAATATAAACCATTTATGCAAGGTGCCATTTCAGGGATGTTATATTACTATGGATTTTTCGTTGTTTTAGCATATTCACCACTTATTATGCATTTATCTGCCATTCAATTAGGTTTTGTATTTTGTGGATGGGGATTAGCGCTAGCTTACGGATCAGCAATTTTAGCGCATAAGCTAGAAGGTAAATATGAACCGAAAACAGTATTAAAGGGTAGTTTACTCGTATTTGCGATGTTATTAATTGCGCTATTCTTCGTGAAAATTATGTGGTTACAAATCGTGTTAATCGTTCTATCTGGATTAGCATCAGGATTAAATAACGCGTTATTTACAAGTTATGTAATGGATATTTCACCTTATGAAAGATCTATTACATCAGGTGTTTATAACTTCGTTCGTTGGTTAGGAGGCGCGATTGCTCCTATTTTATCAGGAATTATCGGGCACACAGTTTCACCGCAAAGCCCGTTTTTAGTCGGTGGAATTGTTGTATTAGTTGGTTGTATTATGATTTTAATTCCAATTCGTAAACCGGTGGAAGTAGAGAAAAAGGCCCTTTCTTAAGAAAGGGTTTTCTTTCCTATTACAGGACAATCCTTTTTCATATATATGTTAGAACGCTCTGACTAAAATATATTTTCGGTATTTTTATACTTTTAACTATACATTTTGGATGTTTTGTTTTATTTTTGTTAGGGGACATTAATGATGTCCCTATTATAAATTTGCATTGAAAGGCGTGATTGTACGATGGAACTATGGTTCACTGAAAAACAAACAAAACATTTTGGAATTACTGCGCGTATTAACCGCACATTACATACGGAGCAAACAGAATTCCAAAAACTTGATATGGTTGAAACGGAAGAGTTCGGAAACATGCTTATTTTAGACGGCATGGTTATGACGACAGAAAAAGACGAGTTCGTTTATCATGAAATGGTAGCGCACGTACCTTTATTTACACATCCAAACCCTGAAAACGTTTTAGTTGTAGGTGGTGGTGATGGTGGTGTTATTCGTGAAGTGTTAAAACACCCAAGCGTAAAGAAAGCAACTCTTGTTGAGATTGATGGGAAAGTAATCGAGTACTCTAAACAGTACTTACCATCAATTGCAGGCGCATTAGACAATGAGCGTGTAGAAGTGAAAGTAGGAGACGGTTTCCTACACATCGCAGAAAGCGAAAATGAATATGACGTAATTATGGTAGATTCTACTGAACCAGTAGGACCAGCAGTAAACCTATTTACAAAAGGCTTCTACGCTGGAATTTCAAAAGCGTTAAAAGAAGATGGTATTTTCGTTGCACAAACGGACAACCCTTGGTTCACACCAGAATTAATTACAACTGTGTTTAAAGATGTAAAAGAGATTTTCCCAATTACTCGTTTATACACAGCAAACATTCCGACATACCCAAGTGGGCTTTGGACATTCACAATCGGATCTAAAAAACACGATCCATTAGAAATTAGTGAAGAGCGTTTCCACGAAATTGAAACGAAATACTACACAAAAGAATTGCACAATGCAGCGTTCGCATTACCGAAATTTGTTGGCGATCTAATTAAGTAAGAGAAATCGCACGGAACAAATAAAGTGTAAGTAGCTCATTTAAGGTGTTTGTCCAGAAGACTTGAACATGCTAGCTACTTACACTTCTGTAAAGAAAATCGTCTTCTTGTTATAAAACAGAAGACCCGGTAAATCGAGAAAGAGGAGCGATTCGCTCCAAATTTGAGAAATAGTGAAAGGTTGGGATACCTTAAGTTCCACATAAGGAGGAAAAGAATATGCGTTTTGATGAAGCTTATTCAGGTAAAGTATTTATTAAAAGTCATCCAAGTTTTGAAGAGTCAAAGGTAGTTATTTACGGGATGCCTATGGATTGGACAGTAAGTTACCGTCCAGGATCTCGCTTTGGCCCTGCACGTATTCGTGAAGTATCAATCGGTCTTGAAGAATATAGTCCATATTTAGATCGTGAACTAGAAGAGGTAAAATATTTTGATGCGGGTGATATCCCATTACCATTCGGAAACGCACAACGCAGTTTAGACATGATTGAAGAGTATGTATCAAAACTTTTAGATGCCGGTAAGTTTCCACTAGGTCTCGGCGGTGAGCACTTAGTGTCTTGGCCAATTTTTAAGGCAATGGCAAAAAAATATCCGGATTTAGCAATCATCCACATGGATGCTCATACTGATTTACGTGAATCGTATGAAGGGGAGCCTTTATCCCACTCTACACCAATTCGTAAAGTGTGTGATTTAATTGGTCCGGAAAACGTATATTCTTTCGGAATTCGTTCTGGAATGAAGGAAGAATTTGAATGGGCAAAAGAAGTAGGTATGAACTTATACAAATTTGACGTATTAGAACCGTTAAAAGAAGTATTACCGAAACTTGCAGGACGCCCAGTCTATGTCACAATTGACATTGACGTATTAGACCCAGCTCACGCTCCAGGAACAGGAACGTTAGAAGCTGGCGGTATCACATCTAAAGAATTATTAGATTCCATCGTGGCAATTGCAAATTCAAATATAAATGTAGTTGGAGCAGACTTAGTAGAAGTAGCTCCTGTCTACGACCATAGTGACCAAACGCCAGTCGCAGCAAGCAAATTCGTGCGGGAAATGCTGCTCGGCTGGGTAAAATAAAAGCGGAGGCAGCTCGCCCAGAATCGCAGGTCATTGGAACGCTCGACCGAGAAGCGCTTTTGGCGCAGGCCGAGAGTGTGAAATGGCCGGAGATTCTAGCTGTCACGCAACATCAAAAAGAGCTATTCTCAAACAATGAGAATAGCTCTTTTTATTATGCAACTTTTTCTTCCGAAGTAACTCCGCGAATTTCATCAGCAGAACGAATTGGATATTTGCGGAACAGAATTGATCCGATATATCCGACAGTAGTGGTAACGATTCCACATAGTACAGCAGCGATCGTTACTTTTATAACGTCATTAAATCCGAATAAGACAAGAAGTCCTGGAATAGGTGATGCTGTTCCTGGCGCATTATTAACGAGCTGGAATAGCGATGTAATAATGCCGGCAAGTGCACCGCCAACGAAGTTTGTCGCATAAATTGGAATTGGATTTGCTGAGACTACATCAGCTTGTGTTAAAGGCTCGATTGCTACAGCAATTGTATCTTTCTTTGAACAAATTTTTAGTCGTTTAAAGAAAATAAAGTTCATTGGGGCTGAAGCTGCTACGGCAAGACTACCAATTGCCATTGGTAAACCTGTTAATCCAAGCATGGCAGTTAGTGCCATAGAACTTAATGGGGAGGTAGAAATAACTGTTATCAATCCACCAAGCATAATACCCATAATGATAGGACTTTCTGTAGTTGCAACTGAAATCATAGAACCGATTTTAACGAGTGTTGCGTTAACGAGCGGATCCATAAGCATGGCCATTCCGCGTGAGATTGGTGCGGCAATAAATAAAATTGCTAAAAATTCTACACCAGCTGGTAATTTCTTTTCGAGAAATTTCACGATGAATGCACAAACGTATCCAGCGAAAAATCCTGGTAAAATACCGAATCCACTAGTAGCGATACCGATTAAAACAGCGTATACGGGTGAAACACCAATTGCTAATGCTACTAAAATCGCTGCTGCGACACCGCTCATACTACCAGAAGCCTCTCCTACTGATTGTAAGAAGTCATTATGAAACATTTCTCCACCGATATAACGATGAAATGCTTCAATAAGAAAACTTGCGATTGCTGCATTAGCTAAAGCACCCATTGCCTTCATTCCATAAGGAGCACGGTAACTAAAAAGTGTAAATAGACACAGTACAACAAGTAATAGTGCTAAACCTTGCAAGATAGCCATTTGAAAACTGTCTCCTTTGATTTTTGGGATAAAAATTCGTATCATTCAATAATAATATAAAAGTTCATGAAACGGAAAACCTTTTTGCCCTTACACTGCTGTAAGGTGAGAAATCCTTACAACAATGTAAGGGAAGTGTAAGACATTTCGATAGAGTATAGTATGCTTTTTTTCGTATAATACAGGTATAGACATATGGTTAGCGAGAAAGAAGTGCAAACAGGAGGCTTAGGTATGAAATTGGTAATTAAAGTTTTAGCTGTATTTGCCATCATTTTAGGGGGAACAGCATATTATTTAAACACAAAAACAGAAGGTGTACATGCTTTTGTAGACAACTTCTTTTCAAATAAAGAAATACAAGATTATTATGCAGTTATAAATAAAGGCGAGAAAAAAGATGATGAGTATTTATATACATTTAAAGGGTATACAGAAGACGGAAAGTTACAAGTTATTAAAAGAATGATGAACCGTGAATTGCATACAGGTGCTTTTATAAAAATTTATGCAAAAGGTATGCAAGGAAAAGGGTGGGCTGAAATCCCGAAAGAGTCAATTCCGCAAAAAGCGTTGGAAAAAATAGAAAAACCATAAAAGGAGCGACTCATTCGCTCCTTTTTTAGTGCGTTAAAATAGTGATAGATGCCTTTTCTTTGTTAGAAATGATTTTTGCACGTCCACCAATTGGGAAAGTGAAAATAGGAGTTGTATGTCCAAAACTTGCGTTTGTAATGATAGGTATATGTGCAAGTTCGGGTTTTGAAGCAATCATTTCCTGTATGTCTTCAATTGTACAGTTTGCTCCTTTTTGCATTCTTCCTATAACGATGCCTTTTACATGTTCAAATTCAGGCTGTTGCATAAGGGAATGTAAATAGCGATCAAAAGTTTTAAGAGTAGCTGCTCCTGTTAGGCTATCTTCTTCAAGAAATAATAATTTATCTCGCAAGTTTGGCATGTATGGTGTACCTTGCAGCAAATTTAAAGTGCTCATATTGCCACCAATAATATCTCCTGTCGCTTCCCCTTCTTGAAGTGAAACATATCCTTCATTTTTAATAAATTCTCGATTTTCTTGATCAACATACCACGAGTCATCGCTCCACGTTTCAGATGGCACGATTTCAATAGGTTCATCAGAGGTTAAGCATTTTAAAAAGTAATCAATTGTATAATCGATTCCCTTTTCCATGCCGAATGAAGAGAAGTGGGGACCTGAATACGTAACAAGTCCTGTTTTTGTGTAAATGGCGTTATTTAAAGCAGTAATATCAGAATAACCACAGAAAAACTTTGGATTATCACGAATTAAATCGTAATCGAGATGCTTTAATAAACCATTAGAGTTGTATCCTCCAAGTGTCGTCAAAATGGCTTTTACATTCGGGTCTGTAAATGCTTCGTGGAGGTCTTGAACGCGTGAAGAAATAGAGGAGGAAGCGAAACGATCTATCTCATCAGCATATGTTGAGAATGTAACTTGAAAGCCCATGTCGGTTAATCGTTTTATAGCAAGATGCCTGTTTTCATTTGAGACAATACTTAAACTACAAGCGGGTGAGATAACCCTGATTTCATCACCTTTTTTTAATTTTGTTGGTAGCACCCAATTCACCTCTTTAATAGAAAGAATATTTAGATTTAAAAAATATTTTATCATATGAAATAAAGTGAGAGTGAATTATTTTTTGAAAAGGAGTTTTCCTGATTTTTCAGCAGACAGACAGAGTCTTTTTTTGATATGATAGGAAAAGTGATTTATTATAAGTAGTATTTAATATCTATAACATTTGAAAGGTGTGCAAGACGTGAAGAAACAACTTGCAGGCTTGCCGGTACACGTTCATTTCGTAACAGAAATCCGTGAAGGGGCGAGGAAGGAAACCGTTGCTTTTGAAGCAAATGGTCAATACTATGTAAAAGGTCAAGGTACATATGTAACATTCCAAGAGCCGAATGAACAAGGCGAAGTGAAAACAATTATTAAAATTCAAGATGAACAAGTTCTCATTATGCGTTCAGGTGCTGTTTCGATGCGTCAAACGCATGTGAAAGGTGAATGGACAACTGGTACGTATACGAGTGAACTTGGTACGTTTGCATTGCAAACAAAGACTGATAACGTTCTTTTTAAATGGTCGGATGAAAAGAAAAAAGGACAACTCTTCTTAACGTACGCATTGCTTCTAAGTGAACAAGAAGCTGGCAGATATACAATTACACTTAATTTGAAGGAGGCAAAATAATGAATTCTTTAGAACAAGTAAAAGGATTGATTAAAGAAGAAATTCAAGCTGCTGTATTAAAGGCAGAATTAGCGACAGAAGAACAGATTTCAAACGTTGTATTAGAATCTCCAAAAGATAAAACAAATGGTGACTTCTCTACAAATATGGCGATGCAACTTGCACGTGTTGCGAAAAAAGCACCTCGTATGATTGCAGAAGAGTTAGTTGCAAACTTCGATAAAGCAAAAGCTTCTATTGAAAAAATTGAAATCGCAGGTCCTGGTTTCATTAACTTCTACATGGATAACAGTTACTTAACAGACTTAATCCCAACAATCGTTAACGCTGGTGAAGCTTATGGTGAAACGAATACTGGTAAAGGTGAAAAAGTACAAGTTGAGTTCGTATCTGCGAATCCAACAGGTGACCTTCACTTAGGACATGCACGTGGTGCAGCAGTAGGTGACACATTATGTAACCTATTAGCAAAAGCAGGATACGATGTATCTCGTGAGTACTACATTAATGACGCTGGTAACCAAATTCATAATTTAGCTCTTTCTGTTGAAGCTCGTTACATGCAAGCCTTAGGACTAGAGAAAGAAATGCCAGAAGACGGATACCATGGTGCGGACATCATTGGAATCGGTAAACGTTTAGCTGAAGAGTTTGGCGATCGTTATGCAAAAGCTGATGAGAAAGAAAGCTATGAATTCTACCGTGAGTACGGTTTAAAATATGAGCTAGCAAAACTTCAAAAAGACTTAGAAAGCTTCCGTGTTAAGTTCGATGTATGGTTCTCAGAAACATCATTATACAAAAACGGAAAAATTGATCAAGCTCTTGCAGTATTAAAAGAGCGCGACGAGATCTTTGAAGAAGATGGAGCAACTTGGTTCCGTTCTATGACTTACGGTGATGATAAAAACCGTGTATTAATTAAAAACGACGGTTCTTACACATACTTAACGCCAGATATCGCGTATCACCGTGATAAATTAGAGCGTGGTTTCGATAAGTTAATTAACATTTGGGGTGCTGACCACCACGGTTACATTCCTCGTATGAAAGCTGCTATTCAAGCGCTTGGTTACGATAAAGACACACTAGAAGTAGAAATCATCCAAATGGTACAACTGTACCAAAACGGTGAAAAAATGAAGATGAGTAAACGTACGGGTAAAGCAGTTACACTTCGTGAGCTTATGGAAGAAGTGGGCGTGGACGCAATGCGTTACTTCTTCGCAATGCGTAGCGGTGATTCTCATTTAGACTTCGATATGGACTTAGCTGTATCAAAATCTAATGAAAACCCAGTATACTATGCACAATACGCACATGCGCGTGTATGCAGTATCCTTCGTCAAGGTGAAGAGTTAGGATTAGCTACAGGCGGAGACGTGAACTACAAACTTGTTACTTCTGAGAAAGAAGTAGAGTTACTGAAAAAACTTGGTGAATTCCCAGCTGTAGTTGCGGATGCAGCGCAAAAACGTCTGCCACACCGTATTACAAACTATGCATTTGAATTAGCAGCAACATTACACAGCTTCTACAATGCAGAAAAAGTATTAAACCAAGATAACTTAGAATTAAGTAAAGCTCGTTACGAGTTAATGAAAGCAGTACGCACTACACTTCAAAACGCATTAGCAATCGTAGGAGTATCTGCACCAGAAAAAATGTAATAGACAAAAGAAAAGATGCTTGTTTTTGTTGAAAAGCGATATACAAGTTGATATAAAAACATCTCATCAGTCTATAGACTGATGAGATGGCAAAGAAAGCAGACCGTTGAAAAGTCGTATGGAAGAGAACCTCACGTACGACTTGATGAGGGGAAGCTGGGCAAAAAAAGAGATGGCAAAGCTATCTCTTTTTTTGTTTCAGTTTTTTACTCTAAATATATGTTATGGTGATGAAGTGAAAACAGAAAACTAACATTAACTATTGATTTTTAGGGAGAATTCTAGAATAATGGATTGTCGGGAGCAAAATTTCTAGAAATCAGCATATGTATTATTAGTTGGTAGAAAGTTACTGGGAAATGGTGTGATTGTTGTAAAAACTATTGTTACAGCTAGGCCAAATACTAAAATAACGATTCATCTAACCAAGTATTTAAACAATTAGTAATTGATCATGGAAACTTCCAACCTAGTCAAGAAACTAGGGGTTACGTTTAAAATAGTACAATTAAAGTTTTCATGATTTGATAAAAATAATGAAAGGATATAAATCTCTCGGTTTTGATATTATCATCATATATAAGCTCATTTTAATTCTTCGAAATAGCCATGGAACTCATTAGGCAAACTGTTTTTTCTCGAAACGCATTTATATACTCCAAAAATAAAAAGGCTGAATTACGTACTTCTATACGATTTACAGGAAATCAGTCGACAATCACACTCTTTTTTAGTTACTCCCAAATTCATTCCACTGTCTTTAAATTTGGAGATTATAACTTTCATCTTGCATAGGTAACTAGTACTTCATCCAGGGCATTTTTAATTATATAATGCCGGTGGAACACTTGTTTAGGTGTGTAGGTCGGTTGTGAAACTAAACACCAAACATTTCACCTATGGCCAATTTTATCTCAACTCATAACGGCAGAAATGCATCTTCAATAACATCTTTTAGAATACGAGAATCCAAGTATGTTTCGCAGTTTTAGCATTCTTCGGCTGATATGCTAAATTCAATTATAGATTGCACTTCTTGTTATTCTTTAGGAGGATAAGTAAGGAAGTTGACCAAATGCATAGTTACTATGAAGTAGTGCGTTCATACTTGCCAGTAATGAAATTTTTATATTTTATAGAGCGAGCGTTTGCAAAGGTTTGAAGAAATTCCGAAAGTTTTACAGCATAATAAGACGAATGACTGTCATGAGTTTTATCGTGATTGCTTTTTGAGTTATCTTCTTTTGACTTTGAAGTTATTCTATGGTCCATTCATACGTATTTGTAATTCGAATTTCTTTATCAAAATTTGTCCTGTCCTGTATCTGTTCTTGTTAAACAGTATAGACCAGAAATAACGTAGTTTAGACATGTCGGAGAAATGAGATGAATCTATATAAAAGTCATACTTCGGACTTCAAACTTCAGGTTTCTAAGCAATAGAAGGGTTGAAAAAAGAGAAAAAGATGATAATAGCTATCAAAAATATTTAAGTAAAATAGCTTAATGACATTGAATAATAGAATCTTTGTCATAGTATGTTTGTACCAGAATCTATTTTTAATTTTATAGGAGGAAAACATAAAGTATGCATTTAAAAAGAATTACTTCAATTTTTTCGATTATAATGATTTTCATGTTTACTATAGGTCAGAGTTTGCTACCTATAGTAGCAAATGCAAAAGAGCTAAACACAGTAGGACTTGTGGATAGTATTAAGATTGATAAAACAGATCTTTATACTGGACAAGAGACTAAAGTGACTGTAAATTTCAGTGAAAAAGATGGAGTTAGGCTGAAGCCAGGAGATACACTAACATTAACACTGCCCCCAGAATTAATAGGGTTGAATACACAGTTTAATTTAGGTGATTATGGTACTTGTACAGTCAATTCAGGTACTGTGGTATGTACATTTAATGATAAAGTAGATACACGTGATGATATTAAAGGATATTTAAACTTTTACGTGCAAGCTGCTAACGTAGGAGAAGACCAAAAGAAAGAGATTGAAACCAATTTTGGTACAAATATAGATAAGCAATCTGTAATAATTACCGGTCCAACAAGCGGTGGTGGTACGGATCCTGGAAAGGGACCGTTTTTTTATAAAACTGGTGATATGAGAGGTAAGCCAGGTGAGGTGCGTTGGTTCTTAAATGCAAACTTAAATAAAGAAGAGTTAGGTGATGATATTGTTGTAGTTGATAATTTACAAGAAGGTCAAATACTTAATAAAGATAGTTTTAGGATAGATATTGATAATTATTTAGGCCGTCAAAACTTATCATTACAGGAGTTTGAATCTAAAGGTTATGGAAAGATTACCTTTACTGGTGAAAACTCATTTCAAGTTGTGCTTTATAAGGATAAAGCAAGTCTTTCCTCCTTTTCGATTGCTTATACATCTACTATAACGGATGCCGGAAAGGCGCAAGATTTCTTTAAGAATGATTATACGATTGATTATCAAATTTATAATAAAGAGCCAGTTACTGAATCGGGTAGCTACCCAGTTGAAAATAGGACAGCCGGCGGTGGTGCTGAAGGGGTTCCAAGAGGAACGCTAAAAATTGTTAAGCACCTTGATAAAGATGAAGAAAAAGTCATACCGAATGTTTCATTTGAGTTGTATAAAGAGTCGGGTGAACAAGTTGGGGATCTATATAAAACAGATGAAAAAGGTGTCATCGAAATCAAGGGTTTAACACCAGGAAAATATTATGTGAAAGAAGTTTCAGCTCCAGACTATATTGATTTTGATCCACAAGCAAAAGTAAGTTTCGAAGTTAAGTTAGATGCTGTAAACGGAATTAAACTACCGATTTCGAATAAAGTGAAAACTACATCTGTTTCGGGAAAGAAGATATGGGAAGACAACAACAACAAGTTTGGTAAACGCCCAGAAAGTATCACAGTACAATTGCTTCAAAATGGAAGCGAGTTCCAAACAAAAGAAGTGAAGGCTGATAAGGATGGTAACTGGAGTTTTGACTTCAAAGATCTACCAAAGTACGATGGACAAGGAAATGAGATCAAGTACACAGTAAGTGAAGTAAAAGTTGATGGCTACGAAACAAAAGTAGAAGGAACAACGATCACGAACACTTACAAAAATACAGAAACAACAGAAGTAAGTGGTAAAAAAGTCTGGGAAGACTACAACAATAAGTTCAACACACGTCCAAAAAATATTACGGTTCAATTGCT
>NZ_JBNNUI010000013.1:0-145886 GCF_050279585.1 Bacillus sp. NPDC094064
AAGACAAATTCGTTAGCTATCAAAAGTAGCGATAAACCGAGAAGCCCCCACTTTGGGGTAAGCTCGTAAGAGATACTAAGTGGTGGGTAGTTCACGGAGAAACGATAATATATTATTCGTTTTTGATGAAACCAAGCTTATCAATTATATGTAAGTGAAAATGAAATTGTTAAACACGTATCTATCAGCAAATCGAAAGCATGTCAAATTAGGGATTTTTTTAATTATAGGCAAATACACATACAAAGTGATAATTGTCCTACATAAATTATAAAGGAAAGGTAGTTTGACTATGAGGAAAGGAGTGGCACATTGGGATGGGGATATCCCGATAGTAATTGTGAATGGAGTTATGGAGGACTTTGTGCTAAAAGGCTGTAGGATGTATTTTGAATTTGAAATATTGTTTTTCTATTTATTTTAGCAAGTGACGGTATTAATCGAAAAAAGAGCGTCGTGCCGAACTGATTAGTGTGGTTAATCGGTTCTTTTTTTATTGTATAAAAAGCAAGATATCATATGTTAAATGTTAGTTGTTATAAAAAGAATTGTTATACATTTCGTGAAGTTAAGTGTCGAAATTTGTTTAAAAATATGCAGTGTAAAGTAGGATAATAGGAAGGAGTTTAAAGGGAGTACTGTCGAAGTTTACACAATGTCGGTATTTGAGGGAAGCTGACATTATGTTAATAAAGTATTTGGCATAACACTAATTTTATATAAGGGAGGGTTATTTGAGCGGATATAAAGGATTAGTCTTCATTTTCAGTTCTGAATTTTCTGTTTTTAAAATATTTTTTAGCACTCATTTGTATATTTTATAATAGTTTTTTGATAAATTCACTGCTTTTGCAGAGGATTCTTTTTTATGAAAGAAACGTCAATTTTCTTCATATATATATACAAATTGGAGAAATGGGGGAGCGCTATGCGCGATTACTTAATTAAACCACTTGTTGGTCAGCCGTATCCAATGATTTCACATGGAAAAGGTGTCTATTTGTATGATCAGAACGGAAATAAATATTTTGATGGTTCTTCAGGAGCAATTACGGCAGGGATTGGGCATGGTGTAAAGGAGATTGCAGACGTTATTAAAAAGCAAGCAGAGGAGATTGCTTTCGTTTATAGATCACAGTTTACGAGTGAGCCGGCTGAAAAATTAGCGAAGAAGTTAAGCGATTTAAGTGTAGGAGATTTGAACTGGAGCTTTTTTGTGAATAGTGGTACGGAAGCAAATGAAACAGCTATGAAAATCGCGATTCAGCATTTTCAGGAACGCGGTATTCAAGGTAAACATAAAATTATGTCACGATGGATGAGCTATCACGGTATTACGATGGGTGCTTTATCAATGTCTGGGCATCCTTTGCGCAGACAACGTTTCGTATCTATTTTGGAAGATTATCCAACTATTCCAGCTCCATATTGTTTCAGGTGCCCGATGCAAAAGGTATATCCAACTTGTCAGCTTGCTTGTGCAACTGAGCTAGAAAGATCAATTGAAAGAATTGGTGCAGAGCATATTGCAGCTTTTATCGCTGAACCGATTATCGGAGCAGCTGGAGGGGCGGTTGTTCCGCCGAAAGAATATTATAAAGTGATTAAAGATATTTGTAGTCATTATGATATTTTATTTATTGCAGATGAAGTAATGACTGGGCTTGGTCGTACTGGTGCATGGTTTGCAATGGAGCATTGGGGCGTAGAACCGGATATTATGACACTTGGTAAAGGATTAGGAGCTGGATATACACCGATGGCAGCGACTGTTGTAAGTGACCGTGTTATGGAGCCGATATTACGTGGATCACGTTCTGTTATGAGTGGGCATACGTTAAGTGCAAATCCATTGTCTGCGGCAACGGCACTAGCTGTTATTGAATATATGGAGAAACATAATTTACCTGAAAAAACAGCAGAAAAGGGAGAGTATTTAATAAAAGGATTACAGAAAGTTCAGCAACAATCGACAATCATTGCTGATGTGCGCGGAAAAGGGTTGCTGATTGGAATAGAATTGCAACCGTTTACAAAAGCGTCTGAACTTATTTCGGTTGCAGCTAAAAATGGACTTCTTTTATACCAAGCTGTTTCAGGGCAAGCAGGAAAAGAAGATAGTGCACTGCTTGTAGCACCGCCAATGACAACTACATATTCCGAGTTAGATGAATTACTTTCAATTTTTTCTAAAAGTGTAGAAGAGATGATGCAAAAAGGAGGGCATAGTATCGCATGACAACTATTACAAATACGTTCGATAAATTAAAAGAAATAGATGAAGTAATTTCTTTGTTCCACGATGATATGACATTAATGTTTGGGGGATTTGGGGGGATTGGATCCCCTCCATCTTTAATACAGGCTATTTTAGAAAAGGGAGTTACAAATTTAAATTTAATAGGAAATGACACGGGATTTCCTGATGTAGGAATCGGTCGTCTTGTTACGAATGAAAGAGTAAAATCATTAATTACTTCTCATATTGGCTCAAACCCGAATGCAGGAAGACAGTTAAACGAAGGAAGATTACAAATAGAGTTTTCTCCTCAGGGAACATTAGCAGAGCGTATTCGCGCTGGAGGCGTTGGGCTTGGTGGAGTTTTAGTTGATGTTGGTTTGGATACGATTGTAGAAGAGGGAAAGCGAACAGTTGAAATGAACGGTAAGACTTATTTAGTTGAAACAGCATTAACTGCTGAAGTTTCGATTGTTTATGCGAAAAAGGCGGATCCATTTGGTAATCTTGTATTCGATAAAAGTGCGCGAAATATGAATCCTCACGTAGCTATGGCAGGGGATATAACAATTGTAGAGGCCGAAGAAATTGTTCCACTTGGGAGTTTAGATCCAGAGGAAATCGTAGTTCCAGGTGTATTCGTAAATTATATCGTGCCATCGGAAGGAGTGAATTGGAAATGGGTATGGGCGTAGAAGTGAGAGATAAGATTGCTAAGCGTGCCGCGAAAGAAATACAAAATGGTATGATCGTAAATTTAGGTATTGGAATTCCGTCGCTAGTACCGAATCATTTACCAGAAGATATAAACGTCATGTTTCATGCGGAAAATGGAATCGTTGGTATGGGGCCTACGCCAAGTAAAGGAAATGAAGACGAAAATTTATGTAACGCAGCAGGTTTACCGACTTCCCTTATTACAGGAGCAAGTTATTTTGATAGCTGCACAGCGTTTGGGATGATACGAAAAGGTTTACTAGACATAACAATTCTTGGTTCATTACAAGTAAGTGAAAATGGTGACTTAGCAAACTGGATTGTACCAGGGAAACGTGTTCCGGGTATTGGGGGAGCGATGGATTTAGCACAAAAAGCGAAGCGTGTCGTTGTTGTGATGAATCATGTTGATAAGTATGGAAATGCAAAAATTGTTTCAGAGTGTACATTGCCGTTAACTTCAAAGAAATGTGTAGATTTAATTATTACGGATATGGCGGTAATGGAAGTGACTTCAAATGGACTTGTTTTACAAGAATTAATGAGCCCATACACAGTGGAAGATATAAAACGACATACGGAAGCTGATTTTCAAATTGGCTCGAATTTACTAGTAATTGAATGAGGGGAGATGTAATATATGGAGCAATTAAAAAAGCAGGTTTGCGATTATATTGAGAGTCATGAAGAGGAAAGTGTGAAATTTTTAAAGAGATTAATTCAAGAAAAAAGCGTATCTGGTGATGAAAGTGGTGCACAGGCAATTGTGATTGAAAAGCTACGTGAGTTAGGTTTAGATCTTGATATTTGGGAGCCTTCTTTTTCTAAAATGAAAGATCATCCTTATTTTGTATCACCACGTACAAGCTTTTCAGACAGCCCAAACATTGTGGCTACTTTAAAAGGAAGCGGCGATGGGAAATCTATGATACTAAATGGGCATATAGATGTAGTTCCAGAAGGAGATGTGAATCAATGGGATCATCATCCTTATAGTGGTGAGAAAATAGGAAATCGTATATACGGTCGTGGAACGACGGATATGAAAGGCGGAAATGTCGCACTTATGCTTGCGATGGAAGCGATTATTGAATCGCGTATTGAATTAAAAGGAGACATCTATTTTCAAAGTGTAATAGAAGAAGAAAGTGGCGGGGCAGGAACATTAGCGACTATATTGCGAGGATATAAGGCAGATGGTGTTATTATTCCAGAACCGACCAATATGAAGTTTTTCCCGAAACAACAAGGGTCCATGTGGTTTCGTCTCCATGTGAAAGGAAAAGCAGCACATGGTGGAACGCGTTATGAAGGTGTAAGTGCAATTGAAAAAAGTATGTTCGTTGTGGATCATTTGAGAAAATTAGAAGAAAAGAGAAATAGTCGAATTACAGATCCATTATTTAATGGGATTCCGATTCCAATCCCAATTAACATAGGGAAAATTGAAGGTGGTAGTTGGCCAAGTTCTGTTCCTGATTCGTTAATTTTAGAAGGAAGATGCGGTATTGCGCCGAATGAGACTATAGAGGCAGCAAAAGAAGAGTTTGAGAGTTGGATCGCTGAATTACATAATACGGACAATTGGTTTGTAGAAAATCCAGTAGAAGTAGAATGGTTTGGAGCGCGATGGGTTCCTGGTGAGCTAGAAGAAAATCATGAGCTGATTACAACACTTCAGCATAACTTTGTTGAGATTGAAGGGAACGATCCAATTATAGAAGCATCTCCGTGGGGGACTGATGGAGGTTTATTTACACAGATCGCTAACGTACCAACGATAGTGTTTGGACCAGGAGAGACGAAAGTAGCGCATTATCCAAATGAATATATAGAAGTTGATAAAATGATTGCTGCCGCAAAAATTATTGCATGTACATTACTAGATTGGTGTGAGGTGAAAAAATGAAATACTATGAATCTTTTAAAGAACAGACGAATTACTATACAGTAGAAGGTGTTTTAGATTTTTTTAATAAACGTATTCGAGTAGATCACTATACAGGAAATGTTGAGAGTATTATACAAACTATTGACGAACTAGCAGAGAAACATTCTTTCACTAAATGTATTATAAAAGGAAAGGGAGAGCATGTTTCAACATGGCTCTCTTTCGGTTTCTTATTGGA
The DNA here is from genome assembly GCF_050279585.1 of Bacillus sp. NPDC094064. NCBI lineage: Bacteria > Bacillati > Bacillota > Bacilli > Caryophanales > Bacillaceae > Bacillus > Bacillus sp. NPDC094064. Next base: position 5,086 of record NZ_JBNNUI010000013.1, read on the forward strand.
AGCTACAATACCTCATTATTTTCAAGGTCATGATGCGTACTTCTTAGTGAAGTTTAATAATGATGAAAGACGAAATAGTATTCATTGGTCTGAGGAAGATACCATTTTAAGTGGTGTAAAAGCAAAAGAGGTTACGGAAAAAATAGTCCCAAAGGAATTTCTGTTAAGAAAAGCGACAGAAGCGGATGCGGAAGAGTTAGCGGCTGTCTTTGGAAAAGTATTTGAAGTGTATCCGACACCTTTAAATGAAGCGAGTTATGTATTACAGACGATGAAAGAAGACGACACAATTTACTACGTGTATGAATGTGAAGGGAAAATCATTAGTACAGCGTCTGCAGAAATGAATGTGAAGGAAGGAAATGCAGAATTAACGAATTGTGCTACTTTACCGGAATATCGTAAACATGGGTTTATGAAAAGTTTATTAATTAAGTTAGAGGAAGAGCTTCAAGAAAAATCTATTTTCTGTTCCTATACAATTGCTCGCTCGCTTTCTTTCGGAATGAATGCGGCCTTTCATCAGTTAGGTTATACGTATACAGGAAGACTCGCGAATAACTGCTACATTTTTGATAAGTTGGAAGATATGAATATATGGGTGAAAGATTTATCTAATCATAAATAGGTGAAAGAAACATAGGTAAGTATTATAAAAATAATAGGACGGAATCGTCATGCTTATAATCGCACAGAGGGATGCCGAAAATCCGGCGCTTAATTTGCTGAATTTTCGGCAAAAGGAGGGATGACATTGCTAGCAGTTTCGACACAAGAAGTCATTGAAGCGATTTTGGGCAGTATTGATGAGGCTATACACGCAGTAGATGAAAATGGGATTACGATTTTTTATAATACAGTCGCTGCAAAGCATGATGGATCAAAAATTGAAAAAGTATTAGGTAAGCATTTGCTAGAAGCGTTTCCTTCTCTATCTAGGGAAACAAGTACATTGATGAAAGTATTAGATACGAAAAAACCAATTGTACATCAAGTACAGCACTATCAAAACTTAAATGGGGAAGATGTTTGTACAGTAAATACGACGTTACCTATTTTTATAGATGGAAATATTGCTGGTGCTGTTGAAATTGCAAAGGACTATTCTACAATTCAACAACTTACTGATACAATTGTCGATTTACAGTCAAAAATAAAGCGCTCATCTAGCAAAAAAGCGGTGAAAAAGCATGTTGCCTTTGAGACGATAGTGACTAATGATGCTCGATTTAAACAGACGAAAGAATTAGCACAAAAAGTAGCGCCAACTGATGCAAACGTTTTAATATATGGGGAAACGGGAACAGGGAAAGAGCTATTTGTACAAGCGATTCATGAAGCTTCTAAACGGAAGAACAAGCCATTTATCGCACAAAACTGCGCAGCATTACCAGAATCGCTATTAGAAAGCTTATTGTTTGGAACGACAAAAGGAAGCTATACAGGTGCAATTGAAAGAGCAGGACTATTTGAACTTGTGGATGGAGGGACATTATTTCTAGATGAACTGAATTCAATGCCACTTGATTTACAAGCGAAAATGCTTCGTGTATTAGAAGATGGTGTTATTCGTCGTATAGGTGATAATAAGACGAGAAAAGTAGATGTTCGCGTCATTACTGCTATGAACCAACCTCCAGAAATATGTTTAAGAGAGAATAAAATTCGAACTGATTTATATTATAGATTAAATGTCTTTTCGTTATATATCCCGCCGTTACGCGAAAGAACCGAGGATGTCGTATTATTAGCTACTTATTTTTTGAAAGAATATAATAAAAGTTATAAAAAAGGTGTACTTCAAATGGATAAGGAAGCGAAAGAAATACTACAAGCTTATCAATGGCCTGGAAATGTTCGTGAGTTAAAACATACGATTGAACATGCTGTCATTATCGCAGAAGGGAATACATTAACACCCAATTGTTTGCCGCGTACATTTCGGAAAGAGAATCTTCCAAAGAAGAAGAGCATTTTACCACTTAGAGAAGCGCTTCATCAAACGGAAAAGGAATTAATAGATCAAGCGTTAATTGAAACGGAAGGGAATATATTACAAGCTGCCAAAATGTTAGGCATCCCTCGTCAAACGCTTCAATATAAACTGAGCAAGTACGACAAAACCGCCGAATAATCGGCGGTTTTTGTGTGTTTGCACCAATAAAAGAGCGTTTACATATATAAAATGTAATGAATATGATAGTATGTATCGATTTAGTATAGTACTTAAAAATATTTTTTCTCTTATGTAATAGGATTCTCCGCACATTTACTTATCAACAATATAAAGTTGGCATAACTATTGCTTATATAAAGGATGAGCGTATAAAAAGGGGGAATAGCAATGTTACATGATGTATACAAACCAAATCGTCACTGGAAGGATATCGAATTATGGAAGGATGTTACTGAAGAGCAATGGAATGATTGGGTTTGGCAATTAACGAATACGATCAAAACGTTAGATGACTTAAAGAAAGTGATTAACTTAACACCTGAAGAAGAAGAGGGCGTTAAAATTTCAACGAAAACGATCCCGTTAAACATTACACCGTATTATGCTTGGCTAATGAATCCTGATGATCCACGCTGTCCGATTCGGATGCAATCAGTACCGATTTCGGAGGAGTTATATAAAACGAAATATGATTTAGAAGATCCGCTTCATGAAGATGAAGATTCACCAGTTCCAGGGTTAACGCATCGTTATCCAGACCGCGTACTATTTTTAGTAACGAATCAATGTTCGATGTATTGTCGTTACTGTACACGCCGTCGTTTTAGTGGACAAATTGGAATGGGTGTACCGAAGAAACAATTAGACGATGCGATTGGTTACATTCGTGATACACCACAAGTACGAGATGTATTAATCTCTGGTGGTGACGGTCTTCTAATTAACGATAAAATTTTAGAATATGTATTAAAAAGTTTACGAGAGATTCCGCATGTCGAGATTATTCGTATCGGAACGAGAGCACCGGTTGTATTCCCGCAGCGTATTACAGAGAATTTATGTAATATTATTAAAAAATACCATCCAGTATGGTTAAATACGCACTTTAATACTTCTATTGAAATTACAGAAGAATCGAAAAAAGCATGTGAAATGCTAGCAAATGCTGGTGTTCCAATCGGAAACCAAGCAGTAATTTTAGCTGGTATTAACGACAGCGTTCCGATTATGAAAAAGCTTATGCATGATTTAGTAAAAATCCGTGTGCGCCCATACTACATTTATCAATGTGACTTATCTGAAGGTATCGGCCACTTCCGTGCACCAGTATCTAAAGGGCTTGAAATTATTGAAGGTTTACGCGGACATACATCTGGTTATGCGGTTCCGACATTCGTTGTCGATGCACCAGGTGGTGGCGGTAAAATTGCGCTTCAACCAAACTATTTAATCTCACAAAGTGCAGATAAAGTTGTACTTCGTAACTTCGAAGGTGTTATTACAACGTATCCAGAGCCAGAGAGCTACATTCCAGGAAGAGCAGAAGGATACTTTAAAGAAATTTATCCAAACTACGAAGAAAAACGTTCAGATGTTGGTATCGCAGGTCTTATGAGTGATAAGAAATTTAACCTTGTTCCAGACGATTTACAGCGTATGAGCCGTCGTAAAGACTATGAAGATAATGACACGCATGCATCTTTAAAAGATAAACGTGATAAGCGCGACCAATTAAAAGATAAAAAGTATCAAGCGCAAATGGCTAAATTAGAAGAAAACGACAAAAAAACTGAGGGTGATGCAGTATGAATTGTATGTGGTGTGACAGTACAGAAGCGAAAGAAAGCTTGAATACTGTATATTGGGAACTACCAGATGGTACGAAAGCCATTGAAATCCAAGAGACACCATGTATTTCTTGTTCCTCATGTGGAATGGACTATCAATCAGATCACACAGTAAAAGAAATTGAAGATCAGTTGTTTTTAATTTATACGAAAGATTTGCCGAAACAACTAACATATGAAGAATTAATGGGAAGACCACGTTTATTAAAAAGGAATTATTTCGACTTTTAACCAGCTTTTATGCTGGTTTTTTTCTTTTTTGCCTTGTATAATGTACCCAAGTTAGAAAGGTAGGGAATACGTTTGAAAAAGACATTTTACCATTATATGATGAAGCATCGTGCAGCTTTATTTAGAAATGAAATTTCAGATTTAGCAGAGGCAATGTATGATGATTTAAGTTTTCCGAAGCAATCTGAAGACTATGATGAAATTAGTTCGTACTTAGAGTTAAGTGGAATGTTAGCCAGTATGTCTATATTTGATGAAGCTTGGGATTTATACATACAAGATAGATAAAAACTATATGAATTTTTTTGACAAGAAGCTAGTCTATTTACTAGCTTTTTTACGTTGTAAATAAATTTTTATGTGTTGCTATTTTTTATTGAAAAAATTTATGAATATAAGCTTCTGTGATAAGCGTTTTTATGTAGGTTGCATATACTGTTATCAAAATCACGACGTCAAAAAAAGGAGAGATAGAGATGGCAAGAAAAAAACAACCTAAATACAACGTAGGGGACATAGTCGTGATTACGCTATATGGAACCGTTGGGAAAATCACAAATATGAAAGTTTTAGATGGAGTTTACGTATACGAAGTAAATAATCACGATGGGTTTTACGTAGAACAAACATTGCAGCACGTTTCAGAACAAGAAATGAAAAAGGGCGACACAGAGTGGATTGAATTAAATTATAATTTCACATTTGGTGATCTCGTGCAAGTAACAGGATATGATAAAGATGTTTTCCGTATTGTCGGTTTTCGAACAGAAGTATGGAGATATAAAAATGACGCATGGGAAGATACAATATATGAATTGTCACGAATTACAGATGGTGAATGGTTAGAAGCGGATGAATCAGATTTAACATTACTTGCCAATGCTCAAACGGCAAATGCAATTTTGAAGAAAATGAAACAAGATAAAGCTGGTATGAATAAATTAGATTTAGGAAAATTAAAGTCAATTAACAACTCGAAAAAAGTGAGTGTTAAGACGAATCGTCAAGAAATCATTGATGGATTACTTGATATTTATAACGATTATCAATTGTTATTTGATACATTTAAAGATGAAGAATATAAAATTGTAATGGATGTTGTTCATAATTATTTAGTTAAATTGACAGAGAAAAAATAGTTAACTAGAAAGAGAGAATAAATTGAACAACAACATATGCAGTATAAGGTATGCCTACAATTATTAAAAAAATAAAAAGCCATTTAATAAGAGAGTCTGCCCATTGATCTTCATGCATGAACTCTTCTTTTGTTTGCTCTACTTCATATTGATATTCCATTCTTATTTCCCCCTTTGGATAGCTTGTACTACCATCGTATGCACCTTGTCCGAATGATATGACCTATAAAAAAATAAAAACTATTTTTCTAATCTCATATACATAATTTTGAGATTTTTTCATAAAACAGAAATAAAGGAGTGATGCTCATGAAGGAAATTGAAGTCGTAATTGATACGGAAGAGATTGCGGAGTTTTTTTATGAGCAACTAATTGAACGAGGATACGTCCCAAAACGAGAAGAAATTGAAGATCTCGCAGATATTACATTCGAGTATTTATTAGAGAAATGTATGATTGATGAAGTTTTTGATGAAGAGGATGAGTGAAAGTAACGGCGGGCTTAACTCGTCGTTTTTTACTCTTTACAAACTTGTCACAAACATAGTCGACAATTGTTGGTATAATTAAAAGAAATTTACTCAAGAGGTGAAGGGATGTTCAAAAAAATTATTGATTCTATATTAGGAAAGAAAAGATATCGTTCGTATTCGAGTAGTGATTATCGTCATAGAGGGCGCTCTTATTCAAGTAGCGATTATAAACGACATTCATCTGATTATGGGCATCATCATTATAAAAGAAAACGTAAAAGCCGTAGCTTCTTTTCAAGTAGCTGATGAAATGGCGTCGTGTACTAGCTTTATTTGATAGACCACTGCGAAAAAATACAATTGTTGCAGAACGTTATAAAATTGAATCAGTAATTGGAATGGGTAGTTATGGGGTTACATATGTCGTTAATGATTTACAAATAAATAGATATAAAGTCTTAAAGCAATTAAGACGAAGTAAACAAAGATATGAGTCTGGTAGAAAATCATTTGAACAAGAGAAAATGATTTTACAAACATTAAATCATCATGCAATTCCTAGTCTATATGATTATTTCGTATGGGAGAAAAAGAGCTTTTTCGTAATGGAATATATGCCTGGTAAAAATTTCGAAGATTATATTTTTTTAGATGGACATATATATACAGAACGTGAAGTTTTTGAAATTTTATACGAAATATTAGAAATTGTTTCGGTGTTTCATAGTAAAGGCATTATTCACAGGGATTTACGTATTCCGAATATATTAATGAAAGAAAAACAGGTTAGTATTATTGATTTTGGATTGGCTAAATATAAAGGGGAGGGGGATGAGCGAGCTACAACTTATGAAGGTGAACAAGCTTTAATGCGAGAAGTTCATTTTCGAAGTGATTTTTATGCTCTTGGTCATTTCTCTTTATTTTTATTATATGCAGGTTATGAATCTACTGAAAAAAACGAAAAACCATGGTATGAAGAGTTAATTTTGGAAAATTATAATCGCGAAATACTCATGCGAATGTTACAAATAAAATCACCGTACTATGAGAATGTACACGATTTAAAAAAAGATATAGCTTTTGCTTTAGAAAGGATGGAGGATTCATGTTTCAAAAGTTTTTAGCAAGCGTTGGTATTGGTAGTGCAAAAGTAGATACTATTCTTGAAAAAGATGAGTATATTGTTGGAGAAGAGATAGTAGGTAAGGTGCATATAACTGGTGGTTCAGTTAGCCAACAAATTGAAAGCATTTACTTAACGTTATCGACTTCGTATGTACGAGAAGTCGATGATAAAAAAGTAACGGCAACGTACGATTTAGAGCGAGTTCGTTTAACAGAACCTTTTTCGGTAGAGCCGAATGAAAAGATGGAAATTCCTTTTGCATTTAAAATGCCAGTGGAAGCTCCACTTACACTCGGAATGAAAACAGTTTGGGTGCATACGGGTCTTGATATTAAACGTAGTATTGACCCAAGTGACCGTGACTACATTCAAGTGTTGCCGAACGCACTGTTAAGTAGTGTATTAGATAGTGTAAATCAATTAGGCTTTAAAGCACGTCATATAGAATGTGAAGAATTACCGTATCGATTACGTAAGCAAGTTCCATTCGCGCAAGAATTTGAGTTTATTCCGGTTTCCGGAGAGTATTATGGGAAGTTAGATGAGTTAGAATTATTAATCTTGCCAAGTGCTTACGACCGCCTAGAAATTGTTATGGAAGTAGATAGAAAATCTCGTGGATTAGCTGGACTATTTGCAGAAGCGCTTGATCTTGATGAGAAAATTATTCGCTTAACAGTAACGAATGAAGATATTCCAACGATGAAGCAAAAAATTAACAATTATCTTTATTAATAATCTATGCATAAAAAAGAAATGGAGTGGGAAACTAAAACAACCGCTCCATTTTTTTGCATAGTGAGGTTATGTATGTGAAACGATATCGACATTTATACTTGTTAAGCTGTACTTTACTTATTTGTTTTGTCGCACTATCACTTTCGTATCATACCGCTTGTATTGAAAAATTTGATGATGTAGTTGCACACTTTATTCAAAGCTTTCGAAACGATTACTTGACAGCCTATTTTACTTGGGTGTCTTTTATCGGTTCCAAAAGAATATATTTCCCGATACTCATTATACTTGTAATGTATTTTCTCGTTAGAAAAAAGTTGCTTAGTGCATTACTTCTAACAATTAATTATTACGGATCTCGTTATTTGAACAGTATGCTTAAACTATGGTACGAACGAGCAAGACCAGATGTAACGCAGCTTGTTACTGCAACTGGATATAGTTTTCCGAGCGGTCATACGATGAATGCTACTGCTTTTTTAGGATTTATTGCATACGTCACAATTACAGAAGAGCGTATTACACTGCATAAAAAATTGTTGATTATTTTTATAGCAAGCTTTGTTGTATTATCTATTTCAGTTAGCCGAATATATCTTGGCGTTCACTATCCATCTGACATATTAGCAGGATGGGCAGCTGGCGGTAGTTGGCTCGTTTTATGTGTTATATTTCATAAAGCGTTCATTAAAAAAGAACCTATGTCAAAATAGGTTCTTTTTCCATTGGTTCAACATGAATATGAGCATGGTAAATTCCAAATTTTTTTCGCAACATAGCCTCGATGTTGTCAGTAATACAGTGACTTTCACCAACATCCATACGAGCATCTACCTCGATTGTAATATCAACGTACGTTTGATTCCCATACATACGAGCGCGAATATCAACGATGTTTTCCACGCCACCAATATGTTCAATAGCATCAGCATATTCTTCCATTTTATCAGGATCAATTCCATCCGTTAACATATGGGAAGCTTCTACGAAAATCTCCCATGCAGTTTTACAAATAATAAGGCCGACAATTAAAGCGGCAATAGGATCTAAAATAGGCATTTGGAACTGTGAACCGACAATACCTACTACTGTACCAATACTTACGAGAGCATCTGATAAATTATCCTTCGCAGCGGCTTCTAATGACTTACTTTTTGTTCGCGCTGCAATCTTTTTCGTATACAAATATACAAAGTACATAACGACAGCAGAAAATAAAGCAACCCACGCAGCGAGTACATTAGGCGCAGCTTGTTTCGGATTTAAGAAAGATTGAATGGCACTAATAACAACTTCTAATCCGACTGTTGCCATAATAAAAGAAGCAACAAGTGATGCGATTTGTTCTGCACGTGAATGCCCATATGGATGATCTGGGTCACGAGGTTTACGAGAAATTTTTAGACCAATTAATATCGCCAAAGAAGCACCGATATCCGTTAAGTTATTTAAACCGTCAGCACGTAATGCACTAGAGAGGGTAATATAACTGATGATGATTTTCATAGAGGATAAAAATATGTAGGCCATAATGCTGACAATAGCACCTTTATCAGCTTCTTTATGAGAAAGAGTATCCATTATAATCACTCACCTTTCTTTAAAGGAATTTCTTTCTATAAATAGAGTATCAAACGAAACTCGTGTGGGTCTATACAAACATTGTTGACGTTTTATAGCTTTTTAAGAAGAGGATAACAAAGTTTCGTGAAGGAAAAATATGTTGTAAAGTGCAAAGCGATAGTTGGTACACTATGTATCAGCATTTAAGTATGGAGAGAGGTATATAGATGAAATCCCGAATCCTTTCTTTACTATGTATTTTTTTCATAATGACTGGATGTAATACTATAAATGAAAAATACCTATCCTTTGGAGGAGAGGGGAAAAGTATCATCATTCTCATTTTCCATGAAGAAACAGCGTAGTGTACAAATGAAGAATTAAAAAAGATACTACGAAGAATCGTTGTGAAAATAAATGAAAAACCTCTGAAAATTATTCAGAGGTTTTTTGCATCTTAGTATGCTTCTAAAAACTCAGTAACTTGCTCTTCAGTTTTTGCATTAGCGCTATGTAAGTGTCCTAGCTTCTCACCATTTTGATATACAAGTAAACTTGGAATACCCATTACTTGATACTCTTCAGCAATACTTGGGAACTCATCTTTATTAATAGAATACCATTCAAATTTATTGAACTCTTCCATTACATCTCCGATAAAGTTGTCCATACGCACGCAATCTGGGCACCACGTTGTAAAGAACTTAACAACTACTGGCTCCTCGCTTGCGATGATGTCTTTGAATTCTTGTTCAGATTTGATTTCTTTCATGTTTTTGACTCCTCTCAATGTCACACGGATAAGCTAGTATTTTTATGCAAAATCCGTAATTGTAAAATCTTCGACAGTTTTTTCTTGTAGGCCTGGTACGACATGTGAGTAGGTAACTAATGTAATGCCTACTCTTTTATGTTCTAATTGTTCACTGACAATCTTAGAGTGGATACCTTGTTTCAACATTAAGGTTGTATAGGCATGCCTTAGATCGCGGAACTAAATATCAGGAACCTCACTTTTCTTTATAAGCTTTTTCTGGAGCTGTGTCAAACTTCTGAAATTGCAGGGTTGCTATTATAAGCAGGGCAAAACCAGCAATCTCTTTCCGAAAGAGGTTTTTGGCTCTGTGTATGGATATGAATTTTTGGCCTACACGATTCAAAAGATATCGTAGTGGATATTAGGGAGGCTCAAAAAGTAAATTTGTCGCGTGTATTATTTGAAAGGGAAAATCCTGAGACATGGGCTTTCAGAAGAGAAACCAGAAGAAATCAGCAACCATAACAAGTGTTTTACTTAACATTAATATATTTTAAGTTTTTGATAAAAACGAATTAAAGTATAGGGGAATTAAATTATATTGTGGTTAGGATGTCTTATAGGTTATTTAGCGGTTACAGTTTCCGCTACACAAAATAGGAGAATTGAATAAAGCAGAGAGACGTTGGTATCAAATTAACTTTATTAAGGAATCAACAAAGAAGGAAGCAGCGCAACTGAAAGAGATAAAGAATGGTGGGAAGAAAGCCCAATAAAGTTTGGATTTTGTACAGAAATGGGGAATGGAAAATGATCTTTGTCAAAAAAGAAACTATGTACACTTATCAAATGACGTTGACAGATAAGCTGGTTTTAACGGGAATTTTAGTAACTTTTCATGAGAAGGGCGAGTTAAAAGTAAATGACAAACAAAGCGAAGAGTATATCAAGAATTAACTTTATGCGATGAGAGATTAAAACAAAAGCGTTATTTGATTACATGGTATATAAACAAAGAAGAGCCTGATATGGCTCTCAGGCTCTTCCCTCAATAGCAAAGAGTAAGTCTTTTAATTACTCTTCTACTACATAATACACAAAATTTATATGGATGTGTAGAGCAAGAAATTCCAATATAACTATCCGAATATAGTGTTTAAAATAATATTCTAGATTTTTAAATAAGGAATTAAATTACAAATGTTGATGTAGTGCGTTATAGAAACTCATTTATATAAAGTTATAGCTAATAAAGTGATATTGAGATAATAAAATATGAAATATTGCATATCGAATTGTGGAACGAGAAAAAGTGAAAATGGCAATTGAATAAAAATGCTATTTGCGTAGAAAGGAGAAACGGGTATGTAAATTGATTTATTTCACGAAATTGTAGTCGATAACTTCGCGGGCGGTGGCGGAGCGAGTACAGAAATTGAAATGGCGACGGGTTTAAGTGTTGATATAGCAATTAATCATGATCCAGCAGCTATTGCGATGCATAAGGTTAATCAACCAGATACAGAACATTACTGCGAAAGCGTTTGGGATGATGATCCTTCAGAAGCGGTTAAGGGGAGAAAGGTAGGTCTTGCCTGGTTCTCCCCAGACTGCAAACATTTTTCGAAAGCAAAAGGCGGTAAACCAGTTGAAAAGAAAATAAGAGGATTAGCATGGATTGCTGTTAAGTGGGCAATAGCTGTAAAACCACGTGTAATTATGTTGGAAGTAATGATAATAAAGGTGCAGCTAGAATAGGAGGGTTATTATTAAGACTCCCTATCACACTATTTGCTGCTTTTTATATTTTGGGTTAAAAAACAAACGAACATAACGAAAGAAAAAAGCAAGAATCAAATGATTCCTGCTTCATGGAGAGCTCGGATGAATTCCGCAATAGCGAAAATAAGCTCAGGTGATAAGTTGTTGTTCGATTGTTGTTGAGTTTCTGTTTTCATCGTAAAATCCCTTTCTACTTTGCGTTACACGGGTATATACAAACTAGAAGAAGGTTCTCCACGAAAACTGAACAAAAACAGAAGTTTTTTGGAAATAAGATTCATTTAGTAATTAGCGATGAGGTGGTAGATATGAACAACTAACAATTCCAAAATAAAATAGCAGTGGCCAAAAGAGACTTAGAAATGACCGATGAGCAATTATCCCGTCATTTGAAGGTCTTTTTTGCGTATTACATGAAAATCGTGAAAGGTAAGGTGATTTTTCCGGTGATTAAGCGTAAAGCATTTCTTACATGTATTGACGGATTGTATAAAAGGTGTGGGATGAAATCGCAATTACTACATTTTATTCCATATATAACAAAGCTGGTTAGCTTCTGATTCAAGTGCTATTAAATGCTCATTATTAATAGAGTTATTCGTAAACATTCTGTTCTTTTGGATGTTAAGGACTGTATAATTCACATCGTTATGTTCATTATTAAATGTTGATTCATTTAATAATGTTAGTGTTGAGTTGATGTTGTATTTATCAATTCGCTCTCTTTTTCCTTTGAAAAATAGTTTAATAAGATGCGGCTCATCATTAATAAACAAACCGAGTTCAGGTGATGAGCGAACGATTAAATCATCTGATATCCAATGTGATTTACCTGGATCGAACCAAGAGATGTCTTTGTTTTTAATAAATTTTTTGTACTGTTTTATGACATCAATGTAGTTTTGCTTTTTCTTCTGATCAACTGTTTGCACTAATGTTTCGAAACATTCAAAAGGTAGTTCATTTTGATGGAATTTAATAACAGTTTCTCGTAAGTGTTTCCAGTAATCAAAAACTGGTTGGTATTCAGGTTGAGATTTTAGATTTTTTACAAAGGTTGTTTTAGCTGCACTACTTTTCAGTGTGAAGTCTAAAAATTGTGTAAGGCTCACTTTAATTTCTGCCATAGTACACTCCCTTTCCGAATTTTACTAATTTGATAATAGGAAGGAAATCCTTCCTAAAAGAGCAGCTAGCAAAAGCTAACTGCTCCACTCATGGAATATTGAGTTTTATCCCGCTATTTGCCGGGCAGTAAGACCCCCATCTCAAAATTCAGCGAAAGCAAAGAAGTTAGGGGGTGGTCGGGCTGCCCGTAAAAGCCCGATTGGTGAAGGCTAATAATCAGTGAGGGATGCACAAAACCCTCACTGATTCAAGTGTCACTTTATAAAAGTCGGGATAAAATATCTTTGATTAATCCTGAAGCCCCAATGAGGAGTATCGATAGAAAAACAATTGATAATATACTTTTTTTCGGTTTTTTAAACTCTAGGTATAAGTTAATAATTGCACCAATTGCAACAATAATAAAAATAACGAGTCTTAATGTATCTGTCATAAATAACACCCCTATAAATTACTTAATTGTATTATAAAGGGGTTTTTCTTGTGGTTAGGTTGTTTGAGCAAGATTTAAGGTAACTTTAAACGAAAAATTGTATGAAAGAAGATATGTGAAAAAGAGATGGTGTAGAACTCAAGTTTTTAAACTGAAAATAGGAGTTTGCCTTAAACATTAATTGCAATCAAGAATATTTATAACAATATGAATAAAGAAATAGGTCCAATTTTTGTAATGGTGGAGGGGATTATTGTGGACATAACTCAAAGTGTGGTAAGAATAGTGGTTAATGGGAAAGACCTTCCGTTCACTTCAGTTCAAACCTCTGCATGGAATCATGGACCTGTAAATGATTTAATCGTCTCGACGAATCAGAGAGTGAATGAGCTTTATCAATTCATGTGGTCACAAGTACCGACTACGCTCTCGGTATATTTTCTTCAAGGGGCGGACTTAATGAGATTCGTTAGAGTTGCTGGAATTGATGAACGTGTAACGGGAGAATATATATATCATTTCATTTGGGGATAAGAAGAATTCAAAGTAGCCTGAGAGCTGCTTTTTTATTTTGTCATTTGAAGAAAATGTAGTCAAAAAAGTGTCCCCCAATTGTTAAAGAGTGTGTAACAATTGAGGGCACTTCAATATAGGAAGGGTTTTTCATTTTTTATGAAACTTGCACTATTGTTAATGTAGCGCCAGCACTTCCAGGTAATAAAGTAGCGGCGCCGAGTAATCCGAACAATTGTAATTTTATAGTACTTGCTGCTGCTAACGATACTATAATTGTATTATTAAACTGGCTAGCTGAAAGTATTGGAGTAATTGTAGAAGCTGTATTAGCCGAACCATTAATAATTAATCGTGTACTTAGTAATAGAGCAGCGGTTAAATTGACTCCATAGGTAATTAAATAACGACCAGCATTAGGAACGGTGAAAATAGTATTTGTACCATCAACTGTAATACCACCAGATAAAGTTTGATCACTAGGAAGAGGTACATCAGTTCCAAGTACAATTACACCGATTAGTGCGCCGGTAGTATTAGCGGCGAAACTTGATACATTTGTAGTACTAGTCCCCGTAGATCCGGTAGCCCCAGTAGATCCAGTAGCCCCAGTAGATCCGGTAGCCCCAGTAGGTCCAGTAACGCCGGTAGGTCCGGTAACGCCGGTAGGTCCGGTAACGCCAGTAGTCCCAGTAGCCCCAGTAGGTCCGGTAACGCCCGTAGTCCCAGTAATGCCAGTAGGTCCTGTGGCTCCCGTAGTCCCAGTAATGCCAGTAGGTCCTGTGGCTCCCGTAGTCCCAATAATGCCAGCAGGTCCAGTATCTCCTGTGGCTCCAGTAACACCAGTAGGTCCGGTAACGCCCGTAGGTCCAGTATCTCCTGTGGCTCCCGTAGTCCCAGTAACGCCGGTAGGTCCGGTAACGCCCGTAGTCCCAGTAGTCCCAGTAGTCCCAGTAATGCCAGTAGATCCGATATCTCCTGTGGCTCCAGTAACACCAGTAGGTCCGGTAACACCCGTAGTCCCAGTGACGCCCGTAGTCCCAGTGACGCCCGTAGTCCCAGTAATGCCAGTAGGTCCAGTATCTCCTGTGGCTCCAGTAACGCCGGTAGGTCCAGTAACGCCCGTAGTCCCAGTGACGCCCGTAGTCCCAGTAATGCCCGTAGTCCCAGTAATGCCCGTAGTCCCAGTGACGCCCGTAGTCCCAGTAACGCCGGTAGGTCCAGTAACGCCCGTAGTCCCAGTGACGCCCGTAGTCCCAGTAATGCCCGTAGTCCCAGTAACGCCGGTAGGTCCGGTAACGCCCGTAGTCCCAGTAATGCCAGTAGGTCCAGTATCTCCTGTGGCTCCAGTAACACCAGTAGCCCCAGTAGGTCCGGTTGGTATTGTAAATGTTGGAGGAGGTGGTAGTGTCGGCCCAATCAAGTTAGGATCGAATGCAGCTCCGTAAAGAATTTCTTTTGAATTATATTTATTTTCTTTTGCCATAAAATCACCTCCAAAAATCGAAGTATTATTATTAGATGAAACTTGTAATTGAAATATGTAATTAGAGAGGGGAATCACTCAAATTTATCGTATTTTTTCCCGGTATTTAAATGTTGAATTTGTTAAATACGGAAGTTCTTTTCTGACCATTCTATATGGAACTGTATACAATTTATAAATCGAAAGGAATTGAGTTGTATATAAAAAATAAGAGTGTAAGTATAGAGCACCCTTATGAGAAATAATAATAATTAGTCCAAACTTTGTTAATCAATCTTGCATAATATGTAGTAATAAGCATGAAAGGGGAACTAGTATGTCTTGTTATTACTATTGTAAATATTGTAAGGAGTATAAAAAGAAACAGCATGACTGTTGTAAGAACACAAGTAAGTGTTATGACAACAAGGACAAGCTTGTAAGGGCATCTGCATTTAGAGCAAGAAATACGGTGGATCAAACTGTTCCTGCTAATACTTTTGTAAAGGTATTGTTCCAAAATGAACAATTTGATTTAGCAAATGAGTATAATCCAGCAACGTCTATTTTTATTCCGAAGACTAGAGGGGTTTATTCTATTATTGGAACAATTGGTTTCTTTCCAAACGATCTCAACTTAAATTATAGAGCACGTGTAGAAATTCGTGTGAATGGAAACGCTGCAATAGCTATAGATAACGACTTTTTTGGTCCGATAAATTTTGGAAATGTAGTAAGTGTTTCGACGATAATTCAATTGAATAAAGGAGATCAAGTTGAGGTCTATGCGCAAAGTAGTATAGATGGAGTTTTAAGTGCTTTAGAAGATGGGGCACATTTTGAAGCTGCAAGATTCCCTTCCCCAACTAAATGAAGTCGAAGATTAGATGTTTTGTAGAAAGTTTTAAGACCCTCATCAAACGGTGAGGTTTTTTTATTGTTTTCTAGTATATATAAGTGAATAAATTGAATATATTGTTATTTGAGCGTAATTCAGTCCCCTTCAACATTATTAAAATAGTAAGTTAAACAAAAATAAATGGTGCACAATTTTATATGTACAGAAGAATATGGAGGATGGTTCAACAAAAAAGAGCATACATAAAAAGTACGCTCTAAAGAAAGATAGGTTTTATGAGTGGATAATCTCCATACGATAATATATGCTCATTTAATGAAAACGTGTAAGGAATCAATACATTATCAATGGAATATCATAAAATGAGTAATTTAAGCCTATTAATGAAGTGTTTCTTTTAAAATTAGCTGTAAAAACTTTGAATTACGTGGATTAACAACGGGATAGGGATTGTACTTCGGTTTCATATTTCTTATAGTCTGGATATTGAGTGATAGTTTGGCATTTAGGGGTGAGAAGTTGATTAATTATAGAAACATTTGTAATTACTTCGTTACAAGGACCGAAAAATGTAACTTTTAGTTTTGAATTTGGTGGAATTTTGAATACGATAGGTTTTTTTTCCATGAAATCAGCTCCTAATATTGAGTGTGATATATGATTCACTTTTTGATTCATGTGAATAGGTGTATTAATATAATATGTAATTTTAGTGAAGTTGATTGTAATAATGTGAAAAGACATTTTCATTAAGAGAAAATGTTTTTTATTTAGCCAATTGAGGGGAAATAAATAAATGAATGGAATTTTTTTGGTAATAGGTATATATTTGAAAAAATAATAATGATTCTCCTTATTTAAATAATAGATTACTAGTATTAGGCATATGAGACTTACAATAAAAAAAGCTTTGAATATGATAATAAAAAGGAGTTGAATTGTATGGGTTTTATTGTAGATATTTCAAAATGGAATGGAACTATTAATTGGGATATTGCAGCACCTCAGCTAGATTTAGTTATTGCTAGAGTTCAAGATGGCTCGAACACGGTGGATTTTATGTATCCAAGCTATGTGGATGAAATGAAAAAGCGCAGTATTCCATTTGGTAATTATGCATTTTGCCGTTTTATATCTATTGCTGATGCAAAGAAAGAAGCACAAAATTTTTGGAATCGTGGCGATAAATCTGCTAAGTTTTGGGTGGCGGATGTAGAAGTTCAAACGATGGTAGATATGCAAGGCGGAACTCAAGCATTTATAGATGAATTGCGTCGTTTAGGTGCAGAAAGAGTAGGATTATATGTAGGGCATCACACGTATGTATCGTTTGGAGCACGGAATATTGAGGCTGATTTTGTTTGGATTCCTCGTTATGGAGGAAATAAGCCAGCATATCCATGTGATATTTGGCAATATACGGATTCTGGAAATGTTTCCGGCATTGGAAAATGTGATGTGAATCAATTAATAGGAAATAAGTCACTTTCTTGGTTTATAGGTTCGAATTAAGTAAATCAAACTAGCATAGTGGATACGTAGTAGTCAAGTAATATTCTGTTAGGTACGGAGCAAATTACTAGGACAAGCTTGAATGTATGAATATTAAGGGGACTATAGCTGGATCAAAATCTTTCCATATGGGAAAGCGAAAAAAATACGGTGAATATCGGGCAAAATCATTGGATACTAGAAACACATTTGATTAGTCAGTAATGAAATGTGTTTTAATGTAAAAGTAAATAGTCTTCTTACTAATAAAATAGGAAGACTATTAACAATAAAAGATAAAAGAGCATAGTTGATTCAAATGAAATGAATTACATGCAGAAAACACACTGTTTTCACAATAACAGTGTATAGTTACTTTTACATATTGATAAAAGTGAGGTATTTGAATTGAAAAAGAAACAGTTATTTTTGGGAACGATTATTTCATGCGTAGTGTTGGCATTATCTGCATGCGGTTCCTCTGACAACGTAGTAACATCAAAAGTAGGTAACATTTCAGAGAAAGAATTAAGTAAAGAATTACATGAAAAATATGGTGAAAGTACTATATATCAAATGATGTTAAGTAAGGCATTGTTAGATAAATATAAAGTTTCAGATGAGGAAGCACAAAAGAAAGTAGAAGAAGCGAAAGAGAAAATGGGTGACAACTTTAAATCGACTTTAGAGCAATTAGGATTGAAAGACGAAGATGAATTAAAAGAGAAAATGAAGCCGGAAATTGCATTTGAGAAAGCGATTAAAGAGACTGTTACAGAAAAAGATGTAAAAGATAACTATAAACCAGAGATGAAGGTAAGTCACATATTAGTAAAAGATGAAAAGACTGCTAAAGAAGTAAAAGAGAAAATAAATAATGGTGAAGATTTTGCTGCTTTAGCGAAGCAATATTCAGAAGATACTGGTTCAAAAGAACAGGGTGGGGAAATACCTGGTTTTGCTCCTGGGCAAACTGTGAAAGAATTTGAGGAAGCTGCGTATAAATTAGATGCAGGACAAGTAAGTGAGCCAATTAAAACTACTTATGGTTACCATATTATTAAAGCGACTGATAAAAAAGAATTGAAGCCGTTTGATGAAGTGAAGGATAAAATTCGTAAAGATTTAGAAGAGCAAAGACTACAAGATACGACAGGTAAATGGAAACAACAAGTAGTTACTGATTTATTGAAAGCTGCTGATATTAAGGTAAATGATAAAGAATTTAAAGATACATTTGAATTTCTAGAAGAAAAATAATACGAATAGAGGAAAAACAGAAATTTAGCATGGAGCTAGATTTCTGTTTTTTGTTTTTATGTAAAAAAGAGAGAAAATAGGATCTTATTTGGATAATGATTTACAAATACAATGCAATATTACATCGGTGAATGTAATTAATAGTAGAATAAAGGGATTTAGATGAAAAGAAAGCGTAGATAAGAATAAACGGAATACTATATAAAAAAAAGTGTTAGATCATTGTATATAATTGTCGTAGTAAAACTCTTGAAGATTTGCTAAAACCTTATTCCGAAGCAACTAAAACAATATGTGAATGGATTTTTCATGAATAGTTGTATAATCTTAATTAGAAAAGGGAACTCATATAGAGTTCCCTTTTCTAATTAGTGTGTGTGTTATAAATAGATAGTAAGACAATACAATATTACATTTTAATATTAAGAATTACAATGTAAAATTATGGATAAAATTAAAAGAGAGAAATTAATTGTTTTATAGGTTGTTGATATTATAATGTTTTAGTTAATTAATTTTATTAAATATAAATCAAATATATTAATTTTCTTGAAGTGGATAAACATTATTTGAAGAATAATACATATAATTGTATTGAAAAAATATTGCCGTTATAGGAAATGACAAGCTGAGCATTCTATTAAGAAGGATGTTCTTTTTGCTATGAAAATGTTAGAAAAAAGAATGCTTACTTTTAATCGGATTAGTTATTAAAGAAATTAAGTTGGGAGAGATATTGTGAAAGTCATTTTTCAAAGAGAAGGTGGCGGGAAGGTTTTTGAATCGTATGATGAAAATATAAATGATTTAATGATTATATTAAAAGAAACGAAAGGGATAAAAATCGGGATGGTGGAATATGAAGTAGTAAAATATAAACTGGAGTATTTTCGTCATCCGAAAAAAGCAGAAACATGGTACGGATATTATTAATGTACAAGAAGTTGAAATGTAATATTTAGCTTTTTTACTGATGAATAAGGAAAAAAGAAAAAATCATCCGAAAAAGCAGCTAGCTTCATACTAGCTGCTGAGCCCCAGGGAAAGGGAGAAAAAGATAGGGTACTCCAAAATCAACAATAGCTGTGTAACAGCCTAGTTATAGTATAGACAAATTTAAAAATCCTAAACAGAACGATGGAAATATAGTGTTAGGCCGTACCTACTTGGTTTTGATCTGCAAGATCAGAATCAAACGTATTAGTCGCACTAACACCGCTAAAAGTATTAACAACAAAACCAACATTTGATGCACCAGATCCATTATAAGCTTTCGTATTTTCTTTCGGAGAAACGTTGTAGAAATCACCTAAGTTAAATGAACCGTTACTATTTTGTACAACTAAATTCCCTACAACTGATGGCATAATTTTCACCTGCTTTATAATTAATTGTTAACAATACTATATGGATTTATAGTCCAAATGGTTCATTTAACAAAAATTGTGGAATAGTAAAACGTGCGAATTACAGTTTAATCCTTTTACGAAAGTGTGTTAAAATTAATGTAAGGTTAAGTAACCCAAAGATTAATTTTGTATAATTAATATATATGAAAATAAAAGGAGGCAAAATGTTATGAATAATGTTATAAAAAGAGTGGATTTAACAGATGCAAAATCAAGTCCACTTGTTGCGCTAATTTATAGCAATGAAGTTATATTGGTTGAAGAAGCATTTTGTCCAAATGAAATAAAATTAAAGTTTAATGAAATAGCAATTTTATCGGCAATTAAAACAGCGCATATTACGAAAGTATCGATTAGGAAAGACCTCGAAGCGATTTTTCATGATACTGGTGTTTTATTAGTGAAGCAAAATGTTGATTATAGTAGCAATCAATCCATTACCATGCATTTTGAGCAATTCAAAAAGTTGCAAAATGAAATTGAGTATTTACATAAAAGTATGTAAATAGACTAGATGAAAATTCTTACATGAAAGTGGACTGTTTTGTGTTGGGAATTTTTTGATGAATCGCCCTGTAAACATAAATATAGTTTTATTAAGCTGCAAGATAATGGTTTTTTAAAATTGATATATTAGGTGTAGCTCGCATTTTTCAGTGTGAGAAATGTGGGGAATTAAAAGTAATATTGAATTTATAGAGATATAAACAGGAGTAACCGCTATGGTTATTCTTTTTTTACAATATCAAAAATGCTACTAAAGTATGAAGTGAGTTGATACTTTAGTAAATGGCTGTATGAAAGTGAAGAGAATAAAATATGGAAAGGGAGGCGAGGGAATTGAAGCAAAACGAAATTAGGAAACTTGTAATAATTACAGGAGTGACGCAAGGATTAGGCCGCGTAATGGTTGAAAGATTTCACGAATTGGGATGGAATATATGTGGATGTGGACGTTCAAAAGATAAAATTGAAGAACTAAAAAAACATTACGGTAATACACATGATTTTCAAATCATTGATGTTTCAGATTCTCAGCAAGTTAGTAGTTGGGCAAGTTATGTATTTCATAAATATAGAACCCCCGATTTGTTAATAAATAATGCATCAATTGTTAATCAAAATGCACCAATTTGGAAAGTTACAGCTAGTGAATTTGATAATGTAATGAATATAAACGTTAATGGTGTAGTAAATGTAATGAGAGCATTTGTCCCGGCTATGGTAGCTAGGAAAGAAGGAATTATTATTAATATGAGTTCTAGTTGGGGCAGAGAAGGTGAGGCTGAGCTTGCACCGTACTGTGCCTCAAAGTTTGCAATTGAAGGTATTACAAAATCTATGGCACTGGAATTACCTCATGGAATGGCTGTTGTCGCTTTAGATCCAGGAGGAAGCATTAAGACCCCGATGCTGTATTCATGTGCACCACAATATATAAATGAATCACCTACACCTGAAATGTGGTCACATAAAGCAATTCAATATATATTAAATATAACAATAGAGAACAATGGAGATTCATTGACGTGCCCAGGATAGCATCAAAAATAAGTATATATTGAATGATATAAATGTTTTTAATTGCATATATTTTCATTGAGAAATGTGTTGTTAAAAAAGTACCGTAAAGGTGCTTTTTTTGTATGATTAACACACTATAGAATGCACAAAATTACATATGCAAAATAAAATAAAAGATTAAGGGCGACATTTGTTTATTTCGAAAGCAGTAGAAAATTTTTGTATAGGTGATAAAAATGAATCTACGCAGTTTAAAAGTGACAGGGGCATGGTTTCAAGTAGGTGGAAATCTTACAGCGGCCATCGGAACAACAAGAGGATTTAATGGAGAAGAAAAAGTTGAATCGGATCTTGTTATTGTAGGAAGCTCATTGCAAGCCCTCGGGTATATATTACAAATTGTGGCAAATGATTATAGCGAAGATGAAGGGGAAAGAGAAAATCAAAATATATGTTTGGAGAATAAAAGGAAAATACTTGATGAAATGGGGATTGAATTATTAGCATTAGGAAATATATCAAATGTAATAGGAACGTATTTTAATATAAACGAACAACTGAAAGAGAATGATTATCTTATAATTGTCGGGAACAGTTTACAATCAATTGGTGCTTTTTTAGGTGTAGAAGCAGCATTGATGGAGAGAAAAGCCCTAGAAAGAATCATTATTCTAGGTAATTCTATGCAAAGTTTAGGGGCAGGACTTCAAGCTTATCAAGGTATTATTAATTTATCGAAGGATGAAATTGAAAATGAAGACAGTATTATGGATAAGAAGAATGAGAGGATAATAGCACTCATTGGTATTTGGATACAAGCAATCGGAACGGTTATTTCTGCAATTGGATTAACTATAATAGAGGGAGAGGAGAGAGTAGAAAACAATAAAGGGGTTAAAATGCCCATTTAAAAGAAGTATGTAAAATTTCAGTTTTACATACGGGATAACATTGATATAGTAGGTTTTTCTTTCATATGAATAGAATATATAACAGTAAAGAAGTTTTATTGTTTAATTGAAATGTATGAAACACCCAAATAATCGGGTTGGTCAGCGCATGAAAAGACGAGAAATGAAAAATATAAAACAAGGAGTTTTCAAGCGATGATGTATTTATTAGCAATTTTTCTTCCACCTGTAGCGGTATTATTTTGCGGAAAGCCATTTCAAGCAATACTAAATTTCATCTTGACATTAATATTTTGGGTACCAGGAGTTATACATGCAATTTTTGTTGTACATGAAAAAAAAGCTGATCGGCGTTTGAAAAAACAAATTCAAGCATATGATGAAATTAATAGGAGAAATAGAAGATAACTGGATCGTGAAAATCTTTTTAAACGAAAGGGGGAATTGTCCTCCTTTCGTTTTTATATGATGTTTAAGTTTAAATTTTAGTGTAGCGGTAAGAATTTTTAATATAAGTATTATGATAATAACTTTTAGAGTGTGCGTTTAATAAACCAGTGTAAATATTTTCTGGCACGTTAAAGAAATCATACATACCATTCTTTAATTGAATTCTTAAAATCATAGAAAAAGGATTATAGCCAACAGCAACTATATTTTTTGAGATAATGGGAGATAACTTCATCATTACGCAACTCCTTACTTTTTATTTTTGCTGATTTCTTGTATATATTGGGATGTGGTGTTGAAATCCTAATAATTAAAGAGGTATTATACTTATATGCAATATATTAAATGTTCGTTATACGTAATTATAAGGAAGTTCACACGAAGTACATATCGTTGTGCTATTTTTATTTCACCTTTGATTTATAAATAAGAAAATATTGACCATTTGAAAAAAAGGTATATTATTTATACGAGGTATTAAAAATTCACTTTGTACATTCTATGCTTTAAGGGGCAGCATTATTAAGAAAAATAGAAGTGAAAATAGTTTGTATAAAAAAAATTCTAAAAAGTATAATCTGTGAATTGGGAAAATATTGAATGCTCCAGGTCAATATACTTTCTTAATTAAATTTTTTAGAAAGTGACCTCAATATTTTTAAGTAAATCAACGGGAGAATTGAAAGGCAGGAGAAAGTAACATGTCAGAAAATTATCGTTCTCGAGAGGAGCGACGACAAGTTAAAAAGAAAAAACAGCCAGCTTCTAAAAATCAAAAACCAAAAGGTAAAACATCATTTTTTCGTAAGTTTTTAATTAGTTGTTTATTAATTGGTATTGTTGGTTTAGTGGCAGGTGTTGCTACCTTTTTCGTAATGATTAAGGACGCACCAAAACTTGAGAAAGCAAAACTTGTTAATCCGTTATCCTCAAAAATTTATGATAAAGATGGCAATTTGGTATATGAATATGGAAAAGAAAAAAGGACGAATGTAACGTATGATCAAATTCCTAAATTAGTAGAAGAAGCGTTTTTAGCGACAGAAGATGCACGTTTTTATGAGCATAGTGGAGTAGACTTTAAAGGTACTACACGTGCGATTTTAGTTAGTCTTAAAGGAGATTATGGTTCACAAGGTGGAAGTACGATAACGCAGCAAGTTATTAAAAACTACTTCTTATCGATGGAAAAAACGTCAAAGCGTAAGGTTCAGGAGATATATTTAGCGTATAAGCTAGAACAACAGTATTCAAAACATGAAATATTAGAGATGTATTTAAATAAAATTAATTTAGGTAACCGTTCATATGGAATCGCAACAGCAGCACAAAACTACTATGGTAAAGAATTAAAAGATTTAACATTACCAGAAGTTGCGATGCTAGCAGGTTTACCGAAAGCACCAAATAACTATGATCCAACGAAACCAGAAAATGTTCAAAGAGCAACAGAAAGAAGAAATACTGTTCTAGGCTTAATGAATCGACATGGCTATATTACAAAACAAGAAATGGAAGAAGCGTCAAAAGTTCCAGTAACAGATGGACTTAAGCCAGCAACAGAACTTCAAGCAATGCCATATCCTGCATTTATGGATGCGGTTGTGAAAGAGGTAGAAAAAGAATTACCGGATGCTAACATTGGTTCTGACGGTTTAGAAATTTATACAACATTGGATCAGGATGCACAAAAATTAGCTGATAATATTTTAAATACAAATATTATTGATTATCCAAATGATAAATTCCAAGGTGCTTTCACATTTATGGATACGAAAACAGGGGAAGTTCGTGCTATAGGTAGTGGACGCGGTGAAAATAAGGCAGTATTTAAAGGGCATAATATGGCAATCGAATTAGATCGTGCAGCTGGTTCGACAATGAAGCCAATCTTTGATTACGCTCCTGCTATTGAATACTTAAAATGGGCTACTTATCATCAAATTGATGATTCTCCATTTAAATATTCAACTGGACAAGAAGTTCGAAATGCAGACAGAAGTCATTTAGGTCCAATTACAATGCGTGAAGCATTAAAGATGTCACGTAATGTTCCTGCAGTTAAAACTGCAAAAGAAGTAGGAATTAGTAAATCGAAAGAATTCTCTGAGAAACTAGGCATTACATTTAATACAGCACCGACTGAATCAACAGCGATTGGTACAAATGAAGTATCACCAACTGAAATAGCAGGTGCTTATGCGGCATTTGGTAATAATGGTAAGTATACGAAGCCGCATTTTGTGAAGAAAGTAGTTTATCCAGACGGCAAATCACAAAGTTTTGGGCAAAAACCAAAACAAGTTATGGCGGATTCTACAGCATATATGATTACTGATATGCTTCGTTCTGTCGTTACATCAGGTACTGGTACAGCGGCCAATATAAGTTCTTTAGATGTAGCTGGTAAAACAGGTACAACAAACTATGATTCAAAACAATTAGCACAATATCACATTCCAGAAAGTGCAACTCGTGATAGTTGGTTTGCAGGTTATACGCCGCAATATACGATGGCAGTATGGACTGGATATATGAAAGATGGTAAAGACGAGTATATTAGTAGTAAAAATACGAAAATTGCACAGTTGATCTTTAAGGAAATGATGAGCGAGATGGCTACTGATAAATCGCGCTTTAAAATGCCAAGTAGTGTTATTCAAGAAGGTAGTGAATTGCGTATAAAAGGAGAGAAACGTGATTCTTCGCCAAATAGGAGCGTTCCTGATACAACTGAAAAGCCGCAACAAAATCAACAGCAAAAAACTGAAGACGAGAACAAGCAAGAAGAATTAAAGAAACAGGAAGAACTTAAGAAACAAGAAGAGCAAAAGAAACAAGAAGAGCTTAATAAGCAAGAAGAACAAAAGAAACAGGAAGAATTAAAGAAACAAGAAGAACAAAAGAAACAAAATGAAGGAAATACAACACCGCCGAATAACGGAGGAAATCAAGGGAATACAACGCCGCCAAATAACGGAGGAAGTCAAGGAAATACAACGCCGCCAAATAACGGAGGAAATCAAGGAAATACAACGCCGCCGAATAGCGGAGGAGGCCAAGGGAATACAACGCCGCCAAATAATGGTGGAGGTCAAGGGAATACAAACCCAACGCCACCAGTGACAACGCCACCGAATAATGATGGGAATGCAGGAGAGGCTCCTGTCAATAATGGACAATAAATAATACAAAAAGCACCATAAGTACCGGTAAAAACGGTTTCTTTGGTGCTTTTTGTATTATAACGAGTACTATTATTTTTTAAATGTTAAAAGTACCATAGAAATTTTGAAAATAAATGGATGGAAAATGATAAAAAACTTGAGTCGGGGGTAGTGGAGCATAACTTTGTTGATAAAAGGTAGTACTACTTGGATGCGTGCCATGATGCCAAAATGAGGGGGAGACTTGACCTGGAAATTGATATTGTTGCCAAGTTGAGGGAAGTTCAATGCCAACATCGGAACTTGCTGTATGGATGGCGGGAACATGTATTGAGGGAACAGACGGGACCACAGCAGTTATTCTTAAAGGTAGCCTCATGAAACGATCACTCCTAAGTTCAATAATAAAATAGTATATTCTTGTAGTGCATATGAAGGTACATATATAGAAATTTTAATCAAATATAGGTACAAATTCGTAGAGCACATTAAAATTGGTGATAGTGTCAGTTGAGAAGGGCGGTATTATATTTTTTTAGTTTGTAATAATTTATGGTACGTTCAAAACTGTGAATGAGTTGTAAGTTATCATGCGAAAATGAAAGAAATTTAATTTAATTATGTAAAATAATAACTTTACTAAAAATGAATAAGTTTTATATAAGAATTGTATTTATGGGATAGTGAAATAAATATCATAGAAAAACCGAGCTGTATATGTGTACAGATCGGTTTTTCTATTTCATAAATAAATGTGGAAGAATGATATATTTGACGGGAATATATGGATAATCCTTATATTTTGTTTTAAAAAGACATACAAGGAAGTCTGTCCTTTCTTTAGAAAATATGAAAACTATTCTTAAAAAATTGTATTGTTACATCGATAAAAGTATAGGAAACTTATCATTATAAAATAAATTGAAATCTTCTAAAAACTCTGATACATTGAAATAGAAATGTAGTTCCACAGTATTGTAAAGGCTTACAGTTATGTGCACGAAGATCTATTAGGATTGGAGGAAATAATGATGAAAGCTGAAGAAAAATTTTCCCCGGGATTAGATGGTATAGTAGCAGCGGAGACGAAAATCTCGTTTCTTGACACAGTAAAAGGTGAAATTGTAATTCAAGGGTATGATTTAATCGAACTCTCAAAAACAAAAGAGTATTTAGACATTGTGCACCTTTTATTGGAGGAACATCTACCGAATGAGGATGAAAAAGCAACAATTGAAAAGAAATTAAAAGAAGAATATGCGGTGCCAGAAGGTGTATTCAATGTGTTAAAAGCATTACCTAAAGAAACGCATCCTATGGATGGATTACGTACAGGTGTGTCTGCATTAGCTGGTTACGATAATGATATCGAAAACCGCTCGTTAGAAGTGAATAAAAGCCGAGGGTACAAGCTATTAAGTAAAGTACCGAACATTGTAGCGAATAGCTATCATATTTTAAATAATGAGGAGCCAATTCAGCCTCTTCAAGAATTGTCATATAGTGCGAATTTCTTCTATATGTTAACTGGTAAAAAACCAACTGAGCTTGAAGAGAAGATCTTTGATCGTTCCCTTGTTTTATATAGTGAACATGAAATGCCAAACTCTACATTTACAGCTCGCGTAATTGCATCAACGCAATCAGATTTATACGGTGCTTTAACAGGAGCAGTTGCATCTCTAAAAGGTAGCTTACACGGCGGTGCAAATGAAGCAGTTATGTACATGCTTTTAGAAGCTGGAAATGTTGAGAAATTTGAAGAGTTATTACAGAAGAAACTTTATAACAAAGAAAAAATTATGGGCTTTGGACATCGCGTATATATGAAGAAGATAGATCCAAGAGCACTTATGATGAAGGAAGCTTTAAAACAGCTTTGTGATGTAAAAGGCGATTATACACTATATGAAATGTGTGAAGCTGGAGAAAAGATTATGGAGAAGGAAAAAGGCATTTATCCGAATCTTGATTACTATGCTGCTCCAGTATATTGGATGCTTGGTATTCCAATTCAACTATACACACCGATCTTCTTTAGTTCTAGAACAGTTGGACTATGTGCACACGTAATTGAGCAACATGCGAACAATCGTTTGTTCCGTCCACGTGTAAATTATATTGGCGAGCGACATGTATTTAGTAAATAAAAACAACTGGGGAGTTGTTAGCGCCGCCCGCCAGATGGGTGTTTGACCGACACCCATCATTAATAATAACGAATTTTCGACAGAAAGGGAAGAATAGTATGATTAAAACAAATGAAATTAAACAAAAAGATGCATTATTAGAAGAGATTACGGATTATGTATTAAATAAAGAGGTTACTAGTGCAGAAGCATTTAGTACTGCTCGATACGTATTACTTGATACACTTGGATGCGGAATTTTAGCACTTCAATATCCAGAGTGTACGAAATTATTAGGACCAGTTGTACCAGGAACAATCGTGCCAAACGGTACACGTGTACCAGGAACGTCTTATGTACTAGATCCAGTAAAAGGCGCATTTAATATCGGATGTATGATCCGTTGGTTAGACTATAACGATACTTGGCTTGCAGCAGAATGGGGACATCCATCTGATAACTTAGGCGGCATTTTAGCAGTTGCAGATTATATTAGCCGTGTTCGTATTTCAGAAGGAAAAGAACCATTAAAAGTACGTGAAGTATTAGAAATGATGATTAAAGCGCATGAAATTCAAGGTGTACTTGCTTTAGAAAACAGCTTAAACCGCGTTGGTCTTGACCATGTATTATACGTAAAAGTAGCAACAACTGCTGTAGTTGCGAAAATGCTTGGTGGAACACGTGAAGAAATCTTTAATGCATTATCACATGCGTGGATTGATAATTCTAGTCTTCGTACATACCGTCATGCTCCAAATACTGGATCACGTAAATCATGGGCAGCAGGTGACGCAACGAGCCGCGGTGTTCATCTTGCAATGACTGCTCTAAAAGGTGAAATGGGTTACCCTACAGCATTATCAGCGCCAGGATGGGGATTCCAAGATGTATTATTCAATAAACAAGAATTAAAATTAGCTAGACCACTAGAGTCATATGTAATGGAAAATGTATTATTTAAAGTATCATACCCAGCAGAATTCCATGCGCAAACAGCTGCAGAATGTGCAGTGAAGTTGCATCCAGAAATTAAAGAAAGATTAGATGAAGTTGATCGTATTACAATTACAACTCATGAATCAGCAATTCGTATTATCGATAAAGAAGGTCCATTAAATAACCCAGCTGATCGTGATCATTGCTTACAATATATTACGGCAATCGGTTTATTAAAAGGAGATATCGTCGCGGACGATTATGAGGATGTAGTAGCAAATGATCCACGTGTAGATGAATTACGTAATAAGATGGTTGTTGTTGAAAACAAGCAGTACAGTTTAGATTATCTTGACCCGAACAAGCGCTCAATCGCCAATGCTGTTCAGGTGCACTTTAAAGATGGTACTGTAACAGAAAATGTGGAATGTGAATACCCACTTGGTCACCGTTTCCGTAGAGACGAAGCGATTCCAAAGGTTGTTCAAAAATTCACTGCTAATATGGCAGGTCATTATTCTAATAAGCAACAAGAACAAATTCATGAAGTTTGTTTAAATGAAGAAAAACTAGAAAATATGAATGTAAACGAATTTGTAGATCTATTCTTAATTTAATAATAGGGGGAATCTAGAATGGCTTGGGTTGTGGATAAACAGTCAACACAAGAAGAGCTTGCGAATCGCTTCCGAGCTTTGGTAGAAGCAAATGAAATTTTACAAATTCCAGGTGCTCATGATGCAATGGCAGCTCTTGTTGCGAAAAATACAGGTTTTTCAGCTCTTTATTTATCGGGAGCTGCTTATACTGCAAGTAAAGGGCTACCAGATTTAGGAATCGTGACGTCTACTGAAGTAGCAGAAAGAGCAAGAGATTTAGTAAGAGCTACAGATTTACCTGTTCTTGTTGACATTGATACAGGATTTGGTGGTGTACTAAATGTAGCGAGAACTGCTGTAGAAATGGTAGAGGCGAAAGTAGCAGCTGTCCAAATTGAAGATCAGCAATTACCAAAAAAATGTGGACATTTAAATGGCAAGAAACTTGTTACTACAGAAGAATTAGTTCAAAAAATTAAAGCGATTAAAGAAGTTGCGCCGAGTTTATATATTGTAGCGCGCACGGATGCTCGTGGTGTAGAAGGGTTAGATGAAGCAATTGAAAGAGCGAATGCCTATGTAAAAGCAGGAGCAGACGCAATTTTCCCAGAAGCGCTTCAATCAGAAGAGGAATTCCGTCTATTTAATAGCAAGGTAAATGCACCTTTATTAGCGAATATGACTGAATTTGGAAAAACACCATATTATAGTGCAGAGGAATTTGCGAACATGGGCTTCCAAATGGTTATTTATCCTGTAACTTCACTTCGTGTAGCAGCGAAAGCGTATGAGAATGTGTTTACTTTAATTAAGGAAACAGGTTCTCAAAAAGATGCACTTTCTAATATGCAAACGAGAAGTGAGTTATATGAAACAATTTCATATCATGACTTTGAAGAGCTAGATACTGGTATTGCAAAAACAGTATTATCAGAAGATCAATAGATAAGACAGCGAAGGCGATGAAAATACATCTTTGGCAAAATAAAATGCTTGATGTGAAAAATCATCGCCTTCTATTTTCAAAAAAAGATATTCCACTCATCGTAGACGAGCATAAGCAAAAAAGCTATGAAAGCCGAATGATAGGGGGATACATATGGAGAAAACGAAGTTACCATGGGATGAATTTTTTTCACTTAATAAAGATGTAAATCATACTTACTTTACACCAGAAGATTTTTCAGGTGATGAGGAATTAATCGCAAAAACAACGGAACAATTTGTTAAACAAGAAATTGTTCCACAAATGGAGAATATTGAACAACATAACTACAAAATTTCTCGTCAATTATTTGAAAAGGCTGGGGAACTTGGGTTATTAAGTATCGAAGTCCCAGAAGAATACGGCGGGTTCGAGTTAGGAAAGGCAGTTTCAGGACTAGTAGCAGAGAAAATGGGTTATGCTGGTGCGTTTAGCGTTTCTTTTAATATACACGCTGGTGTAGGTACATTGCCTTACATATATTACGGAACGAAAGAACAAAAAGAAAAATATTTACCAAAAATCGCATCGGGAGAATGGATTGGTGCTTATGCATTAACTGAGCCAAATGCTGGTTCAGATGCATTAAGCGCAAAAACGAGTGCGGTATTGAACGAAGATGGTACAGCTTGGAAGTTAAATGGCGAGAAGCAGTGGATTACAAATGCTCATATGGCAGATGTATACGTTGTTTTTGCAAAGACAAATAAAGGAATGACAGCGTTTATTGTCGAAAGAACATGTGAAGGTGTATCTATTGGTTTAGAAGAAAAGAAAATGGGTATTAAAGGCTCTTCAACAGCGACTCTTATTTTAGAAGATGTTGTCATCCCTGTTGAAAATGTTTTAGGGGAAGTTGGGAAAGGGCATCATGTAGCTCTTAATATTCTTAATTTTGCTAGACTAAAACTTGCCTTTGGAAATATTGGAACAGCAAAACAAGCAATTGGATTGTCAGTTCAATATGGTAAAGAACGAAAACAGTTCCAAACGGAATTAGTAGACTTTACGATGATTCAAGAGAAAATTGCGAATATGATCATTGCTACATATGGAGCAGAAAGTGCAGCTTACCGTACAGCTGGTGTAATTGATGAGGCAATTCATGAGAGTGATGAGGATCTTATGAAAAAAATGTCCCAATTCGCAATTGAATGTGCACTAAATAAAGTAAATGCTTCTGAAACACTTGGTCATATCGTAGATGAAGCTGTCCAAATTCATGGTGGTTACGGTTATATGCAAGAATACGAAGTAGAACGATTATATCGTGATGCTCGAATTAGTCGTATTTTTGAAGGTACGAATGAAATTAAT
This sequence comes from Bacillus sp. NPDC094064, assembly GCF_050279585.1. Classification (NCBI taxonomy): domain Bacteria; kingdom Bacillati; phylum Bacillota; class Bacilli; order Caryophanales; family Bacillaceae; genus Bacillus; species Bacillus sp. NPDC094064. Next base: position 37,282 of record NZ_JBNNUI010000013.1, read on the forward strand.
AGATTAACAGTTGCCAAAATGTTAATGAAACAAATGGAGCAAATTGAAGATCATGAAGTAGAAAGTGATTTGGAAAACGTCGAAAGAAACCATCGTTACATTTTATTAGCGAAAAAATTGTTGAGACAATCTTTGAAAACGCTCTCTAAAACACCGGGCTTAAAAATTGATCAAGAGCAAGAATATTCACGTGTATTATCAAATATGTTGACGGACGTGTACGTCATGGAATCAGCATTTTTACGTACGAGAAAAGCAGTAAGTAAAAATGGTGAAGAAAAAGAGTGTACGAAGCAAATGATTACTGACGTTATTTGTGAAGAAGGATATCGTAAAGTAGAAGAAGCAGCAATATCTATTCTTTCAGCGGCAGTCACAGAAGAACATAATAGACATGATATTTTATCCGAAATCCGTCAATTATTAGTGCCTTTATACACGAACGTATTTACGAAAAAGAGGGAAATTGCGAAAGCTAGTATAAATCGCGGAAAATATATTGTGTAATTAGGAGGAAAGCGATATGAAAAAGATTGGTTTTATCGGCTTAGGTAATATGGGTCTTCCGATGTCTAAAAATTTAGTTAAATCAAGTTACACAGTATATGGAGTGGACTTAAATAAAGAGGCTGAAGCTTCCTTTGAAAAAGAAGGAGGAATTATTGGCTTATCAATCTCAAAACTAGCAGAGACATGTGATGTAATTTTTACAAGTTTACCTTCACCTCGTGCTGTTGAAGCGGTATATTTTGGAGAAGAAGGATTATTTGAAAATAGCCACTCGAATGTCGTTTTAATTGATACAAGTACTGTATCTCCACAGTTAAACAAACAGTTGGAGGAGTCGGCGAAGGAAAAGAAAGTAGACTTTTTAGCAGCACCTGTTAGCGGTGGTGTAATTGGAGCAGAAAATCGTACTTTAACGTTTATGGTTGGTGGATCAAAAGAGGTATATGATAAAACTGAATCTATCATGGAAGTGTTAGGAGCGAATATTTTCCACGTTAGCGAGCAAATTGATAGTGGTACAACGGTTAAATTAATTAATAATCTATTAATTGGTTTTTATACTGCTGGTGTGAGTGAAGCTTTAACATTAGCGAAAAAGAACAATATGGATTTAGATAAAATGTTTGATATTTTAAATGTAAGTTACGGTCAAAGTAGAATTTATGAGCGTAATTATAAAAGTTTCATTGCATCAGAAAACTATGAGCCAGGCTTTACTGTAAATCTATTAAAAAAAGACTTAGGCTTTGCGGTTGATTTAGCTAAGGAAAGTGAGCTCCACTTACCAGTAAGCGAAATGCTATTAAACGTATATGAAGAAGCGAGTGAAGCAGGATATGGTGAAAACGATATGGCTGCTTTATATAAGAAAGTTAGCGAACAATTCATTTCGAATCAAAAATAATAGACCTATTTCATTCATAAAAAAGGAGAGAATATAATGATTACAACTGAAATTAAACGAGTGAAAAATCATATTAATGGCGAGTGGGTTGAATCAACAGGTACGGAAGTAGAAGCAGTTCCGAATCCAGCGACTGGAAAAATTATTGCTTACGTTCCACTATCTCCAAAAGAGGATGTTGAAAAAGCGGTTGAAGCAGCAAAAGAGGCGTACAAAACATGGTCAAAAGTACCAGTTCCAAATCGTTCAAGACAATTATACAAATATCTACAGCTTTTACAAGAAAATAAAGATGAACTTGCAAAAATCATTACGTTAGAAAATGGAAAAACGCTAACGGATGCAACTGGTGAAGTACAGCGTGGTATTGAGGCAGTAGAACTCGCAACATCAGCACCAAATTTAATGATGGGACAAGCTCTCCCGAATATTGCTAGTGGAATTGATGGATCGATTTGGCGCTACCCAATTGGAGTTGTTGCTGGTATTACACCATTCAACTTCCCAATGATGATTCCGTTATGGATGTTCCCACTTGCAATTGCTTGTGGTAATACGTTCGTATTAAAGACATCAGAAAGAACACCACTTTTAGCAGAGCGACTTGTAGAGTTATTCTATGAAGCTGGTTTTCCAAAAGGGGTATTAAACTTAGTGCAAGGTGGAAAAGATGTTGTAAATAGTATTTTAGAAAGTAAAGATATTCAAGCGGTTTCGTTCGTTGGCTCTGAACCGGTAGCTCGTTACGTATATGAAACAGGTACGAAACACGGAAAACGTGTACAAGCGTTAGCTGGTGCAAAAAACCATGCAATTGTAATGCCAGATTGCAACCTTGAGAAAACAGTGCAAGGTGTAATTGGATCTGCATTTGCAAGTAGCGGAGAACGCTGCATGGCATGTTCAGTAGTAGCAGTAGTTGATGAAATTGCTGACGAATTTATTGATGTATTAGTAGCGGAAACGAAGAAGCTAAAAGTAGGTGATGGTTTCAACGAAGATAATTATGTTGGACCATTAATCCGTGAATCTCATAAAGAGCGCGTTTTAGGCTATATTAATAGCGGTGTAGCTGACGGGGCAACTTTATTAGTAGATGGCCGTAAAATTAATGAAGAAGTTGGAGAAGGTTACTTTGTTGGTGCAACAATCTTCGATGATGTAAATCAAGAAATGAAAATTTGGCAGGATGAAATTTTCGCTCCAGTATTAAGTGTTGTACGAGTAAAAGATTTAGAAGAAGGTATCAAACTGACAAATCAATCTAAGTTTGCAAATGGTGCGGTTATTTATACTTCAAACGGTAAGCATGCACAAACATTCCGCGATAATATTGATGCTGGTATGATCGGTGTAAACGTAAACGTTCCAGCACCAATGGCATTCTTCGCATTTGCAGGAAATAAAGCTTCGTTCTTTGGTGATTTAGGTACAAATGGTACGGATGGCGTTCAATTCTATACGCGCAAAAAGGTTGTAACTGAACGCTGGTTTTAATATAAAGTAGATAGTCAAATCAGTGATTAAAAGAAAACCACCACTATTAATAGTGGTGGTTTTCTACTTGTTAATTGCTTTTTTCAAAAGCTAGTTTAATACCAAAACCAATTAAGACAATTCCCGTTAACCCTTGAATATAACGTTGCGTCTTCGGTTTTTTCATAAAAGCACTAATTTTATCAATTAAAAATATATAAAAAGCGAACCAAATAACTGTTAAAACTAGGTAAGTAAGGCCCATTACGAGAAGTTGGATAAACGTATTATGATTTGGATTTAAAAATTGCGGTAAAAATGTTAAAAAGAAGACTGCAACTTTAGGATTTAATAAATTCGTAAGAAACCCTTGGCGAAAGCAAGAAGTGTGTTCGTCTTCATTATTCAAAGAAATATCGTTCGTATCGACGCCTTCTTTATTTCTTACTGCTAAAAGGGCTTTAATACCAATATAAATTAAATATAGAGCTCCAACGTACTTGAAAATAGAAAATAAAAGGGCTGACTTTACAATAAGTGCGGAAAGTCCGATTACTGCTGCTAAAGTATGGATTAATAGTGCAACACATGTACCGAACACTGTTTTCACTCCACCCACCTTACCAGCAACTAATGTGTTCTTCGTAGCCATTGCAGTGTCAGGACCGGGTAAAATAATAAGACAAATAGACATAATGATGAATAGAAAATAATTTTCAATCATAGTCGCTCCTCCTTTTTTTATTTTTAGAATATTTGATTAAAATTAGTGTAGCACACATTCCTATTTAATAAAATTAAATTTTATTAAAAAATATTAAATGATAAAGAGGCTATATAGTCATGTAATTACACGACTATATAGCCTCAATTTTATCCCGCATGAACGGGTGATTGGTGAGGGCTAATAATAAGCAGGAGATGAACCTTCACTTATTAAAGTTTCACTTTATGCATTAAGTAAGTTAAAGAAACGATTTACATCTTCTTCTGAAACATCACTTAACTGCTTATATTTATAATTCGGATTTTGATCTTTATCAACGACAACGGAGCGTACTCCTTCGAAGAAATCTTCATGTCTCATAAAATTTTTAGCTAGTATAAGGTCCGTAGCGAAACATTCTTCAACGGACTTATCTTTTCCATCAATAAATTGTTTTAATGTTACTTTTAGTGAAATAGGTGATTTTGATAATAGCGTTTCTTTCGTTTTTAGTGCAAATGAGCTTGGATCATTCTCCAATGATTGAATGATTTCTTCAATTGTATCGAATGCAAAATGTGAATTGATTACTTCTAATGAAGGAGCAAGCTCGCTTTCTAAGTTTGGACCAGTTGCAAATGTACGAATGACTTCTTTTAAATTAGTATGTACATCATCTTCATTATGCCAATTTACACTTTCAAGTTCAGTAAGGAAATTTGGTAATGTATCTGATGGCATAAAGTAGTCAGCAGCGTTTATAAACAATACGTCAGCAGCTTTTAAAATAGATGCTGTTAAAGCAACGTAACGACCTGAATATTCAGGTGATTTGTTTAAGAAATATGCAGCACCGACGTCTGGAAAGAAGCCGATGTTCATCTCAGGCATTGCCCATTTTGTACGATCTGTTACAATTCGATACTTCGCGCCATTTGTCAGACCGACACCACCACCCATTACAATGCCATCTAAACAAGCGATAATCGGTTTTTTATATTGATAAATGTAAGTGTCAATTTCATACTCTTCTTCGAAAAATTGCTCAGCATGCTGTAAGGCAACTTCGCTTGAACGTGCTTCGTAGAGGGTTTTAATGTCACCACCTGCACAAAAACCTTTTGTGCCAGCTCCTTTTAATACGATAATCGCAATACGTTCATCGTGTTCCCACTCTTTAAGTTTTTGTCCAATTGGTTGTAACATATCATAGGATAAAGAATTAAGCGCCTTTGGACGGTTTAAAGTAATTGATGCAACGCCGTTTTCACTAACAGAAAATAAAACGTGTTCAGTCATGATTCATCCTCCTTTACATATCTTCTTATTCTTAATTCTTTATATGTACTGAAATGTCCTTTATAAATTTTGTCTAAAGTTGACGGTATGTGTTAAAATGTCCACCGCATATTTTGACGAGTTATATTTGCAGGATTTCGGTGATGGAAGAGGAATATTACAACATTACTGTAAGAGTAAATATTTGAAGTTATGGTGATAAAAGCGCTATTATATATGTGTAAAATGTGTATAGTTACTTAAAAAATAGAATTGTTGAAATTGTAACGAGTGGCTAGTATGTTAATTAGAAATAGGGGAAGGAGAAATCGGAATGCCAGTACCTTTACTATTATCGGTTATTATTTTGTCTTCGTTAATGATAGGGATAACGCAGTATTTTCATCATACAGATACGACAGAAGAAGTGAAGGATAAAGTACGTCTCGTATTTCCGATTTTTATTATATCTATTTCTTTTTGCATTCTATTAAATAAGGATGGATACATTGTCGCAGTATTTTCATTTTTTGTAGCGATCGTTTTCATTACAGTTTTATATTATGTAATGAAAGAATTTATACAAAAATAAAGATGTCATAATCGGCATTTTTATTTTGAGAATATATAAAATTTCACGTACCGTATTTTAAATAAAAAATATAAAACATCTTACAAATAGAAAAGTGCTTACTTTGTCGTGTATTTACTTGTCAATCTCGCATAGCCACTATACTATTAAAATGTAGAGATTATAAAAAGGGGTTGTATCTATCATGAAATTTGAGATGCACACAAAAATTGTTTCAAATGAAAAAGAAGTAAGATTACATATAGAAGAAAACATATTTCAATTAATTTTAGATGGTTATCACTTATTTACAATGCAAGAAATATTACCTTTATATAAATCCAATGAAGAAAGAATTGGTAGTGCGATGATACAAAAGTTAGAGTGGGAGAACGGAAAAACTACAATAAACTATCAACTCGTATCACTAAAATCAGTAAATTAAAAGGAGCAGAAAAATATGAAGTTATTTCATACAGCTGATTGGCATTTAGGTAAGCTTGTTCATGGCGTGTATATGACTGAAGACCAAAAGGTTGTATTAGATCAGTTTGTACAAGCTGTTGAAGAAAAAAAACCAGATGCCGTAATTATTGCAGGGGATTTATACGACCGGGCAATTCCACCGACAGAAGCAGTAGACTTATTAAATGATGTGTTACAAAAAATAGTTATCGACTTACAAACACCTGTTATCGCAGTTGCAGGAAACCATGATAGTCCAGACCGTATACATTTTGGAAGTAATTTAATGAAGAAACAGGGGTTACATATTGTAGGGCAATTTCAATTCCCGTATGAACCTGTTGTATTAAATGATGAATATGGAGAGGTTCATTTCCATCTCGTTCCGTATGCGGATCCAAGCATAGTTAGACATATATTGAAAAATGAAGACGTACGTTCTCATGATGATGCGATGCGTATTTTTATGAATGAGCTTTCTGAAACGATGGATAAAGAAGCTAGACATGTATTTGTTGGACACGCATTTGTAACTTCTTCAGGAGAAGCAGAGGAGAATACAAGCGACGCAGAACGACCACTTTCAATTGGTGGTGCTGAATATGTAAATAGTCATTATTTTGATAAGTTTCATTACACAGCGCTTGGGCATTTACATCAAGCGCATTTCGTACGTAATGAGACAATTCGATATTCAGGTTCGCCACTTGCATATTCTATTTCAGAAGAAAAACATAAAAAAGGATATTATATTGTTGAACTAGACGAGGAAGGCGAAGTAACAATTGAAAAAAGGTTACTTACACCACGTCGTAAAATGCGAACAGTAGAAGCGGAAATAGATGATTTATTACAGCATTCAGTAAGTGAAGATTACGTATTTGTAAAATTATTAGATGAAAATCCTGTCTTACAGCCAATGGAGAAAATACGCTCTGTATATCCAAATGCAATGCACGTTGAAAGAGCAATGCAAAGGCGAGAGCTTACAGATACAAATGAAGTAACTGTTTCAAGACATAAAATGGATGATTTATCTCTATTAAAGGCTTTTTATAAAGAAATGAAAGGCTTAGATTTATCTGAAGAGAAAGAACGTCTATTTATAGAAGTTTTACAAACAGTGCAAGAACGGGAAGGTGAACGAGGATGAGACCGATTCAGCTTATTATGACAGCATTTGGGCCATATAAACAGAAAGAAGTAATCGATTTTGATGATCTTGGAGCGCATCGTATTTTCGCCATTTCTGGGAATACGGGAGCTGGAAAGACAACGATTTTTGATGCAATTTGTTATGTGTTGTATGGTGAGGCTAGTGGAGAAGAGCGTAGTGATACGAGTATGCTTCGAAGTCAATTTGCTGATGATAATGTTTATACAAGTGTAGAATTAACCTTCCAGTTAAAAGGAAAGCGCTATGAAATAAAACGACAACTTGGTCATAAAAAACAAGGGAATAAGACGATTACAGGGCATGCAGTAGAATTATACGAAGTGATTGATGAAGAGAAGGTTCCAGCTGTTGATCGTTTTCATGTAACGGATGTAAATAAAAAAGTGGAAGATTTAATTGGTTTAAGCAAACATCAATTTAGCCAAATTGTTATGTTACCACAAGGCGAATTCCGAAAACTATTAACTTCTGAGACAGAAAATAAAGAAGAGATTTTACGTCGTATTTTTAAAACAGATCGTTATAAATTAATGCGTGAGTTACTAGATCAAAAACGTAAACAATGGAAAGATGTTTTGCAAGAAAAACAAAAAGAACGAGAATTATATTTCCGTAATGTTTTTAAATTACCAATCCGCGATGGAGCATTATTAGAGACGTTAGTGGAACAAGAACATGTAAACACGCATCAAGTAGTAGAAGCATTAGAGCAAGAAACAGCTGCGTATAAGGCAGAGGTTGATCAATTACAAGTCGAACAAGATAACCAAACGAAGCAATTGAAAGATGCAGAAACACGCTTTCATGCAGCAAAATCTGTAAATGAGAAATTTACAGATTTACAGCAAAAAAATGAGAGATATAATACATTACAAGAAAACCGTACAGTCATTGAAATGAAAGAGAAGTCCTTTAAACGTGCTGAACAAGCGAAGCGTTTACTGCCATTTGAGCAATGGTATGAGGAAGCAATGCAAAATGAGCAGAAGGCTGAAAGTTTGTTAAAACAGATAATCGCCAAAAAAGAACATATACTAAACAGTTTTGAGCTTGCTCAGGAAAAATATGAAACAGTAAAGAATAAAGAATCAGAACGAGAAGATGCTAAGAAATTTTTTCAAAGATTAGAAGAGTTACAACCAATTATTGCATCATTAGCTGAGAAAAAGTTGAATTTACAAAATGCTGAAATTCAAATAGGGAAATTAAAAGAAAGTATGCAAAAGTTCGATCAACTATTAGAAGAGCATATAAATCAAAAACAGAAAATGTCTGGTGAATTACAGCAATTAGAACGAGCACTTGAGCAATATGTAACTAAAGTAGAAGAACTAACAAATATGCGAGAAGATGCAAAGATTTTAAAGCAAGCATATGATGTTTGGCAAGAAAAACAAAAATTCGAGCAAGAAAAAGAGGCCGCATTTATTAAGATGCAACAGGCCACTCGTGCGTATGAAAATATGGAACGCCGCTGGTTAAGTGAACAAGCAGGTATATTAGCACTTCATTTACATGATGGTGAATCTTGTCCAGTATGTGGTAGTACGAATCATCCGAAAAAAGCGACAGAGCAAAGTGATGCGATCGATGAAAAAGAGTTAAACGATTTAAGAGATAAGAAGAACGTTGCTGAAAAATTACATGTTCAAGTAGAGGAGAAATGGAATTTCTATCGACTACAATATGAACAGGTGATAGAAGAAGTTATGAATCGAGGGTACCACTCAGAACAATTAGTTGAAACATACAGTGTGCTCGTTCAAAAAGGAAAACAATTAGCAGCAGAAGTGAATACGTTAAAAGAAAGCGAAGAAAGACGTAAACAAATCACTGTGAATATAAAAAGCCTAGAAGAAAAAGTAGATGAACTTCAGAAACAAAAACGTGAAGTAGAAACATTGCAGCACCGTACAGAAATGGAGTGCATGCAACTTCGTACGTCATATGAACATGATAAGCAAAATATTCCAGATAACTTACAAACAGTACAAGCTTGGAAAATACAGTTTGACCAAGCTATGCAACAATTCAGGCTAATGGAAGATGAATGGAAGAAAGTGCAAGAAGCATATCAACATTGGCAAAATGAAAATATACGTATTCAAGCAGAACATGAGGGGGCTTCTAATCAATTTGAAAGTGCAAAATTGAAGAAAGAAGAGACTTTCGCGCGCTTTATGAAAGAACTTGAACAGAGTGGTTTTACAGATCCATTCACGTATAAAGAAGCTAAGTTAAATGATGCTGAGATGGAGATGTTACAAAAAGAAATTCAAAGTTATTATTCATCTCTTGAAGTACTTGTAAAGCAAATCGAAGAGTTACGTACTGAATTGAAAGATAAACAGTATATGGATATTACTTCATTAGGTGAACACATACAAGAATTAGAAATTAATCTTGATATAATTAAAGAAAAACGTCAACGCGCGCAAAATGCTGTAGTATATATTTCTGATTTACATGAAAATATTAGACGTATTGATGAACAAATTCATGAAGAAGAAAAGGCATTCCAAGAACTTGTTGATTTATATGAAGTAATGAAAGGTGATAACGAAAGCCGTATATCATTTGAACGTTACATCTTAATTGAGTATTTAGAACAAATTGTTCAAATCGCAAATGAGCGACTACGTAAATTATCAAATGGACAATTTTATTTAAAACGAAGTGAACGAGTTGAAAAGAGAAATCGTCAAAGTGGATTAGGTCTAGATGTATACGACGCATACACCGGCCAAACACGTGATGTAAAAACATTATCTGGCGGTGAGAAATTTAATGCATCGCTTTGCTTAGCACTTGGAATGGCAGACGTAATTCAAGCGTATGAAGGTGGTATTTCCATCGAAACGATGTTTATCGATGAAGGATTCGGTTCATTAGATGAGGAGTCATTAACGAAAGCGGTTGACGCTTTAATTGACTTACAAAAATCAGGCCGATTTATCGGTGTTATTTCACACGTTCAAGAGCTGAAAAACGCAATGCCAGCTGTATTAGAAGTAACGAAGCAGAAGGATGGGTGTAGTCAGACAAGGTTTGTGGTGAAGTAAGTTTTGGAAATACAGTAGGAATTTCATAGTTATCCTGAATTTTATAGAATGAACTAGTGTTAAGTCGGTTTATATTGAAGTGCAATTGCACTTCAATATAAACCGACTTTTTTGTTGAGAAAATCTTTATAATCTAATTTTATATTATAAAATTAGATTATAAATCGTCGGCTCATCATATCCTAAAAAAATTCGCAATCAAAATTTTTTTTAATAAAAAATATGAACCTTTTTATGGAAACGAGCGAATATAAGAGTGAGAAATACATTGGGAGAAAAAGGGGATGTGAAATAGAAAAGAAATCTCGGAAGTGACTGTAAATATAGTAGCGACCATTAAGAAGAGGAAAAAGAAGTCAATTTATAAAAAGGCACTATTAAGGGAGACAGAGGAGGTCCAAACGTGGACAAAATAGAATGGAAAGAATGGTTAGAAAGGATGGTTGCTGGTGACCAAAAAGCCTTTCAGCACATATATGAATTAACCAGTAAAGATGTTTTTCGAACGGTATCGTTTCTTATTGAGGATCAACATGATGTAGATGACATAGTAAATGGTGTTTATATTCGTATGTGGAAATCAATTGCGAAATATGATCCACAACGTCCATTTTCATTTTGGTTACATAGTCTAGTTGTGCATGAGATACAAGATTGGAGAAGGAAGCTATGGCGCAGGTTCCGGATTTTGGAGAAAAATAAAGAATTCTGGCAGGATCAGTTTTATAAAACGGATGAAGAGGTACTACATAAGGAAACACGAAGTGAATTGCTAGAATTAGTGAAAACACTGTCATATAAACATCGTGAAGTAATTATTATGCGTTACTTTCATGAATACAGCTTAGAGGAGATTGGCTTACTTGTCGGAATCCCGATAGGAACAGTGAAATCCCGATTGCATACGGCGCATAGACAGTTGCGAAAAGAGATGGGGAAGTTACCGGTTGAAGAGGGGGAAAAAATAAATGGATTTTGAAAAACAATTGCGTGATGAATTTCAGAGAGAATCCGAGAGTATGCAACCATCGAATAAATTGAACAAGAGGGTAAGTGCTTCATTTGAAGAATATCGCCAAACAAAGCAAATATATAAAAGTGTGATAAAGAGACGATTATTAATGGGTCTTACTGCAGTAACATGTTTTGGAGCAATATTTATATTTAATACATCAATGCCAAGCTATGCGAATATATCTACGCTACAGTCAATTTTTAAACCAGTATTAGAACATTTCCATATAAAGGAAGGGGCTGAAAAAATTACGAAAGAATCTACTACTGTTAAGGAAAGTAATGGGGTAAAAGTCACAATTAATAGTACAATCTATGACGGAGTAACATTAATTGTTTCCTATACTGTAGAAGGGAATAAGCCATTTAGTGAAGAACCGAAAATACAAACAGATAAGAGTTTTATTACTATAGAGAATGAGAAGAATTTTGTAGCACAGAAACAAGAATATGGTGAATTTAAAGATAAAGATCATAAAGTTTACTCAGGAGCGATAACATTTGCCCTTAATAATGGTAGCTTTAACAAAAGCCTGGAAGATCAGGAAGATGCCGATCGAATTCAAGTATCTAATATAGCGAACAATTTTACTCTTTCTCTTAATGTAGAGCGATTGGGTGGAAGAGAAGGAACGACTCAAGGTAAATGGAACTTTGATTTACCCGTTCAAAGTATACCAGCAAAACAAAGTGAGAAAGAAATTAACCTCAATAAAGACTTAAGTGCTATACGTACTAATGCGAAATTGGAAAAAGTCATTGTAACACCCCTTAGAATATACTTGCAAGGAACTGCGTCGGAGAAAGGCGGTCCATTTGAGTATCTTGTATTAGATGATAAAGGAGAGGTTTTAAAGCGAACGGAAAATCAGGTAATGGTAGATACTAGCAAGAATAATTCGGTCTCAACAGCAGCGTATGAAACACGTAGTCAGAATATCAAATCTATAAAAGTTATTCCATACGTCTATGGAAAAAAACACTCGGGCTATGACACGAAAAATAAAATTCTTGTTAATAAAGTAGGGGAGACAAAAATTCCTCTCGGTGATAACAAAGAAATGACAATAACTAGAATTGAAGAAAAGGCTGGAGAAACATATGTATACTATAAAACTACAAACCCTATTAGTAACTTATGGCCATTCTTCTTAGTAGATGAAGATGGAAGAGAGGAATTCGGTAAGCAGGAAACTCGTATCAGTACAGTTAAAGGACAAGAATCTGTAGAAGTCTTTAGAACGACATTTGGAGATAAAAAAATATTTGTCGTAAATCCAAATGATGTGTATTATGATCAAGCCTTTACGGTTGAATTTAAATAAAATAGTATAGATTTAATGTTTAAATTTGATTTAATTAAGAAGAGACTATAAAAAATAAAACGCCGTCTTTAAATTGGAGACGACGTTTTATTTTTTATTTATGAGTTGTTTGGAGATGGCGGCGTATTTGCCAAACGGTTATAAGCTTTAAAAGCTGCAATTGCCGATATAACACCACCTGCTAAAAATAAAGTTGATCCGCCAACTAAAATGATCCGACTGACATATGTCTCACGTGCTTCTTCTACTTGTTCTTGTGACACTGTAGGCATATAAAATCCTCCTTTACATAATTGTTTTGTAAATAGTATATACAAACGCCTAAAATATGTTAAAATCACAGGATAGTTCTATGGAGAAGGTAATAGGTGTAGTATGAATTTAGAATACAAGTGGTTTAACAAATCTTCATTATAAATTTATGCAAACTTCACATACAGCACATATTAAAATTGTATTATGTATATGTGCCAAATAAATAAAGTGAATAATAGTAAGTTCTATTTTTGAAAATTGAAAATCCTATTATTTTTATATAAAGGTCTTGATTAGGAATTTTTAGTTTTGGAAATGGTTCTTAATAAAAAGGAATTCATATAAAAGGGGAATGTCTTATGACAACATATACGAGTGAGATGAAGAAAACTATAGTTTCAGAAGAAGATGTAGATATTTTAAAAATTATGGCGCATCCAATCCGATTACAAATTGTAAATGAATTAAGCACAAGAAAAACATGCAACGTAACACAATTAACAGAATTGCTAAATATTCCACAATCGACTGTTTCGCAACATTTATCAAAAATGAAAGGTAAAGTGTTACGAGCGGAGAGAAGGGGTTTAGAAATTTATTATCACATTAATAACTTAAAAGCGAGCAAGATTGTTAGTGTTTTAGGATATATAAATTAATGAAGTACTACAACATAAAATAGCCTCTGCTGTTAAGCAGGGGCTATTTTATGTTGTTTTATGTACTTGCATTTAAAATTTTATAGTTTTTATGATTTACAATTGTTCGATCAAATTCAAAAGTACCACCGCTTACATCTGTAATTTCAACTAAAACCGATTCAGTATATAGTTTTAGTACAGTTCCTGTAATCTTTAAATTATTTCGTTGAAAAAGTATAGTATCCCCTACGTTTGCTTTCATAGTACCTCCTTATAAAAGACAGAAATATTTGTTTATTATATATATTAAACCACGTACGGTTATATTAGTGAATATTTAGTTTTTTATCAATGAAAAACGACTCACAAAACAATACAAATAGCTACTACGTATTTAATAAGCAGTTTTTTTGTATTTCACCTTTCGTTTTCTGTAACTGATTCCATATATTTGACGCTCTGTGTTGTAAGTGCTTACACCAATAGGAACATCCTATACAATGAAGTTGTTAAATCAAATGAGGTGACTAAGATGAATATGAAAAAAGTAAACTTAGCAAATACAATTGAAATAGAAAGAGGAGGCGGGATGATATGAAAAAACCATCAGTTAATCCATGGCTTGTTGTCCTTGGCACAGTCATCGTACAAATGGGGCTTGGAACGATATATACATGGAGCTTATTTAATCAGCCTTTAGTTAGTAAATACGGTTGGAGCCTAAACGCAGTTGCTATAACTTTCTCAATTACTAGTCTTTCTTTAGCAGTTTCAACTTTGTTTGCGAGTAAATTGCAAGAAAAATGGGGACTTCGTAAACTTATTATGATAGCTGGACTAGCATTAGGAATGGGATTAGTGCTTAGCTCACAAGCGTCTTCACTAGTATTACTTTATGTACTAGCAGGAGTTGTTGTAGGTTACGCAGATGGTACAGCTTATATTACTTCACTATCTAATTTAATTAAGTGGTTCCCAGAACGTAAAGGTTTAATCTCTGGTATATCTGTAGCTGCATATGGTTCAGGTAGCTTAATCTTTAAATATATTAACGCATATTTGATTGAATCGGTTGGTGTATCACAAGCATTTATATATTGGGGTGTAATTGTTACAACGATGATTGTAATTGGTGCTTGTTTAATCCATCAAGCTGCTGATCAAGGTGCAGTTCAAGCAACAAAAACTAAGGAATATACAACAAAAGAAATGTTAGGTACAAAACAAGTATACTTATTATTTATTATGTTATTTACATCATGTATGAGTGGTTTATACTTAATTGGCATGGTAAAAGACATTGGTGTTCAACTTGTAGGGCTTACTGCAGCAACAGCAGCTAATGCGGTCGCTATGGTTGCAATCTTCAATACATTAGGTCGTATTATTCTAGGACCGTTATCAGATAAAATCGGTCGTTTAAAAATCGTTACTGGTACTTTTGTTGTTATGGCGACTTCAGTCTTGGTTCTAAGTTTCGTAGATTTAAATTATGGTATCTACTTCGTCTGTGTAGCAAGTGTAGCGTTTTGCTTTGGTGGAAATATCACGATTTTCCCAGCTATTGTTGGTGATTTCTTCGGTATGAAAAACCACAGTAAGAATTACGGAATTGTGTATCAAGGATTTGGATTTGGAGCGCTTGCAGGTTCCTTTATCGGTGCACTTCTAGGTGGATTCAAACCAACCTTTATGGTGATCGGCGTATTATGTGTCGTGTCATTTATTATCGCACTTTTAATTCAAGCACCTAATCAGAAAAAAGAACAAGAAGATGAATATCGCAGCGTAGCGTAAGCATATAAATCTTCTATCACACTATTATTACTAAAAAGCACCCTATTAAATAGGGTGCTTTTTTACGGTATATTATAAAATTATGAAAGGGAAGTGGATGACAAACCACTTCCTTTTTTCTTCATGAACTATGTTTTTAGTATTTGCCTTTATTCAGGATTTGTTATTATCGGAATTTTATCGAATGATGAAATCAACAGTATATAAATTTTTTGGAAATCTTTATAAGCTAAAAAAATCAATATAGATATTTGTATTTCCAAAAGTGTAGAAATATTTATCTGAAAAATAAAAAAAGATTGACAAGTTAAATGAGAGGGATTATCATTTCGGTGTAGGTTATAAATGAAAGTGATTATCAATTGAGTGATTTTCTGTACTTGTTATAATAAAAGCAATATTGATATTACAAAGGGGCGTATATGAAATACAACAATTAGATGCAAGAGAACTTTTGAAAAATCGTTAAGTTCATACTAGTTAATGAAATATTTTATAGAAGAGGTGTTCCTCATGTTAGTGGTGGAAAATAGAAAAAGCGAATTAACTTATAATGTACAAGCAATTAAAAATATTTTATTTTCTGGAGATACGCCATCTATTCGTGCTTTAGAGAAGCTTTTGAATGATACAGTTCAATTGGATGTTCTCGAACAAGAGGTAATTGATAGACAGTACATTCCGAAAGAAGTAAAGAATTTCTTTGATAAAAACGGAACATTTCTTTACCGCGTATCTAATGTTAGTTATAAAGGTAAGGTATTATCTGAAAATCTAATTTTTGTGGACACATCGTTTTTACCGGATACTATAAAGCAAGAATTAGAGAATGGAAATATTCCAGTTGAAAAACTTATAGAAAAAATGGAAGTAAGAAGAAACGTATTATACGAAGGATATCAGCCATCCGGAAATATTATCGAATTGTTTGATGGATGTTCTGTTGCCGCGAATGTTTATCCGACTAGAAAATATCAAATTATAAGTAACTGCAAATGTATATTTTATATTTGTGAAGTGTATCATGCGGAGAATATAAAGGAATTGCTTAAATAAAACAAGAAACCAGCCTATAAAAAGGCTGGTTTCTTGTTTTATTTTACAGCTTCTTTTAATTCTTTACCTGCTTTAAATGCTGGAACTTTACCAGCAGCGATTTGAATTTCCTCACCAGTTTGTGGATTACGACCTGTACGAGCAGATCTTTCACGCACTTCGAAAGTTCCAAATCCAATTAGTTGAACTTTATCGCCAGATTGTAATGCAGTAGCAATTGTGTCAAATACGGATTGTACAGCTGCAGAAGCATCCTTTTGAGAAATATCAGCTGACTGTGCTACGTTTTTAATTAGTTCTGTTTTGTTCATGTTTTCACCTCATAAAAATTTTTTAGAAAGAATGTTTTAGTATAATAGATAGTAAAAATAAAGCTAATTCTATGATTAGAAAGAATGCTGTATAGTTATGTTAATTTCGTTGCAAGAGACTGAATCCCTGCTAATAATCAGGGATTAATTAAGAATTGATGTATACCAAAAGCTGTAGTATGGAGATGAGGGGGAGTATACGGATGATTTTTCGTGAAAAGAATGAGAAAGAAAGTATATTAATTCGTCAACATGATCATGGTTTTTTAGCTGGAGAGATTGCTAGTAAAATAAAAGAAAGTTTCTTTGAAAATCAGCAGTATTTAAAGGAAACTATTGATGCAATATATGAACATGATAGAGGATGGATAGGACTTGATAAAGTACCAATTTTAAATGATGTCAAAAATATCCCGTATACATTTATGGATTGTCCAAGCTCATTGCGTTTTGTTTTTTATACGATTGGTTTAAATGAAATTGAAGAATCTAATCCATACGGGGCGTTACTGTGTAGTAAACACTTTTTATCATTTCCACTAAATGAAGAAGACGAAGAGATGATGTCTTTTTATAGGAATGAATTGGAACGACAAAAAAGAATATTGAAAACCTTAACAAAAGAACAATTTACGATGTTCGATAAACATTATAGATTATTAAAGTTTTGTGATGAACTTTCTTTATATGTATGTATGAATAAACCTGGTGTCAAAAAGAAAGATGAAATTGACTTATTTAAATATGGTTTTGAGGGAACAGAAATGTTTAATAGTAAGGAGGAGCAACCTATTCAAGCTGAATGGCTGGATGAAGAAACAATTCGAATTACACCATTTCCATTTAAAAGAGAATTTTATACGTATGTAAAATATAAAACTATAAATAAACGTTCAATAGAAGAAAAAGGGATTATAAAGGCTGATAGAGAATCGGAAATGAAGAAACAAAAAATTTGTTTTATAGGATAGGGAGGAGATTTAGATTGAAGGATTACATGTTAAAACAGTTTGATTACCATGCTTGGGCTAATACAAAATTATTCAATCGACTAAAGGAATTACCAAACTATGAGACAATCTTTAATGAAAAGATACAGAGTGTATTTCCATCAATTAAGGATACTTTTGCACATATTTATATTACAGACCAAGTGTGGTTACACATATTACATGGCAGTAGTATGAGTGAAGCAATACAAGATCGAGAAACGCTACAAAAGCAAATCGAAACAAAATCGTTACATGAATTAGAAAAAATGTTTGAAAACATTGCAAATCAATATAAAGAATTTTTAAGTACAATACGAGATGTAAATGCGGTATTTGTAATTAAAAACCCTTATGTAGGAAAATTAGAAACTTCAATTTTAGAGTTAGTACAACATGTCGTAAATCATGGTACATATCATAGAGGAAATATAACAGCGATGATTCGTCAACTTGGTCACTCTTCAACAATGATGGATTTTATACTTTATTTACATATGGTTCAGAAGGGACAGGAATTGAAATAGAAAAAAAAGAATGGCTATTATAGATAAGCCATTCTTTTTTTAGTGATTAACTAGCCTGTTTTTTATGACTTTCTTTCAATTTCTCTGCTTGTAAAAAGCGATTCGTTTCAGCGACAACAATACCACTTAATCCGATTAGGCCAATTAAGTTTGGAATTGCCATCAGTCCATTTGCAATATCAGCAAATGTCCATACGATGCCTAGTTTTAAATTGGCACCAATAGCAATCATAACAATGAAGATTGCCTTATAATATCGTACTGCACCTTCTCCAAATAAATACGCTACACATTTCTCACCGTAATACGACCAACCTAAAATAGTAGAGTAGGCGAATAGAATAATTGCGATACCAAGAATCATACTACCAGCAGTGCCGAATACAGATTGGAATGCTATAGTTGTTGCTTCAACGCCAGTTTTACCTGACTTCCATGCACCTGTAGTAATTAATACAAGTCCTGTAATTGTACATACGATAAATGTATCAAGAAAAGTACCAGTCATAGAAACCAGTGCTTGTTTTGCAGGGGAATCAGTTTTTGCTGCCGCTGCCGCGATAGGAGCACTTCCTAAACCAGCTTCGTTCGCAAATACACCGCGTGCCATCCCGATTTGAATAGCTGATGCAACCGTTGCACCGATAAAACCACCAGCAGCTGCAGTACCATTAAATGCACCAGAAAAAATAAGTGAAAATGCTTCTGGAATTTGATCGTAATGATAGAAAATAATAATAAGGCCAGCAATAATATAAAAGAAAGCTTTAATAGGAACTACATATCCTGTCACTTTCCCGATTTTTTTTACACCGCCTAAAATAACGATAGCGATTAAAAATGACATGAATATACCAGTTAAAGCGGGGGGAAAAGAGAAATTAATTCGCATTGCCTCTGCAACTGAGTTTGATTGCACCATATTACCGATACCGAAAGAAGCAGTAGTACCGAATATCGCAAATAAAACCGCCAGCCATTTCTTACCTAAACCACGTTCTAAATAATACATTGGTCCACCTGAATATTCGCCATTTTCATTACTAACACGGTATTTCACTGCAAGAATTGCTTCGGCATACTTTGTTGCCATACCGAACAAAGCAGTAATCCACATCCAAAAAATTGCACCAGGACCACCAATTGTAACTGCGGTTGCTACGCCAGCTATATTTCCCATACCAATCGTTGCCGCCATAGCTGTCATAAGTGCTTGGAAATGACTAATATCTCCAGAGGAAGATGTATCTTCTGATTTTTTAAATGCAAGTTTATGAGCGTATAATAATTTACTAAACTGTAAACCTTTTAGACGCACTGTGAGAATGATACCAGTCCCAACGAGTAACAACAACGTTGGTAATCCCCACACATAGTGATTGATTTGTTCTAATACTTTACTTACTGTCTCCATCGTTATTCTCCTTTTTTAGAAAAAATAAAAACCACTTCAAGTAAATGAAATGGTCTCTGGAGAAACAAGGAATAGAAAAATAAACCGATACAAATCGGCTTTTTCTTTCGCTTGTCTCTGTCCTTTTACCTGAGAGATTATCCGCTAAAGTAGCGGATTTGCTCCTTCGGTGCTCGTTTTCCTCCGCGCTACAAAAAAGCGAGAGGGAGTCTCTCCAGAGATTCGTCCCCATGCAGTTCTACTTGTAAACAAGACCTGAGAGTTTCAAAGTCGGTTAACAACTTTTTGCCCCGTCGGTAGATCAATAGACCTTCTCCTGAATGGTTCATCCGAATTATAAAATTTATAAAAACATTGATTGTAAATCAATAAAAACATTATAGACAGACAAAATGTGAAATGCAATCTTTTTTTATTTTAAAATAATAAACAGTTTTATTTTTTTGCAAGTCCTAATTTCTCTTCAACTTCAGTTAAAGTAGATAAAGCGATGACAATATGTTGATCTGCAAGCCCTAAAGCATGTTTTGTATTTTTAATTATTATACTGTTTGGAGTAGAGTTAGTGGTTCCGTCTATAATTAAATCCGCCGCGTTTTTCATAAATTTAGAAGCAGTCTTAAATTCAGTTGTGAAATAAACTAGTTGTTCTTGTATTTGTACTTCCGATATATTTTCTTTAATTTTCATAGTGTCTATTTCGTTCAAAATTTTTTCATATTGTTTGGAAATAGCACTCATTGTAACTAATAGTTTATCTCTGTTTACTGAATCTCCGTTCGTGTTAATTTCTTCCCAAGCAGGTAACCAATCTTTTTCGAATTTTAATTCTGAATTATTTGAATTATAATTACTATGTGTATAGAATAAAATAATATTTAGTATGGAGATGAGATGATAATTTGCCAAGTATAAAAAAGATAGGTCGTTTTTGTCCTACTGATGATGAAGGATATATTATAAATGATGCACATATTGAAAAAGTTCAACCTATATTTATGGGGGCCATACGAGAAATAAAAAATACTTGTTGTGAATTGTTACAGGATGATTTACACAGTGTTTATATAAGAGGCTCAATTCCAAGGGGGATTGGAATTGAAGGAGTTGCAGATATAGATGTGATTATAGTAGTACGAAAGGATCCTAAATTAATAGACTTAAGCTGGCGAAAGAAACTAGAAGTTCAAAGTTTGCAAAAGTTTAATTGTATAACAGGAGTGGAATTGAGTTTTTACAGTAAAAAAGAGGTGATAAATTCCAAGAGTTTTTCTTTTATAAGCTTCATGATACAGACACATGGAGTATGTATATTTGGTGAAGATGTAACATTGTCTTTACCTAAATATAAAGTTAGTCAGGAGTTAGCCTATGAACACCTTATTCAATTGCGGAAACAAATTGGACAAGCACGCAAAGAATTAATTTATAATAAAGGCGTGGATGATATTGCGGATTGTTGCCGTTGGATAATGAAGATCATAATCAGAGCAGGTCTAGCATTAACTATTGATAGAGAAGGGCTGTATTCAAGAGATTTATACCCAGCGTATACACTATTCAGTAAGCATTTTCCCGAACAAGAAGAAAATATGAGAAAGGCATTACAATATGTAATTGAACCGATAAATGATATAAATGAAATTTTATTATTTTTAAATACGTTTGGTGAATGGCTGATAGAAAGAGCGGATGTTTTTTTGAATTCTATAGATAACTAGAAGAATATAATCATGTTATGTAAACAAATAAATGATCTAAATGTTCGTGATTTTGCAGACTATTATGGGATCCTGGAAGATGTGACAACAGGAAGTTCAAATGGATGTTTAGCAGCGTATCTTTTAAAGTATCGTAATTTTTGGAACAGAAAAGATAAATCTGTGTGTTGAACAAGGATACGAGATGAAAAGGCCTTCTTTAATACATATAAGAGCTGAAGAAATAGAGAGTAAAAATAATATTCGTTTAGGGGAAAAAGTAGAAAGTATTGCAGATGGGAAATGGAATGTAAGATAAGGGGGAATTAAAAATGTTACTAAAAACAATCTACTGTAAGGTAGCAGAAGAGAAAAAGGAATTATTTTCAAGAGCACAAGAAAAATGGCGTGATATACAGCACTTAGATGGTTTTCATGGGCAATTTGGTGGATGGAGTGAAGAGGAGGCATGTGTATTTACTTTATGGGAAGATAGAAGTAAATATCAATCATTTATAAATGGTGCTCACGATACAATTTATTTAAATAGTAAACAAGAGGATACGTTCCTTTCATGTGAAATTGAATTGTTTCAAACGTTGTATGATATAACTAATACGCCTTTGAAAGATGTTGTTACAGAAGGATCATTCGTAAGAGTTGCTATATGTGATATAAAGTTGGAAAAGGAAAAGTACTTTTTACATAAACAAGAAACGATTTGGAATAAAGGAATGGAAAAAGTAAAAGGGATGATAGGTGGAGTAGTTGGGAAGTCTTTAAAAACTGAAAATCGTTACATCGTGTTAACTTATTGGAAAGATGAAATGGCACATCAAAATTATGTAGAAGAGATTTTCCCAGAGTTGTATAAACTAGCTAATATTCATGAGGATTTAGAAGATATAAGAGGAAAACAAGCTGTATGTAAGGAAGAGTGGCTTGTATATTAAGCGCAGAAAAAGTGCATAAATGAATGTATAATAAAGATATTTTCTTATAAACGAGTAATTAATAGAAGACGTCATATACCCTTTCATGTTAATATATTTAAGTTATAATAGAAGGCTTACCCTTTTGTATTGTACGGTAGTAGCAGTGTGAGCTTGAAATTTTGTTTAGAAAAGGATGTGCCTAATTTGCGTATCAATAAATTTATTAGTGAAGCTGGAAAAGCGTCCCGACGTGGAGCAGATAAATTAATTAATGAGAGAAGAGTAATTATTAACGGTAAGGTTGCAAAAATTGGTGACCAAGTAAATCCAGGTGATGATGTGCGCGTAAATGGAGAGCAACTTCGTATTGCTCGAGATCACGTATATATCGCTTTAAATAAACCAGTAGGTATTACATGTACAAGTGAAAAATCAGTAAAAGGTAATATTATCGATTTAGTGAATCATCCTTTACGAATTAGTCATATTGGACGTCTCGATAAAGACTCAGACGGCTTAATTTTGTTAACGAATGATGGCGATATCGTTAATGAAATTTTACGTGCGGAAAACAAACATGAGAAAGAATATATCGTTTCAGTAGATAAGCCAATTACACCTGATTTTCTAGAGAAAATGGCAGCTGGTGTGAAAATTTTAGGAACGAAAACGCTACCTTGTGAGATCACACAGTTATCAAAATATGAGTTCCAAATTATTTTGACACAAGGGTTGAATCGCCAAATTCGTCGTATGTGTGAAGCTTTAGGTTATCAAGTATACACGTTAAAACGTACGAGAATTATGAATATTGAATTGAATAATTTACCTGTTGGACAGTGGAGAGATTTAACGAAAAAAGAGAAAAGACGTCTATTTTCAGACTTAAATTACGAACCACAAGATTGGTAAAATTGTGAAGTGAAACCAAAAATCTATTTTTGGTTTCTTTTTTTATTAAATAAAATTTTTTTTAACACTTGCAAAAATAAAATGAATAAGATATAGTAAATAACAATTAATGGATGTACTTATAAAAGCAAAGAAAAGGACACGAGTTATTTTACCCGGTTATACAGAGAAGGAAGGAAAGCTGAGAACTTCCTAACGCAGAAAAATAACTTACCACCTTAGAGCTGCACTGGGGAAATTAAGTATCTAGTGCCGTGTAAGCGACGTTATCGCAAAAGAAGCCATTACATTTTGTGATGGGAATCTGGGTGGAACCACGGATATAAGCATATTCGTCCCTATTTTAGGGATGAATATGCTTTTTTGCATTCAATTTCATAATAAGCGAAGAAAAGGACACGAGTTATTTTACCCGGTTATACAGAGAAGGAAGGAAAGCTGAGAACTTCCTAACGCAGAAAAATAACTTACCACCTTAGAGCTGCACTGGGGAAATTAAGTATCTAGTGCCGTGTAAACGACGTTACCGTAAAAGAAGCCATTGTTTGTTTACAATGGGAATCTGGGTGGAACCACGGGTATAAGCACGCTCGTCCCTATTTTAGGGATGAGTGTGCTTTTTATTATGAAATGGAGAGATGAAAAATGAAAGAACAGATGATTGAAATTAAATTTCCGGATGGTAGTGTTAAAGAGTTTGTGAAAGGAATTACTTTAGAAGAAATAGCTGGATCCATTAGCAGCAGTTTAAAAAAGAAAGCAGTTGCAGGAAAAGTAAATGATCAGTTATATGATTTACGCCGAAATATTGAAGAAAATGCGGAAGTAGAAATCGTTTCTATGGATTCCGATGAAGGTGTAGAAATTACAAGACACTCCGCGGCACATATTTTAGCGCAAGCTGTAAAAAGATTGTATGGTGATATAAAGCTTGGAGTAGGGCCAGTTATTGAAAATGGATTTTATTATGATATGGATCTTCCAAGTAGTGTAAACGTAGAAGATTTACCAAAAATCGAAAAAGAAATGAAAAATATTATAAAAGAAAATATAAATATAGAGCGAGTTGAGGTTTCTCGAGAAGAAGCAGAAAAATTATTTCAAGAAATGAACGATCTTTTGAAATTAGAACTTTTAGAAGCAATTCCTAATGAGGAAAGTGTAACACTTTATAAACAAGGTGAATTTGTAGATTTATGTAGAGGACCCCATTTACCATCTACAGGGTATTTGAAAGCATTTCAATTAACTAACGTTTCTGGTGCATATTGGCGAGGTGATAGTAACAATCAAGTGCTTCAGCGCATATACGGTGTTGCATTTTCTTCTCAAAAAGAATTAGAAGAGTATTTACATTTTGTTGAGGAAGCAGCAAAGAGAAATCATCGTAAGTTAGGTAGTGAATTGGAGTTATTTATGTTTTCTGAAGAGGCTCCGGGAATGCCGTTTTATTTACCGAAAGGACAGATTATTCGTAACGAATTAGAAGCATTTTTAAGAGGCATTCAAAAAGAGTACAATTATCAAGAAGTACGCACTCCGTTCATGATGAACCAAGAATTATGGGAGAAATCAGGGCATTGGGGTCACTATAAGGACAATATGTATTTCTCAGAAGTAGATCATAAAAGTTTTGCATTAAAACCGATGAACTGCCCTGGACATATGCTTATGTTTAAAAATAAATTGCATTCTTATCGTGAATTACCGATTCGCATGTGTGAGTTTGGTCAAGTACATCGACATGAATTTAGTGGTGCTTTAAACGGATTATTAAGAGTTCGTACTTTCTGCCAAGATGATGCTCATTTATTCGTAACACCAGAACAAATTGAAGATGAGATCAAATCAGTAATGGCACAAATTGATTACGTATATAAAACTTTTGGATTTGAATATGAAGTAGAGCTATCTACTCGTCCAGAAGATTCAATGGGTGACGATAAATTATGGGAGCAAGCAGAAGCGGCGTTAGCAAATGTATTGCATTCATTGAATTATAAATATAGACTAAATGAAGGGGACGGTGCTTTTTACGGGCCAAAAATTGATTTCCATATAAAAGATGCTTTAAATAGAAGTCATCAGTGCGGAACAATCCAGCTTGATTTCCAAATGCCAGAGAAATTTGATTTGAATTATATAGATGAGAAGAATGAAAAGAAAAGACCAGTTGTCATTCACCGAGCAGTTTTAGGATCCTTAGATCGTTTCTTAGCAATATTAATTGAGCACTTTGGAGGCGCGTTCCCGGCATGGGTGGCACCAGTTCAAGTAAAAGTAATTCCAGTTTCAAATGCAGTACATGAACAATATGCAAATGAAGTGGTAAATAAATTAGCGCAAGCTGGTATTCGTGTTGAGCAAGATATGCGAGATGAAAAATTAGGATATAAAATAAGAGAAGCACAAATGCAAAAAGTACCGTATGTTCTCGTTATTGGTGATAAAGAAATGGAAAGCAAAGCTGTAAATGTACGGAAATATGGAGAAGAGAAGTCGGAAGGTGTTTCGTTAAATATATTTGCGGCAAGTATTGAAGAGGAAATAAAGAATAGAAAATAAAAATTGATTAGAAAATACACCATTTTAATGAAGTAAACTCGAATAGTGGTACATGAAAAAACATCTCCTGAATTGGCATACTAAGTATGTAATTTCAATGGAGGTGTTTTTCATTTGAAGGGAAGAGTATGTTACCGAGAAGAAGTAAAGTGGAAGTGGAAATGGATTGATTCGATATTGAATGGCCTCCAGTATTTTAGACGTATCTAAAACATTGGAGGCCAATTTGTTTTCTAGTTAGTCACTTATTACAAGTAAAGCTGTTAAGTTGTCTTACAGATTTTCTTCAAAAAGTTGCGGTAAAAATTTACTGAACTGACTCATTTCTTCTACATTGTGTTTATATAAACCACTTAGATTAATAAATGGTGGTAATCCTTTCGGGAAAATGAATGTAGAAGTCATTACTGTACCGTTTTCGGATTTTTCGTATTGATGTATTACTTGTGAAATTACATCGTCATCATCATCTAAACATGAACCCATTAAAACATGGCTGTAATGGGTATTTATAGGACAATCTTTAGGGTCTTCCCATCTAATTCTTAGTGGGAATTCTAGTCCATCCCCCGCAGATTCAATCGAAGCTGATATGGCTCCTACGTGTCCATGTACTTTAGGGTCAACTAACCACTTAAAATCAACATGCTCTTCTGGGTGCCATAGTTTATATCGTTCAGAGTTATCAATATTATCCCACCACCAGTCAATCATTTCTGGTGTTACGTCATTCAATTCATGTTCGACTACTAGTGATACTTGGTTTTTCATTTTTATACCTCCTATTTTTTAACCAACATAGTGTCGGTTATTTATATTTATTATTATAGTTTGTGTATCGCATGCGTTCAATAAACAGAAATAGCTGATCTGTTGTATTCTGAACACCTTATAAAAATATGTCTAAAAAAATTTAGGAGGGGAAAAATTGGCAAAAGCATATACTGATTTACGTATAGCTCGTACTAAAGAAGCAATACGTGATGCACGAACTGAATTAATACATGAAAAAGGGATGGACTCCATTACGGTTAAGGATATTACAACTAAAGCCAATAGTAATCGAGGGACATTTACTCCGAATTAAAATGTTTCTCAAATTAAGATATGGATGAAATGGTATCGTACAGATCAAACGTATTGTTTTCAATTATTTGTAGGAAAACAATATCTTTTTGGGAATGGGGCAAAAGAGTTAAGTGAATTGGAGCAGATTGTTTGAGTGTTTTAATCTGTGTCCCGATTTTGCGGTTTATTTCCAAGTGGTGTGTTTTCTTTTCTACCTTACAAAATTGTAAGGTAAATGTAAGGGAAATCGAATGAACGAGTTTTAGAAAAGTGAGAATATGAAGTAGGAGATAGGTTCATGGTACTTATGTAACTCTTTATATTTGAAAAGTTAAAAAATTCTTAAGGATTTACATGAGAAAAAGATAAGAAATATATGAGAAATTTATACTATACAAAAGGGATGGAGTGAAAGTGATGTCAACAAATGTAGTAACTGTAGAAAGTGTAGAAAAAACGTATGGGAAAAGAAATGAAAATCAGTCGAAAGCATTAAGGGGTGTTTCATTAAGTATTAAAGAAGGGGAGTTTGTAGGGATTATGGGTCCTTCTGGATCTGGAAAAACGACATTACTTAATGTGATTAGTACACTTGATCAAGCGACTGGTGGTAGTGTGACGATAGCTGGCATAAATATTACTTCTATGAAAGGTAATGCATTATCAGATTTTCGATCTCAAAAATTAGGATTCATTTTTCAAGATTTTAACTTACTAGAAAATTTATCAATTTATGAAAACATCGCTTTACCACTTTCTTTGCAAGGAGTACCATCAAGTGAGATTACTGGAAAGGTCAATGAAGTTGCAAATAAATTAGGGATTACTGAAATTTTAACGAAATATCCGTCCGCTGTTTCTGGCGGTCAAAAGCAAAGAACAGCGGCAGCACGAGCTTTAGTACATAATCCAGCAATCGTATTAGCAGATGAACCGACAGGAGCGCTTGATAGTAAAAACGCAAAAAGTTTATTAGAAGCGATGCAAGATTTACATGAAAATCACAATGTAAGTATTTTAATGGTTACACACGATGCTTTTAGTGCGAGTTATTGTGAACGTATTTTATTTATTCAAGACGGTCTTCTATATAAAGAGTTACATCGTCAAGGAACACGAGAAAATTTCTATCAAGACATTTTAGGTGTGCTTGCTCATATGGGCTCAGCTGCTGAGTCTAAGTAGGGGGCGGAACTATGTTATTCAAATTATCACGTCATAGTATGAAAAAGATGTTAAAAGATTACATGGTTTTACTTATTGGTCTCGTTATTAGTATTAGTATTTTTTATATGTTCCAAACGATGGCGATGAATAGTGAATTTACGAAAGATAATAGTCTGATTAGTAGTATTAGACTCGTCTTCTGGGTTGGTGCAATACTATTATCTTTCATTACGGTATTTTATATTATATATGCCAACTCTTTCTTGCTCACATTAAGAAGAAAAGAACTAGGTATGTACATGATGCTTGGAGCAAAAAAGAAAAAAGTAGCACAGCTATTATTTATTGAAACATTCGGTATGGGTATTGTTAGTATTATTATCGGTATTTTAGTAGGAATGTTACTAGCAAGTGTAGCAGGAAACTTTTTAATAAATGGCATGGAAATTTCAGCAAAAGGTAGTTATTCATCTGTATATACACCAGCGATTATAGTTACAGCTATATTCTTCTTAATACTATTTTTTATTACTGGTTTAATGAATAGCATCCGTTTATTACGTAAAACAGAACTAGAGTTAATTCGTGAAGATGAAACATTAGATGAAGTGAAGAAAAGTAAAACTCGCATTATTATAATGACAGTATTTGGTATGTTACTAGTAAGTACAGGGTACTATTTTATGGTGAATATAAAATTATTTGCGGAAGTCGGTTTTATAATAGCGACAATCGTTACGACACTTGGAACGTATTTTATTTTCAGTTCATTGCTCCCATTTTTTGTGATGAAAATTAAAGGAAATAAAAAACGAAATGAAACGGGCTTAAATAGTTTTACATATGCACAGCTACGCTTTCGAGTAAATAGTTTATCGAGAGTATTAGGCACTGTAGCGATGCTAATTGCATTAGGTGCAGGTGCAATGACAGCAGGTATGGCATTTCAAAAAAATGTAGGTATTATGACAGACTTCTCACGTGTTTATGATGTTGTCATTCATGATCCAAATGAACAAGATAGAGCAGCATTAAAAGAAATGGAAATTGTTGAAGAAAGCAAGTATAAGTATAAAGTAGATGGAGAAGCGGTGTATTACTTACGTAACGACTTAACTGCAAAACCGCCACTTGTTTCCGATCATTTTGATACAAAAACTTTAAAAGAGCCTGCACGTAAACGTGTGGCTGAACCTTTAACTGAACCTGTCTATTCTGCTTTGGACGCTCCCGAAGCAGCGAATAAGCTTCCTCGCATGCCAAAAGATTGGGAAGATGCAGTTGTAAGAGAAATACAAATTACACATAATCAATTTAACGGAAAACCTGTAAGAATTGCTGATGAGGAGCATTATAAGGCAGTTCAAGGAACAGAACATAGTGTAATACTAGTAAGAGTAGACGATATGAAAAAATATAAACCATTGTTGCTCGACATAGATAAGAGACAAAAAGAATTAATTGAAAAAACAATAGGTGCAAAAGTAGAACTATATACGAAAATGACAATTTATCAGTTCATGAACAGTTTCATGAGCGGAACAATGTTTATGGGATTTTTCCTCGGAATTGCCTTTTTAGCAATGATGGCAAGTTCCCTTATGTTCAAAATATTAACAGGTGCTTCACGTGACGTACGCCGCTATGAAATGTTACGAAAAATCGGTGTGAGACGCAGTATGTTAACGAAAAGTATATATAAAGAAATTTCATATTTATTTATCTTCCCAGCGATTATTGGTATTTCCCACGTGTTAGTAGGGCTTAACTTATTCAGCTTTATATTAGTTGACCCATTTGTGAAAGTATGGGTGCCGATAGGGATCTTCTTGGTCATTTACTTTATTTATTACTGGATAACGGTTCAATTGTATAAAGGTATGGTAATGCCGAAAGAAGAGGTAGCAAAATAGTTTAAGAAAAAAGCCCTTGTTTTGAAAACAAGGGCTCTTTTCTAGTATGTAATGAATTGAGAAGGAAAATGTTGGATAAAAGTCGAAAAATATAATACAGCTCCGAGAAATGACGGGAATCGCAACGTTTTGTCGAGAGAGGGGTGATTTCATTACAAGGTATAGGCACAATACATGGTATTTATTTCTGAATATTCATTTAAATAAAAGGGGTAATTGTTATGTTTATTCGAATTGGTAAGTGGTGTGGGGTTACATGTTTACAATTGTTTGCCGCATTTATTTGTATTCTTTTTTTAGGGGCGCTACCACGTTTATTTAAAGGACTGCAAATTGATTTAATCGGTTTTTGGAACACAGTTGTGTTTCTTGGAGAGAAGTTACTTCAACCGGGTGAAATTACTTATGGATTTCGGAATTCAAGAAAGTTATTTCCACAAATATGGATTCATTATGTAGAGACAATGTTTGTGTTCCTTTCCGCATTTATACTATCTTTACTTATTGCATATTTTATCGTCGTGTGGGTATTACAACGCTCGCAATCAAAGCAACGAATATGGAATGGAGTTTTTGTAGCGCTTGAAAGTATTCCAGATATTTTATTAATTTTACTATCTCAGCTTCTAGTTGTAATTATCTTTCAAAAAACAGGATTTATGCCGGTGAAACATGCGGGATTGGGTGAGGAAAAAGTGCGCATGTTACCAATAATATGCCTTGCTATACCTACAACATTATTATTTATTAAGCTACTATTATTACGTTTTAGAGAAGAATTAGAGAAAGATTATAGTATATTTGCCAAGAGTAAAGGATTAAGTTTAAGATATATTTTGACGCATCATATTTCAAGAAATGTCTTGTTAACAACAGTCTATTATGCAAAAACAAATATTTTATTTATGTTATCAAATTTATATATTATTGAATGGCTATTTAATACGTACGGCATGTTTGTTTTTGTAAAAGAAAATTCTAAATTAGAAATATTTACAGTGAGTTTAGTTATATTATACGTACCGCTTTTTATACTATTTCGTATATTACATACGCTGCTGCAAAATGTTATAAAGGAGCGTGTGTAACATGTGGCAAGTTGTAAAAAGGGATGTTAGATTTTGGATAGGTGTTACTTTTTTGAGTGTATTAATGATTGTTAGTATTGGAAATACGGTGTTTTTTGATGGGAATATTCGTGAAATAACGATGATGTATAACGAGAAGGGAGAATTAGAGGCTGCTCCATTTTCACCATCTAGTAAATTTTGGTTCGGAACTGATGTGAAAGGACGCGATCTTTTTCAATTAATAATAGAAGGGGCAAAATGGACCGTAGGAGCGAGTATCGTTATCGCAGTTTTACGTGTAGTAATTGGCGGAGCTATTGGCTTATTACTTGGTATGTACAGTAAACGCTCATTTCCAGTTATTTCATCCTTTTTTGATCCCTTTAGTATTGTACCGATGATTATGATTTCCTATTTTATATTAAAGGAAGTTTTAATGTTCGACAGTGGGGAGGCAGCTGCTCCGTTTCATTTGCGAGTTGCATTTCAAATTTTAGTTCTTACATGTCTTGCAGTACCGACAGTTATGTTGTATGTAGCGCAAGAAGTGAAGCGTATTAAGAAAGAAGAATTTATGTTAGCGGCAACAGTGCTTGGAGGAAGTAAGTGGCAGAGACTGAAGCACCATGTATGGCCACATATGTTACCATCTTTTCTTTTATTAGTAGCTCAACAATTTGTAAGTGTGCTATTACTTCTTATGCATCTTGGTTTACTTAAGTTGTTTTTCGGAGGAACGATAATGTTTGGATTAGATCCAGATAGTGTAACAAAAGAATGGACAGGATTAATTGGCCAAAACTTCCGTCACTTAACTACACACACATGGATTGTATTAATACCAATCGCTTTCTATAGTATGACAATATTGTCGGGAAATCTGATTAGTAATAGTATGCAAGATGCGATAAAACTAGGAAACGTAAGAATGCCAAAGAAGAAGGATAAAGAAGTGAAAGTAGAGAAACAATCGCAGCCTACCGTGAACGGTTTTTCATTTCATAGAGAGGTATCAAAATAGAGGAAGGTAGCTGAAAATAATAAGTTTTCAGCTACCTTTTTTATATTTTAAAGGGGAGGTAAAACTGCAAATACTTGTTTATACGGAAAAGCAATTTTTCCAGCAAGTGCACCAGGGAAATTATAATTTCCATTTATAAAAATGAACCCATAGTAAAAAAACTAAAAATGGGTATATGAACAAGGTGCATCATCTAGTGATAGGTCATATTTTGTTGGTGTACGTATTGAACTTAGTTTATAGCGCTATTTCTACTTAGATTTAACAGACAGAAATATAGGAAAGCATCTATGGGGTCGTAGTTAATAAATGGAGGTTATGAAAATGAATAAGTTTCAACAAGAACTACAAACGTTAAGCCTGAATGATTACCATTCTGGAAATATTGTGTATTGGGACCAGCAAAATCAATATCCATATTACTATATAGAAGATGCTGCTCGTCGCTGTGGCGGTTGTGGTCGTTGTGGTGGTGGTGGATTTCGTTGTGGTGGATTCCGTTGTTTTGGTTGCTTCGGTTGCTTTAGTTGTGGCGGCTGTGGCGGCTGTGGCGGTTGTGGTGGTTGCTCTAATTGTTTTAATGGTTTTACTGATACTACTGGTACTATTGTAACATATGAATATTGATAAGAGACAAAAGGAATCCATTTTGAAAAAGATTGATTAAAACGGATTCATACTTTTTAAAGCATTATACAAATTTTATAAAAAAGCGCTAACAAGTTTGCAAACGAGCTTGCTAACACATATACGAAATAGATATAAAATATCGCTGATATGTCACTTGAAAAAAAGACTTAATTAAGTAGATAATATTAATGTGAATACTCAAAAATCATTCGTGATATTAGTAATAGTATGCAAGAGGCAGTTAAGCTAGGAAATGTGAAAAGGCCAAAGAGGGAAAATAAAGAAGTGAAAGTAGATAAGAAAATACAGTCTAATGTGAATAATATTTCTTTTTATAGAGAGGTACAAAAATAAAATAAGATAGCTGAAGACAATTTGTTTTCAGCTATCTTATTTTGTTTAAAGGGGAGGTAAATCAATTTTACCTTCTTCAAATAATTCTTTTATCATATGTTTCGTATAACCAGCTGCTTGACCAAATGTGATTTTTGCTGGCATTGGTGCTTCATTTACATCTACAACTACATCAATAATACACGGTCTGTTT
This sequence comes from Bacillus sp. NPDC094064, assembly GCF_050279585.1. Lineage (NCBI taxonomy): Bacteria > Bacillati > Bacillota > Bacilli > Caryophanales > Bacillaceae > Bacillus > Bacillus sp. NPDC094064. The sequence goes on from NZ_JBNNUI010000013.1 coordinate 70,288, forward strand.
TGTTTTACTGCACTTTCGAAAGCAGGAAGTAGTTCATCTAAATTCTCAACACGGTATCCAATACCACCACAAGCTTCTGCGTATTTTGCAAAATCAGGGTTTGTTAAATCTGTGCCGAATTCTATATTACCCATAACCTCTTGCTCGAATTTAATCATAGCAATTTTATTGTTGTTCAATACGACAACAACGATTGGTAGCTTATATTTAACAGCTGTTACAAAGTCGTTCATTGTCATTCCAAACCCACCATCACCACAAACTGCAAACACTTGTTTATCCGGGAACGCAATTTTCCCAGCGAGGGCACCAGGTAAACCACAACCAAGTGTTGCAAGCCAGCTAGAAATGATAAATTGTTGGTTTGTCATACGGAAATGTCTTGCTGTCCATACTGTTACATTGCCAACATCGACTGAAAGGATTGCATCATCTTCTGCCACTTGCTGTAAGGCATGCATAACTCGCTGTGGTTTAATTGGAGTGGATGAGTCTTCTTCTTGATTGTGTAATTTTTCTTCCCACTTTTTCATCATTTCTTGATGGTGTTCTAAGAAAGTATGGTCTTCATGTTTTTCAACATTTGCAACTAACCATTTTAATGTTTTATCAGCATCACCAGCTAAGCCGATATCTGTCACATAACGCTTTCCGATTTGGGCAGGATCTGTATCGATATGAATTGTTTTTGCCTTTTCGGGTAAGAAACCAGTAAATGGATAAGAAGTACCAACCATAATTAAAGTATCCGCATGTTTCATTGCTTCATAAGAAGGTTTCGTTCCAATTAATCCTAATCCACCGATACAAAGAGGGTGTTCATCAGGAATAATTCCTTTAGCTGGTAAGGTAAGAACGATTGGAGCGCCAATGTGTTCTGCAAATGCAAGTAAAGACTCTCTCGCATGTTTTGCGCCTTTTCCAGCTAAAATAACAGGCTTTGTCGCTTCATTTATTGCGAGTTTCGCGGCAGATAAATCTTCTTTTTGAGGAAATAGCTCAGGCAATGTAAAAGAAGTGTTTGTAACACGAGCACCATTTTTCACTTCAAATTTCGGCACATCATCTGGAATAGTAAGAACGGACACACCTTTTTTCGTATAAGCCATTCGAATGGCTTGGTTCACTACAGCAGGTAACTGTTCTGCTGACATAATGCGCTGGTTATAAACCGCAACATCATCAAACATTCTTTCCAAGTTTACTTCTTGGAAAAAATCTGTTCCGAGCAAATCGCTTTCTACTTGTCCTGAAATTGCTAGTACAGGGGCTTTATCGAGTTTGGCATCATATAAACCATTGAGTAAATGGATTGCACCTGGTCCTGCAATAGCCATACATACGCCTAGTTTTCCTGTTAATTTCGCATAGGCAGCCGCTGCTAATGCGCCAGCTTCTTCGTGGCGAACTTGGATGAATTTAATTTTGTCTTGTTTTTTTCTTAAAGCTTCAATTATAGAATTGATGGAATCCCCAGGCATACCGTATATGTGTTCTACTCCCCAGTCAATTAATAAATCAACTAATGCTTCACCAGCTGTTTTCTCAAACATAATGGTTCCTCCTTATAATAGGTAGATAACATTATGTTTTGGAGAAAAAGGAAAAATATACAAATGAAAAAAATTTTAGCTTTAATGATGACCAGCGAATAGTGTAAATACTGTTATTAGTAATAAACCACTAGTTGCCCATGTTAAAAACGTAAGGAAAGAGAGCTGTTTTTTAGCTTTCCAAAGCATTTCATGAATTGTGACATAGCCAAGTGAACCGATAGCACTTCCCATAATGAGCCCTTGCAGGTGAAGAGCTTTTCCTTCCATCAAAATGCCAAAAACCGTACCGGTACCGAGAATAAGAGAGAGTAATAAAGTTGTTAATAAAAAGGAAATATATTTATGCTTTGTAAAGAGAAAGGGGATTATTAAAGCTAATCCTTCTGGAATATGATGAATAACAATTGCTATTAAAAAGGGAATGGCAGATTCGGCATGACTAATAAAAGCTGTGCCTAAGGCGAATCCACTTGGCATATTGTGAATGAATATAGCGAAAGAGAGAAAAAGGAAAGTTTGCCATGCTTGTTGATCTTTTTTATGTATCATTGGATGATGAAAATAGTTATCTAATAAGCTCATAACTAAAATACCGATAGCTATACCAAGTATAGGACCAATTATTTCATAGCCTGAAAATGTTTCAGGAATAATTTCAAGTGATAAAAGTCCAAACAAAATCCCACCACATAATGCGTATAAACGATGCATTTTTTCTTCAATTAGTTGGCGTGTTGCTACTCCAACTGCCCCTCCTAATAGTAATCCCCCGAATGAAAAAAACGTAACAATCATTGGAATCCATAATCGTTCCATAGTATCACACTCCGATTCTATACCCTTATTTTTAGCTTACGAGAGGGAAAGTTAGATTAGTCCAAATTATTATGACTAATTATAGAGAAAAAACTGTAAATTTATTATAATTTACATATTAAATTGAAGAGAGTAGTAGTAAATGGAGGGATTAGTTATGCAACAAATTAAAAAAATAGGAAACTCATTTTGGTATATGACACCTGTTTCTGAAACGGATAGACCTATATTAGGAATGGTCGTTGGAAAAGAGAAAACTTTAATGATTGATGCAGGGAATTCAGAAGCACATGCACAATTATTTTTAGAAATGTTAAAAGAACAGAATGTATCAAGTCCTGATTTTGTGGCGTTAACCCATTGGCACTGGGATCATATTTTTGGATTGCCTGTACTGCAAGATGCATTATCTATTGCGTATTCTGAAACAAAAAAAGAGATGAATACATTAGTTTCTTATGAATGGACAGATGCAGCTCTAGACGCACGAGTAAAAGAAGGTACTGAAATTGAATTTTGTGCGGATTGTATCAAAAAAGAGTTTAGTGAAAAACCAAGAAACATTAAAATTATTCCTCCGACCGTAACGTTCCAGAATCAGCTTGAATTAGATCTTGGTGAAGTGACATGTGTGTTAAAACATGTTGGAGGAGATCATGCACATGACTCTGTTGTTATGTATATTAAAGAAGAAAAGATATTGTTTTTAGGAGACTGTATATATGCAGATATTTTTTCGGCAAAGAGGAACTATACGACGAAACGAACATTTAAGTTAATTGAAGAATTAGAGGGATTTGATGCTGAGACATATATTCTTTCTCATGGGACGGCTATAAATCGGGCTGAATTTTTACAAGAAATTCATTTATTGAAAACAGTAGGAACCTATACAGAGACTTTTAAAGGTGATAGAGAGAAGATAAAGGCAGCGTATAAACAAGAAATAGATAGAGAATTAAATGAAGATGAGTTAGAAACGATAGAGTATTTTGTAAATGGTTATGAAATGGTTAAAAGGTAATAATAATTCAATTAGAATATACAAAAAAGTATTGAAGGTTAATTCAATACTTTTTTGTATATGGTTTATAGCATATTGGCAGTTGAAAAATCATCAATAATGTCCACCACTTCAATTTCGCCATTAATCAGTAGCTCAGGAAGTTCATTTCTAATATTTCCTTTCCAATACTCTCTAGCTTGTTCAATTTTTTGAGAGAAAGGAATACCATCTTCTTTCGGTAAAAGGTTCCCATCACCTTCAAAAGAATTTCCAGTCACTCGTAGTTTAACAATCTGCACAACTCAAATATTTTGAGTTGTGTTTTTTTGTTAATTCCTAGTTATTTTCATATGGATGTGAAGTTTATTTTTGTTGTTTTAGTAATTTTCGAATCAGAATAGGAAAGAGATTAGAGGCGGAAAAATAAAGGAGAAAATGCTAATAATTAGAATATGTACATTTAAGTAGCAGTAAATGAGCGATAAGGAGAGAAGATAAGTGATTCAGTATATGTTGCAAGATGGTGTACACTATTTGAAAATCAATGAGATTTTGCATTGGTGTAAAGTTGCAGGGAGAGCTCATAATACAGTTCCTCTTATTATTGTACATGGTGGTCCAGGTGGTAATCATTATGTATTCGAAAGAACACTTGGGTTGAGGTTAGAAGGATATATGACTGTAGTTTATTACGAACAAAGAGGATGTGGACGAAGTGAGGCACCACAAGATGATGGTGAGTACTCAATCAATACTCTAGTTGAAGATTTAGAGGAATTAAGAAAGCAATTAAATGTAGAGAAGATAAATTTGTTAGGATATTCTTTTGGTGGACAGCTTTGTTTAGAGTATGCTTTGAAATATCCGAAAAAGGTCGCAAAAATGGTATTACAAGCACCATTGTTAGATGATTTTAATGATATGTATACTGTGCAGATAGAAGGTTTTCTACAAGTAACGAAAGGGGAAATGAAAGAACAAATATCGATAATAAGCAAGTCAGAAATTCCTTTAAAAGAAAGATATAATCAAGTGTGGAATATAGTTGATAAAGAAACTGTAGATCGACTATTGTTTAAAGGTGAAGAATTTGCAAAGTTAAATCGAAGTCTTTGGGAGGAAAGTCAGTTAAATAATACAGGGAAGATGAGTAAAGTTATTTTTGAAACAAAATCACCTTTACCGCTTATTGAGCGCATTAAAGATTTAGAAATTGATACGTGTGTCATAGTCGGGGCGCATGACTATAACACGGGTGTAGGAATGAGTAATAGAATAACGAGAAAATTGAAAAATAGTAAACTTGTTATATTTGAAAATAGTGCGCATTTTCCAGATATCGAGGAGACGGATAAAGTATGTGAAACGCTTATTGAGTTTTTGGAACGATAGGAGGATGTTAAGATCAAACCAAGTTAATAGAGTGGAAGCTTTTATTAAGAAACTATAGGGGATCGCTAGCATTTCGGAAAATCCCTACGCTAAGAGCATACGAAATTTTATACAGTTTTTCGGTTAATCCAATAACAAAAAAGAATCCTAAAACCGCATCAGTATAGGACTGTATAAAAAACGCATAGATCCATAGAACAAAAAAGGAGGTTCCCTTGTGAGAGTGGGGTTTCTCCTTTTTTTGCTACCGATAATGTGACGTTATGTTAACTTGAAGTGAATGGAATATACATAGTTTAGGGAGGATTTCTATTGGAAAATAAAATTATGATTCAATTGCTGAACGAAATAAAAAGTTTTAAATTATGGGCTAATACAGCCGATACTTCCTATGGGGAATGGGAAACTGATTACCTTCATTGGGATAAGATTAATAAAGCAGCAGAACAATTAATACAAGAGATACCTGTTAAACAATGGAATGAAGATTTACTTAATGAGTTCCTTTATATTTTAGCGAGAGATAATGAGTGTGAAATAATTCTTTATCATTTAATTAACTTCCCAAATCAATTGGTTTCGTTAGCAAAACATACTGTATCCTTTCCAGACCAAGATGCAAGATGGCAGATTGCATACGGTCTAGGAGAATTGGATGAAACAACCGCAGAAATACAAAGGATCCTTGAGAAATTTTTAGTTGATGAACATGAATATGTTAGAAGAAGGGCTTCTTTTGCTTATGAGAAGAAGTTCTAATGGAATCCATTTTTATTTTTTATCCAATTACAATCAGCTTATAAGTAACTACCACTTTCGATAATTATGTAAACAAGCTGTCCATATGGGCAGCTTATTCTATTTCTTTCATAGTATAGATTGTTTTGAAAAAATGCACTGAATTCTCATAGGAAATTGTGGTGTGATGAAATTTTTGATTTTGAAGTATTTCAAAGTCTTAGCTAGATGGTTATGAACCGGTCCCCATAATCAAAAGGCAGGAACATTTTGTACATATCAAATATGTTCCTGCTTTTGATTGTATTAAGTTTAACATCTATGACCTAAATTAAAATTTATTAGGGTCTTCTTTATTTATTATTTTTCGAACCGCAAATGAACAAATTTCAACATCTTTATTAAGTTTACAATTCTCATCATTATACGTGTGCTTCCATCCCAATCTTTATTTGTAGGTATACCTTTAAAGAACGGGGAACAGTTCAACACTTTTATGTTAGATGACCATTTTTCTATTGTCTTTGGATTGTTTACGTAAAAATACATCATAGCGCCGTTATTACCAGATTTTTTTACAGTAGAATTCGAAAGTTTCAGTGCGAATTTTGATTCAGCATCAAAATATAATTCTCCTCCAGGAAACCGGTTTGACATAGCGACTATGATTTCTTTTAAATCTTCTTCTTTAAAGTAATAAAACACACCTGCTGATATAAAAAGAATACCATCGTTCGGATTATATTTTATATCGTCAAACCAAGAAGTATCAAAAAATGATTTAGAAATGCTAATATTTCTCGGTGTATCTTCAATTAACGTTTTTCGAAAAGAGATTGCATTGGGTAAATCAAGGTTATACCAGTGTATTGTACCGTTATCAATTCTTGAAAAAGTAGTGTCTAGTCCAGAACCGATATTTACAATAGTAGCATTCGGATGTTTTGTTATAAATCTTTTTATAGTATCGTCTATTTTTCGTGCACGGGTAATGTATGTGATACACCCGTATTCACCAAAGGTATTTGCTATTGCTGAGAAGTTAAAATCACATTCTTTAATAATCCGAATAGCTTCTGTATCATCTAAAATATCCTTATTGTTCTTACTGCCATATGCTCGCCCCCATAGCGGAATAAGCATAGTACCTTGTACTGATTGTAAATCTAATTCTTTAACCATGAAACATCCTCCGTTTAATAATAAACAATATAATTAGTCGTTATTTAACATTTTTGAAAGCATTTTATTTGTTTTATACAATCCGTAAGTTAAATCCCGTTGATCTTCTTCAGATAATGTATCGAGATTAACTGTGAAATTATTATAAATTTGTTTCCACCTCTCATAGTGCACCTTTTCAGCTTTTTCTGTCAAAGAAATTAATACAGCTCTTTTGTCTACCGTATCTTGCTTTTTTACAATATATCCGTTTAGTTCTAAGTTACGTACTGTTACACTTAATTGTTGCTTAGGGATGTTTAAGTAACTAGCAATCATTTTTAAATTTACAGGTACTTTTTGCTGGACGATATACTCCACTACGTGTTGCTCTAAATGTGTAAACTCAGAGGATTTCTCCGATAGTAATTTAAAAGTACCGGACATATTTAATAATAAATTCATGTATTCGTTTAATAATTCGTTATGGGCCATTGTTTTCTCTTCCTTTATGAATTTAGTAATTATTTTATTACTAATTTAACTATAAATCAATTAATTTTATTTAATATGGTAAATTTTTATTTACTAATTTGTCGTTTTTGAATTTATGTGGACTGAAGTCGATGTGTTTGAGTAGTTATTTTAGGAAAGGAGAATATGATTGGAAATAAAATATTACTAAACATATATAACTAATGAATATAATGTCTTTTTCAGTTATTATGTTGTAAATCATTTTATGATAAAATCTATTACATAATTTAATAAAGGGGTAGTATTGTATGGGTTATTTCTCAAATGGTTTATTAGTTTTGTTTGTTCTTATCGTATGTAGCTGTATGATTTTTGGTTGATAATATAATGGTAGTTTTATATAAAAGAAGTTAACTGTGGTGAGGTTAACTTCTTTTTATTATATGTTGAGAAGGAATTATATCGTTTATATGGAAGTTTGTTTAAGTTAATTTCATATTAAGGGTAATTTTACGAAATACAAACAAACGAGAGAATAAGGAGTATTCACATGAATAATAGTATAAGCTACACAATTGAACACCCAACAGACTTCAATGGATTATTAGCTTTATATGAATCTTTAGGATGGAACTCTCTTAAATTAACGGTTAACGAGTTAGAACGAATGTGTAAACAAAGTTGGTATGCAATTTATGTTTTTGATGATAAGAGGTTAGTAGGGATGGGGCGTGTCATATCAGATGGAGTCATAACAGGCATTATTTGTGGAGTGGGTGTATTGCCAAAATATCAGTCTAGTGGCATCGGGAAAGAAATAATGAAACGATTAATCCAGCATTGTGAACAACATAAGGTTATTCCGCAACTTATGTGTGTAGAAAAATTGCAATCTTACTATGAAGCTATCGGATTTGAAGCATTCTCGATTGGGATGACAAAACACATTAAACGATGTTAAAAAAATAATTTAATTACTATTTTATAAATTGAACTCTTAATAAATAATAAAAGAGCATGTTTAAAATTACTTCAAACATGCTCTTTTATTAGAGTGGATATATTTCATATTAATGATTTAACCCGTTCCAATAAAAAGAAACGATTTCTTGTGCTAATTCATCTATATTTGGAAGAATAGGATTGTGATTTTCATCTTTAAAATTCCCGATTGATAATAAAGATACGAAAGCATGAGCGGCAAATTCAGCGTTTCTTTTCGGGATTTCTCCAATCTGCATTACATTCTCGATTACTTTTTCTAATACTTCATACATGCTGTCTTCAGCCTCTTTTAATTCTTTCAATTGCTCTTCAGATAACGATAGTTTTGCATCTTTCATAAAATTTTTCATATCAATATCCATCGTTGCATGTAAATAGACTTTAGCGAAGTCCAATAATCTTTCTTCTAAAGTCTTATTTGTAGAGAGTATTTGAGACATATTTTCTCGTATACGCAACATCATTTGAATCATAGTAGCGGTAAATAAATCGGCTTTTGTTGAATAATAATAGTAGACGGTTGCTTTCGTAACACCGCATTCTTTCGCGACCTCATCCATGGAAACTACTTGATAATTTTGAGTAAGAAATAATCGAGTTGCAACTTCTAAAATTAGTTCTTTTGTAGATTTTGTATTTTTATTTTGACGAGGCCTTCCAAGAGGACGTTGTTTTTGTTCCAAATTCATTCGCTCCTGACATGTATTGTTAAGATAATTATAACACAAATTTTTATTCATTCTTGATTAATTAACCGACCAGTATATATAATTAATAATGGAGGGAAAAAGGAAGGTGGGTTTTTTTATGAAAAAGCACCCGTTACATATGTTAGGGAGGCTTGTAGCAGGGAAAAATACACAATGGATAACTTTATCGGTTTGGGTCCTCATTACATTATTACTTTCATTTACGTTACCACAAGTAAATAATACGAAAGAACCGAATCCGAAAAATTTACCTGAAACTGCTATGTCGCAGCAAGCTGAAGCAGTAATGAAAAAAGAATTTCCTAATAATGCAGGAAATCCGTTGTTAGTAGTATGGCATAGAGATGGTGGACTACAGTCAAATGACTATAAGCTCATACAGGACGTTTATAAAGAGTTAAAGAATAGTCCTTTAAAAGAACAATCAACGTTACCACCATTTGATACAATACCGGAACAAGTATTATCAAAAAGTGCATCAAAAGATGGTACATCATTTGTTACACCAGTATTTTTTAATAAATCTGCTGGGACGGATATATTAAAAGGAAATCTTGAAGATTTAAGAAACATAGTGAATAGTAAGGTCGATGAAGATCCATTCAAACGAAAAATTAGTGAATCCGGTTTACATGTTCGACTATCTGGACCTGTAGGTATTCAAACGGATGCGGTTAGTTTATTTAGTCAAGCGGATGTAAAATTGTTAGTTGCTACCGTATTACTCGTATTAGTTTTATTAATTTTACTGTACCGTTCACCGATTTTAGCAATTTTACCTTTACTTGTTGTTGGTTTTGCATACGGTATTATTAGTCCTACACTCGGTTTTTTAGCAGATCATGGATGGATTAAAGTAGATGCCCAAGCGATATCAATCATGACAGTATTATTGTTTGGCGCTGGAACGGACTATTGTCTATTTTTAATTTCAAGATATAGAGAGTACTTATTAGAAGAAGAAAGTAAATATAAAGCGTTGCAACTTGCGATTAAAGCATCTGGCGGGGCCATTATTATGAGTGCCTTAACTGTCGTACTTGGATTAGGAACGTTATTACTTGCTCATTATGGAGCCTTTCATCGATTCGCAGTACCATTTAGTGTTGCTGTATTCATAATGGGAATTGCTGCTTTAACAATTTTACCAGCGTTTTTATTAATTTTCGGTAGAGCGGCATTCTTCCCATTTATACCAAGAACAACTTCGATGAATGAGGAATTTGCAAGAAAGAAAAAGAAAGTCGTAAAAGTTAAAAAGTCAAAAGGTACCTTTAGCAAAAAACTAGGTGATGTTGTAGTCCGAAGACCGTGGACAATAATTATGCTCACCGTCTTTGTATTAGGTGGTTTGGCTTCATTTGTACCACGTATTCAATATACGTATGACTTATTAGAATCGTTTCCAAAAGATATGCCTTCACGTGAAGGGTTTACGTTAATTAGTGATCATTTTTCAGCTGGTGAACTAGCGCCAGTAAAAGTTGTTGTTGATACGAAAGGAAAAGAGCTTCCTGTTAAACAAGAACTGGAGAAATTTTCTTTCGTAAAAACAGTGAAAGAGCCAAAAGAGGGTAAAGAAAATAAGCAAATTAAAATGTATGAAGTTTCTTTAGCTGAAAATCCATACTCAATTGAAGCATTAGATCAAATCCCTAAATTGAAAAATAGTGTAGAAAAAGTATTAAAAGATGCAGAGATTAGTAATGCTGAAGATCAACTATGGATTGGTGGAGAAACGGCTTCATTATATGATACAAAGCAAATTACAGAACGTGATGAAGCAGTTATTATTCCAGTAATGATTAGTATTATAGCTTTATTGTTACTAGTTTACTTACGATCAATTGTTGCGATGATTTATTTAATTGTAACGGTCGTTTTATCATTCTTCTCGGCATTAGGAGCAGGATGGATATTACTTCATTTCGGTATGGGAGCACCGGCTATTCAGGGTGCAATACCGTTATACGCATTCGTATTTTTAGTTGCTTTAGGTGAAGATTATAATATCTTTATGGTTTCAGAAATGTGGAAAAACAGAAAGAAACAAAATCACTTGGATGCAGTAAAAAATGGCGTTATACAAACAGGTAGTGTCATTACATCGGCAGGTTTAATTTTAGCAGGAACTTTTGCGGTGTTAGGTACGTTACCAATTCAAGTTTTAGTACAATTTGGTATTGTAACAGCAATCGGTGTATTACTAGATACATTTATTGTAAGACCATTACTTGTACCGGCAATTACAGTTGTTTTAGGCCGTTTTGCTTTTTGGCCAGGGAAACTTTCAAGAAAGAGTGAAGAGATACAAAAAGTGGATGCATAGTTGAGAAAGCCAAGGATATTTTCCTTGGCTTTTTTCAATGTAATTAATTTTTTGAAGCCAGATCATCAGTTGCAGCATGATCAACATCTTCAATATCGGTTTCTGGCATTCCATATAAGCCGTTCATTGCTTGTTCTTCGATAGTAAGATTTACAGTGTTATTATTTTGAATTGGTGTAGCGATTTCGGTAACAGTTTCTTTTTTATTTACATTTTTGTTATTCATTTATGGATCCTCCAAATTTCATTTGATGTATGTATAGTATGTGGATGGATTTCCAGAAATATGTGAATGGATTCTTAAAGATGTTATATAATTAAATAAACAATTATGGTGAAATGTAAACGGTTAGGAGTGAACAATTATGGTGAAAGCAAGGAAATTAGCCTTCTAAAATAAAAAGAAAATTTCAGGAGGCTAATAAAATGAAGTTTCATGTAATTGATAGAGAAAATTGGAATAGAGAGCAGTATTTTGAACATTATTTAAAATTAAAATGTACGTTTAGTATGACAGCAAATGTTGATATTACGCTTTTGACAGAGAAAGTACGTCAAAATGAAATTAAATTTTATCCGACTTTTATTTATATAATTTCGAGAATAATAAATAAACATAAAGAATTTCGAACATGTTTTAATGATGAAGGAGTATTAGGCTATTGGGAGGAGATGATACCCAGCTATACAGTTTTTCATAAAGATGATAAATCTTTTTCGAGTATATGGACGGATTATTATAGTGATTTCCATATTTTCTATAAAAACTATGAAGAAGATATGAGATGCTATGCTAATGTTCATGGTCTTTTCACGAAAGAAAATATTCCGCCGAATGTATTTCCGATTTCTAGCATACCTTGGACTAGTTTTACTGGATTTAATCTTAATATTAATAATGATGCTGATTTTCTAGTACCAATTATAACTTGTGGGAAATATTTTAATGAAGAAAATAAGGTTATGCTACCAGTTTCATTGCAAGTTCATCATGCGGTTTGTGATGGATATCATGCGAGTCGATTTATAGAAGGTTTGCAGGAGTTAAGTCATACTTGCAACGAGTGGCTTAAATAACAACTAATTTTTAAGTATATACAATTGAAAATGAATAATAGAAGAGATCATGTTTATATTGCATGGTCTCTTTTTATTATTCATTAATACTAAGTAATTGTGGAAAATATAGGGTGATTTGTAGTTTAATAGTAAAGAGAGTGATTAGTGTTAATTTTCTTTGTTTTTATATGTTTTAATAAGGGGGAATTAAAGTGAAATTCGTAAGCATTGAAAGAGATGAGATCCTAATTCATAATATAGCAAATTTGTATTGTAAAGCATTTGAGAAAACAAATTTCAATGAAATGATCGAGCGAGTGAAAAGACATATAGAATATGAAGATTTTAAAGGTATAGTAGCGATAAATGATGAAAATGAAGTAGTTGGTTTTACGTATGGTTATCGCTCATTAGAAGGACAGTACTATAATCAATTAATGAGGGAAGCGTTACATCTAGAGCAAGTAAACGAATGGTTACAGGATTGTTTTGAATTTGTAGAGTTAGCAGTTCAACCCAAATATCAAAAGGAAGGTGTTGGAACGAAATTACATAATAGATTATTAGACGGTATTTCAAATAGAACGAGTGTATTAACAACACAAATAAACAATGTAAAGGCACGTTCGTTATATGAAAGATTAGATTGGGTAAATATATTGGATCCATTTTATCCAAGTAAAGATGATGTTCCTTATGTAATAATGGGAAAAGTATTAAAAACAAAAGTTATTGGTTTGTAAGCATAAAGGAGAAAACAAAAATGACGATAATATCTATAGAAAAAGCTACAATTTTAGATGCAGAAGATTTAACGGAAATAATGAAAAGAACATTTGATGAAGAAGCAAAACAATGGTTATACGGCCAAGATGATGTCATTGATTATAACATTCAACCGCCAGGATATTCTTCCGTTGAAATGATGAAATATTCGATTGAAGAACTGGATTCTTTCAAAGTGATAATGGATAAAGAAATAATTGGGGGAATTATAGTTACGGTCTCTGGTAAGTCATACGGCCGAATTGATCGTATTTTTATAGATCCTGTTTATCAAGGAAAAGGAATTGGATCACATGTTATTAAATTAATGGAAGAGGAATATCCGAACATAAGGATTTGGGATCTTGAAACATCTAGTAGACAAATTAATAATCATCATTTTTATAAAAAAATGGGCTATGAAATAATTTTTAAATCTGAAGATGAGTATTGTTACGTGAAAAGAATACAGACAAGCTCAAACAAAGAGAGTGTAGTTAAAAATGAAGATATGAAAAATAGTCAATACGAAAACTGTAACTTAGCAAATACAGAGTATTACCAAGTGAATTTAAAAAATAGTTCATTTGTTGGTAGCAATGTAATGAATATGAACATGAGCAATTGTAATGTAAGTCAATCAAAGTTTAGAAATATTAATTTTAGAAGTTCTTCATATACAGATTTAAATCTTTCTGGCAGTAAATTTAGTTTGGTGACTTTAGGTGGAGTTCAATTTAAAGATACAAACCTTGGGGAAGAGAAGGCTCCTATTTCATTTAATAGATGCGATTTGGAACGTAGCATGATAAGTAATAGTAATCTTAAAAATATGGAAATAGAAAATTGTGATGTAAATGGTATGAAAATAAACGGTATTTTAATAGAAGATTTGCTGGCGTTGTATAACCGGGTAAATAACTAACTTAATTAAGGGAAATTAGTTAGTTGAATGAAATATAAATATAGTTATATAAAAATAACATAAAGAAATGCGAATGAGAAGGGATTTAATATAGGTTATAAGAAGATAAGGTTGTTTATATGGAGGGAAGAAAAATGGAGATTAACGTTAGAGCAGTAGAAATACAAGATGCTAGAGCAATTCATCGTATATGTATACAGGATGACGTTTTACCTTACATGGTTTTTTTACCTAGCATGCGAGTAGATGCTATGGAAAATAGAATTCGAAACTTAGCACCAAATCAATATGAATTCGTTGCGGAGTATGGTGGAGAAGTAGTAGGTTTCATTGGTTTAACCCAAAGTCCGGGGCGTAGATCTCATTCGGGTGATTTATTTATCGGGGTAGATAGCGAATACCATAATAAAGGTATTGGGAAAGCACTTCTTACAAAAATGCTTGATCTCGCTGATAATTGGTTAATGTTAGAGAGAGTAGAACTTGGTGTGTTAGAAACAAATCCGAAAGCAAAAGCACTATATGAAAAATTCGGATTTGTAGAAGAGGGGATAAAGGTAGGGAATTTAAAGGCTCATGGAAATTTTATTAATGAAATTATGATGAGTCGTTTTAGACCTGATGGTTTACTTGTACATAATTAATTGTTAAAAGCATGACAAGTCAATGTCATGCTTTTTGGATTGTTATTTATGATTTGGAAGCTTCGGCTGTAATAAAAATAATGCCAATCCAATGAAAATAATTGAAATTCCTAGTGCTTGTTGTAGAGAAATGGTCTCATTCAAAATAAAATAGGCTAGTACACAAGTGCCAATTGTTTCTCCTAAAATACTCATTGAAATTACAGTAGTACTCATCCATTTTAATAACCAATTGAAAATCGTTTGTCCTAAAATCGTTGCAATGAAAGCTAATCCTATGAAGGACAACCATGTTTGTGTAGAGTAATGGAAGAAAGATTCTTGCTGCATGTAAGCAAATATACCGAGAAAGCAGGCACTACTTCCATAACTAATTACCGAATACGGAATAAGTGATAAATCTTTACGAACGTGTTGGCTAATGAAAAAATAAGCAGTAATTATTCCGGCTGCAATAAATGCTAAAATATCTCCGTATAAAGCTTCTCCACTAATTTGGAAATCTTGCCATCCAATGACGATACTTCCTGAAATAGCGATGAGGCAACCAATAATCGCTCCTTTCGTAAACCTCTCCTTGAATAAAAAATAACCACCGATCATTGAGAATAAAGGTTGTAACGTTACGATAACTGTCGAGCTTGCTACAGAAGTATATCGTAATGATTCAAACCATAATACATAATGTGCAGCTAAAAATAGCCCAGATATGAAACCGAATCTCCACTGTTTTTTCGTTAATGTTTTTAGCTCGTTTCGATTATTTTTATTACATATTAGAAATGGTAGTAGCATGATTGCTGCAAATAATAAGCGGTAAAAAGCAATAATTACCGCAGGAGCATCGGCCAATTTTACAAAAATCGCTGAAGTTGATAAGGCGAATACACCGAAAAATAAGATGAAATATGAAAAAGTAGATGATTTCAAAGTCTATCCCTCCGATAGTTTGTTTATTATAATGAACTATTTACGATATAATGTACAAAGGTAAGTATATAAGGGCTAGAAGATGAAAGAAAGTATTATTTGACTTTGTTTAATATGTCAGCACAACGGGAACGAAACATACATTATGATGGACGAAAGGGAGTAGTTATTTTGATTCACTATCGACTTGGACAAACTGTTTTAAGTTATCGTAAGAAAAATAATATGACAATTCGTGAATTCGCTGAGTATGCAGGGATTAGTACATCACTAATTAGTCAAATTGAAAGAGGACATGCCAATCCTTCTTTAAGTGTTTTGGAATTAATAGCGAAAGCATTAAATGTACCATTATTTACGCTGTTTATTAACGATATTGATACAGATTCACTCATTTCTAAGAAGAAAGATAGAAAGAAAGTATATCGGGAAAATAGCGATCACATAGTATATGATGTGTTAACACCGGATTTCATGAAAGCACGTATTGAAATGTTAATGATGGATTTAAATAAACAAGCAAATACAACAGAAAGTCACTATTCACATGAAGAGAAGGAAGAAATTGCTGTTGTCATGAAAGGAGAAGTGTTTGTGGAATTAGAAGGAAAAGAGTACTTCTTAGAAGAAGGGGATGTTGTACGTATCCCGCCAAATGTGAAGCATCGCTTTTTGAATAAAAGTGATGAATCAAATCACATTTTATTTGTATTGACACCATCTTTAGGGTGAAAATATAGTGATTTTTATTATGGGAGATAGAAAATGGAAAATAAAAGCATTTTAAAAGGTGGACTTTTCATTTTAAATGAACTATCAAAATTTAATATTATTTATCGAGCGGAATCGCATCATGATTTAATTGGGCATATGCTTACTTATTCTCACGCAATCAATATCATGTATGATTTAGGGCATGTCTTTAAATTTTCATATAGTTATTTTGATTATATAAAGAGGGCCCAGAATATAAAGATATAACATTAGAAAAATTTTGTTATATTATAAATTCTTAATGGTATGTGATAATCGGAAGAAACTTAATTTGAGTCACTTATTTGTTGATAGTATATTATTTAAAAATTTGTAAGATTTTACATGCGTGTTTTACTTTTACTAATTATGTAAGTGGGCTATACTAAAATACATACATTTTTATTATTGGAGAGAAATAAAACAACATGGAAGTATCGAAATTAGAAAAAGTAATTGAGGTTAAAAAAGAAGAGCTTTTATATTTAGTATCGGATTATGGATTTCAACATGAAAAAGTACTGACACTGAGTCAAGAAATAGACAAATTGATTAATTATTTTATGTTTGTAAAATAGAAAGAACTATGACGTGATTTGAAACTGTTATAGTTCTTTTTTATTGAGTAAATATACATTCAGGACAGTTATTAATTAAGAGTATAAAAATAAATATGTTCGTATATATTGTCTAATTTTTTACAGAATGATCAAGCTGCTAGTCGGATATAAGGACTTTTGGGTATAATAATAAAGGAATTATTAATTGTATCGGTTAGGAGCGCAGCACATATGAAAACAGTTGTTGTTATCGGTGGAGGTATAACTGGACTTTCTACTATGTTTTATTTAGAAAAATTAAAAAAGGATTATAATATCGATTTAAATTTAATCCTTGTCGAAAAAGAAGAGTATTTAGGTGGTAAAATCCATAGTGTAGAAGAAAAGGATTTTATTATGGAATCAGGAGCGGATTCTATCGTTGCTCGTAATGAACATGTTATGCCGCTTGTAAAAGATTTAAATTTAGAAGAAGAAATGGTATATAATGAAACGGGTATTTCTTACATATATTCTGATCATACTTTACATCCAATTCCTTCTGACACTATATTTGGGATACCGATGAGCGCCCAGTCGTTGTTTAGCAGTACGCTAGTCTCAACGAAAGGGAAAATTGTTGCTTTAAAAGATTTTATAACGAAAAATAAAGAATTCACAAAAGACACATCACTTGCTGTATTTTTAGAAAGCTTTTTAGGGAAAGAGTTAGTAGAAAGACAAATTGCCCCTGTGCTTTCAGGGGTATATTCCGGTAATTTGAATGAACTTACAATGGCATCTACATTACCGTATTTACTGGATTATAAAAATAAGTATGGAAGTATTATTAAAGGTTTTGAAGAGAATAAAAAACAATTTCAATCAGTAGGAAATAAAAAGTTTGTATCATTTAAAAGTGGCTTATCTACAATTATAAATCGCTTAGAAGAAATGCTGAGTGAGGCTGTCATAAAAAAAGGTGTTGTAACGACAGCTGTAAGTAAAAAAGGTAATCGCTATGAAATTTCCTTTGCAAATCATGAGTCAATCCAAGCTGATTATGTTGTTTTAGCAGCTCCGCATGATATCGCACAAACTTTATTACAGTCTAACGAGTTAAACGAGCAGTTTCATACATTTAAAAACGCATCTCTTATAAGTATTTACTTAGGTTTTGACATACTAGATGAACAACTACCAGCTGATGGTACAGGGTTTATCGTAACGGAAAACAGTGATTTACATTGTGATGCTTGTACATGGACAAGCCGGAAGTGGAAACATACATCGGGTAAACAAAAGCTATTGGTAAGAATGTTTTATAAGAGTACAAACCCAGTATATGAAACGATCAAAAATTATAGTGAAGAAGAATTAGTACGAGTAGCTTTATATGATATTGAAAAAAGCCTTGGAATAAAAGGTGAACCAGAAGTAGTTGAAGTTACGAATTGGAAAGATTTAATGCCGAAATATCATTTAGAACATAATCAAGCGGTTCAAACATTACAAGAAAAAATGACGAATCTTTATCCGAATGTATACTTAGCTGGCGCTTCCTATTACGGTGTTGGAATTGGTGCGTGTATTGGAAATGGAAAGAACACTGCAAATGAAATAATTGCAACATTAAATGAACCGTCAAATTAATAATACATAAATAAATTGATAAAATGTCCCTCCGTTATGCTGGAGGGACATTTTATTTATTTCACTTGAATTGAGACCTTTTTATTAGTTGTATTATTCTCGGTAATTGTTAATGTTATGTTACCGGATTCTTTAAATGAATATGATGAGAATTGATAAAGCTCTTTTATACCATGTTTCTCTTTTAATTTATTGGCAGGAAGTAATGTTATGTTCGGTTTCCATGTTTCCTGTTTACCTGAAGGATACTTTACTATTATTACTGGATTATTTAATTGCATTGGTTCCCAAGAGGCAAAATGTAGTTCAACTTCTCTATCTTTTTTTAGTAACTCATCTGAAAAATATCCAAGCTCTCCAACATTACCGAAAACAGTAAAGTTTTGATTTTGTAATGTAATATCTAAATATTTAGGTTGATATGTTGCTGCATGGTATATTCCATACGAAAGTGAGAGTGTGGCAGCGATTAAAATGCTAATTGAAAACGTCCTAAAGCTATTTCCTTTAAAACTAGTCATCATGAATGAGTTTGGGGCGACCTTTTTTGCAAATAAAAAAATGAGTAATATGAGTAAGAGGGATAAGCCGATGAATATATACATAGGAAATTTACACCTCCGCAATAAAATAATATGCCAACTAAATTTTACCATAAACGTATGGGGTATGGTGTAATTTTAGAAGGAAAAAGTGAGCATGGAATCGAAAGTATAAGATATATTATACGGGCGGAGTGATGAAAATGAAAATGAAAATAATACAATTAATTTTAAAAAATGAAGGTAAGAACAGGATAATAGGAGTGAATGTGATTGTTACGTACTGTTGAAGCAACGCAAAAATTATTTGACGAATGGGCAAAAACTTACGATGAAAATTTACAGGAAGCAACAGGTCCGTTATATGGATATAACAATAGTTTGATTGAAGCGAAAGAAATGATCCGACTATATAAGAGAGAAAAAATTATTGATATTGGAATTGGAACGGGTGCATTTGCTTCATTAGTGAGTGAAAATAATGAGAGTGTAGTAGGGGTGGATGTATCAGAAAAGATGTTAGAAACATGTAAAGAAAAACATCCAACGTATCATTTAGAGGTAGGATCATTTACAAATACAAATCAAGAGGATGAAGCTTTTGATATAGTTATTTCTAGTTTTTGTTTTCATGAGGTGTTACCTTCAGAGAGGAAGAAAGCCTGTGAAGAGGTTTATAGAATAGTAAGGAAAGAAGGGAGATTTCTTCTCTTAGATATTATGTTCGTATCTGATTTTGCATTAAATGAAGCGCGAGAACGAATCGGGAGAAAGTGGGATAGTACAGAAGTATATCCGTTTGTTAATGAGTTAGATACACTACTTAGAGAAACTGGTTTTTCAAGTGTAAATTGGAGACAAACAGCTCCATGTCATTGGGCATTAGTTGCACATAAATAGGGAATAAAGAGATGATCATAGTATTTTGATCATCTCTTTATTTTTTCTAATCATGCAAGAGCAAGAAGGGTTACTCGTAGTTCGTATTGAATTAAGAGGATAAGCTTCTCTTGAAATATTTGATTAATGGAACATTGAGGACTTTCCTAATTCTAAATATGTTTTCTGCTATAATAAATGAGTAGAGAGAAAGGAGTGAGCCTATGGCATTTCCTATATTAGAAACAGAACGCTTGCGTTTAGTAGAAATAGAACAATCTTATTGTCAAAAAATATATGAAATTTTTTCACTGGATGAGGTAACATGTTATTACGGTATGAATTCTTTTACGGAGTTTGGACAAGCTTCACGTATGATTGAATCTTTTTCAAAAAATTACTTCGAGAAAAAGGCAATACGATGGGGGATTGTATTAAAAGAAACAAATACTTTACTAGGTACAATTGGATTAAATAATTTACAACTATGGAGTAAACGATCCGAGATCGGCTATGACTTGCATCCCAAATATTGGGGAAATGGTTATGCATCAGAAGCAGCCAGGGAAATCATCAATTATGGATTTCAAGATTTAGGCTTATTTAGAATTGGAGCTATTACATACCCTGAAAATATTACATCTTGTAAAATGTTATCTAAAATAGGCTTTCATAAGGAAGGATTATTACGTGGATATATTCATCAAGGAAATAAGCAACATGATGCATTACTGTATTCTATAGTTCGAACGGATGTAGAGCATGTAAATTTATAATAAAAACCCCTCTTATTAAAAGAGGGGTTAAGTAAAATTAACCTAACTTAGGTAATAAACGTTCTCCGCTTTTCATGCTACTTTTACATAAAGGGCATTTAGGCTCTTCTTCAAATGAAAAGTTCTTTCTCATCCATCCTAAACAATCCTCTGATTCACATTCCCAAACAGGGGTTTGTTCTGGTGGTACTTCTGCTACATCGTTCTTTCGATTGCGATACATGTAACCACTCCTTTTATGTAAAAATTTTAGTTATATATTAAAAAGGTTGTTAACCGAGCTGGTAACAACCTTTTTATTGTTTGAATTATAGCTTTACAACGTTTTTAGCTTGAGGTCCACGGTTACCGTCTTCAACTTCGAAGCTAACTTCTTGACCTTCGTCAAGAGACTTGAAGCCGTCGCCAGTGATAGCTGAGAAGTGAACGAATACGTCGTTACCGTCTGCAACTTCGATGAAACCGAAACCTTTTTCGCTGTTAAACCATTTTACTTTACCTGTTAATGTCATGGTAATGCCTCCTAAAATTTAAAAAGATTACAATATGATCGGCCTTATTTGAATGAAAAATAAAAGTTCACATATTATCAAAAACCCATAAGGAGTACGAAATGGTCCTGATTGATACTTGATAATATGCAAAGAAAATATAGTGTTAAATTGACCTTAATTACTATCTTACAACAAATGGTGTGAAATAGCAAGTGCTGGTAATATCAGTAAGGAATAGGATGGGAAAAGGCACAAAGGCATCTCTTTTATTTATATATTATTCCTAATTTTGGTTTATGCTAAACTAAGAACATTTTTATTGAAAATTTTTATAAGGGAAACGATATATATTTAAGAATAGTGGTGATGTATTTGTTAAGGAGGAGAGAATATTGCAACCTACTCAATTTAAAATAATTGAAGCAGCAAAAAAAGGAAGAAGAAAAGTTCATCCTGTATTTGCTGTTATACTTGCGATTGTATTTTTAACGTTAGGTGAATTGTTTATGTTATTGATGTTGTTTTTACCGAAAGCAGAAACAACCTTTATAAAGGCGATTTATAGCAATATTGAGATGATATTAACGTTTGGCGGTGCTATATTTTTTGTTTTTTTATGGGTTAGATTTGTAGAGAAAAGATCATTTTCATCAATTGGTTTTTGGAAAGATCAATGGATAAGAAAATATGTGAGAGGTGCATGTATAGGGTTTATTTTCATTTCAATACCAGTAATGATACTTGTATTAACAGGAATTGTACAACTACAAATGCAACAAATTACACCTACCACTATACTTGGAATTGCGGGATCTTTAGTTGCTTTTTTAATACAAGGTGCGACAGAAGAGATTGTTGTTCGAGGTTGGTTATTTCCGATTCTTTCTGTTAGAAGTCGTATATGGGTTGGGATTGTTGTGACGTCTTTTTTATTTGGGTTTCTTCATTTACTTAATCCAGGTATTACAATTCTTTCAATATCGAATATAATATTAGTTGGTATATTTGCGGCTTTTTACGTATTAAAGGACAGTAGTCTTTGGGGGATATGCGCATGGCATTCCATTTGGAATTGGGCGCAATATAATGTTTACGGCTTTGCAGTTAGTGGCATGACGATATATTCAACGTCATTATTTAAACCTGTAACAAATGGAGCAGAAATCTTTCATGGAGGTTCATTCGGAATTGAAGGGAGTATCATTACAACAATATTGCTTTCTATCGCTTCAATTGTTTTATGGAAACAGTTATGGGGGAGAAAAGCGAAACAACGAGATTTTATTTAATGAAAGTGGGAGAAACTATGGGGATTATAGCGTTTGAGGGAGCAAGCGCTGTTGGTAAAAGTACAACATGTCGTGAACTAGAAAAAAATTATGGTGCTTATATTATACCTGAAGTAAACTTATTATTTGAAAGACCTAAAAATGAACATAGAACATGGTATTTTGAAAAGCAAGTAGAGCGTTGGAATATAGCAGTGCAGAAATCGGAGCAATATGAATTAGTAATACTTGATGGGGACATATATCAGCCACTTAGTTATAATTGGTGTTTCCATTTTGATATATTTAATCAACCGTTATCTTTAATAGAAAGCTTTTATAAAGAAAAGATGATAAATAGGGAAATTGGTTTTCCAGATCAATATTTTTATTTATACACGAATGATGAAGAACTGAGAAAACGGAAAGAATCTGATGAGACGAAAAGAAGAAGAAACTTTGAAAAGCATTTACATATAGCTAAAATGTTTCAGCGTTATTATGAAAATTTAAATAACATAACAGGCGGGTACTGTAAATTGATTGAGGCGAAAAGTGTAAAATCGAATGAATTAGAAATTGTAAAAAGTTTAAAAAGCTTGAACGTGTGTGAAGAAAGACGTTTTGATGTTTCGAGGTTCGATGTTATTACGAAGTGGTTAAAAGAAAATCGTGCATAAATAAACAACGAGTGCCTTATAAGGTGCTCGTTGTTTTTATGTATATTGAATAGTGCTTGAAAAAAGATTTTTTTAACAGAATAATCTTTTAATTTACAATGAAAAGAAATACAATATAAGGAAATGCGTATGTGGTTTAAGCAGTTAAAAATATGTAAGAGGGAAAATCGGGCTGGAGGAAATCTAATGTCATTAAAAGAATGATTAGTCCAAATGATAATCAATGTTTCGATTTATATAGAAAGGAGGATTTATGTGAATATAAAAAAATGAATAGCGGTAAGATGTAAAATAAAGAAATGCTACACCGATGTTTAATAGAGGAAAATTATGGACAGGGATATTGGGGAGGAAACAAGCGAGATGAAAACATTTTTAAAAATAATAGGTATTATAGCTGGTATGGCGGTAATCGGAGTAGGTTTAACATATGGTATGCTATATTATTTGAATAATAGTAAACCGGCTGCGAAAAAGACAACACCAGCAGCTCCAGCAGTAGAAGTACTAGCCGATAGTAATGTGAAAGCGGAAGATGCAAAGCTTTTAGAAAATGGCAACTATTCATTACCAAATAGTGGTTTTAATAAAAATTTTAAATGGACAGATGAGAACATACAAACAGCATTACATGAAATGGCACATCAAAAAACGAAAGCAGATCAAAAATGGGGCTATATTTTTATAACACAAGAACGTATTGAAAGTTTACTTGAAATAATAAATAGTAATGATGTTGCACAAAAAAGTACATATGTAGATATTTTAGAACGATGGAAACTAGGAAAATATGAAAAGGTTGATGCGGATCACAATAAGATTTGGAAATTACAAAGCGGGAATTTAGGAGAAGGGAAAGGAGTAATGTCAGAAAAGGAGCAAAAAGAATTAATTAATCAAGTGTTTATGCAAAAAGGTACATATTCAGGTAGTAAATTAATTGCAGGTGGGGGACAGCCTAATAAATAAAGTGAAGGCTTTTACGGGTAGTTGATCTCCCACCTAACTTCCTCGCATTCGCCAAATTTTGAGGTGAGAGTCTTACTGCCCGTTAATGCGGGATAAAATATGTATCAATGAAAGAGAGTAAGTGCTTTTTGGCAGTTACTCTTTTTTGTGCAATTTTTTAATAGTGTAGTCGCACCCTAGTAAGGTAAGAAATGACTGAAGTACTGGGGATACCCATCTAGATTTATATGAGTTTCTTAATTTCAAGAATAAGATGATTGCTTATAAGTGGGTTCAATAAAGGTATTACAGTAATATTAGCAAAGCTCTAATTATCTAGTAAATAATTATTAGTTTGAGATTTTAAAACGAGATGCATGAAGGGAAGAGAGTAAAAAACATCAAGAATGAATAAAATTCATTTGGTATGATATGGATATATACAATGTGAGGAGGGAATTAGATGTATCAAGTAAAAGGGTATTTTTCATTATTAAAAGGAAACCATTATCAAATTGGAAAAAAGCAAGGGGAATTTGTGAAACAACATCCGTATCTCATTCCACAATTTATACAACAAGAACATTCAGTATCGGATAATTATTGGAAAGAATCTAGGAATATATTGGGGCAATATTGTCCAGGGATTAATGAAGAAATTGAAGGATTTTGCGAAGTATTGAAAATACCTTCTAAAAATATGATGTATTATTATCAAACATTATTAAAAGCAGGTTGTAGTCATTGTGCAGTATTACCTAAAAAGACAGATTCAGAGCACACATATGTATTAAGAAATTATGATTTATCACCAAAAATAGATGATATGCGTTTTTGCTCGACGCATGTTGAAGGGGCATATGCATATAGTGGTTTTTCTTCTCAATATTTTGGCCGAACAGAAGGGGTTAACGAACATGGGTTATCTGCTACATTTTCCGCATGTGGTCAACCAGTTGGGAATATTGAAGGTTTAAGAAAACCAAAGGTAAATGGATTACAATGCTTTGCGGTAATCCGGGTATTATTGGAGAAATGTAAAAATGTTCAGGAAGCTATATCATTAATAAAAGAACTGCCTATTGCAAGTAATATTAATATAATTGTAGCAGATCCTATAAATGCAGCACATATTGAAATATTTGACGGGCATAAATCCATAACAACAAATGAAGATGACAATCAAGCTTTCATCGTATCAACGAATCATGCAGTTAGTTCATCTATTCAGAAATTAAATAATAGGAAATTAGAACAATCTACAAAGAGATATCACATTTTACATGAACATATAAATCGAGATGAAAAGTTGAGCATGGAGTCTTTAAAAGGATTAGTAGAAGAAGAATATCCTGTAGGGCTGACAGTACATAATTATGAAGAATGGTTTGGGACTTTGCATTCTGTATTATTTGATTTACATGATTGTACAATGAATATCTGTTTTGGATCGCCACTTTTCAATGATTGGTATTCATTGAAAGTAGGAGGAAGTCTTCCATTTTCTGAGGTGAATGTGAACTTTAAAAATAAAACGTATACTGACTTTTGGAGAGAAGAGAGAAATGATTTGATACCTAAAAGATAAAAAGGTACATTGAAATTCATACGAAATTTTGTATTTCACTATGAAAGGAGAGTAGTCTACTAGTTGGCGAAAAACACTTGAAAAACGAATGCGGGGAGAAGAAATTAGTACGAAAGAGAGAATTGAAGGGGAAAAAGAATAAATAAATTTTATTATAAGTAGTGCATTTCTATTAGTGAAAGCTAAGTAGAAATGCACTGTTTTTATGTAATTAACTTATTAATATTCAAAAATATTAATATTGTTTTATTCAACTTATTTTTGAATGGTTGAAACATAAAATTTATTAGACTATTTTTTTATATTTTATGATACTATATTGATTTGTAAGACCTATTGTTTTATGAGTAGGTCATACAAGTATATCTAATTTAATGGAATTGACGTATGGAGGTACAACATGGGTAATGTTGAAAAATTTGCAAATCTTCTAATAGAAGAACCAGAAAGAGAGCAGTTATTTCCTTTATTTGAAGAAGTGTTTGGTATTACAAGTCAAACATTGAATGATTTTTCGAAGAAAGGATATTGGGATGATACATATAAAGCTTTATCATGTTTACACGAAGATAAAGTGATTGCAAATGTTGCAGCATTTTCACTACCATTGCTACTAGATGGTGAAAGAATACATGCAGCAGCCATCCAATCAGTAATGACGCACCCTAGTTTTCGTAGACAAGGACTAATGACGCAATTAATGCGTAAGATGATAGAAGAAATTGATAAGCAATGTGAGTGTGCGTTATTGTTTACTGAAACCCCTGAATTATATACATCATTTGGGTTTAAAGTTGTGCAAGAACATCTGATGACTATACCATACGATAAAAATAATAATAAGGATTCTTTACTTAGAAAGGTAGACTATTATACTGAAGAGGATAGACAGTTAATACATGAGGCTGTTGATAATAGTCAAAGGCTTTCGAACATATTTTCAACATTAAACTTCCAATCTTCACTTTATTTGAATATGTATAACTCAAATTGGAATGAAAAACTGTATTATTCAGAAAAACTAGATGCTTTAATTGTATATGAAGTAAAAGATCAAAAGTTGAAGTTATTTGGAGTGTTCGCACCGGTACTTCCAGTTTTAGATGAATTATGTGAGGAAATTAATGAGGAATTTACAGAAATCGAATTTTATTTTTCTCCAGATCAATTAGGAATTGAGGATGTACAATTTACAGAATTACAGTCTAGTAAGTATTTGATGGTTCGAAGTAGTAAAGCGTTAGATTTTAAAGGGTATAAATTCCCAGTATTAACGGAGTTTTAAAAAGTATTTTGCTGGAGGATATAGATGACAAGCCTGTTAAAATAGATTTTTACACATGTAGTTCATCTAATAATAATGAATTCGAGACTGAATTTTAAAATTTTACAATTGAACAAATATAGATGGAAAACCGCATTCTTATAATGAAGAATGCGGTTTTTGTATTTCCATGATAAAAAGCAAATTTATTGACCAGATAGGAATTAATACTTATCATTTAATAATGTTAAATATTAATTTACATAATATAATAGAAGTAATGAAGAAATTACAAAATATATCGCTTAAATAAGGAGGGATCTGAATTATTCACTGGTAATTTCATGGGAAAAGGAGATTATGTATGAAATCATTTCGTAAGTTATTACAATATTTAAAACCATACATGTTCTTCGCTATTATTGGACCGCTATTTATGGTACTTGAGGTTGCGATGGACTTAATTCAACCGACTATTATGCAACATATTATTGATGTTGGGATTGCAAATCGGGATTTAAATTATGTAATAAAAATGGGGCTTCTTATGATAGGAGCAGCGGCGCTCGGTTTAGTTGGAGGACTTGGGTGTATGATGTATTCTACAAAAGCAGCTGTTAATTTCGCAACAGACATAAGAAAAGATGTTTTTGCAAAAATAGAAACTTTTTCTAGCAATAATCGTGATTCATTTGGAACAGGAAAATTACTAACGATCGTGACAAATGATGTTACTTCAATTCAATCGGCGATGACGATGACATTGCGTGTTCTTGTTCGTGGCCCGTTGTTATTTATAGGAAGTATAATTATCGTTTTTGTAACAGCTCGAGAATTATTTCCTATATTACTTGTAGTCGTTCCGATTTTATTACTAGCGATTATATTAATTGCAAGTAAAGCGAGCGGAACGTTTAAAAAAGTACAAGAGGCACTAGATAAAGTGAATACAAAGTTACAAGAAAACTTATCTGGTGTACGTGTTATAAAAGCGTATGTAAGACAAAAATATGAAATTGGTCAGTTTGGAAATGTTAATACAAATTTAACGAAGATAAATATTCGAGCTGTGCAGCTTATTTCATTAATGATGCCAATCATTATGCTAGTTGTAAGTGGCGGGATTGTCGCCACATTATGGCTTGGTGGAGAAAAAGTATTTAATGGAACTCTTCAAGTGGGAGCGATTTTAGCATTTATTAACTATTTGAATATTATTTTAATGTCACTTATGTCTATTAGTATGGTATTTATTCAAATTGCTCGAGCTTTTCCATCCGCAGATCGTGTACAGCAAGTTTTAAATACTGAAGTTGATATTATGAGCGAAGCAAACGCGTTTGTACCTGAGGAGGTCGAAGGAAATATTGACTTTAAAAATGTAAGTTATAGTTACGCGAAAAATAATGAATATGTTTTAAAAGATATTTCATTTAGTATACGAAAAGGGGAAAAAGTAGGGATTATTGGATCAACAGGTAGTGGGAAATCTACTTTAGCTAAACTATTACCACGTCTTTATGATGTTGATCATGGTGAAATATGTATAGATGGAATAAATATTAAATCCTACGATTTACAAAAATTGCGTGCTTCAATAGGTTTTGTACCCCAAAAGGCATTGTTATTTTCAGGAAGTATTGAAGGGAATTTACGTTATGGTAAAGAAGATGCCGCGCGCGATGAACTGGAAACAGCAGCTTCATCAGCTTGTGCGACGGAGTTTATCAACAAACTGGAAGAATCTTATCAATATAATTTAACACAAGGTGCGACAAATTTATCAGGTGGACAAAAACAACGCGTATCTATTGCAAGAGCGCTTGTAAGAAAACCATCCATTCTTATCTTAGATGATTCTACATCAGCAGTTGATGCTAAATCAGAATCCAATATTCAATCAGCATTAAGAACAGAATATAAAGGAACTACGACATTATTAATTGCCTCTAAAATCTCATCTATAATAGATGCTGATAAAATTCTCGTACTAGATAATGGTGAATTAGTTGGTGATGGTACTCATGAACAACTGTTAGAACAATGTGATGTATATCAGGAAATCTATCTTTCCCAAGGTGGCAATTTACATAAAGAAGGTGGGAAAGAACATGCGTAATTTTCAAGGACAATTTGCAAATAAAGGTGGACGTAACGCACCGAAGATGGGAAAAGCGAAAAATACTAAAGGAACTGTAGTGTGTGTATGGAACTATATGGGGTATCAAAAGGCTGCGCTTATGTTCGTTATATTTCTAGTATTTGTTACGACGTTACTTGGGTTATTAGGTCCGTATTTTATGGGTGTAATTATAGATCAATATATTGTACCGAAAGATTTAAGCGGTACGGCAAGAATGTGTATGCTACTTATAGCGATTTACGGTGTAACGGTGCTTTTAACATGGCTACAAACGTACGTCATGATTAACGTTGCATTAAAAACAATTCAAAAAATACGTCAAGATATTTTTGAGAAAATCCAAACACTTTCTTTACGGTTCTTTGATGTACGTTCTCAAGGCGATTTAATGAGTCGTGTGACAAATGATATAGATAATTTGAATCAAGCGTTGACACAAAGTGTGGTGCAAATTATTTCATCAGCGTTAACTTTTATAGGTGTGACGATTGCGATGTTCGCATTAGATTGGATTTTAGCAGTTGTAACTTTAATTACAGTACCTATTATGTTTATTGTTACAAAAAAACTAGTTGCATATAGTGGTAAAAACTTTGCGAAGCGTCAAAAAGATTTAGGAGAATTAAACGGATTTATTGAAGAAGCTATAACAGGGGCGGATGTTACAACGTTATATGGGAAAGAAAAAGAAACTGTACAAAATTTCAACAAAATTAATGAACAACTAAGAATTTCAGCTACGAAGGCGGATACATTTTCAGCCTTTATTTTTCCGAGTATGAACTTTATTAATAACTTGGGAATGGGGCTTGTAATCGGAACTGGATCAGTTATGGTTTTAAATGGAATGACTACAGTAGGTGTCATTGCAGCTTTTATTAATTATTCGCGTCAATTCTCAAGACCATTAAGTCAATTTGCAACTTTAATGAATACAATTCAAGCGGCAGTTGCTGGCGGGGAACGTGTTTTTGAAATTATGGATGAAGTTCCAGAAATTCAAAATAAAAAAGATGCATTTGTTGTAGAAAATCTGCAGGGGCATGTCGCACTTGAGAATGTTTCATTTGGCTACGCGGAAAATAAAATGATTTTAAAAGAAGTGAGTCTTAAGGCGAATCCTGGAGAGACAATTGCTTTAGTTGGTCCGACTGGATCGGGAAAAACAACAATCATTAATTTATTAACTCGTTTTTATGATATACAGCAAGGCCAAATTCAAATTGATGGAAAAGATATAAAGGATTATGATATTAATTCTTTACGAAGTAAAATAGGAGTAGTGTTACAGGATACGTATTTATTTGCTGGATCGATTATGGATAATATCCGTTATGGCCGATTAAATGCTAGTGATGAAGAAGTAATCAATGCAGCTAAAGCAGCATCAGCACATTCTTTTATTAAGCATTTACCGAATCAATATGAAACAGAAATAGCTTCAGAAGGATCGAATTTAAGTCAAGGGCAAAAACAACTTCTTGCGATTGCACGTGCAATTTTAGCGGATGCAGATATTTTAATTCTTGATGAAGCGACATCGAATATTGATACGAGAACAGAATTACAAATTCAAACAGGGCTAAACAATTTAATGAGTGGTCGAACAAGTTTTGTAATCGCTCATCGACTCAAAACAATTGAAAAGGCAGATCAAATTCTCGTAATAAAAGATGGTAGTATTTTAGAGCGAGGAGATCACGAATCTCTTATGGAGGATCGAGGGTTTTATTTCGATTTATATACAAGTCAGTTTAAAATTTAATAAGAAAATTCATGTGGTGCGGTTTCTCTAGAAAGGAGAAATCGCATTTTTAATATTTTTGCACATTCATTATACGTAACGTACTTCAGTCCAAATAATTGAATTTCGTATGAAAACAGAACTATAACAAAATGGAAGTGTCTAAATTCCGAAGAGAAATTAACAACGAAAGAATTGGATGTATATAACAAGTCAGATTTAAGGAATTAGTATTTTGTTTGTGTTATCAAATCTGTATTTGACAGGGTATATAGACAAAGAAGAGCCTGATATGGCTCTCAGGCTCTTCCCTCAATAGCAAAGAGTAAGTCTTTTAATTACTCTTCTGTTACATAATACACAAAATATATATAGATGTATAGAACAGGAAATTCCAATATAATTATTCGAATATAGTGTTTAAAAATAAAATCATAAAAGTTAAATAAGGAATTAAATTGTAAATGTTGATTTATAGCGTGTTATGAGCGGACTTCTATTGATTGAAAGTTAATAAAGTAATATTGAGATAATAAAATATGAAATATTGCATATTTTATCCTACTGTTTGCGGGCAGTAAGATCCCCTATCTCAAAATTCAGCAAAGAGGTTAGGTGTGGGGATTGGGCTGTCCGTAAAAGTCAGATTGGTGAAGGCTAATAATCAGTGGGGATGAAGGAAATCCCCACTGATCAAAATTTTATTTTAAAATTGCAACGATAATTAGAAAACAGATATCCTTATATATATTACGTAACAATATGTAAAGTGTTTTTTTAGCAAAAACTAGCAGCCTCAGTGACAGATGGAAGAAATAATTTACGTGGTATCGTAACAATCTCAAGAGCAATTTTGGTTGAATAAAGAAGAATATGCGTTAAATCTAAAGCGTGTGTTAATAGTAATATGAAGCTGGTCAGAATTACAAAACTTCCCCAAAAGAAACTTTTTGAAGTGTCGCGGAAATCTTTTATTAAGGAAAAGAAAGAAAAAATGTTATAACAATGAAAATGAAAAATTTATAATTATCAGCCATTATAATCCTCCTAAAGAACAGTATCTTATACTATATATTATTTTTATGTATTATAATAAAGGGATTTAAAAATAAGTATTGTGGAAAGGTGATAAGTGGCAGGATAAATCGACAAATAAGTACAAGAGGGGGTTAGTAAGCTATGGCCTTTTTCAAAATAAAAACCACAACTTAAAATGGCAGTTGTGGTTTTTATTTTGGAGATTCTTTGTTTGAGAGGATAGATAATTTAGAATTGAAAAGTTATCAAATAGATTAGCGCCCTATTTATTGTTAGTTGTAACTATATTGGATATTTGGTCGGACAATAAGACGAGCTTTGAATATATTAATAAAAAAGGAGATGTAGAAAAATGGCTAGATATAGTTTACATGGAGGCCACAATAGTATAGTACAGGGTGCAAATTATGGGAATCGGAAAGAGCACATTATGGATCGACAAATTAAGGATGCAGTTGTAAATAAATTAAGAGCATTGGGACATACAGTTTATGATGATACTGATGAGGTAGGAACAACACAAGCACAAAATTTAAGCAACATTGTAGCAAAAACGAATTCGCACGATGTAGACTTAGTCATTTCATTTCACTTAAACTCGTACGATACGAATGCTAATGGTGTTGAAGTGCTTTACTATGACCAGCAGGCGTTAGCAGCAAAAGTAGCAGCGCAACTTTCAAAAGATATTGGTTGGTCAAATCGTGGTGCGAAGGAACGAAAAGATCTTTACGTGTTAGCGAATACAAAGGCACCGGCAATTTTAATTGAACTTGGATTTATAGATAATGAAGCAGATATGGCAAAATGGAATCCAGATAAGATTGCAAATTCAATTGTATACGCATTAACTGGACAATCAGGTGGGGCAACTCCGCCTCCACCATCAAAAAAAAATATCATCCAATCAGGAGCTTTTTCACCATATGAAACGCCTGATGTTATGGGGGCATTAACGTCCTTAAAAATGACAGCTAATTTCATCTTACAATCTGATGGTTTAACGTATTTTATTTCTGAACCAACTTCAGATGCACAACTTAATGGAATGACGGACTACCTAGATCGTAAAGGTTGGTGGTATGAAGTTAAATAAAAATATTTTGGTTTAGTGGCAGAGTTAAATAGCGATAGATCGAAAAAGAGGACTACTTGTTTTTAGTAATCCTCTTTTTCTAATTTTATCCCGCTATTTGCTGGGCAGTAAGATGCCTATCTCAAAATTAGGCGAATGCAAAGGAATTAGGTTAGGTAGTGGACTGCCCGTAAGTGGAAAATACATTGAGAATCTCAACTTTATTGGTGAAAAATATCTTTAATAAGAAAAGAAATATAGGATTTGAATTTAATTTACTACAATTGAAAATGCACTGAAAACTAATAAAATAGCCATAAGGATGTTAAATAATCGAGTATGTTTTAATAATATTTTTTGAAACATTGAACCGAATAGGCTCCAACTAAACGTACTCATTAAACCGACTAAACCTAGAAATAAGGAAAAGAAAACGTAGCTTAAATAAGATTGGTAATAAGGGAGTATAAAAGTCGATACTACAGTCAGTCCGAATAATATCCCTTTAGGGTTAACAAATTGAAGGGAAATCCCCACTGTAAATAAGTTTGTATTACTTTTTTCAGTGGGCTCTGTATTGCCTTTACTAGTAAGTATTTTAAAAGCTAAATATAGCATGTACGCTACACCTAAAATTTTTAAAGGTAATTCGATTATGGGTAGTATATTAATGAGGACAACATTAAAGAAACTGCATAAGAAAGTAAGTATGAAAAAACCAAGAGCTACGCCAATGCAAAATTGTATGCTCCTCTTTAACCCGTGTTGATTGGCATATGTCATCGCTAAAAAATTGTTAGGACCGGGTGTGAAGCTACTTATAAAAACAAATAATAAAAAAGAAAATATAGGCATTTCAAAACCCTCCTGATAAAATAGTATGTTATAATGACCGAAAAGAACAATATAACGTGTGCTTTTTATTATACATAACGGTCGTTATATTGTATATAGTGTAGAGGTGTTTTTTATGGAAGAAATTCAACTTATTCTGGCGAAAAATTTAAAAATAATTCGAGAGAAAGAAAAATTAAGTTTAGAAAAGGTTTCACAATTAACTGGTGTAAGTAAAACGATGATTGGACAAATTGAAAGAGGAGAATCAAGTCCTACGTTAACAACAATATGGAAAATTGCAAATGGATTGAAAGTGTCTTTTACTTCCTTAATCAATAATCCACAGCCGGATACGAAAGTTGTTTTACGAAATGATGTTCAAGTATTGTCTGAAGACAATGGGAAATATAAAATTTATACCTCTTTTCCTTTCCAAGATGATAGACATTTTGAAATTTATACAATTGAAATTGAAACAGGAGGAAGATTAAGTTCGGAAGCGCATAAAGAAGGAACGGAAGAATTTATAACAGTGTTCGAAGGAGAATTGATAGTTGAAGTAAATGATTGCGAATATACATTAAGTAACGGAGATTCAATTCGCTTTATGGCGGATAGATCGCACACTTATAAAAATTCTGGTCGAACATTAACTCGATTAAGCATGACAATTTATTATCCTGTTTCATAAGCGTGCACTTACATTTAGTAATATAAAGAAAGGTGTAATGATAAGGCCATCTTTGAGAGATGGTTTTTATTTTTGTAATTCACAAAAAAAGACACTCATTTGAGTGTCAACATAGTATTGTTCTCGTGTATAGGACTGGAGAGTGTTCCGCAAATACGTATTGAGATGGTTCGTAAAGGAGAAACTGTCTTCACATTTAATGTAACATGGGTAGAAGGGGATGTAAATCTTCTAGATGCCATAAATGGTTGAATGATTGGTAATTAAATTTCATATCTTTTCATATTTTATTTGAAGTATAGAATAACTTGTCCGCTATATTGTATGAGAACTTTCTATAATAGAAACGGCTTCCTATTTAAAGGCAAACCCAGTTTTAGTAAAGAAATAATCTATATTTATATGTGAAAAGTGGTGTTGTTACTTGCGGAATATAAGTTAATGGTTAATTTGAGTTTTTGTATTCAAATTAAAATGTGTGTTTGGACCTAAGAGATAAACGTGGAAAAATAAAATAAACTCTTCAGTTTAGGTGAATAATCTAAGCAGTCAATTATTAAAAACATATAATTAATATGTGAGTCATGAACATAATTAAATAGTATTTTAATTATAATTCATGTTTTCTATTTTAAGTTAAACATATAATATAAATTCTTTTTTTATTACATTTCATATTGTTCTTAAAATAGGAAAACACTCAAATACAAAATAAGTAAGGAGGAAATAAATGACACATAATAATTGTTTTGGTCATAATCACTGCAATCCGATAGTTTTTACACCAGATTGTTGTAATAATCCACAAACAGTTCCAATTTCTAATGAGCAATTAGGGCGATTAAAAGCTATACTAAAATCTTTAATTTCGGCAGTTGCAGCGTTTTTTGCAAATCCAAGTAACGCAAACAGATTAGTTTTACTCGGCTTGTTTACGCAACTACTGGATTTACTAAATGAATTACCACCTTCTTCAGAAGGTAAATATTTAAAACAATTAATTCAAAGTATTATCACTGTACTACAATCTCCTAATCCAAACTTAAGCGAATTACTTTCCTTATTACAACAATTCTACAGCGCTCTTCCACCATTCTTCTATTCGTTAATTATTGACCCTGCATGTTTACAAATTCTATTAAACTTATTAGTTCAACTAATTGCTGCTACTCCAGGAGCAGGAGCAACAGGCCCAGCAGGAGCAACAGGCCCAGCAGGAGCAACAGGTCCGGCAGGTCCAACAGGAGCAGGAGCAACAGGTCCAGCGGGAGCAACAGGCCCAGCGGGAGCAACAGGTCCAGCGGGGGCAACAGGAGCAGGAGCAACAGGCCCGGCAGGAGCAACAGGTCCAGCGGGAGCAACAGGCCCAGCGGGAGCAACAGGTCCAGCGGGGGCAACAGGAGCAGGAGCAACGGGAGCAACAGGAGACCCAGGAGCAACAGGTCCAGCAGGAGCAACAGGTCCAGCAGGAGCAACAGGTCCAGCAGGAGCAACAGGTCCAGCGGGAGCAACAGGTCCAGCAGGAGCAACAGGAGCAGGAGCAACAGGTCCAGCAGGAGCAACAGGTCCAGCAGGAGCAACAGGTCCAGCAGGAGCAACAGGATCGACTGGATCAGGGGCTATTATTCCGTTTGCTTCGGGGATACCTGTTGTATTAACGTCGCTTGCAAATGGTCTAGCTGGTACTGGTGGGCTAATCGGATTTGGAAATTCTGCGCCTACTCCATCTTTACTTGGTGGAAATATTGATTTGTCAGGTTCAGGTGGACTTCTAAATTTTGCTTTTTCTGTACCACGTAACGGGGTAATTGATTCAATTGCGGCATATATTAGTGTAACGGCGTCAGCAGCTTTGGTTATAGGAAGTGCAACCGTTACAGCGCAGTTATATAGTTCTACAACACCTGATGATATCTTCTCACCGGTACTAGGTACTACTGTAACACTAGCACCTGCTCTACCGTTTCCAATAGCCGTTGGTAAGTTTGCAAATAATATTATAACTGGACTAGGGATTCCAGTAACTCCACAGACACGTTTGTTAATGGTTTTCTCTATTACTACTACAGGTCTAGGGGTAGCTACTACTGTAGCTGGTTTTGCGAGTGCAGGGGTAACTATTCTTTAGGTACAAGAGAATGTTACTATGTTAAGAAGAAAAGGCGTAATCTTAATGATTGCGCCTTTTCTGTTAAATAATTGTATTTGAGCACCTAATGGAATTAGGTGTATTTAGACACAGTTATAATTTTAGGATATAGTTCTAGCATTTATACAATTTGTATACTAATATAGATAATTTTATTCTTAGAGTGTTAGATTTAAGTTTGAATTTTGGAAAAATTAAAAAGGAATACTACTAATAATCAGTACCCTTTGTAAAGGACATTTTGAAAAAAGTTAGGCAACATCAAGAAGAGGATTTTTGTATCCAGCAGGAGTCATCTTCTTTACGCACTTCTCTGACTTACAGATTTTATGTATGGGTTATTTGATAGAATTTGAATATCTCTTTCGGTTCAAAATTGTCATTTTGAACCTTCTACGATTTCAATTTTCTCTCATTATACAAGAAATATCCTATAGAATAGACTTTTTAGTTTCTATCCTATAGGTGCATTTTATAAAAATAGTATTAATTTTTATGGCTGAATATAGTATTTTTGAAATGTTTTACTTATTTTTATTACAGTTACATCCTTTTTTCTTTACATAGCCTTGTTCGGCTAAATCTCTTTGCGATTGGGAATTGGAAGATTGAGAATTCGAAGACTGAGAGGATGTTGACGAGCTACTATTTTTATTATGAGTGTAGTTTTGTTGATAGTTATAATTACTCATAGTACTATCACCTCCAATTAAATATATAATTATTATATGTACTAGCTCTATTAATCGTTACGATAAAGAATAGGAAATTAAGATGTTGATATGAAAAAAATCTCCAAGGGTTTTCCGAGGAGATTTTTTTAATAGAAATGACTTAAATCAGTAGCCCCAATATGGTGGGAAATAATATGAATCTTGGTAATATAAATTTTGTTGTGGATTAGGCGGCTGAGTTGGTGGATTTATCATTCCTCGGTTTTGATTACAGTTTGCCGAAGGGCCAATTACCGTAGTAGATTGAATAGGGGATACCGCTTGTTTCCATTGTTGTTCATTGAGGCAATAAGTATGAGCCATTATATTAGCGGGAGTTAATCTTAAAATATCAGAACCGAAAATAACTTCTGGGGTTGGAGCATCGAAAATCGCTAATAAATGAGTATGATCTGTTGAAGCGATTTCATAATGCCACCATGCTTGCGGAATGTTGGCAACCTGCCCTGGTTGAATCGGTAAGTTTAATATTTGATTCGTAAATGGATTAAGTAAAGAAACAACAGCAGACCCAGAAATACAGTAAACAAGTTCAGCTGCATTTTGATGAATATGTGGTTCTACAACATTACCTGTACTTAAATAAATATCTAATAAAGAAGTATTTTCTAAAGTGTTTAATTGTTTTATGCCAAGAACGTTTATATAATTTTGGGCATCTTTCGTAAAAAAATTACTTTTACCCAAGTCATAAGTGAAATTGGTTGAAGGAGATGTGTAGTCGATATTGGAAGTCATTTGTATTACCCGCCTTTCTATTAGTAAGTAAGGTACAAAATTAGGATATGTGTCTAGTGTTTGTTATGTGCAGTTGTCGGTATCATAATAAATTTACCTATTTCATAAATAACGTAGGTGGTACTTCGTATTTATAATAATGTTAATATGGATATTTATCCTTTTCGGCAAGAAGACTCCATCTGATTTGTGTTACGGGTGAAGCCCAACAATTCAGGTGGAGATGAATTGCCATCAGCAGGTAGACGAAACAATTTTGTTTCTTTTGTCTTAAGATATAATCTGCCCTAGATAAGGAGGGAATATATCGTAGGACAACGAAATCAGATAATGATAATCATAATCATTTGGATACTTGAACCAAAAGGAATTACGATGAAGAACATGTTCACATTTTGTTCCATTTCGTTCCCAATATTGATTTGTCAAAAAAAATTAATGAACCCTCTAAGAAAGGTGGTGAAAACAATGGCTAGAAAGCAGTGAAAGTATTACGGAAACAAAAGAAAAGAGAAACTATGCAACGATTCACGCAGAAACAGAATATTGGACGAGCTTGTCTCACAGCTAAAGAATTTTGTTTACTTCAGCGCATGTCGCATAGTTCAAAAGCACTGCGAAATGTTGGATTGTACACCATTAAACAAAGTTATTTGACCTATAATAAAATGGCTACTGTAAAAGAAGTGGACACTGCTATGCAAACTGATATGAACTACTGGGGTATGCAATCAAATTCTGTTCAAGCGATTCGTAGAGCCTTATTTACAGAAGTGAAGAGCTTTTTTAAAGCGTTGGAACAGTGGAAGAAAAATCCTGAGAAGTTCACAGGTCGTCCGAAGTTTCCGAATTACTCTCTTTCCACTGACAAACGAATTATTGAAATCTATCAAGTGCCAAAAGTGGATGAGAACGGGTATTGGATGATTCCGATGAATGTGGCATGCAGGAAAAAATTCGGCTCCATTAAAATACGTATGCCAAAAAACTTAAGAAATAAAGAAATCTCCTATATTGAGATTGTACCAAAGCAAAAAAGTCGGTTCTTTGAGGTGCATTACACATATGACATGCACGTTTCTCAAATGAAGCAACAATCCACGACTACGAGTAACGCTTTGAGTTGCGATTTAGGTGTAGACAGATTAGTAAGTTGCGTGACAAATACAGGTGATACATTTTTAATTGATGGAAAAAAACTAAAATCTATTAACCAGTACTTCAACAAAATGATACGTAATCTACAGCAGAAAAATATAGAAAATGGAATTTCAAAACGTGTTGTAACGAATCAAATGGCTGCACTTTGGCATAAACGAGAACGACAAATCAATGGTTACCTTTCACAAACGGTAGGCTTGTTGTTCAAAAAAATGAAAGAATTAGATATAGATACGATTGTTGTAGGGTATAACGCTGGTTGGAAACAAAAATCTGATATGGGGAAAAAGAATAATCAAAAGTTTGTTCAAATTCCATTTCATAAACTGATAGCAGCAATTGAGAATAAATGTGTAAAAGAAGGCATCCGATTTTTGAAACAAGAAGAAAGTTATACTTCAAAAGCTAGTTTTCTTGATAAAGATCCGGTTCCAGTTTGGTCTAAGGATGATAGGACTCAGTATCGCTTTAGTGGCAAACGAATCACGCGTGGACTGTACCAAAGTAAATCAGGGAAATGTATTCACGCTGATATTAACGGTGCATTGAATACATTGCAAAAATCAAGAGTTGTACAATTGGATGACAATCTCAAAGTGAAAACGCCGATTCTATTAGAAGTGCAAAAACGTAAGGCTGTTGCTTCGCGCATAGCTTAGTGGGTGCGTCAACCATCCATGTGTACGCGACTTGTCGGGGCTTGTAGCACACGCCGGATTCATCTGAGTGGTGGCTTCTTCCACAAGGAAGAACTGCTCTTTTTCGAAAGGGTGGTGCAAGTGGGGAAACGATCGTTCGTTGCCAGTACCAACCAAAAACACACTTGGGGTGTTACCATAAGGTGGCATGAAGGCTAGAGCGTCAAACTGTCTAGCGATAGACCGAAAAGACCTAGTGTTCTAACTCAAGCCTCCACTGAAACGTTTCATCTCAGTAGGGGTAGTTGACATGATGGTTAATCCTGAAAAACTTATGCATTTAAATGTGGAAATATAAAATAAAGACGCATTTCACGGGAATGCGTCTTTATTTTATTACTTTTCTAACATTTCAAGAGGTACATCTTTCTCTCCAGCTACCTCAAATTTAATTTCCCCGTCTTCTTCATAAATACGTGTAATAATCGGTATAGTAATCATTAATTTTTTGTGCTGCTTTCGCTTTCTAGCAGCATCTAAGCTAATCACGTTCATAAGTAAGCATCCTTTCCTCTAGAAATATATAAACAAAAGAAAATGCGTCCGAAAAGGGCGCTTAATTGAATTTGAAATACCGATTCATTTCAATGGGGTTTATATTATTTTATAACTGCAATTTTAATGTGAAATAATATGAATGGAATAATTGCACGTAGAAATTAACTTTACCAAAAAACGAAACAATATGCTATAAAAAATTATAAATCTTTGTCATATAACGGGAAAAAGGCTTTCGTTTCGCATATAATAAAAAGTAGACGGGCAGCAAGAGCTTTTTCATCATATTGCTTGGAAAGGCGATGAAAAGAATGGATACTTTAGATTCATTATTATTACAACTTGAACAATATGGAGAAGAGCATGATAGAAATAAAAAAACACGGGAAGAAAAATTGAGGAATGTTTCTCGTGAGATGGGGCAATTTTTATCGATTTTAGTTAAAGGGTGTAATGCAAAAAACATTTTAGAAATTGGAACTTCTAATGGTTATTCTACACTTTGGATAGCAAATGCGGTAGAAGAAACAAATGGAAATGTAACAACGGTCGAGCTTTCTTCAGAACGAGTTGGAGAGGCACTTGTAAATTTTGAAAAGGCAAACCTTTTGCAAAGAATCGATGTTCATAATCAAGAAGCGGGGGCATTTTTAGATTCGCAATTAGATCACTCATTTGATTTTATTTTCCTAGATTCAGAGCGTACGCAATATATGTGGTGGCTTGAGCATATTAAACGTATGTTACAACCAAAAGGTCTTCTTGTTATCGATAATGCAACTTCTCATGCAAGTGAATTAGCTGAGTTTATAAAAATGATCGAAGAGGATGATACGTTTGAAACGGTGTTATTAGCGTTTCAAAAGGGAGCATTCGTAGCTCGAAAGAATAAATAGATGTGAGCGTAATGTAATTATCACATTGAAAGCGGATAGCTGTCAAAAAATGAGCGCCGCACAAAGGAAGAACACAAATTATATAGGTAACATACGAAGAATCCGTCTTCAGCATGTTGTTCTCTAGGTCTTAAGTCTGAGGAAAATTATGTTGATTACAGGTATACTTATAGTAAGAAACAGGGAATGACTGCATAAACAGGCATTTCTAAAAAATCGATTTCAAGCAGTCAAAATGTATATGAAATACGATATAATAGATGAAATATAGTGCATATAAATTCGCACATATAAATAAAGGAGCGATTTTGTTGACTGAACTCGAGAAAAAAGAACCTGTATCGATTGTGAAAGACAATAATGTAGAGGTAGTAGTAGATACAGTTATAAAAGATGAAGAACTAGAGGAACTGAATAAAGAAGCAGATCTTTATGTACAAAAGTTAAACAGCGAGCAAAATACGGATTTATCAAAAGTATTGTCTCAGCTAGGAGATTTAGGGGATAAAGAGCAACAAGCAGCAGGGCAAACGTTGTCAGCGTTAAAACGTCCTGTAACAGCGATGATGAATGGGAAAAATGAAGAAATTCCAAATACATTGTTAGAGTTACGAAAAGTGGTATCTGAACTTGATCCGAATTCATTAAAAGCAAGTGGTATGAAAAAAATCATGTTTAAAGTATTTAAGAAAAACCCTCTTGAAACATACGTGCATAAATATCAGTCTATAGATAAGCAAATTGAGGAGATTATAAGATCGCTTTTAATTGGCCGTGATAACTTACAAGAAGATACAGTTGGTCTTGAGATGCTTAAGGAACAATCGTACGATAAAATTCACGCTCTTGATAAACAAGTATACTTAGGGAAAAAGCTTGCTGGTATGCTAGAAGCTGAGAAACACAATCCAGAGCGTCAAAGAGATATTCCATTAATTAATGATGCATTAGAAAAGATACTTGTACGTACACGTAATATGCAGCAAGCAAAAAGTGTATTATTACAATCTATCGCATCTGTAG
Source organism: Bacillus sp. NPDC094064 (assembly GCF_050279585.1). Taxonomy (NCBI): domain Bacteria; kingdom Bacillati; phylum Bacillota; class Bacilli; order Caryophanales; family Bacillaceae; genus Bacillus; species Bacillus sp. NPDC094064. The sequence goes on from NZ_JBNNUI010000013.1 coordinate 112,610, forward strand.
ACATTATTAAGAAAAATAATGAAAAATTAACAGAAGCAATTCGTAATGCCATTACGATGACGCAAAACGTTGTAACAGTGTCAGCTGCTATTCAGCTAGCATTAACGAATCAACGTAAAACAATTGATGCAGTGAATGCGACAAATGAAGCGATTGAATCGATGGTATTAAGCAATTCTCAAGCGTTAAAACAAAATACAGAAGAAACAACAAAGTTGCTTGAAAATCCTGCTATTAGCATGGATAAATTACGCGAATCATTCCAAAATGTATTTGCGGCTATTGAAGCTTCTGAGAAATCTTCAGAACGGATTATCGAATCTAGTAAGAAATTCGTTATTGAGCTAGACACATTTAACGATGAGATGAAGCAGAAACTCATTCAACGTCCAAGGAAATAACAGATTATTAGAGGAGGTGAAAAAATGAGTTTCATTCAAACAGTACTAGTACTATTAGGTACATTACTTTTAATCGCATTTACTGTCGTTGTATTAGTTGTATATTTCGGACGAAAACTGTATTTTTCATGGACGAAACCATATAAAAGAGCACACGATTCTTTAGAAAAGTTATCGAATAAATCAATACCGTTTCTACAAGAATTTACGCAGCACCCACTCTTTTATCGTTGGATTCGTACGGAAGGGAAGAAAGAACAGCATACATTAAATACTCTTTTCTGTACATCAGGACAACGTACGAGAGAGCAAGTATTCTCTATGTTACCGAAAGAAAAGCAGAAAAAAGTACATGTAATGGCAAAAACAACGAAAAAGCTTACAAATGAAGATATCGATGTGGCTGCGATGAAAGTGAAAGATTTCTTAAGGCAAGAATCACAACAAACAGTAAAACCGACAGACTTATCGTTTTATAAATTGTATTTTTATGATCGATATCCAGATGCATTGAATACAATTCAAGCGTATAAGCGCTCAATCAATCCTTCATTACAAAGAACGGTTGATGACATTACAATTTCAGTATTGAATGCATTGCCATACTATCAAGAGCAGCGTATGTTTGAACAACAGCATAAACTTGAAACGTTCTTAATGAAAGATTTAACTGCGATGTTATCGTTAGTAGTACAATTACCACCGTCACAACGACCGGAAAAAGAAGAAGAATTAAAAATCTACTTGCAAAATTTCAAAAAAGAAATGGAAGAAGTAGAGCGAGACATTCGTGATTCCATTGATCACGATTTGAATGTGAAGATGAGAGCAGCGACTGAGAAGTTTAAGAATAAATAAGAGAGGTTCCCTTAAAAAAGTTTTAAGTTATCACTTTTTTGAGGGATCTCTTTTTATTTTTGATAGAAATAATACTGTAATCAGAAATTACAGTATTAACGATATAATTTAATAATAGCCATAATATGAAAAGAAACCGTCCCAAAAGGTATTATGGGACGGTTTCTTTTATGAATAGGTTGGTTATATGAGTGGAAATAAAAGAGAAAGGAATAAAAAAGATGACGATACAACATATCAATAATAAACGTTTAACGATTATTTATACGCCTTCCTATCATATGTTTATTTAAAATACTATCCGAGGTCAGGTTGGCCTTTCAATTGAGAGAAAATGATATTGAAACATTAATTTAATAGGAGGAATATTTTTAATGAAATTTATTTTCAATATAACTAAATCGTTTCATTACTTCATATGCTTGTTAGTAAAGTGAAACTTTCTTTCATTTGAAGGAAATAATTTATAAGCATAGGAGGATTCAATAATGAAGGTTTTATTCGTTTGTTCTGGAGGAATGTCCAGCGCAATTGTTGTAAGCGCTTTAAAAAAAGAGGCGGAGAAAAAGGGTGTAAACATGGAAGTGCATGCAATTGGAACAAGTGAGGTGGAAGAAGAAGTAAAGAATGGTTGGGATGTTGTAATGGTTGCCCCTCAAATTAGACATCGATTTGATTCTGTAAAAAAACTGGCAGATCAGGAGTCTGTTCCGTGCGGTATCATTCCGCCGCAAGCATACACACCGCTTGGTGGACCAACATTATTGAAAACTGTAAATGAATTAATTAGTTAGGGGGAAGCGTTATGAATAAGTTTGTCACGTTTCTTGATAAAAATTTATCTGGACCGATGGCAAGGCTTTCTGAACAGAGGCATTTACAAGCAATCCGTGATGGAGTTATTTCGGCGTTACCATTTATTATCGTTGGAAGTTTCTTTTTAATCGTAGCATTTCCGCCATTACCGAAAGATAGTTTCATATCAGTTTGGGCATTAAAAAATCAAACAAGTATATTAATACCATATCGGTTAACGATGTTTATTATGTCTTTATATATAGCATTTGGAATAGGGTATAATTTAGCGAAAAGTTATAAGTTAGATGCTTTATCGGGAGCGCAGCTTGCAGTATGTTCACTGCTATTAACATTAACCCCTGAATTAATCGATAAAAAAGGGTTTATGCTTCCGATGACAAATCTCGGAGGTCATGGATTATTCGTGACGATGATTGTTTCTATTTTATCAGTTGAGATTTTAAGATTTTGTAAAAAGAATAACGTAACAATCAAAATGCCAGAACAAGTACCACCATCAGTATCGCGTTCGTTCGAAGCACTTATACCTGCAGCTTTCGTTATTATTATTATGAGTCTTATTACGATTGTTTTTAAAGTTGATGTACATTACGTTGTAGATAAATTAGCCGCCCCGTTAGTAAAAGCAGGTGATAGTTACTTTGGCGTTATTATACCTGTATTTTTAATTACATTTTTCTGGTCTTTCGGAATACATGGTGTATCAGTTGTAGGAACTGTTGCGAGGCCGCTTTGGGATGTGTATTTAGGGAAGAACGGTGAAGCTGTAGCGAGTGGTGCGAGCCATTTTCCATTCATTGCACCAGAGCCGTTTTATCAATGGTTTATTTGGATTGGTGGCTCGGGTGCAACGTTAGGTCTTGTGTTAGCGATGATTGTATTTGGTAGATCAAAATATTCGAAAGCATTATCGAGAACTTGTATTGTACCTGGAATTTTTAATATTAATGAACCGGTTATTTTCGGTTTACCGATTGTACTGAATCCAATTTTAATTATTCCTTTCGTCATTACACCGCTAGTAACAGCTACTATAGCGTATGCTGCAACTGTAATGGGATTTGTAACACCAACTCATATAATGCCGCCGTGGACATTACCAGCTCCAATTGGCGCTTATTTAGCTACAGGTGGAGATTGGCGTGCAGTTGTATTAGTTTTTATAAATATAGCAATATCATTCCTTATTTATTTACCATTCTTTAAAATGTACGACAAAAATATGCTTGAAATAGAAAAGAGCGGTGACGGGGAATCTGTTAATCAGTAAACATTATACTGTTATTTTGAGTGATAGGCTCTTTGTCTATCACTTCTTTCATATTAAGTCTAGAGAGGGTGAAATGGAATGAATATAAAATTTAGTTATAAAGGTGTATTTTTATTATTATTTGGAGTGATTTGTGCAAATTTACTTTTTGTACCTTTATTAAGGATGCTAAATCTATCACAAATGCATAGTATATGGCTCGTTACAAGTATTGCAGCAAGTGTTTTGCTTACGATTGTTGTTTCTTTCATTGATGGCACATTTGTATCGAAAGTCCAGTTGTTTATTAGATTTATAGTGTTTTCTGTAGGTTGTACGTTGTTTACTTACATAATTGTTTTTTAGTGAATAGGGGGGGCATGCACGTTATGTATATTGCAGGGATAATGTCCGGTACATCGTTAGACGGAATAGATGTAGCGCTCGTCCATATAGAAGGGAGTGGTGTAAAATCTAAGGTCGAACTCATACATTTTAATACTGTTCCATTTTGTAACGATATAAAAAATGAAATACAACAATCCTTATCAATAGAAAATTCAAATGTCCAACTCATATGCAGTTTGAATTTTAAGCTCGGTTTATGTTTTGCAAACGCTGTAAAGGAAGTTTGTAAAGAGTCAAATGTATCATTGGAAAAATTAGATTTAATAGGTTCTCACGGACAAACGATTTATCATCAGCCAAAGCAAGATGGTAATATGATTCCTTCCACATTGCAAATTGGAGAACCAGCAGTTATAGCATACGAAACGAACACGACGGTTATCTCTAATTTCCGAACGATGGATATGGCAGCAGGGGGACAAGGTGCGCCACTTGTGCCATATTCAGAGGTCATTTTGTATCGTCATCAAACTAAAAATAGACTCCTACAAAATATTGGCGGGATCGGTAATGTTACAGTGATTCCAAGTAAAAGAAGTAATAAGAGTGTAATTGCTTTTGATATTGGCCCAGGGAATATGGTAATTGATGAAGTATGTCAAAGGTTATTTCAGTTGCCATATGATCAAAATGGTAAGATTGCAAAACAGGGAGTAATTGTAGATGAAATTTTGACTTATTGTATGAACCATCCATTTTTGAAAATGAATCCACCAAAATCAACAGGTAGAGAACAATTTGGAAAAGAGTTTGTAAGTGAATTATTAAAACGATTTGAAAATTATAGTAAAGAAAGTATATTGACCACTGTCACGATGTTTACAGCAAATTCAATTGTTCATCATTATAAGGAATTTATTTTGCCACATTATGAAATCGATGAGGTGATTCTAGGCGGCGGTGGAAGTTATAATGATACACTTGTTGAAATGGTACGAAATGGATTGAAAGAAGAAAAATGCGCAATTTTTATTCAAGAAGATATAGGCTATTCTTCCGCAGCGAAAGAAGCAATCGCATTTGCAATTTTAGCAAACGAAACGCATCATCGTAATCCGAGTAATGTGCCGAGCGCAACAGGTGCAAAGAAATCTGTAGTTTTAGGGAATATAACTTTCCCTCCAATAAGAAGAAAATGAGGCGAACATATATGAAGTATATGATTGGAGTAGATGGTGGGGGATCAAAGACAGAGGCGATTGCTTTTGATCAAGATGGAAATGAACTTGCAAGAGGTACGAGTGGATTTGGAAATATATTAATAGATTATAAGGACGCACTTTCACATATTATGGATTCGATTGATCAATGTCGGGAAAGTTTAATAAATGAGAAATGCGTATGTATTTGTTTAGGATTAGCAGGTATAAGTGGAGCAAATACAGATGAATTAACATTACGTCTAAAAAAGAAGTACGGAACACAAATTGAAGTTTTTAATGACGCAATGATTGCACATGCGGCTGCTTTAAGAGGGAAGGATGGAATTTTAACGATTGGCGGTACAGGTGCAATTTGTATTGGGAAAAAGGGAGAAGTGTACGAGTATAGCGGGGGATGGGGACATATTTTAGGAGATGAAGGAAGCGGATATTGGATTGCGTTACAAGGTTTAAAGAGAATGGCAAATCAATTTGATCAAGGAGTTACACTTTGTCCATTAAGCTTAAGGATTCAAGAGCGGTTTCAACTTTTGACATCGTCTCACATAAAAAGACTAGTATATAGCTCTTCAAAAGATAAAGTTGCAGCAATTGCACCATTCATTATTGAGGAAGCGAGAAATGGGAATGATGACGCAAGCTGGAAAAGAATTAGCAAGAATTACAGTAGATATTTATAACAAGATGCAGTTTGATTTATCAACTCCAATTGCAGTAAGTGGCAGCATATTACGTTTCGTTTCTGAAATATATGCTGAATTTAAGAAATGCTGTGGGAAAAGTATGGGAGAAGTTACATTTGTATCACAATCAGAACTAGCAGCGAAAGGGACATATTATTTAATGAAGGATTTATATTTTAAAGTATAAATAATTAAATGATATTTTGGTATGATTTGTAAAAATATGATGTTAAAATGTATAAAGGGATGTATGTTAAAAACGTACAATATAGGTAGTCATTGAATATTGTATATGTATTCCCATGTAGAAAGTGAATGATTACATGATTAATAGTATGCAGTTTTTGTATTTGGTGGTTTCTTATTTATTCGGAAACATATTGACCGCTTATATCGTAACAAAGTGGAGACATAACGTTGATATTAGGGATGAAGGAAGCGGGAATCCTGGCGCAAGAAATATGGGGCGCGTATATGGAAAAGGGTATTTTATCGCTACATTTTTAGGTGATGCAATCAAAGGGGCAATCGTAGTTTCTATTGCAAAATACCTTTTTGAAGATTCTACATTCGTAATGTTAACATTATTGGCCGTTATCATTGGACATATTTACCCAGTTTTATTTAAAGGCAAGGGCGGAAAAGGCATTTCAACATTTATTGGAGGACTCATCGCATTCGATTATTTGATAGCGCTTACTCTTATAGGCATTTTCATTGTATTGTATTTAATATTTAAAGGATTTACAAAGCCAGGGTTAATTACAATTGCTTGTTTACCAATTTGCATGATTTTGTATTCTTACTCTATTGTTACGACAATTATAAGTGCACTTATAATTGTACTTATTTTATATGTAAATCGAGAATGAAATGAACTTTTAATAAGTGGAGTTTATCTCCACTTATAATTTTTATTAAATGCACAAAGGAGATACAACATGGGGTTAATTTATAAAGTTGCTGATCAAGATTGGGAATTTGAAAGTATACATAAATTAAATTATAAAACTTTTGTAGAAGAAATTCCGCAACATGAAGAAACGAAAGAGCGTGTTCGTATTGATCGTTTTCATGAAGAAAATACATATTTAATTTGTTTAGATGCGGGTAAGTTAGTAGGTATGGTTGCGTTGCGAGGAAAACGACCATTTTCGTTAGATTATAAAATTCCAAATCTAGATTTTTATTTGCAAGAACATGGAGAAAATGTATATGAAATTCGTTTGCTTTCAGTAGAACGTGAATATCGAAATGGGAGAGCGTTGTTAGGTTTAATTCGCTTTTTACATCGTTATTTGCTTCTAAATGGATATGAATTGGCACTCATTTCAGCCACAACACGTGAACTACCTTTATATGAGCAAATGGGATTCAAACCTTTCCATACGTTAGTTGGTACAGAAGCAGCAGCTTTCCAGCCAATGTATGTTACCCCTGCTATGTTTGAAGAGTCGAGCGTTGGGGGTATTATGACGAAAGAATACACGTTTTTACCTGGTCCAGTAGATATTGAAGAAAATGTTCGAAAGGCATTTTCTACTAAGCCTATTTCGCATCGCTCTAAGTCATTTCAAGTGACGATGGGCAATGTAAAGAAACGATTACTTCAGATCACAAAAGCAAAGCGTGTACAAATCATGTTAGGAACAGGGACGTTAGCGAATGATGCGATCGCATTACAGTTACGCTCTTTAAAAGGGAAAGGACTAGTATTAACAAATGGGGAGTTTGGTAATAGATTAGTGGGACATGCAACACGTGCGCAATTACATTTTGATACGTATAAAAAAGAAATAGGAGAACCGTTTATTTATACAGAATTAGAAAAAATAATGGGAACTGGAAATTATGAATGGCTTTGGTTTGTTCACCATGAAACTTCAACTGGAATGTTAAATAATTTAGATGAGCTAAATGTTTTATGTAAAAAGTATACAGTGAAACTATGTGTAGATTGTATCAGTTCGATTGGAGCAATACCGATAGATTTGAAGGATGTATATTTTGCAAGCGGTGTTAGTGGAAAGGCAATTAAATCGTTTACTGGATTATCTTTCGTTTTTCATAATCACAATGTGAAAGTAAACGAGACATTACCGGCCTATATGGACATTGGTATGTACGAAGAAAATGAAAGCATTCCATATTCTCATTCATGGAATTTAATTTATGCTTTGCAAGAAGCATTGAAGAGATTTGAAGATGAAAAAGTATATGTAAAAATTAAAGAGACATATGGTTATATGGAAGAAGCTATTACTAGTATAGGATTAAAGCTTGTTTCACCTAAAGAACATGCCGCGCCAATTATACTTACGATTCAATTAAGTGAAGGTCAGTCTTCTAAGGCGACAGGCGATGCGTTAGCGTTACAAGGATATATTGTCCATTATGAATCAGCGTATTTACAAAAGAATAACTGGATCCAAATTGCATGCCTGAATCATTACAAAGAACGGGATATGAAGAGGATGTTGAATTGTTTGCATATGTGTACTTTAAAGAATGACGTACATATATGAGGAATGATTTTGTAACATAATTGGTTGAGTATAAACGGATTATTACTTACGAAAACTTAGAAATGAGACAAACAGTAAATTATAAATCATTAGAAGAGGTGTTAGTATGATAACTAAAAAACTACCATTACATATAGCAGACATTAAAAAAGCTCAAAACATTTTAGACAGAAATGCTCGTAAAACGCCATTAGTAAAATCTTTTTATTTAACCAGTAAAACTGGCGGAGAAATTCACTTGAAATTAGAAAATATGCAATTAACGGGTTCATTTAAATTCCGTGGTGCGTTTAATAAAATGTCACAGCTGACAGATCAAGAAAAAGAGAGAGGAGTAATTGCTTGTTCTGCAGGTAATCATGCGCAAGGAGTTGCTTTATCTGCTCATTTACTCGGTATTAAGAGTAAAATTGTTATGCCGATTTCTGCACCTCAGGCGAAAGTTGATGCAACTAAAGGATATGGATCTGAAGTGGTTTTACATGGTGAAACTTTTGATGATGCGAAGGCAAAATGTGAGGAGATTATTAGGGAAACAGGTGAAACATATTTACATCCATATGACGATGTAGAAGTAATGGCTGGTCAAGGTACAATTGGCTTGGACATTCTTGATGATATGTGGGATGTAGATACTGTTATTGTACCAATTGGCGGAGGTGGAATTATTTCTGGTATTGCGGTTGCATTAAAATCTTTTAATCCATCCATTAATATAATTGGTGTTCAAGCAGACAATGTTCATGGGATGAAGGCATCTTATGACAAAGGCACAATTGTAGAACATTATGAGGCACCTACTATAGCAGATGGCTGCGCAGTTAAAATACCAGGCGATTTAACTTTTGAAGTTGTAAAAGAATTAGTAGATGATATTGTAACAGTATCAGAAGGCGAATTAGAAGTAGCGATGAAAGACTTATTACAGCGTGGGAAAGCTGTTGTAGAAGGTGCAGGCGCACTGGCTACTGCTGCACTTCTTGCAGGGAAAGTGGATCCATATATTAAAGGGAAAAAAGTAGTAGCGATTATATCTGGCGGGAACGTAGACTTACAGCGTATTTCGAGTGTTTGTGAGCAATTTTTTGTAGCGAATGAAGTGAAATAGTATTTGAAAAACATTAATTTTATGAAAGAAGAGCTAAGAGAAATTATCTTAGCTCCTTTTTTATTATGTTTGTGTGGAAGTAAATAATGACTCCATTTTGATTTTACTCTTTTTTCGAATTTCACTGTCTGCGTGCCGCATTACATATTTATGTGCTATAGCAATTGCTAAAATATCATCTAATAAGCCAATCCCAATAATAGCAGCTATATCCGGAATGAAGTCGATTGTTAATACGTAATAAGATAAAGCGGCTAATATGATGAATTTTGCTTTAGTAGGTAACCCTTTTTTTCTCATTGTATAGTACAAAATAATACTTTCATATACACTAGATTTCCCGAGGTTTGCTGAGCTTTTTTTGAATTTTTTCCAAAGTGTCTGTTTCTCCATATAAACACTCCTTTTACAAAAACATAGATTTTTTAAAAGGATAGACAAAGAAGTGAGGGAATAATCAATTTTATTGATTTTCTTATTGTATATTTCCATGAAAATAGGAAATTACCTGTTCAAAATAAAATAATGCGAGTTATGCAATGATTCACATTATTTCGCTACCTAAATATGTACAGTAAAATGTATGTGGATGATTTAGGTATTATTATGCATTTTATAAGGGGGAAGGGGAATGAAAATAATAGAACTGACAAGTATATTTTCTTTTTTATGAATTTATAGTTATAACATCCTAAATTTTGTTTATAATTGTAAACGGTTATTAAAATGTACAAATGTTATTTCTTTTTAAATAAAAAATATAAAAGGCAAAAATAATGCAACTTTTTAACGTGCGTATTCGTGTTATATATGAAAGGAGGAGGGGGATGGAGATTGAAGAAATATACAAGGTTTATATAAACGATGTGTATCGGTATTTATTTTCCCTTTCTCGTAGCCGTCACGTAGCGGAGGACTTGATGCAGGAGACTTTTTACAGGGCGTATCTTTATCTAGAAGACTATGAAAACCAAAAGGTAAAATCTTGGCTTTTTAAAGTGGCATATCATACGTTTATTGATTTTGTTAGAAAAGAGAAAAAAGTAGCTTTTGTAGGAACGGAGGAATTAGAGACAATACAAGCAAGTGAATCTACAGAGGAGTATGTAGTTGCAAAAAATAGTTATGAAAAATTAATTCAGATTATTCATACTTTACCATTGGTAGAGGCACAAGCTATTTTACTATGTGACGTACATCAATTAACGTACGAAGAGGGTGCTTCTGTATTAGATTTAAAGTTAAACACGTATAAAAGTCACATATTTCGTGGGAGAAAGAGATTGAAACAATTGTAAATTTAGCCATAGAAAAAATGCACACAAGTTTTTTCGTTTTTATTTATTGTGTAAAGATAGCAACACATCAACTCGTGAAATATATTCCTATTACTGCTTTAACTCTTGGATACACTCCTGTACAAGAGTTACTGCCTGACTTATTGTACCGCCACCAAATGCAGCTGTCACTCCCACCGCCTCAAAGATCTCCTGTTCTGAAGCTCCTTGATCTAGACATCCTTTAATGTGATAAGTGATACAATATTCATCCTGAGAATAAAGACTAATACCTAAAGCAATTAACTGTTTTTGTTTTTTGATAAGGTGCCCTCTTTAAAGCATTCCTCTGTAAAGGAATTAAATTGTTCGGCTAGTTTAGGCATCTTCTCAGTAAATAAACCTAAACCATACTTATAATGAAGAAGTGCAGATTATGTAGAATTTCTACCTTAAAATTCCATATTTAATCCAGCTCCATTTCTCATATTTTTTAAACAAAAGTTAGTATGAGCCTAATGGGAATTGATTAAACAAAAATGATATTTATATCAAGGTGAGTGGAAGAGGAGCGAAGATTTAGAGATATGATATAACAGGAAATTAACTGGTAGTATTGCACACACGATATGGATAATCCATCGAATTCTGTAAAAGGATAACGTAAAAAGGAAGTGATGATATAGAAAAACAGAGTGTAGTCAATACATTAAATGCCTTTCTAAAAGGGCTGTACATGGGTATTCATGCCTATGAGCATTATATAGAGAAGTTAAAAGATCCAGAAATAAAAAAGGAATTTCAAAGAATACAACAAGATCACAAACAACATGCCTTAAAAGTAGCAGAAAGAATACAAAATCTTGGAGGAGTGCCAGTTGATAATGAAGGAATCGTTGGGTCTGTTCAAGGTTTGATAGGTCAATTTACAGTACCAGATACAATAGAAGGAATTTTAAGTAGCGCGTTAAAGGGCGAAGGATATTATGGTGTTCAAATATCAGAAGAAATTGTACAAGGTGATTTAGATCCAGCAAGTCATATGTTAATACATGATATTTTAGATAAAGATAGGGAACATGTAAATGTATTAAAAAAACTTACGCATTAACATTATTAGATGAAGAGAGAAGAAGATATAAATGGGGGAAATATGGAATCGGAAAATATATTTATCAAAAAGAAGAAGAGGAGGATATAAAAAATCATCTTTATTCTTATATGAAAAAGTTTTTTCAAAATGCAAAGTTGGAATATTTCACATAATAAGCCTCACCTTACATGCCCGTCAACTTGAGAAAAATAAATGCCCTAGAACGAATTTTTGTTGCAAGTTAGTACCAAAATTCGTTTTGGGAGTACTATAAAACCTTAGCTTGATGGGCATGGGGGACTGACGGCAAAACGCAGATTTTAAACGCTAAGAATATGCAGGACTTCATGCAGACTACAAGAACGGTTTGAGCTGCCAAATACTATTGTACAGGAATGTATGAAATTTTACATACAGAGAAGGGAACGGAAAGCTAGAAAACTATTGATATGAATGACTTTCCGGGATTTGGTTACCACTGATAATGGGACGTTATGTTAACTTCACATATATACTATATACATTCAAAATCGAATTTAAGTAGGCTACTAGGCATACATCCAATCTAAGCTTTGCCCCTGAGCATAAAATTAGTTATAAGTCTAATTTCAATAAGGAGTGAACCTCGAATCATGGTATATATACGACAAATGCCACTCTATGCCCAGAGCCCTTGGGGTCTTCAAAATTGTATATTTCGATTCACGTATCTGTGGCTTAGAAACGAAGACAATTTCTGGTTTTTTTTGACGGCTGTTGGGCACGAAAGAGTTTATGGCTATAGGTTTTTCGGCGGGAGATGGAATCATTATTCGGTTGCTATAAACGATATTGTTTCCTTCCATTGTTCTCCTCCGACTCCAACTCTATATTAAACACTACGCCTGACCTTCGTAATTTGAACTAAACCATTAGATTTTCATCCTGAACATAAAGGGTAGAACTTCTGATAACAAGAATTATGTGGACACGAAAGTCCCCCAGTTAAATAATCTGGAGGACTTTTAATAGTCTTCTAAATACATTGAATCCCGACAATGAAATATTATGTAAACTAGATATATAATGTATTCACTTAAAAAACATTACCTAGCCCAAAATAATAAAATTTAATTATAAGAATAACTTGATAGGAAAACATGATATAATAAATTATCTAAAAATTATAAATTTAGAGACTATTCATTATGAGAAAGGCGTTCTTTATGAAAACGGAAGGTCTTTTATCGTTAATGATTTTAAGGGAATAACACCTAATTAACATAAATGGTATAGGTGTGCCCTAAATTGGAAAGGGGAAAAATTATGATTAAAACCGCTGTGAAACTTGTAGAATTAAATGCAGAAAACTGGTATGAATGTTGTGAATTAGAGTTATCAGATGGACAAGCAGAATATATTGAACCAAATGCTATTTCAATAGCTCAATCAAAATTCGAACCAACTCTAAAACCCTATGCAATTTATTGCGAAGAAAAAGTGGTAGGATTTTTAATGTTTAATTCTGAAATGGAAGAACTTGATGGGTATTGGGTATATAGAATAATGATTGATAAAAAATTCCAAGGTAATGGTATAGGGAAAGCAGCAACTAACTTAATGATTGAAGAAATGACTAAATTACCAAATGCAAAAAAAATAGTAGTGGGTTACCATCCAGAAAATAAAGGGGCCCATTATTTGTATTCAAGTTTAGGTTTTGTTGATAATGGTGACAGGTTCGGTAAAGAAATGGCAGTTATAAGATATATCAATGACTAAGAAATCAATGTAAAAAAATAAAAACTAAAAGTAACATGTAAGGAAGAGTTTGTCTTTACTTCCAATAACGATAATTTTGTGAACAAGAAAGTCCTCCAATTAAACAATCTGGAGGACTTTTAATAGTCTTCTAAATATATTGAATCGCGATAATAGGATGTTATAAAAACCTTTTGTGAATAATCATTCATAAAAGGTTTTTTCTTTTTATAATTATGTTCTGATCTTTTGATCTAGAATACTGATTCGTCGTGTAGGAGCGAAACTTCATAGTATTAAACGTATCAACTTAATAATATCCAAACTCAATCCAAAAAAAATAAAAAAGGCCTGACCATTTTTTAGTCAGGCCTCGTATTAAATTACAGATTATTTCCCTTTAAGCACTAGGAATGTTTGGAATCAAATTCTGAACGACCTTAATGAGATTATTTGCAATATCTTGTTGCTGAGATGTAGCTGTACCAGATCCCTCAGTAAATACTGTAACGCAGATTGGGCAAGCTTCGATATGAATCCCCAATAGATTTATAGCTAGACCACCTGGTATATCCACAGTGAGGATCGATGTGGAACCTTCAGGAGGCGTACAAGTCTGACAGTTCGTTTCAAGGGCCATAGAGTTACCTCCTTTCTTGATAGAGTTAATATATAAATATGTTCGGAGATACTCAAATGACAAAGGTATTTGTACAGGCCTGGAGAATTGTGTTAGTGACTCAGATTCACCCCCAATGAACTCAAATCCTTCAGGAGATGTTACAATTATTGGATTAGTATTAGTATCCTGTACAATGAAAATTCCACCAAGTTCAATGAATTCAGCAATGATCCCTCCTGGCTGCATCATTGCTATAATGTCCATATCAGTAATATCCCCTTGGATTCCCATCCAAACACACCAGTAATCCGCTGCCAGTTGTTTACCTGTAGTGTATTGATCTTTGATAATTGATGAGGATATCTGTACAACAGTATATTTAGTGAGTGACCAGAGCTGTTTAGCAAAATCATAGGAAACAACACCATTCTCAAGGAGTAAGATACCCTTACCAAAGCTGAAAGCTTTGCCAGGAAAATTCATACTGATCGTTTCATTCATAGAAACTGTTCTCTTTATATCCAACGTACAATCATTGGATTCCTTTAAAGTTTTCATTTGAACCACTGGTTCAACAACGGTGAGAAAACTATCCGAACTCATGATTCCGTCTAATCTTGCAAAAATCTGAGCTCCCCCAGTATCAATTGCTGTAGTCAAACCCTTTGTTTCTTCCTCATTTGAAACTATTACACTTGAAGAATTACTGGAGTACCATTCTACAAGATTTGTAATGTCTCTAGTTGATTTATCGGAATATATACCTATCGCAGTAAATTGGTGACTCGAACCTGAACAAAGAGATAAAATCTTGGGATCTATCTTAATAGAAACCAAGACAAGTTTTCTTTTTTCGTAACATCCTTTCTCTTTTGTGATAAACAAAAGAGGGGGAGGGAATTGATGGGGAGTGTTCACCTGTTTTAGCCTCACTTTCTTTATCAATACATTTAATCAATATATGTTGCATACAAAAATCGGTTTGGACTTGATCGTTCTCCTGATTATAGAGGGTAATTTTAGTCCATGTTAACTTGGAACCATCCATTTCGGCAGGGTAATCAATCGTTAGGTCTATTCTTGTTGATAAAGGTGAGAATGTTACTTCGTCGGCTGTTAGTGTATACACTTCATCAACCGTTTGAGTTGTAACTTCAACACAAATGATTAGTGGGGAAAGGACGAAAGAGAAACTCACGTATGCATTTACTTACTTAGGTTTGTGATTACAATAGTGAAATTTCATTAAAGGGTTAATTAGATTTTTCTATAAAAACGATATTTGATATGTAAAAGTTAGAGCACTTTGGAAAGTGATCTGTAAAGGCTATTTATTCTAAAAAGAGAGGGTAGAAGATATGATATGAGGTTATTTTTAATTGAGTGTGTATCTTTTGCACAAAAATTGCATTGTGTAAAAATGAGGAAACTAAAAAAGAGCACCATGCACAAGTGCTCTTCAAGATAGGAGGTCACTCTATGAGCTGAGTCTAGGCTAGAAGAATATGGTGTAAAAAAGAAATAAGAACAAAATTTTATAATCAGACTAATAAAAAAGAGTAGCTAGCAAAAGCTAACTGCTCCCTACAAGGAGATACAGAGAAAACTACTTTAAATGAGTTCTGGCTAACAGCCTATCTACAGTATTGACGGAATATTGAGTTTTATCCAGGGAGTAGATGTATTTAATGAAAGAATATAGTCCAACACATTGCGAATAATGCAATCCAACCAATGCTAAGTCATATGTATTTCAAAATTTTCATAATTACTCCTTTTAGATATAAATTGCTAAATGAAGATGGATTTTATACACTTTTTACAAAATACTCCTTTTCTAATAAGAAAGTTACCAAAATATGAGAAAATGATATAATAATATCAATTACACATTTAGTACTACTGGAAGAACCAGCGGACATCAAACTATAAAGAGCATTAGTGATATTGCTCTATAGTTCGGTGTCCGCTTTTTGTTTTTTTAACAAAATAGATAAGGGGTGTTTATATATATGATGCAATTAACTTTCTTACCTAAAATTGACCGAAAAGCAACACAGGTTCGTTTAGAAGAAATTTTAGAAAACATTCGTATTTACAGACAATTTGGGATGATTAGAAACGAGATGAAGGTCACAGCCTCTGGTGAGGTATCATGGTCCAACAAACATAATAGGAAATCCAGCTGAAGATGTTGCTTTAGCAAATGTTGCTATGAGTGAAAGAGAAGTGAAATTACAACGTTTTTCTTTTCAAATTGATAAGGCATTAAGTCGTTTTAGCAAAACCCAAAGGGACATCATTGTAAAACGATATTTGGAGGATGAAGAAGTTTTTGATTACATGGTTTATAACGAGATTGGTATGAGTGAACGTACATATAGACGAAATAAATCTAATGCTTTTTATAAACTAGCTTTTGCTCTTAGATTAGAAATATATGAAACAGAAGAGAGTATTGGAGGGAACGAACGATGAATTTTGTCTAGCCTATTCGAGATCCAGAGCAAATACAACAGATTAAAGAATATTTGAAGGAAAACAATGAACGTAATTATATTTTATTTGTAATAGGAATCAACACGGGATTACGTATTAGCGACATTCTCAAATTGAGGATAGGTGATTTAAAAGGTAGCCATATCTCAATGAGAGAAAAAAAGACAGGAAAACAGAAACGTATTCAACTAAATCCAGCGTTAAAGAGAGAACTACGTTGGTACATTGAAGAACGAGATGACAGTGAGTATGTAATTAAGAGCCGAGAAGGTACTAATAGACCAATCGGACGCAGCATGGCTTATAAGATACTTAGAAGTACAGCAGAAGAATTTGAATTGAAGGAAATAGGCACTCATACATTACGAAAAACATTCGGTTACCATATGTACATGCAAACAAAGAATATCGCTTTACTGATGGAGATATTCAATCATTCATCAGAGAAAGTTACATTAAGATATATTGGTGTAAACCGAGATGCAATGGATAAAGCTATGACACGATTTAAAATATAGCAGCATCCTTTTTATTTTTTTCTTTTTATAATTACCCATTTTTTATGAGTTGTGTAATTCGGAAAGGGAAGTTTTATAAAGCCATAAATACCAAGGGATGTAGCGATAGGGGCAGTTACACAAAATATAAGATATGGGTAAGTGATGGAAGCTTTTCACTATAAAATAATGAGCGAATGATAATGTTATTCCAATGAACCTATTGGCTACTAGGTTAATACGATGTAACGGGAGGGAGATGAAAAAATGAATAATGGTCATTATGAATACAAAAATTCTTTTCATCAATATTATCCAAACGAGTCTTATCCTTTTGTAATGGACAACAGAAATATAGATATGAGTAGAGGGATAAGACCACAACAATGGCAACCACAGCAACAGCAACCACAGCAACCACAGCAACAGCAACAACAGCAACCACAGCAACAGCAACAGCAACAACAGCAGCAACAACAACAGCAATATAAGTGTCAATGTGATGGGAAAGAAGCTCTTTGTGTTTCAATTCCAGTTCCAATTACAGTTGTTCTTTTGGGGACGAAACTCCAAGTTGAATTACCGTGTATTAGAATAACTTCCGAAGAAGATATTACACCAGTATTGAAAAAGTTGATAAAGTCCCTTGGTGGTTTACTTGGCGGTACAGGTAGCACTTCATCTTAAAAATACAACTTTACTTAGTTATTCGGATAATACTAGCGTCCGTTTAAGTGAGGCAAAGTAGACTAGAATAGCAATAAGCAACTTTTGTGTGATTTGAACTATAACTCTACACTGTGTCAAGGTTATGACAAGGATAAAAATAAAATTTCATTTGATACGTAAGGAGTTGTTAAGTGGATGGGGCAGTTATCTATGTTCGATATGGATGAAACGAAAATCAAGCTGTATGAAGTTTTGGAAGCTGATAACTCCCCTCACAAGATTAAGAGTTATTACTTACACAACGATTATATGGGTAAGGTTAAGTACTTCTTTATTAGAACAACAGACGACACGATTATTGATATGTGTTTGAGTCAGTTTCCAGAAGTGTTTGCAGTATAAAAGGGATTCACTGAAGCGCAGATCAAGAAGATATACAGAGGAAGATTAATATAAAAATTTCACTTTGTAGAAATAAAAACCCTAGTTTCCTAGGGTAATGGTATAACAGCTCAATATATTTCACTTTTTTATATCCTAATGTAATATTACGTTAAAAACATCAGGTAAATGTAACCAATTGAAGAAAATAAAAGAGCAGCTAGCAAAAGCTAACTGCTTAGCCCCAAGTAAGAGAGAGGAGCGCTTTATTAGGTCTAAGGCTGAAATAAGGGTTTTAGATGTTAAGACCAAAGACCTGAATATAGTATAGATCTCACTTCAGAAATTATGCATATAAATTATATTCCTACAAAAATGGTTAAAAAACAAAGCAGCTAGCTCAATTAGCTAACTGCTCATCTCCAAGGGGGAACAAGGAAAAAATCTAATTTCATATACATTATTGACGAAATATTTAGTTTTATTCATTTGGACAAAAAAGGGACTGTATATAAGTACACTTCGGACCAATTTTTTATGGTAACAGTTATTGGTATATAGAAATTTACAAGTAGAAAGCGATATAGAAGTGACAGCCTTACATCCAATCACACTAGATGTAAAGGAAGGGGAATTCATTGGTATTGTTGGGCCATCTGGATCAGGTAAAAGTACATTACTTTCCATTGCGGGTGCACTTTTATCTTCTTCTAAAGGAAATATTTATGTATCTGAAAAAGAAATGACGGGGGTTCGTTTGAAACGAATCGGGTTTATATTTCAGTTTGTGAATCTTGTAACATTCTTAACAGTTAAAGAACAACTTCTATATATTGCAAAATTAAAAGGAGAAAATAAAACTGAAGCAAACGAATATGCAACTGAATTACTAAAAACTTTTGGATTAACACATCGAATTAACCATTATCCTAGAAAACTTTCTGGTGGTGAGAAACAACGTGTAGCAATTGCTCGTACTTTTATGAATAA
Source organism: Bacillus sp. NPDC094064 (assembly GCF_050279585.1). Taxonomy (NCBI): domain Bacteria; kingdom Bacillati; phylum Bacillota; class Bacilli; order Caryophanales; family Bacillaceae; genus Bacillus; species Bacillus sp. NPDC094064. The sequence goes on from NZ_JBNNUI010000013.1 coordinate 131,592, forward strand.
TCCAGATTTGATTTTAGCCGATGAGCCTACTGCTAGTTTGGACTCAAAACGTGCTAGAGAAGTTGTTGAAATGATGGTAAAGAAAAAAAAGCAGCAATTATGATTACGCACGATGAAAAAATGCTTGATGTATGTGACCGTATATTGACGCTTAGAGATGGAAAATTACTACGGAAAAATGAAATTTGAAAATAGGTAAAGATAAAAAGGCTCTTATAGAATTAGATATAAGAGCCTTTTTATCAATGTTAATTATAATATACAGAAGTTAAATGGCGTAATGTAATATTCCATTCATACCCTGTTCATAATCCTTAGATAAAATAAATCTCGTAAAAGGAAGAGAGAGTTTAGAAAAGGGGGGATTGATGTGCTAGCATCAGCTATTACATTTATTACAGCTGCACTTATTTTTTATTCATTTGGGGTTTGGAGTGAAAAAATTCAAAAAACATTAAAACCTTGGCATGTGTATATATTTTGGATTGGATTAGCATGCGATACGATTGGGACTACATTAATGGAGAGAATGGCTTCAGAAGGTTCTCTATTCAGCTTTCATGGGATAACGGGTTTATCGGCAATTTTACTTATGTTATTTCATGCTGTTTGGGCCACTTTAGTTTTAAAGAAGAAGGATATAAAAATGATTGCAAAGTTCCATACATTTAGTGTAATTGTGTGGTTCATTTGGTTAATTCCATATATTTCAGGGCTTGTATATGGAATGACAAACAACTCATAAAATAGATTTAAATTAAATCAGATTAACAAATCTCACAATAATCATGACTAAAAACAGACAAAACTTAACAACCTTGAACGGTGTTTATACAACTATTATATATACACAATCTTATGAAAAGCCTTTCGTGCAAAAACACGGAAGGCTTTTTACTACACTCATAATTCAAATATAATTAGGGATTAATTTAAATTAAATATTTCTCTTTTCATATCTTCATCTAGTTTAGAATCAATAACAGCTCTTCATTCATAAATCGTTTGGATTAGCTTCAAAAGCTAGCGATTTAAAGGAAATTGACACTCTATGTTTCTATCGAGTATTTTTTGCACCAGAACCCTTGAGAGAATATATGATAACGTTAATTAAATGAATTTTATAAAACCTTGCGTTTTACGCTAATAAAAATTATAAGATTCAAAAAAATGAAATTTGAGGTAAAATAATGAATATAGGAATAAAAATAAAGAAATTGAGGACCGAAAAAGGAATGACTTTGAAAGAGTTAAGTGAAAAAAGCGAACTATCTGTTGAAATTCTGTCTCAATTTGAAAGGGGGCTTACTACCATAGCAGTTGATTCACTTGAAAAACTAGCTGATATTATTGAAGTACATTTAACACATTTTTTTGATCATCCACTTAAAAGGAAAGATAGGGTTTTAAGAAGTTATGAACAAGAAATAGTGGATTCAGTAGAAGGTGGCTTTATTAAGTATAGTTTAAGTACAAATTTAGAAAATAAACAACTTGTTCCAAGGTTTATAGAAATACTTTCTCAAAAGAAAGATGAAGAAATATTATCTTATAAGCGTGAAAGTAAAGAATTTAGTCTTAAGGAAAATGGAGGTATTAGTAATGGATATCAGGAATAGAATTGAAAAGTTAAGGCAGCTAATGAAAGAAAATCAAATGGATGCTTATATAATTCCCAGTTTTGATGCACATCAGAGTGAATATGTAGCAGAACATTGGAAAGGTAGACAATGGATATCAGGATTTACAGGGTCAGCAGGTACTGTAGTTATTACATTAAATGATGCTGGGTTATGGACAGATGGCAGATACTATATTCAAGCTGAAAAGCAGCTTGAGAACTCAGGAATCAGTTTGTTTAGAATGGTAGATCCAGGGGTGCCATCTTATACAGAATGGCTAGGAGACGTTCTTAAAGAAGGAAGCATTGTAGGATTTGATGGAAATGTTTTTTCAATTAATATGGTTAAAAAGATGGAAAAAGATCTAAAAGCAAAGAAAGTCGCATTAAAAATGAATCAAGATTTAATTGGTGAACTGTGGGAAGATAGACCGGAGATTCCTAAAGGACCAATTTTTACCCATGACGTAAAATATGCAGGCAAATCACGAGTAGAAAAATTAAATGAAGTAAGAGAAGAGATGAAAAATAAAGGAGCAAATTATTATATTTTAACTTCACTTGATGAAATTGCATGGCTTTTGAATATAAGAGGAGCCGATGTGCCTAACAATCCAGTTGTAATAGCTAATGTAATCGTAGCAGAACAAAAATGTTATTTATTTATTGATTCTTGCAAGGTTCCCTCTTTGGTTAAATTAGAACTGGAAGCGGAAGGAATCGAGTTAAAAGCGAATCATGAAATACAAACATTCTTAGGAAATATTTCAAGCGGAGATACCGTTATTTTGGATGCGGATAAAACTAATATCATATTATATAATGCCATTAACAGTAATACCAAGAAAATTGAAAGCCCTAACATCACGGATGATTTAAAAGCTATTAAAAATGAAGTTGAGATAGAAAATTTAAAATGGTGTGAAATAAAAGATGGTTTAGCCATGGTGAAATTTATAAAATGGGTTAAAAATTTTGTAGATAAAGAAGAAATTACAGAGATTGCCGCAGAAGAAAGATTGGAAGATTTTAGAAGGGGACAGGAAGGATTTGTTGGACCTAGCTTTGATACAATAGCGGGTTATAAAGAACATGCTGCGATGATGCATTATAAAGCTAATAAAGAAACGCAACATACTCTTAGGAATGAAGGTCTTTTTTTAATTGATTCAGGCGGACAGTATTATGATGGAACAACAGATATTACACGAACGATTGTTTTAGGAGAACTTACCGATGAACAAAAAAGAGATTTTACATTGGTGTTAAAAGGGTTTATTGCATTAAGCTCAGTAAAATATTTATACGGAGCAACAGGCCCTCACTTAGATGTATTAGCAAGACAACCTATTTGGCAGTATGGTTTGGACTATAAGTGCGGGACAGGACATGGAGTAGGTTTTTTCTTGAATGTTCATGAAGGGCCACAAAGCATAAGGAATAATAATAATAGCGTTATATTAGAAAAAGGCATGATTATTACGAATGAACCAGGAATATACTTAGAAGGTAAATACGGCATAAGAATTGAAAATATGATGTTAGTAGTAGAAGACGAGAAAACGGAGTTTGGTCAATTTATGAAATTTGAAGCAATTACGTATTGCCCTATAGATTTAGCCGGTATCAATAAGGATATGTTAACAGAGAGCGAAAAGCAATGGTTAAACAATTATCATCAAGAGGTATACATAAAGCTCGCTCCTTATTTAAATGAAGAAGAGAAAGTGTGGTTAAGGGAAGAGACTCGGGAAATATAAATAGGTTTGCCGAATACAGATGAAATCTTATCTATCACATTTGGAAGAAGAAAAACAAAAACACATTGTTATCTTGGCGTTTGGATGAAATCTATTACTATATGTTTTTAGCATACTACTAACTATAAGGAGGGATTGCGAAAATGGAAGAAAAAAAGTGACGTGGTTAGAACTCTTTTATGATTTGTTATTTGTGGCAGCGGTGACGGCTGCGACTCATGTTTTACTCCATGTTGAAGATGGTTATATCCATGCAGAGTATTTAGTGAAGTTTGTCCTAATTTTTATTCCAATCTGGTGGGCTTGGGTAGGGCAAACCATCTTTATTAACCGGTTTGGAAAAGATTTATTTCATCAACGGATCTTTTTGATCCTGCAAATGTTTTTTGTCCTAATAATGACATCAAGCTTATCCGCTGATTTTGATCCTTATTATCTGTCTTTTTTAATTGGCTATATTGGCTTAAGGGCCGTGACTGCAATCCAATATCTTATTGTCCAGCGTATAGAAGAGGGAGCTCGAAAAAAAGCAGCACTCTTTTTAGGAAGATACTTTTGGATTGGAATCGTTATTTCATTATTATCCGTCTTTTTTGATTCTTGGATTCGATATGCTGCGTTGTATTTAGGAATTTTTATCGATATTATTGTCCCACTGCTTGGAAGAAAGTGTTTAGAAAAAGTTCCTACAAATACAGCTCACTTGTTAGAGAGATTTGGTCTATTTACCATTATTCTCTTTGGGGAAGCTCTTATAAGTACTCTTGTGGTCATTCAACCTAAACAAGGAAATTGGGATTCAATAAGCTTTGCGATCATTTCATTTATCCTCATTATTTCGATGTGGTGGCAATATTTCGATAACATGGAGAAGAAACTCGACAAGTCTAGACAAACTTCCGGTCAAATTATTATTTACGGTCATCTGTTTATCTTTATGTCTTTGAGTATGGTTGCAGCATCCATTAGACTATTATTTTTACATGAGGTCTATTATTCATTTATCCTATATTTTGTTTTTGGTTCTGTATTGCTCTATTTCCTGTCAACTACAATTGTTTTTCATCAATACAGGTTTGAAAAACACCGTTTGAAAATTTATCATTTATGCCTGTTTTTAGGGATTTTAGCAGTCTTTTTTGTTATTAATTTGGTTGTAGTAGTACCAAATATTGTGATAATAGGGCAATTAACCCTATTTTTTATCATCTATGCTAAATTAACAACTACATAAATAAAAGCATAAAAAAACCAGTATCAAAACTTGAACTGCCCCCCAATTGTTAGACACAGTCTAACAACTGGGGGGCGTTTTTTTATGACTAAATTTAATTCAGAACAGAAAATAAATGCTGTAATAGGTTACCAAAATGGAAGAGTTGGGATTAATTAATCGGGAACAGGGCTAGAAAACAAAATACCTTTCATTAACTGAGGAAGGAAAAGAGTTTTTTAATGAAGCTGTTTCGAAACAAGAACAATTTCAAGCATCAAAATTTTCCAACTTGGCTTACAAGGGAAAAAACAGCTTCTAGGTTTACTTAGGAAAATTCCAAAAATATAGTAGGTAATCACATATCAGCACTAATGGTAAGAGTGATTGTAAACTTAAGAGCACTTTTTTATTTCAGGTAAGTGGGAAAAAGTAGTTTTATTGCCAAGGTATCTACTTCGTTGATTGAATAAAGGTGAATCTATTTGCTATTTTCAATAGCAATGCCTAATTTAAAATGGCTTCCTGGTAAAAAATACAATAATCAGCCTCAAATATAGCTTTGTCTCCTTCTGACCTATTTCAAATGATTAATTGGAAATCCTATATTATTAATACTTAATTTGATATCCAAAATGTTGGGCAATCCCCTTTTATTATCTTAATATTTTACGAATGGCTAATAACAAACTTAGTAATGGGTATTGTTAATAATCTCTATTAATGTGTTTTTAATAAAATTAGAGACCAATATTTATAGACAATAAAAAACTTCAGAAAAAGGAAAAAACACCCTGGAAGTCGTATATAAATTATCGATAAATTGAAGATGTTTTTTTAGGTTAAATGTCTAATTAGAAATAAAAATAGGAGTGAATATAAAATGAGTAAAACAACGATGGGTATTCACCACATAACTGCAATTGTTGGTCATCCTCAAGAGAATGTTGATTTCTATGCAGGTGTATTAGGTTTACGTTTAGTGAAAAAAACTGTAAATTTTGATGACTCAGGTACCTACCATCTTTATTTTGGTAATGAGGGTGGAAAACCAGGAACAATCATGACATTTTTTTCCATGAGCGGGAGCTAGTCAAGGGGAAATTGGTGATGGTCAAGTAGGCATTAGAGTTTTTTAGGTTACTTAGGGGTATTTCCACATATCCATCAAGCTAATATTTTGATGTCTCCAAAAATAAAAAATTTATCCCTTCACAGTTAGTTGTCTATGAGAATTGAGCTCATTTTTTTGTTTTTGGATATTTGCTTTTCTTAGCTTGATGGCAATGTGGTTCTATCCCTTATAAATGTTACAAAGATCTTTCAAATAGCTCTAACTTGCACAATGCTTACCGTTAATATAATACGCTGATTCTGTGAAAACCGTAAATACAACCTCTACTTCTGGAAGTCCAAAATCCATTACATATGTAGTAATGGCCTTGGCAAATCGATTACGAATTTCCTGTCCACGCTCGAACCATTTCACTTCAATAAGAGGAAACGCTTCTATTTCTTCTCCATTGAATACAAACGTAGAACTTGGTAGTTCCAACGTAAAATTATCCGTACCACACTCACAAATCTCTGCGAGCTCTTCTACTAATGGTTTGCTTATGCGTTTTAATTGTTCAGTAGTAATTCCACGAAACACAACATGTGGCATGTGAATCCCTCCGTTAGATAGCTTTATATTTGCTCACATCATAACACAATTTATTTTGCTGCACTAACATCTATTGGTACATTTCAATGACATTCATTAAGAATGATCATATGTTATTGAAGCAATACATGTATTGTAACTATTTAAAACATTTGAGAGCTCGGTAATTGTGTAAATAAAAAAAGCCTTATCATTCTCCCTGTAAGGAGGTATTAGGGGAGGCCTCTATTAGGAAAGGGATGGTGCGCTTATATATTTTAAAAAGAAAAGACACCCTAAGGTACCTTCCTCCGACTTGATAACCACTTTAATTTTAATAACATTGGATTCCCATCCTAATACTATTTTACCACGTTAAGTAATGTTGGTCATTGAGAAAGTCAGGTACGTAGTGTTCATATATAGTGACCCCTAGGAGCATGCAAGATTTAATACAGTTTTTTATTAATCCAACAACAAAAAAGACCCCTTAAACCGTGCCGGGATAGGAATGTATAAAAAAATGCATAGGTCGATAGAACAAAGAGAGGAGGTTTCCTTGTAAGGGGAAGATTCCTCCTTGTCCTTGCTACTGATAATGTTGCGTTATGTTAACTTGACGTGAATGTAGTATACATGCAGGTATTGTCCCAATAACTGATGAATTTTATTGTGATAGAAGAACAAAAGGAGGGTTGCTTTTTGAAGAAGGACGTTTTATTTGCTTTCTCAAATCAAAGTGAGAAGAGATCAAGTAATTATCCAACCACATCTAAAAGTGTTTCAAGGAGATTATTTTCACCTCTTTTATTAGTCCTTTTATTATGTGCTGCTTGTCAATAAAGTGAGGTAGAAGAATCAAAAAGTGAGGATTCTAAAGTTATGAACATTGTTATGAATGTTGTAAATAAAAAAGGATTTCTTAGTGCTTACCTAGATGACAAAACAAGAACAGTAGACCTAGAAATAGCTGATACTGAAAATGCAAGTAAGGTAAAAAAAGAGATTAATGCTCAGTTAAAAAACCAAGATATTAGACCTTATACAATTAATGTTAGTCAAAAAAATATGGATATTGTAAAAAAAAAGAGCATAGATGGGACAGAATTTACGGTGATATTTTTCATGAAGTATTTATGAAAAGAGGATACAAAAATTTTACAATCCAACAGGCTAATGTATTGAACCAGCCTATTAATATTCCTATAAATACTACTATAAATATATCTGATCCAGGAGCTAAAGAATTTGGAAAGAAAATAGAAAAAGAGGTTGATGATTTACTTAATACTACAAAAGTAAAAAAATGGGTCGAAAATGATTCATATACAATTGAAATTTATAGTCAAGATGGACAATTAATTAATTAACAGATTACTTCTTATATCGATAATTATGTAAATGAGCTGTCCATATGGGCAGCTTATTGTATTTTTTGCTTAGCGTGGTTTTTTTCCAAACTGCTGGCGGTACCCCATTAAGGAATTCACTAAAGGTCAAGATCGACTACAAGAGATTTTTAAATATAATCGTTATATTGATAAAAGAGGGGATTAATGTGGCATTGATAGTTCCGAAATGCGTCTACTGTAAGGAAGATATTAAAAGGATGAACAAGCATTAGTAATCGTACCCTATCCTAAGAGAAAAGGATTCACAGATCAGGAAGTCCAGTTAGAGAAATTTTCCCAGGCAGATAGATTTTTTAAATGAAATACAATAATGCAACGACTCTTAAGTGACGAGGTCATGTAGTTAGTAAGCAGATAGCCATCTTCGTAATATGTAATCAATATTTCTTCTTCGGAAAGCAATGAGCATAATAATAAGTTTTCAATAAGTTCTTTTTCTTCTAGTGTTAATATTGGACGCGTTATTTTATTCTTTTCTTTAATGATCTCACGGATACCAGCAAATTGTTCCGGCATTGTCGCAAACGGAGACCATTTTACCAAGACATTTTTTCAAGTCTTATAAGAATATGAATATCTAAATCATTGTACACATGTATATGTACAATGGGTCTCCCATAAGTAACGCACGTCAAATTCCCTCCTAATACAATATTCTCTCTATTGAATAACAAATAACATTTACATCAACTTTGAACCTTTCAAAACTAAACTTGTCTGCATACTATTTAATTAGAGCGCTATTTTTATGACTGCATAGGTTATATAGTAATAAGTCTGGCATTCCCTCTCTAATTATTAGGATATTTTTTCTTCATATCTGCATACTAAACATACTGAAGGTGCATAGAAGGTGAGGAAGTCATGGCTAAATTTCTGAAATGGTTAAAATATAGAGAAAACCCTAAATCATTTTCAATACGAAACGATACTCCTGTTCCCCAAAAAAATATTGAGGACTCTCTCTTAGAAGCTAATTTATCGAAAAACATAGCTGAGCTTCAGAATATATTCCGTCAATCGCCTGATCTAGTGATTCGGCGGTTTCAAATAACAGAATCTGGATTAGAAGCCGCTTTAGTATATTTATCAGGATTAACAGATAAACAATTAATTCAAAATAACGTTTTAAGTCCTTTAATGAACAGTGATTTTAATGCTAATACGGAACTTCCCATTACTTTAGGTCAAGTTAAAATGATTAGTACGTGGAATGAGATTGAAACAGCTATTTTAACAGGGGATAGTGTACTATTGATTAACGGCCAAACGACGGTTCGTCAATTGGACACGAAAGGATGGCCGCAAAGGAACATTGAAGATGCTCAAAACGAAATTGCTTTAAAAGGTGCACATCAAGGGTTTATAGAAACGGGAACTCAAAATGTTGCGATGATTCGAAGGTACATTCCGCATCGTGAATTAATGATAAAAGAATTAGTAATAGGTGTGCGAAGTAAAACTAAGATTTCTATTTTATATTTGCAAGATGTAGCTTCTGAAGATGTACTAAATGAATTGGAAAGAAGGATTCAAAATATTACGGTAGATGCAGTAGCTAATAATAGTGAGCTAATTGAATTTATTGAAGATAACCCGTATTCACCGTTTCCGCAATTTATATTAACTGAAAGGCCTGATTTGGCAGTCTCTCACATACTACAGGGTAGATTTGTAACTGTAATGGATCATTCGCCTAACGTATTAATTGCTCCAACAAATTTCATCTCCTTTTTTCAAGGTGTGGATGACTACGGTACAAGATGGCTAGTTGCATCATTCATTCGTATACTTCGTTTTATTGCCTTTATGGTTGCTTTATTTTTGCCTGCGAGTTATGTTGCATTTATTTCTTTTAATTATGAAGTGATTCCTGTAGAACTTTATTTATCTATTGCAGAATCAAGAACAAGGGTACCTTTTTCTCCGGTTCTGGAAGCATTGCTTATGGAAATAACACTTGAAACGATGAGAGAAGGGGCTTTGCGGTTGCCTACGCCGATTGGTCAGACAGTTGGAATAGTAGGCGGTATTATTATTGGACAAGCAGCTGTTCAGGCGGGAATAGTAAGTAACATTATGATTATTGTCGTTGCCGTTACAGCCATATCATCTTTTATAATCCCTAACTACGATATGGGATCCGCAGTTAGACTTTTACGATTCCCAATGATGATCTTAGCTGCATTATTTGGACTTGTAGGTTTGGTAATTGGGTGGATGACATTACTTGGGCATCTAATCACTCTTGAATCGCTAGGAACCCCTTATGGAACACCGTTAGCCCCGTTTCGTTTTGGGGATATGAAAGATACTTTTGTGCGCTTTCCTTTATGGGCGATAAGAAAGCGATCGAACGGTACAGGGGCGATTCAATCTAATCGACAAGGAAAGAATCATAATAAAAGGTGAAACTATGAAAAAATATGCCTATAATGACATCACTCTTATGCAGTATATCTTTATAATTAATGGAATGCAGGTCGCCACTGGCATTCTATCTCTTCCGCGTGTTCTTGCAGAAAAAGCTGGAACAGATGGTTGGCTAGCTATATTCATTGGTTGGCTAGCTTCTACAATATCAGGTATTTTTATAGTAAAAACAGCTGCAAAATACCCTGATGATACAATTTATGAAATTCTTATACGATTTTTTGGGAAAATAGTAGGGAAAGCATTAGTGGTTGCTTATATGATGTACTTCGCTTTTTATTCTTGCATCGTTTTAGTGAACGCTATGCTTTATATTAAGGGATGGCTTCTTCCGAAAACACCTGATTATCTTGTTATCTTTTTGTTTACGATTCCTACCTTACTTGTTGCACGTAAAGGCCCTCGTATTATAGGACGGTATTCCGAACTTAATTTTTATATGATGATTTGGATACCATTATTCTTTTTAATACCTCTAAAAGAGAGCGGAAGTTGGATGTCATTCTTTCCGATTTTAAAAGAAGGGTGGAAATCTGTATTCACGGCTGCACCGACCACGATTTTTGCATATTTAGGGTTTGATATTGCTTTCTTTTTATATCCATTTTTACAAAAAAAGCAGTATGCAGTTCATGGAATGGTTATTGCAAACACTTTAACGATGTTATTCTATTTATTTGCTACTATTGTTTGTTTCGCTTATTTTAGTCCAGATAGTATTACTCAATTTAATCAGCCAGTATTAAATTTACTTAAAGTAATTGAGTTTCGTTTTTTAGAACGCTTTGACATGATTTTATTGGCTGCATACTTAACAGTTGTTTCCACATCTTGGATTCCTGCCTTATATTGTTCGGTGTTTTGTTCGAGCCAATTACTTGGAAAACAAGATCACAGTTCTCATGTAGTTGTTCTCTTATTGCTTATTATCGGTTTCGTATTTTGGACTCGCCCTAGTTGGAATGAAGCTGAAACTTGGCAACAAGTATTTTCTAATACGGGATTAGTATTAACCTATATATTGCCTATCATTTTATTGATGTATGGCCGGTTATATGAGAAGCTGCATCGGGGGAGGACACATTGAAAAGAAAAATATTATGTTGTATTTTGATATCAGTATTTATGATGACGGGATGCTTTGACCAAACCAATATTGAAGATGTTTCTCTTTCCCTCGCTCTTGGCATTGACTTAGATCGTAATAATAATTTGTTGGTTTACAAGTCAAGCCCGATTTTTAATAAAGAAGCAAAGAACAAAGAAGAAATTGTCGGTGTAAAAGCTAAAACGATTCGAAATTCTAGAGACAAATTTGATACTACTGTTTTCGCACTTACCTCGGGAAGCAAAATGCAAGTTATTTTAGTTGGAAAACGGTTACTGAAAAAGAAAGACTGGGTAAAGAATCTTGATCCATTTTATCGAGATCCTAAAAATACAGTTACCACAAGAGTGATTGCTGTAGATGGACCTGTTTCGAACATTTTTTTTCATAAACAAAAAGATAAGCCACGGCTTCCTTTATATTTAACAAAGCTAATTGAGACGGCAGCTTTAAGAAATATCACAGTAAAAACAAATCTTCAAGAACTACATGAACAAATGGCGGACAAAGGGAAAACAGCACATATTACTGAGATAAAAAAAACAAATAAAATATTTGTAACAGGTACAGCTTTATTGGATGAAAAAGGGAAGTATAAATTAACGCTAAATCCCGATGAAAATAAACTATTACGTATTTTGCAACAAAGAACTACCGGTGAGTTTTCATTTACAATTCCAATTAAATTAAAGTCCGATAGTAAGAAAGAAGATTGGATGAGCTTTGCTGTCTATAGTGTTAAAGTGAAAACAAAGGCAAGATATGATAATAAATTTATATTTGATACAAATATAAAGATGAAAGTAGGCATAACAGAACGGCTTTTTACGTTCAATGTAAGAAAAGATGCAGCGAAGTTACAGAAGGCAATTGAAACGAAATTAGAAGAAGATTTCAAGCAAGTAATAAAGAAAATACAAGATGCGAATCTTGATCCTATTGGGCTTGGGGAATACGCAAGAACTTATACATATCCAGAATGGAAAAAAGTCCAAAACAAATGGAGTAATGCATTAGCAAAGGGCGATGTAAATGTCAAGGTAAATGTAGAAATTGGTGCGATGGGGACAATTAAGTAAAAGGAGTTCAACTTAGATTCGTGCTAAATTTACAAGTATATTCAATTTTAGAATGGGAATTTTCTTTACTAGGATTCTCCCGTGGCCATCAAGCTAAGAAAAGCAAACACCCAAAATAAATAAATGTATATTTTTTGTTTTGGGGTGTTATAAAATCCTTAAGTTGATGGATGTTGGTACTACCCCATTGCCATCTAGTTAAGAAATGCATTGTTCCCCAAAACGAAAAAAATGAACTAAATTCCCATGGATAACTATAAAGGGGTCCCGCCAACCAAATAACATAAAACCCACACTAATATATTTTATGGAAAATAAAAAGCCGATTTTCCTACGTTAAGGAATTTCGGCATGTATGTTTTATCTTCGGAGTGGTCGAAATGAATTGATGTCAGATTTAGCAACTGAAGAAGAAATTAAATCAGAACAACATAAAAATGAGGTAGAGTATTTAAATAAGATGATTGAACAAATGGCTCAAGAAATCATTCAATTGCAGGAAGAAGAAGAGTCGGAAGGAAATGTGCATAATAATGATTTAACAGGAAGGAAAGTCGCGGTAATCGGTGGGAATAAAGAAAGATACTATAGAGAGTGCGTTGAAAAATACAATGCAGAAATTATATTTGTAGCAGAAGATCAGCATCGTAAAATAGATAATGCAGTTAAAAAAGCTGATGTAGTCTTTTACTTAACTGAATTATTAAGTCACATTTATCATGAATTAATTATTCCGGCCGCAGCTCGTTATAATACTCCTATTCGCTTTGTAAATAGTAAGGGAATTTCAGCATTTGAAAGTGCAATAAAAAGATATGCTAATGAGTAAAATGTAAAGTGAACCGTATATTTAAGTTTGATATAATAGTTGTGATGTATTTTTTGAACTTTCTTTCGTTTGTTGGGGATTATTCCCTTCGGGTAAAAGAACGATGTACATAGTACATAGCATTCTTTTACCCGAAGGACTGTTTTTATTTGTACAAAAGTATGAAAGAGAGAGAAAGCTTTTTAAGACGTCAGAAAAACAAAGTGTATTTCTACCGGAAGGCTAATTTGAAGTGAATGCAATATCTCAAGCTGAGATAGCTGATATTTATCCTTATAAGGAATTGATTACAGATAATGAACTGGATTCTTTTTATTTTAGAGCGTTAGAAGAAAAGAACATTTATCTAAGCGAGAAACAAACTGAAGCTGTTCGAACAATTGATACACCTGTATTAGCAATTGCTGCTGCAGGCAGTGGAAAGACAAGAGTTCTACAAGGAGAGTAGGATAATTAATGTATGTAGAAGCAGATGATACATATGGAGAAGTGTACGGGAGAAGATTGCACCAAGTGTGAGAGTGTGATAGCTCTAAGAGGAGAATATCTGCGGAATTTGTGCAATCAAGTAAAGAAGAAACAGCGAGATGATTAAGCATATGGAGTCAAACTGTGAAAAAGAAAATCAATACATTGGGGATCAAAATCACACAGGAAGGGAAACTAGAGCAAACGAAACCGCTATTTGGTAAAATAATCAATTTAATTACATATAATAATGTATTGCTTGCGGTAGTAAAAGAGGCGGTGCAAACGCTGCAAAAAAGTGAAAACATCCGCTTTAAATTACCCAATCTTGAATTGCCAACATGTTAGAAAAGGGTTGTTTATTATATAACAAGCTAAAGTAGTTGCCGCAAACAGCACCCTATGTAGAACAGGTGATTGAAAAAAAAGAACCATATGAAGAAAGGTGTAACTTTTGATACAGAGCATATAATTTGTTTATTCACTAAGTATATTTCCCTTTGTCGGGGGATGAACAAAAAACTAATTTAATAATTTTTACACCAGAAACAGATAACGTGATAAAGTATTAGTTACTGTGCATGTAATTATAAAAAAAGAGCCTTTCCAAATGATGTTTTTAATAGTTTAGCTTATACGATTTTAGGAAATTAATAGCATTTTATACCACTATTATTTACCTAATTTTCAAGAAATAGAGGTGATTGTAGGTGACTAAACCTTTTAA
>NZ_JBNNUI010000014.1:0-93897 GCF_050279585.1 Bacillus sp. NPDC094064
TTTCTAAATTCTATTATTTTATGTTGTTTTCATTCGCTAAAATCAAAAAAGATTCCAGAGTGTTAGGAACCCTAAAGGGTTTCCAAACACTCTGAAAAAAACTAGATAGTATTTACTATCTAGTTTTTTTGTTCTACAAATGAAGTCAAATGCATACATATAAGATAATAATATAGGGTAATTTGGCGAATTCCTCTGACAAATATCTCGTTTTTTTGTGAAATGAATATGATATGATTCGGACAACGATAAGAGGTGAGGTGTGAGTGTATGGACAAGCAATCACGAACGATCTCAGTGAAAGTGAATGGAACAGAAGCAAAGTATGAGGAAAAGAAGAAAGATGAATTTGACTGGATGGTAGTAGAAAGTGAGAGACCGAAAAACGTCGTTCCGTTTCAAAAAGCGAAATCGATATCTATGAAAAAGTATCGAAAGAAGTGGAGTAATAGATTAATTATAATTGTTGCTACTGCTATTGTTATGGGTACGGCGCTTGGAATGGGAATGCTGCATGTCACCAAGCAAGGTACGGCAGGGGGAAGTGAAGTAACTTCAAAGCAGACCGGGAATGAAGAATCAAAGGTGGGTGGAACGGCAGAACAAACACCAGGACCAAAAGAGGAAAAACAAAAAGCACAGGTAGGAACGTCATTAGATCCGATGAAATTATTTTTTGTTCAAGGAGGGCTTTACTCTTCTGAAGAAAAGGGACAGGCCGCTCTTGAAGAATGGAAAGCTAATGGGGGTATTGCAGCTTTGAAACCGAGCGGCGATAAGTATGCATTAGTTGTTGGTATTGCTAGCGATGAACAGGCCGTAAATCAATTAATGACTCAGTATAAAAATGATGGTGTCTCCGTTTTGAAAAAGAACTGGGATATAACAGATAAAGCGTTACTTAAAGATGATAAAGAAGTAGGAGCGTTTTTAACAAAAGT
This sequence comes from Bacillus sp. NPDC094064, assembly GCF_050279585.1. NCBI lineage: Bacteria > Bacillati > Bacillota > Bacilli > Caryophanales > Bacillaceae > Bacillus > Bacillus sp. NPDC094064. The sequence goes on from NZ_JBNNUI010000014.1 coordinate 942, forward strand.
GCAGCCATTATATAATCATTTAATAAAATATGTTTCTAGCGTACAAGCTAGCGGAAAAAGTAATGAAAAAGATATAGGTGTGATTGAAAAAGAATGGAAAGCAATTGAAAAAGAAGGGAAAAGTATGAAGCAGGAAGAAGCAAAGAAACTGTATATGTATACGTCAGTAGCTGTACAAACAGTGAAAGAAGGGAAAGGTGATAAGGAATCTTTGACGAAATTAAATCAAGTTATTATTGATGGTATACTTTCGTATGAAAAAATTGTTTCACAAAAAGTGAAATGATAGGATAATGAGATGGCGAAGGAAGAAGTATAGGTGCTTCTTTCTTTTCTTTTGAATTTAGAGCAAAGTGCTTTCTCTATGGTCGGAATATAATCGTATTCAATAAAGAAATATTATTTTGTCCAGGGAAAATGATATTTCTTTCATTTGTGGGCAAACTATTCCTTTGATACGATTGATGTAAATTGTTCTGCTTCATATGAGAAAGGAAGGAGAAAATATGAGAAAAATTATTTTAGCTTCAGGATCGCCTCGGAGGAAGGAATTGCTTGAATTAGCTGGTGTGCCATTTGAAATCGTTGTAAGTGAAGTTGAAGAAACGATTGGTGCGTATTCATCGCCTTCTGATATTGTTATGTCCCTTGCTCTGCAAAAAGCATCTGCGGTAGCAGAAACGAATAGTGATCACATTGTGTTAGGTGCAGACACAATTGTTACATATGAGTCACGTATTCTTGGAAAGCCTTCAAGTGAGGCTGAGGCGAAAGAAATGTTACAATTATTATCAGGGAAAGCACATGAAGTGTATACTGGTGTTGCAATTATAGCGAAAGAAAAAACTGTTACTTTTTATGAGCGTACAGAAGTTACGTTTTGGGAATTAACAGAAGAAGAAATTGATACATACGTTGCATCAAAGGAACCTCTCGATAAAGCAGGAAGTTATGGAATTCAAGGTAAAGGGTCTATTTTTGTTCAACATATTCAAGGGGACTACTACAGCGTAGTTGGCTTACCGATTGCACGCCTTGTTCGGGAATTGAAGCAATTTAATATTGATGTAACCCATGCGTAAAATTGCATGGGGTTTTCTTTGAGAGAACAAATAAAGGGGTGGAGAGATGAACGGTATTCGTGATGTTGTCAGGGAAGAGCAGCCACGGGAGCGTTTATTATTAGAAGGAGCTGAAAGTCTGTCAAATCGAGAGCTCCTTGCAGTGTTACTTAGAACAGGTTCTAAAGAAGAAACGGTTTTAAAGTTATCAGATAAAATTTTGCATCACTTTGATGGCTTACGTATGTTGAAAGATGCAACGTTAGAAGAGCTAGTTAGTATACATGGTGTCGGGATTGCAAAGGCGTCTCAGCTTATGGCAGCCTTTGAACTAGGGAGAAGAATGGTGCGTTTAGAATATCAAAATAGATATAGCATTCGAAGCCCAGAAGATTGCGCGAAGTATATGATGGAAGAAATGCGTTTCCTGCAGCAGGAGCATTTTGTGTGTTTATATTTGAACACAAAAAATCAAGTTATACATAGGCAAACGATTTTTATTGGAAGTTTAAACACATCAATTGTACACCCAAGGGAAGTTTTTAAAGAAGCGTTCCGTCGTGCAGCAGCCTCTATCATCTGTCTTCATAACCATCCCTCAGGCGATCCTACGCCGAGCCGAGAAGATATTGAAGTAACAAAACGTTTAGTAGAATGCGGCCGAATTATCGGAATTGAAGTGCTTGATCATATTATAATAGGTGACCATAAATTCGTGAGTTTAAAGGAAAAAGGTCATATTTAAGACTATGCTTTTTACTTATTTTGTTTTATAATGTGATTTATGAGTTTTTTGTAGAAAATTATCTGCAAAAAGGATACAGATATAAAAAACGTACTGTTTTTATCATATAAAGTAAGAAAAAATGAGTCCGTGAAAACAAGAAAGGAAGATAAATAATATGTTTGGATTTGGTGGCTTTACTCGCGATCTTGGAATAGATTTAGGAACTGCGAACACGCTTGTATATGTAAAAGGAAAAGGTGTAGTTTTACGTGAACCTTCAGTAGTAGCGTTACAAACTGATACGAAACAAATCGTTGCTGTAGGTAGCGATGCAAAACAAATGATTGGTCGTACACCAGGAAACGTTGTGGCACTTCGCCCGATGAAAGACGGTGTAATTGCTGATTATGAAACAACAGCAACAATGATGAAATATTATATTCAACAAGCTCAAAAATCAAATGGATTCTTCTCACGTAAACCATACGTAATGGTATGTGTGCCATCTGGTATTACAGCTGTAGAAAGACGTGCAGTAATCGATGCGACTCGTCAAGCGGGTGCACGTGATGCTTATCCTATCGAAGAACCATTTGCAGCAGCAATTGGTGCGAACTTACCTGTTTGGGAACCGACTGGTAGTATGGTTGTTGATATCGGTGGCGGTACAACAGAAGTTGCAATCATTTCTTTAGGTGGTATTGTAACAAGTCAGTCAGTTCGTGTTGCTGGTGATGATATGGACGATTCAATTATTCAGTACATTAAGAAAAGCTATAACTTAATGATCGGTGAAAGAACAGCTGAAGCATTAAAATTAGAAATCGGTTCTGCAGGTGAGCCAGAAGGTATCGAGCCTATGGAAATTCGTGGTCGTGATTTAGTAAGTGGTTTACCAAAAACAGTACTAATTCAACCAGAAGAAATTGCAGATGCATTAAAAGATACAGTAGATGCGATTGTAGAATCAGTTAAAAATACGTTAGAGAAAACTCCACCTGAATTAGCGGCAGATATTATGGACCGCGGTATCGTATTAACAGGTGGCGGGGCATTACTACGTAACTTAGATAAAGTTATTAGTGAAGAAACAAATATGCCAGTTCTTGTTGCAGAAGACCCATTAGATTGCGTAGCAATTGGAACGGGTAAAGCATTAGACAATATCGACCTTTTCAAAACTGCTGCTCGATAATATTGCAAAATAAAAATCAGTAAAATTAAGAGGGTGTGAACGTGCCACAGTTTTTCTTAAACAAAAGATTAATTGTTTTGTTAGTTAGTATTATTCTTCTCGTGGCATTGATTGGAATTTCATTGAAAGAACGGAACAGTTTAACATGGCCAGAGCAGTTTATAAAAGATACTGTCGGTGTTGTAGAGCGTGTATTCCAAAAGCCAGCGAATTATGTTGCCGGATTCTTCGAAAATGTAGAAGATGTAAAGCGCACGTATGAAGAGAATAAAGAATTAAAAGCAAAATTAGATAACTATGCAAAGCTATCAGGTGACGTAAAGCAATTAGAAGATGACAAAAAGAAATTACAAGAATTAACTGGTAAAACACAATTAAATAGTGATTATACTGAAATTCCAGCTACTGTTGTCTCTCGTAATCCAGATAAATGGTACGATTTAATTGGGATTGATAAAGGTGCACAGCAAGGAATTAAAAAAGATATGGCTGTAATCACTTCACAAGGTTTAGTTGGGCGAGTGAAAAGTGTATCTCAGTTTACATCATCAGTAGAGCTGTTAAGTTCTATGAGCCGAACAAATCGTGTTTCTGCTATCGTACAAGGGCAAGAGAAAATCTTTGGATTGATTGAAGGTTATGATAAAGAAAAACAATTACTTCTTTTCACAAAGATTGGCTCTGATGCACCGGTAGAAAAAGATCAACTAGTTGTAACATCAGGACTTGGTGATATTTTCCCGAAAGGTCTTGTCATTGGAAAAATCGTTGATGTTCAGCCAGATCCATACGGTTTAACAAAAACAGCTTATGTAAAACCTGCCGCTGATTTAAATGACGTAGAGCATATTATAGTTGCTAAACGTGCAATGCCTTCAGCGCCATTAGAATAGGAGGAGAAGAAGAGATGATGAAGATTTTAAAAAGAGCAGCTCTTCCTCTTTTGCTCCTTTTTGTTTTTCTATTTGAAAATATGTTTGCTACTGTTGTTCCAACAGAGGTTTTTTGGAAAGACAGTATAGCAGCGCCGCATTTCTTTATAATTGTGTTATGTTTTATTACAGTGTATTATAGTCCGGTCCAAGGGATTTATTACGGACTATTATTTGGTTTCTTATTTGATACCGTATACACAGAACTTGTCGGTGTATATATATTTGCTTATCCGATTTTAGCTTATCTAGTTTATAGTGTGATGAAGATATTACAATTGAATTTATTTATTGTTGTTTCTATCGTATTAGCTAGCATTGCAGCATTAGAGTATTATGTGTATGGATTTTTAACTTTGTTAGGACGTACTCATATGCCAGCGTATGTCTTTTTAACGGATCGTCTCCTAGCTACTTTATTGCTAAATGGAATTTTCCTATTAATAGTTTGTTTCCCACTGAGACGATATTTAACGCGTCTTTCAAAAGCGATGGAAGAAAAAGAAAAAAGGATTTTCTAATTTTATGTCGAATTGAATGGTGGGGTGAACTTTAGTGGAAGAAAAAAAGCAACAAAATGTAACGATAAAAGGGACAAAAGACGGGATAACGCTTCATTTAGATGATTGCTGTTCATTCTCTGAATTGCTAAGTGAATTGGACGAAAAGCTTTCTACGCATTACTATGGTGGTGATGGGCACTCTTTAATTGAAGTGCACGTGAAAGTAGGCAATCGCTATTTAACAGAAGTCCAACAAGAAGAGATTCGTACGTTAATTCGTAATAAGAAGAATCTCGTTGTGGATTCAATTGAAAGTGATGTTATGACTAAAGCGGAAGCAATAGCTTGGAAAGAAGAAACAGAAATTGTCCCTATTTCCAAAATTGTTCGCTCTGGACAAGTTTTACATGTAAAAGGAAATTTATTGTTAATTGGTGATGTTAATCCAGGCGGAACGGTTATCGCTGGGGGGAATATTTTTGTTGTGGGATCATTAAGAGGAATTGCACACGCCGGTTATGATGGAGATACGGAAGCTGTTATTGCGGCATCTGTTATGAACCCGATGCAACTTCGAATTAGTGATGTGACAATGCGGGCTCCGGAAGAGAAAGAAGACGGAGCGGAGACGGCAGAATGTGCGTATATTAATGAGAATAATCACATTGTTGTCGATCGCCTGCAACTTCTCACTCATCTTAGACCTAATTTAACAAAGTTAGAAAGGGGAATTGTATAGCTGTGGGAGAGGCAATAGTAATTACATCTGGAAAGGGCGGAGTAGGTAAAACTACAACGTCTGCGAACATTGGTACAGCCCTAGCGTTATCTGGAAAGAAAGTGTGCTTAATTGACACAGATATCGGTCTTCGAAACTTAGACGTAGTAATGGGGCTGGAAAACCGTATTGTATTTGATCTTGTTGATGTCGTTGAAGGGCGTTGCCGTTTACCTCAGGCTCTTATTAAAGATAAACGTTTTGATGATCTTTATTTATTACCTGCAGCACAAACGAGTGATAAATCAGCGGTAACACCTGAACAAATGGATGAATTAATACAAGTATTACGTCAAGATTATGATTACATATTAATTGATTGTCCTGCGGGGATTGAGCAGGGGTTTAAAAATGCGGTAGCTGGTGCGGATAAAGCAATTGTTGTTACGACGCCAGAAGTATCCTCAATGCGCGATGCGGATCGTATTATCGGGCTTTTAGAAAAAGAGGATATTGAACCACCGAAACTTGTTATTAACCGTGTACGTAGTCATATGCTTCATGAACAGGATATGTTAGATGTTGATGAAATCGTACGTACATTGTCAATCGAGCTTCTTGGTGTTGTTGAAGATGATGATGAAGTTATTCGAGCTACAAATACAGGTGAGCCTGTAGCGTTGCAACCGAGCGGAAAAGCAGCGTTAGCTTATCGTAATATTGCAAGACGCTTGTTAGGTGAGAATGTACCATTACAAGCGTTTGAACAAGAAAAAGTATCGGTATTTACAAAGATGAAAAATTTCTTTGGAATCCGTTAAAAGCACTTCGCACATATGCGAAGTGCTTTCTTTTTTCTTCACATGAATATCTTTCTTTCCTAGCTCATACATATGTACAAACTGTATACAACTGTTTCTACTTAAATTAGCTTAGCGAAAGAAAGGAGACAGTATGAAGAATAGACGTGTAGAAGAAATTAAAAAGCGGATTGCAAAAAGGAAGGCAGAGCAAGAAAGGATGGAGGAAGAGCAATATTTTGCTGGAGGGAATTTTGATAGCGAAACGGTATTTGTTGAAGAGGGAGAGAAGGAAATTCACCCGTTGTTCCGAAAAGAAATATTTTTCTTCAAAGTTTTATTATCAGCAATATTAGTTCTTTCTGTTGCTATTTTATATAAAAATGCTCCTTCTACTTTTGATGGGGCTAAAGCTGTTACAGAGAGAGTGATGAAAGAGGAATTTCAGTTTGCTACTGTAGCGAAATGGTATGAAAAACAGTTTGGAAAACCTCTCGTCTTTTATTCGCCTAATGAGAAAAAGGAAGGGGCGATTCAACAAAAAGATTATGCAATTCCTGCTTCTGGAAAGGTAATGCAAGGATTTCAAAAAAATGGCCAAGGTGTATTTGTCCAAACAGCTACAAATGCAACAGTTGAGTCAGTGAATGAGGGGTTGGTTGTTTTTGCAGGTAAGAAAGAGGAACTTGGAAATACAATTCAAATTCAGCATGCAGATGGCACTGAGTCATGGTATGCAAATTTAAATGACATGTCAGTAAAATTATATGATTACGTTTCAAAGAAACAAAAAATTGGAACGGTAAGTAATGATGCAAATGATAAAAATGGGAAATTTTATTTCGCGATAAAAAAGAATGAAAAATTTATTGACCCGATTCAGGTGATTTCATTTGATTAAATATAGAGATGTTTTAACGAAGATTTCAGTGCATCCGTTGTTTTGGGTTATTATTGTCATTGGTATTTTTACAGCGCGTTTTAAAGAGTTACTATTATTATTTTGTATTGTTCTCATTCATGAACTTGGGCACGCTTTTGCAGCAGCATATTATAATTGGCGTATTAAAAGAATTCAGCTGTTACCGTTCGGTGGTGTGGCTGAGCTTGAGGAACACGGAAATAAGTCGTTGAAAGAGGAACTTGTTGTCGTAATTGCAGGACCTGTTCAACACGTTTGGATGATGCTCGTTGGTTATGTACTGTTTGAAGCTGGTTGGCTTGGGACAGAGTTGTATTATTTCTTTATGTGGAACAATATAGTAATTTTAGCATTTAATTTATTACCTATTTGGCCGCTTGATGGTGGAAAAGTACTATTTAATGTACTATCATATCGTTTTCCTTATTTACAAGCACATGAAAAGATGATGAAATTGTCATGTGTTTTTTTTGGTGTAATATTAGGATGGCAGCTACTTTGGAATAGCAATAATATTATGATGTGGATACTGCTCATATTTTTGGCAGTGTCGTTATATCAAGAGTGGAAACAAAGACGCTATGCATTTATGCGCTTCTTATTAGAACGTTATTACGGGAATAAAAGAGGAATTGAAAAGATTGCACCTATTGAGGTGCAAACAGAAGATCGTTTATATACAATCTTCACGAAATTTCGCAGAGGATATAAGCACTCTATTATCGTCCATGGAAAATATAAAGAGCATTACACGTTGGATGAGAATGAATTACTCTATGCGTATTTTACTGAAAAACGAACAACTTCATCTGTTGAAGAATTAATCGGTTAGTGTTGACGATAGCACTAACCTTTTATTATTGTAAAAGCAAAGAAGATTATAAAGTGAGGAAATAATTTTGAAAACGTTATATATGAATTATGCTGGATCGGAAAAGCGAGTTGCAATTGAAGAAAAGAAAAAAATTGTTGAGTTGTTATGGAAACGAAATGAAGAGCAAGAAATTGTCGGACATATTTATGTTGGACGTATCGCAAGGACAATTGCCGGCATGAACGCGGCATTTGTAAATATCGGTTTAGAAAAACATGCATACCTCTCATATGATGATGTGCCATCTTCCTATCGTATACATGAAGGACAAGCGGTGCTCGTACAGGTTGTGAAAGAGGCAATTGATACGAAAGGGCCTAAATTGACAGCGAATATAGAGTTTACAGGGAAATATGTTGTTTATATGCCGTTTGATGAAATGCGCGCTGTTTCTCGGAAAATAAAAAATAATAAAAGAAGGCAAGAGTTACTTCAAATTGAGGTAGAAGGAACAGGAGGATATATTTTCCGTTCTGCTTCTGAAAAAGGACCAATTGAAGAAATACAGGCTGAAATGCAAAGGCTGCAGCAGTTATATGAAGAGTTAAAAAGAAAAGAGAGCCAGGGGAAAGCACCATTATTACTTCATCGACCAGCGACCTTTTTAGATCGTGTATTTCAAGAGAACCCAATTGAAACAATTGAAAAAGTAGTTGTAGATACAAGAAGTATAATAAAAGAATTAGAAGAGAAGCTTGGGGGAGAAAAAGTATCTTTTTATAACGAAAAGTTTTCTATGTTCAGTCATTTTGGTGTGGATCGTGAAATTGAAAAAGCACTTCAAAAAATTGTATGGCTACAAAATGGCGCGTATTTAATTGTAGAACAAATGGAGACGATGACGGTAATTGATGTGAATACGGGCAAGTTTACTGGAAAACAAAATTTACAAGATACAGTTCTTCGCACAAATGAAATAGCTGCTGAAGAGATTGCGCGCCAATTAAGACTTCGTGATATTGGTGGTATGATATTAATTGATTTTATTAATATGAAAAGAAAAGAAGATAAAGAAAAGGTAAGAGAATGCCTCATAGCTGCTATGCAAAATGATCGCACGTATACAAGAGTGCTTGGGTTTACTGAGTTAGGGATTTTGGAGATGACACGTAAACGTAAGAAACATTCTTTACGTGACGTATTACTAGAAGAGTGTGTGCCTTGCAAAGCGACGGGCTATGTTATGTCGTATGAAACAATTGCATATGAGTTAGAGAGAGAACTCATCACATATGGCAATATAGAAGATGAAGCAGTATTAATCGCTGCACCTAAAGAACTGCAAAAACAATTTTTACAAAAAGAATTACAAAAAAATATTCCATTTGAAATTTATTTCAAAGATGATATGATCGAAAAGTACGCTATTATCCGTTTTGGGAGTAAAAAAGAAATTATAGAACGGAAAAAATAGTTAGTAGAAGATTCATTGACAATAGTCAACGAATTATGGTAACATCTTTATGTTATAGTTTATAGCACCTAAACGGCTATATGCTACAACCGCACAAAACAGGTTCCCTAAAGGCATTTATGTCTACCTCGTTTTTGGCGAGTCTTAGTAATTAAGAGGAGGTGCAAGTATGTACGCAATTATCGAAACAGGTGGAAAACAAATTAAAGTTGAAGCTGGTCAAGCAATCTACATTGAAAAATTAGATGTTGAAGCTGGTGAAACTGTTACTTTTGACAAAGTTCTTTTCGTTGGTGGCGAAAACGTTAAAGTTGGTAGCCCAGTTGTAGAAGGTGCAACAGTTACTGCGAAAGTTGAAAAACAAGGTCGCGCTAAGAAAATCATCGTTTTCAAATACAAAGCGAAAAAGAACAATCGTAAGAAACAAGGTCATCGTCAACCTTACACTAAGCTAGTTGTTGAAGCTATCAACGCTTAATTCTGGTTAACATGATTAAAATTACGATAAGTCGCACGAAATTAGGAAGTATCCAATCATTTAAAATGACTGGACATGCCAATTATGCGCCACATGGACAAGACCTTGTCTGTGCTGGAACTACAGCGGTTGTGTTTGGTTCTATAAATGCAGTGGAAGAACTTTGTAATGTGCAGGCAACTATTGAACTCGGAAGTGATGGCGGATTCTTGACGTATGAATTGCCTAATGATTTAGACGTTCATGCAGCAGAAAAAGCACAAACGCTTTTAGAAGGATTGGTTGTTTCGCTTAAGACGATCGAACTTGATTACGGAAAGTATATCCGTTTAATAGAAAAAGTGCAGGAGGTGTAACGTATGTTAAGATTAGATCTTCAGTTTTTCGCATCTAAGAAAGGTGTAGGTAGTACAAAGAACGGTCGTGACTCTCAGTCAAAACGTCTTGGTGCTAAACGCGCAGATGGTCAAACGGTTTCAGGTGGTTCAATTCTTTACCGTCAACGCGGTACAAAAATTTATCCAGGTGTTAACGTTGGTCGTGGTGGCGATGACACTTTATACGCGAAAGTTGACGGCGTAGTACGCTTTGAGCGTCTTGGCCGTGACCGCAAACAAGTGAGCGTATATCCTGTTGCTCAAGAAGCATAAGAACTCACGGAAAACTCTAACCTGAGTGCAGGTTAGAGTTTTTCTATATTAAGGGGTATCTCAATGAATGAAAAATGGACAATTATAGATGCATTGCGCCATTCAAGACATGATTGGCTCAATCGTATGCAGATGGTGAAAGGAAACCTTTCCCTTGGAAAAGTGGAAGAAATTCATAGTCTCATCGATCGTTTTGTCCAAGAAGCGAGACAAGAATCCAATCTGATGGGGCTATCAATGCCTTTATTTTCAGAGTGGATTTTAACATATAATTGGAAACAGCAGCCGTGCTTATTGGAGTACGAAGTATTAGGGAATTTACATAACTTATCTCACTTAGATGAGACTGTATGTACATGGACGAATCAATTTTTCTCAATGCTTCAGCATAGTTTAGACGTATATGTTGAAAATTATGTTTGTATCACAATTGAATGTGACGCGGAGAATGCTCGTTTCTTTTTTGATTTTCGTGGTAAGCTAACGAGTGTAGAAGAACTACAGAATTGGCTTGCGAACCAAAACAATAAATGGTATTCCATTTCTTATACAGTAAGAGACGAAGAAGTCTCGGTTATATTACAACCAATTGAAAAAAGTGTGGTGAAATAATGTTTGTAGATCAGGTCAAGATATATGTAAAAGGCGGCGACGGTGGTAACGGAATGGTTGCGTATCGTCGTGAGAAGTATGTTCCTAAAGGTGGCCCAGCAGGTGGCGACGGTGGTAAAGGTGCAGATGTTGTTTTCATTGTTGAGGAAGGCTTACGTACATTAATGGACTTCCGCTACCAACGTCATTTCAAAGCTGATCGTGGTCAGCACGGAATGAGTAAAGGGCAGCACGGTCGTAAATCTGAAGATTTACTTGTAAAGGTTCCACCGGGAACAGTAGTAAAAGATGAAAAAACTGGTCAAATTCTTGCCGATTTAGTAACGCATGGACAAACTGCTGTAATCGCAAAAGGTGGCCGCGGTGGCCGTGGTAACTCACGTTTCGCAACAGCTACGAACCCAGCGCCAGAAATCGCTGAGAACGGGGAACCAGGTCAAGAGCGTGATGTCATTCTAGAACTTAAAGTACTAGCAGACGTTGGACTTGTTGGATTCCCAAGTGTAGGTAAATCTACATTGTTATCTGTTGTATCATCAGCGCGTCCGAAAATTGCAGAGTATCACTTCACAACAATCGTTCCAAATCTTGGTGTTGTTGAAACGGGTGATAACCGCAGCTTCGTTATGGCTGACCTTCCTGGACTAATTGAAGGCGCACATGCTGGCGTTGGACTTGGACACCAATTCTTACGTCATATTGAGCGTACACGTGTAATCGTGCATGTTATTGATATGTCTGGTTTAGAAGGCCGTGATCCATATGAAGATTACGTAACGATTAATAATGAATTAAAAGAATACAATCTTCGCTTAACTGAGCGTCCGCAAGTTGTTGTTGCAAACAAAATGGATATGCCAGATGCAGAAGAAAACTTACAAGCGTTTAAAGAGAAAGTGGGAGACGAAGTAAAAATCTTCCCAATCTCAGCTGTAACGAAACAAGGTGTTCGTGACTTACTGTTTGAAGTAGCGAACTTAATAGAAACAACACCTGAATTCCCAATACATGAAGTTGTGGATGAGTCTGATACAAGTGTAATGTACAAATTTGAGACTGAAGGTGTTAAATTTGAAATTACACGTGAAAGTGATGGCACGTTTGTTATTTCTGGTTACGATATCGAGAAGACATTCAAAATGACGGACTTCTCACGTGATGAATCTATACGTCGTTTCGCTCGTCAAATGCGCGGAATGGGTATTGATGAAGCGCTTCGTGCACGTGGTGCAAAAGACGGAGATATTGTAAAAATTCTTGAATATGAATTTGAATTTATCGATTAAGACTGCCGAAATATGGCGGTCTTTTTTTTATCCGTAAAAGTCAGATTGATATAGGAAAAAATCCCCACTGGTTAAATTTTCATTTTATAATGGGAAAAGGAGTGATTTTAGAACTATATTTTACGGGGAGAAAAAGAATATGTATAAAATATTAATTGTAGAAGACGATGAAAAAATCGCGGGGATATTAGAGGAGCATTTAGAAAGGTATGGCTACCAGTCATTTAGAGCAAGTAATTTACGTCATATAAAAGATGAGTTCGTAAAAGTGAATCCACATCTCGTATTACTGGATATTAATTTACCGTACTTTGATGGTTTCTATTGGTGTCGTCAAATCCGAAGTGTATCGAATGCGCCGATTATTTTTGTTTCTGCAAGAACAGGGGAAATGGATCAAGTAATGGCAATTGAAAATGGCGGAGATGATTACATTACGAAGCCATTCCATTTAGATATTGTAATGGCTAAGGTGAAAAGTGCACTTCGTCGTGGGTATGGTGAGTACGCTTCTGCGGCAGAGAGCGATTGCTTAGGTGTTAATGGACTGTTGTTATTCCCGTCCCAACACGTTGTTGAGTGGCAAGGGCAACAAACAGAACTGACAAAAAATGAATTTTACTTGTTAGAGTGTTTAATGAAACAGGCGAATCAATATGTAACGCGCGAAGAACTGTTAGAAGCTTTGTGGGATGAAGTAGCATTTGTTGATGATAATACATTAACCGTAAATGTGAAACGTGTAAGGAAGAAACTAGAGGAGCTAGGCATTAAAAATGCAATTGTAACGAAACGTGGATACGGTTATGCGCTTCTTACAGAGTGGGGCGCAGGGAATGAAGGTTAAAAATTATCTCATAGACCGATTTTCTTTACTTCTTTCTTATATTGTTAGTCTTTGTTTATTTGGGCTCGTATTGCAGTTGCAAAATCTTTTAGAAAAGCGATCCATTGATTGGAGTACGTGGTTATACGGACTTTTATTAGGGACAGTTGTGTTTACTGTATACCTCATTTACGATTACCGAAAACGGAGTGTGTTTTTAAAGAGAATTGAAAAATATGTTGCTGGTGGAAATACATTACATGACTCGTTACTTATTGATACTTCTTATACGTCAGAGCAAGAGTTGATCGTTGAATCATTTACTTTGTTAAGACAGCAATATATGAATGAAGTTCATAAACAACATACGAAAGAGCAACAGCAAATGATATTTATGAACCAATGGATTCATCAAATGAAAACACCGGTATCTGTTATAGAGTTACTATTACAGAAGTTTGGTAAAGAGCATCGTGAAGCAAGAACAACAGTTGAAAGTATTCGTGAAGAAAATAATCGTATACTTAATGGTTTAGATTTAGCATTACATATGGCAAGGCTAGAGCAGTTTGCGAAAGATTATAAAGTAGAAGTAGTAAATGTGATAGATGTCGTGCGAGGCATTATTAATGAGAATAGAAAGTCTTTTATTCAATCGTCTGTATTTCCGAAAGTGATGTTTGAAGAAGATACTTGTATGGTTGCATCTGATAGAAAATGGCTGAGCATTGCTATCGGTCAAATTGTTGTAAATGCAATTAAGTATACGAAAATTTCAGAAGCAGAGAAAAAAGAAATTCAATTTCAAATTGAAGAGAAAGATCAAAAGGTGTTACTGCATATTAAAGACAATGGAATCGGTATTCCAGAGCAAGATGTAAAGCGTATATTTGATCCGTTCTTTACGGGAATAAATGGCCGTAAAACGCGAGAAGCTACCGGGATGGGTTTATATATTACGAAGGAAATTTGCGATAATTTACATCATGGAATGTATGTGCAATCGGCTGAAGGGGAAGGGGCAACATTCACGTTCCAATTTGCAAAAGATGAAGAATATCATACATTAATGAGAAAAATGACAAAACTGTAAGATAACAAAACTTTTTGTAAGGGAAATCACTCGTTTCTTTTTCTTATTTTTCTTATAGTAAATGTAAGAAGAAAACACATAGGGGGATTAGAAATGAGTGTTCTTGAAGTGAAAGGGTTAACGAAGGTATATCAATCAAAAGGTTCAGTAGCGACGACTGCTTTAAACGATATAAATTTTAAAATTGAAGAAGGCGAATTTGTAGGAATTATGGGTCCTTCAGGGAGCGGGAAAACAACGCTTTTAAATTTATTAGCGACAATTGATAAGCAAACTTCAGGTCATGTGCTTGTAAATGGAGAAGAAATTAATCAAATGCGTGCTGCAAAATTAGCGGAGTTTCGCCGTACACATTTAGGATTCATCTTCCAAGATTTCAACTTACTTGATACGTTATCAATTAAAGAAAATATCATTTTACCGCTTGTAATGGCGAAGAAATCTGTAAATGAAATTGATACGAAAGTGCTGGAAATTGCGAAGTTTTTAAACATCGAAGAAATTTTAAATAAGAAAGTATATGAAGTATCAGGCGGACAACAACAACGTGCAGCAGCAGCGAGAGCAATTATTCATGAACCGACGCTAATTTTAGCTGATGAGCCAACTGGAAACTTAGATTCAAAGTCGGCGAAATCATTAATGGGAGCATTGCAAGATTTACATGAGCAAAAGAAAGTGACAATTGCAATGGTAACGCATGATCCAGTGGCGGCGAGTTATTGCGAACGTATCCTCTTCATTCGCGACGGAGAAATTTTCTCGGAAATTCATAAAGGAAGAACGAAGCAAGCCTTTTTCCAAGAAATTCTGGACGTACTTGCGATGCTAGGAGGAGAATATCATGAACTTTCGCCAGCTCGCGCTTAATAATGTAAAAGGAAATTGGCGTAATTATAAAGCGTTTCTGATTAGTAGTTGTCTATCGATTGTCGTATTTTTCATGTATGCTTCCTTCATTTATCATCCAGATGTCGTAAGCGGTAATATTAGTATGAGGGAGATGATTTCAACAGGGTTAGAATCGATGAACTATATTGTAGTCATCTTCTCAGCACTCTTTATTTTATATGCAAATTCAACGTTTTTACGAGCACGAAAAAAAGAATTTGGTCTATTAACATTAATAGGTGGAACGAAGTCTCAACTTGGCAGAATAATTATACTAGAACAACTTATGTTAGGTGGCATTGCAATTGTAGTAGGTATTGGGATTGGCATGCTTTGCTCAAAACTGTTTTTCCAAGCATTAAGCGTATTACTAAAAGTTGATAAAACACTCCCGCTCGTATGGAATGGTAAAGCCGTTTTGATTACAGCTGGTGTATACTTTATTCTCTTTTTAATCTTATCATTGTTTAGTGTTTGGACAGTAGGACGCTTGCAAATTATTGATTTATTAAGAGAAGCAAGAAAACAGAAAGTAGAACCTTTTGCATTTACATGGTTATGTGTAGCGGGTATAGGATGTATTATTGTTGCATATGTACTTAGCTTCCAAGTGACATTTATGAATTTTATCATGCTGTTTTTACCGATTGTAGGGCTGACGATAGGCGGAACTTATTTGCTGTTTACACAAGGTAGTACAGTCGTATTAAAGGTGTTACAAAAACGAAAAAAATCTTTTTATACATATCCAAATATGTTCGTACTTAGCAATCTTATTTATAAAATGAAAGATAATGCTCGTTTTCTATTTGTAATTTCTATCATTACGGCCGTTGTATCTTCAGCAGTTGGTACGCTGTACGTATTTTTTGAGGATATGAGTTATAAGACGGTAACTAGTACTCCGCATGCTATTTCGTATGAGGAAAAAGGAATCAATTCGCATAATGTCATCAAAGAAGGAAAAACAAAAGAATTAATAAAAAAACACGGATTTGAAGGAAAAGCGCGGGAAGTAACGTACGTAAAACTTCCTGGAACTCAAAAAATCACGATGTTTAACAGTGAACATGAAGTGCCAATGGCGATTGTTTCAGAAAAAGAATATAACGCTGAAGTACGTAAACAAAAGAGAGAGCAAGTTAGAGAAGTTCATAATGCACCAGGTAGTGCAACGATGGTCATAATGGATATGGCGAAAGATATGATGAAGGTAGATCTTTCGAAACCGTATGAATTTAAAATTAACGGACAAACGCACTCTGTTCAATTAAATGAGCCAACTTCATTTTCTGTTTTTAATGATAGTGAATATCTCATCGTGAATGATCAAGATTTTGAGAAATACGCAAAACTCGTACCAGATGAAGAAAAGACGAAATATTACGGTTATTATATAGAAGATTGGAAAAGTACTGAAGATCTTGTGTTAGATTTGAAAAAGGAAATTGCGCCAGATAAGCAAGCGGAATTAAATAACTCGGTGCTCGCTTATAAAAATATAAGGGAATCAGGAGCAATTACAATGTTTATCGGTTTCTTCGTAGCAGTACTATTCTTCTTCTTCGCTTGTAGTATGACGTACTTTAAATGGTTTAACGATAAAGAACAAGATCGTATTCAATTTAAATCGTTAAAGAGAATCGGTATGACAGATAAAGAGATTCGTAAAATTGCAATTCGACAAATGGGCGTTATCTTCTTTATCCCGATATTAATCGGTTCCATTCATAGTGGATTTGCACTTCATACGTTAGGGAAAATGCTTTATATCGATTTATGGAAATCAGGTGCGATTGTAATTGGGG
Organism: Bacillus sp. NPDC094064; assembly: GCF_050279585.1. Classification (NCBI taxonomy): domain Bacteria; kingdom Bacillati; phylum Bacillota; class Bacilli; order Caryophanales; family Bacillaceae; genus Bacillus; species Bacillus sp. NPDC094064. Next base: position 17,732 of record NZ_JBNNUI010000014.1, read on the forward strand.
CATACTTTGTAGCTTCTGCGATTTACTTTATGATCGCGCAAAGAGGATATTTAAAACACGTAAAAAGCTAGGGAAACCTCTAGCTTTTTACGTATGTAGTAAGTTACAGGAGGACGATAGATGAACATTCGGCAACTTGCGCTGCAAAATATAAAGGGAAATTGGCGTAATTATAAAGTGTTTTTTTTGAGTAGTTGTTTTGCAATATTTGCGTCTTTTGCATACATGTCTGTCATTGTACATCCGTATATGCAAGAGACGATGTGGTATCAAAACGTACGCTGGGGACTTATCATATGTAACGTCATCGTTATTTCTTTTTTCGTCGTATTTATTTTGTACTCTACTTCTATTTTCATAGAAGCACGAAAGAAAGAATTAGGATTATATATGTTAATGGGAGCAACGAAGTCTAACGTAATAGGAGTGATTATGACCGAGCAAATGTTGATTGGGGTATTTGCTAATATTTTCGGTATAGGGATTGGCATGATTTTTTTGAAACTCTTTTTTATGGTGTTTAGCATGCTAATGCGTCTTCCGAAAGAACTCCCTGTCATATTTGACGCGAAAGCGATTGGGGTAACGTTTATTACATATATGGTTGTTTTTATTCTGTTATCTTTTATAAGTGCTTTACGTATATGGAACATAAAAATCATTCGGTTATTGAAAGAATTTCGAACGGATAAAAAAGAGAAGAAAACATCAATATGGCTTTGTATATTCGGCTTTATTTGTTTAGGGACAGGATATACGTTAGCACTACAAGTGACGATGGAAACGATAGGATTATATTTTTTCCCTGTGTCTATACTTGTCTTTTTCGGAACGTACTTTTCTTTTACACACGGTACAATCCAATTGTTAGAAATGATTAAACGAAATAAAAAGATTATGTATACATATCCGTATTTATTTATAGTGAATCAATTGTCACATCGAATGAAGGAAAATGGTCGCTTTTTCTTTATGCTTTCTATGGCAACGACATTTGTAGTTACGGCAACAGGTACGGTGTTCTTATATTTTTCTAGCATGCAAGATATGTGGCGGGATGGGGGCGCGCACTCATTTTCATACATAGAAAAAGGTGTTTCTACCCATGAAGTCTTTGAAGAAGGTACGGTTGAAAAATTACTGCATCAATATGGATATGATGATTTTCAATTTATGAGTTTTGTTGGAGTGTATGCATCTTTCCAGTCTAATAAGGGAGAAATCGAAGTTGCACCGCTTATAAAGGAAAGTGAATACAATCAAGAAGCGAGAAAACAAAAAAAGAAAACGTATCATCCGAAAAAAGGAACAGTTACACTCGTTTATTATAATAAAAGTAATTATCCGAATGTATATAATCAAAAAGAGATTCAATTACAAGTAATGAATCAAACGTATCCATTCGTATTTAACGGTCAGAAAGAAGGGGCGCGATTTAATTATCATCTCGCGCACATTAACGGTTTGTTTTTCGTCATGAATGATGAAGATTTTGACAGTATAGCAAATAAAGTTCCGGATTCTGAAAAAATGGTATATCGAGGATACACATTACCCAATATCGAAAATACGAAAAAATTAAATGGAGATTTACGGAAACATATGAAACAAGATGATAATAATGCATTTCGAAGTAATATGGAGTTATATGTGAATATGAAAGAGTTTGGCGATATTACTTTATTTGTAGGTTCATTCATTAGTATATTATTTTTCCTTACATCATGTAGCATCGTATATTTTAAATGGTTTCATAATATTGCATCCGATCGAAAGCAGTACGGGGCACTTTCTAAACTTGGAATGACGAAGGAAGAAGTGTGGAAGGTTTCTCGTTGGCAATTGTGTATGCTATTTTTTGCGCCTATTATAGTAGGAAGTATGCATAGTGCAGTTGCGTTATATACGTTTCATAATACGATTTTTATGGATGGTTCATTAAGAAAAGTAGCTTTGTTTATTCTGTTTTATATCGCCGCATGCATCATGTATTTCTTTTTCGCTCAAAGAGAATATAAGAAACATTTAGACTAGCGTATGCTAGTCTTTTTTAAATATTCGAAATTTACATAGAAGAATATGAAAAATTATGGTATAACAGTAAGAAAACGAAAAAGAGGGGAAAAGACGATGATTCGAGTAGGATATTTAGGACCAGAAGCAACATTTACAAATATGGCGGTGAGTCGTTTTTTTCCGGAAGCAGAGCATGTACCGTATCGAACGATTCCAGATTGTATAGATGCAGCCGCAAATGAAAATGTAGATTTTGCAGTTGTACCACTAGAAAACGCCATAGAAGGTTCGGTGAATATAACGGTTGATTATCTCGTACATGAGCAACCACTTTCTATTGTAGGAGAAATTACAGTACCAATTCAGCAACATTTACTCGTACATCCGCAGTATGCAGAAGTGTGGGAAGAAGTATATGCAGTGCATTCTCATCCACATGCTATTGCACAATGTCATAAGTTTTTAAATGAAGAATTAAAAGGGGTAACTGTTCGAGATATGACATCAACAAGTGCCGCTGCGCAATATGTGAAAGAACATCCTGAAGAAAAAATCGCTGCTATTGCAAATGAAGCAGCTGCAGAAAAATACGGTTTAACAATTGTAAGAAGTGGCATTCATACGCATAAAAACAATCATACACGTTTCCTTGTTCTGCATAAGAAAAAGAAAGCAGTACTCCCAAATAACGGAGAAAATCGCGGAGAGAAAACGACGCTTATGATAACGTTACCTGCAGATTATGCAGGAGCGCTATATCAAGTGTTATCAGCTTTCGCATGGAGAAAATTAAACTTATCTAAAATTGAATCTCGCCCGATGAAAACAGGTCTTGGAAATTACTTTTTCTTAATCGATGTTGATAAAGCATACGATGATGTATTATTGCCAGGCGTAACGATGGAACTTGAAGCACTTGGTTTTTCTGTTACGGTGCTTGGGAGTTATTCTTCTTATTGGTTGTAAGAGGTGAGGAGCTGTTAAACTTGCTTGAAACGAAACGTTGTTTATTAGACGTAGTTCATGAATCAGATTACGAAAGTATAAAAGAACTGTATTTAAATGTAGAAGTGAGGAAATATCTCGGTGGTCCGCGGAAAGAGGCGACACTTAGGGATGTTGTCAATGATATGTTATCCCCAGAAGAAAGCTGTTGGTATTGGATTGTTAGGGACAGGAAGACGAAAACATTCATGGGGGTAGTCTCGCTCGATCCAAATGATGTGAACCAAGATATTGAAGTATCCTATCAATTATTACCGATGTATTGGAGAGTTGGCTATGCAACGGAAGTTGTTCAAGAAGTACTTCGTTATGCTTTTCATGAATTACAACTTCCAAAAGTAATCGCAGTAACACAAATGGCTAATATACCTTCACGTAAACTTTTAGAACGGTTACGTATGAAGCTAATTCAAAAGTATTATCGATTTGGGGCAGAGCAAGCTGTCTATTCTATCGAAGCAACAGAAACAATTTTGCTAGATTAATAAAATCCCACCTGCAGAAGGTGGGATTCTTTATTTTAACTTCGCAAGACGATCTTCTAACTGACCACGCCAAATATCAGCTAGTTCTGGAACAGCAAGAATTTTTTCAAGGCCATCTCTATCTTTTCTATTATGGAAATAGATTTCGTTAGAGAAAAGAACAGAAACATTGCTTGGATGACGTTCTAGTAATGTCATTTTAGAATCTTTACGCACGGTACCTTCTTGAAGAACACGGCATAAGTAGCCAGTATATCCGGTTGCTACAATGCGCGGCAGTATGCCAGGAATACCGAGGCGTTTTGAAATCGTGCTACAAGGTACTCTTGCTTGTGTGACTTGAATAATTGCTTCGCCTAGTTCATATGTATCTCCGATGCAAACATCACGCTCTAACATATTTGTTACGGTAATGTTTTCGCCAAATGTGGAAGCGGGGAGCGTAGTTTGAAATTCTTCTTCCCATAGTGCGTAATGTTCATATGGGTATACACAAACAGCGCGATCAGGTCCCCCGTGATGTTTTAAATCTGCTACGTCATCACCAAGGAATCCGTCTTTTGAGAGAAAGGCCTCTTCTGTAGGATCTTTACATATACCTGTTATCATTTCTTTATCTTCGCCATATTTCATTTGTTTCGGTTTACCAGTGCTAAAGTGAACGAGTTCAATTTCCATCTTTGATCTCCTTTACAATTGATTACAATATTATATCATTTCCAAAATAAAAGCACAGAGAATGATAAAAACTCTGTGCTTTACATTAATAAACGAGAAATCCTGCTTTATCTAAAGCCTCGCAAGCAGCATCTAATTTTTCTTTAGAATCTGCTTCAATTGTATGTAAGTGAATACCATCTGTAAGTTGCGATAGATAGGAAGCATTTGTGTTTTCGATTTTTTGTAAATATTGCTCTACATCAAAGCGATTACTTACCATGATGGATGCTGTTAAGTCGCCGTATACAGGATGCTCAACTTTTACGTCTTTAATCGTAACGCCGTGATCAACAAGCATTGTAAGTTCTTGACGTACTTCTGCTGGTTTATGCTGGCATACGATTACACGTTCAAAAGCTTGTTGTTTCTCTTGTGGTTTTAAATATAAATAGCCTTGAGCAGTTGCAATAATTGGTTCGTTTCTTGCTTTAAGCAAGGAAATATCTTGTACGATAACTTGTCTACTTACGTTCGTCTTTTTTGATAGTTCATTCCCTGATAACGGTTCGTTTGCAGCAAGAAGCCACTGAAGGATAAGCTGTCGTCTTTCTTCACCTAAAATCTTTTTTTGTTCATTTTGTTTCATTATGATTTAACACCTCTATAAAATTGATTTCCAATTGTGTGTAGTGCATGAATAGTAGTATCAATTTGATCTTTCGTTGTTTGCTGTCCGAAAGAGAAGCGAACATATTGTTTTGCCTCTTCATACGTTTTTCCAATTGCAAGCATTGTTTTCGAAGGGTCTTGTTTGCCGACTTGGCATGCACTGCCAGTGGAAATGGCAATACCGCGGCGATTACATTCTAGCATTGTATATTGACCTTCTATTCCTTTTATTGTAACCCCAATAATATGTGGTAAACAAGAAGTAGAATGACCTTCTACTTCAATTTCTAGCGGAAGTGTTCGTAATTGTTCTAAAAAGTAGGTTCGTAACTCTTTGAAACGTAAATTCTCTTCCATATGATTTTTTAATATGTTCTCAGCTGCTGTTAAAAAAGCGGCGATTCCGGGAACGTTCACTGTACCAGGGCGAAATCCTTTTTCGTGAGAAGTACCTGGGAATATTTGTTTCCAGCGAACTTGCGGATTTATGTAGCAAGCGCCGACACCTTTTGGCCCGTATATTTTATGTGCTGAAACAGACAGACTATCAATCCCCATCTCAAAAACATGGATAGGGAGTTTGCCAAACGTTTGCACACAATCTGTATGAAATAAAACATTATATTTTTTTAAAAGTGGCCCAATCTCTGCTATGTTTTGAACGGTTCCGATTTCAGAGTTTCCGTGCTGTATACTTGCTAGAACAGTATCTTCTGTAATAGCAGCTTCTAAATCTACTAAACGAATGATTCCGCGTTTATCAACAGGAATTTCAGTGATTGTATAGCCTTGTAATTGTAAAGATTGAAAATAACTTCGAATGGATGCATGTTCCATAGGTGTCGTAATAATATGTTTCTTGTTTCTAGCATTTAGAAGTGATTGAATCGCAAGATAGTTAGATTCTGAACCGCCGCTTGTAAAAAATACTCCTTGTTCTTTTCCTCCAATCATTTCTGCAAAGGTTTTTCTGCAAACTTGTAATAAAGAAGAGGCTGTCCCTCCAATATCATGTAAACTTTGTTCATTTCCAAAGTATTGCGATGCTGCTTTCATATATGTTTGTAACGCTTCTTCGCTCATAGGTGTAGTAGCTGCATAGTCAAGATATATCATCATGTAAATTCCTCTCTCTAGTAAGAGTTACATTCCTTGTATTTTTTATAGTAGTGAAAATAAGAATTATAAAAAAACTCTTGTCATTATTTTAAAACTATGTAAATATAGGTGTCAAGACAGTTGAAAAGTGTAAAGTAGGAGGCAACAATTATGCCAAGTGCAGATGTCTTAATTATTGGAAGTGGCGTTGCGGCACTTCGTGTTGCAAAAGAGATTTGTCACGAAAAGAATGTGATTATTATCACAAAGAAGACGGAACGTAATAATAATACACATTTAGCCCAAGGTGGAATTGCGGCAGCGGTTGCTACATATGACAATCCAAATGATCATTTTGAAGATACGTTAGTAGCAGGATGTCATTATAACAATGAAGATATGGTCCGTTATTTAGTCGAGGAAGGACCGAAAGAAATAAATACTCTCATTGAAGATGGAATGAAATTTGATGGAGATGAAACAGGCCCACATCTTGGAAAAGAAGGCGCGCACCGAAAGCGCCGTATTTTACATGTGGGCGGCGATGCAACAGGAAAGAATTTATTAGAGCATCTTATTCAAGAAATAGCCCCGTACGTTACGGTAGTGGAACAAGAAATGGTGCTCGATTTTATTATAGAAAATGAAAAATGTGTTGGAGTTCTAGCGCGAAATAATGAAGGGGAATTAAAACGTTATACTGCTGATTATACCGTATTAACAACAGGAGGAATTGGTGGTTTATACGCTTTTACTTCTAATGATGAGACAATTACAGGCGATGGGCTTGCAATGGTGTACAGAGCGGGCGGAGAGCTCGTAGATTTAGAGTTTGTCCAATTTCATCCAACAATGTTATACGCGAGCGGGCGTTGCTGTGGCCTCGTCTCTGAAGCTGTCCGCGGTGAAGGAGCTGTCCTTATAAATGGAAAAGGGCAGCGTTTTATGATGGATATACACCCTGATTATGATCTCGCGCCGCGTGATGTGGTGGCAAGAGCAATTCATGAACAGCTTTTGGCGGGTGAAAAAGTATATTTGAATATCGAGTCTATCCAAAATTTCGAAGAACGATTTCCGACTGTATCATCATTGTGCAAAAAGAATGGTGTCGATATAAATGAAAAACGTATTCCGATCGTACCCGGCGCTCATTTTCATATGGGCGGCGTGAAAACGAACTGTGATGGGGAGACGTCCATTCCAAATTTATATGCGGTCGGTGAAGTAGCCTGTAATGGTGTTCATGGAGCAAATAGGTTAGCAAGTAATTCATTATTAGAAGGTCTTGTGTTTGGAAGAAGAATAGGACAACATATTTTAACTAAAGCGACAAAAGAAAGATTGAACACCCTAGCGGAGAAGGAAGATAAGTTTATTGTTCTGAATCATTTGCCGGCGAAAGAAGAAATACAAGAATGCATGATGAAATATGTTGGGATTGTACGAACAGAGCAAAGTTTATCTTATGCAAGGAGATGGCTTAGTAAGTATGGTGTTCGCAATATGATATTGCAACATAATGCTCTTACAAATGAAGAGATAACGCTTATAAATATGTTAACGGTTTGTGAGCTCATAGTCATTTCAGCTCTGCAAAGAGAAGAAAGTCTTGGTGGACATTATCGAAGTGATTATCCAGGGAAAAATAGCGTAAAAAAAGAAATCGTTCGAGTGAAAAGAAAACTACAACTTGTGTGATGAGGGGAAGAGGGGCTTTATGAACACGATAAAAGTGAAAGAAGCATTAAATCGATTTTTTCTAGAAGATATAGGAGAAAGAGATGTAACATCTCAGCTTATTTTTCCAGACAATTTACTTTCAAAAGGAACGTTTCTGGCGAAGGATACAGGGGTCTTTGCGGGACGTTTAGTAATTGAAGCAGGATTTAAATTAATTGATGAGAGAATTGAAGTGGAGCTTCATAAAAAAGATGGGGATCTTGTAGAAAAAGGCGAAATAATCGCAACTGTGCAAGGACCAATCGCATCGTTATTAACGGCAGAGCGCGTTATATTAAACGTTATCCAGCGTATGAGTGGGATAGCGACGATGACACATAAAGCTGTTCTTGCTTTAGATAGCAGCCATACACGCATTTGTGATACGCGAAAAACGATGCCAGGGCTACGTATGTTTGATAAGTATGCAGTTGTATGCGGAGGTGGATTTAACCATCGTTTCGGTTTATATGATGGTGTCATGATTAAAGACAATCATATTGCTTTTGCTGGTTCTATTACGAAAGCCGTTACATCGGTGAAAGAAAAATTAGGACATATGGTGAAAGTGGAAGTGGAAACAGAAACGGAGGGGCAAGTGAGAGAAGCTGTAGCTGCTGGTGCGGATATTATTATGTTCGATAATCGTACGCCAGATGAGATTCGGGAGTTTTCAAAGATTGTGCCAAGCGCCATCGTTACGGAAGCTTCAGGAGGAATTACAGTTGAAGATTTATCGGGATACGGAAAAACAGGGGTAGATTATATTTCACTTGGAGCGTTAACGCATTCAGTGAAAGCACTTGATATTAGTTTCAATATTGAAGAGTAAGGAACGTGGCTTAGAGGGGGAGAACGGTATATGAGTATTTTAGAAAAAGTACAGCCAATTGAAACGATGTTACCAGAGCGTTATTACACGATGTCAACGGAAGATATGGAAAAGCGCGTTCGCGAAATTAAAGAAAAAATGGGAGAAACGTTATTTATTCCGGGGCATCATTATCAAAAAGATGAAGTTGTACAATTTTCAGATGCAGCAGGGGATTCGCTGCAGCTTGCGCAAGTTGCAGCAAGTAATAAAGAGGCGAAATATATTGTATTTTGTGGCGTTCACTTTATGGCAGAAACAGCAGACATGTTAACGACAGATGAACAAATTGTTATCTTACCAGATATGCGTGCAGGTTGTTCAATGGCAGATATGGCAGATATTGAACAAACGGAAAGAGCATGGAAAGAGCTAACGAAATTATTTGGAGATACGATGATTCCGTTAACGTATGTAAACTCTACAGCTGCAATTAAAGCATTTTGTGGTCGTAACGGAGGAGCAACAGTAACGTCTTCAAATGCAAAACAAATGGTATCTTGGGCGTTTACACAAAAAGAACGTCTCGTTTTTTTGCCAGACCAACATTTAGGGAGAAATACAGCGTACGATTTAGGTATCCCGTTAGATAAAATGGCAGTATGGGACCCGCATACAGATTCATTAGAGTATGATGGAGATATAGAAGAAATTCAAGTGATTTTATGGAAAGGTCATTGCTCTGTTCATCAAAACTTTACAGTGAAAAATATTGAGAGTGTACGAAAAAATCATCCGGATATGAACATTATTGTACATCCGGAATGTAGCTATGAAGTTGTAGCAGATTCAGATTATGCAGGCTCGACGAAATATATTATTGATATGATTGAATCGGCTCCATCTGGAAGTAAATGGGCAATTGGTACAGAAATGAATTTGGTGAATCGAATTATTCAACAACATCCAGATAAAGAAATCGTTTCACTTAATCCCTTTATGTGTCCGTGTTTAACGATGAACCGAATTGATTTACCGCATTTATTATGGGTACTTGAAACGATAGAAAGAGGAGAAGAAATTAACGTTATTACCGTAGATAAACAGGTGACAGAAGAGGCGGTTCTTGCATTAAATCGTATGTTAGAGCGCGTGTGAAGCAGCGGGATTCCCGTTGCTTTTTTCATACATATAATCATAACGAGAACGAAATGGGCATACATTGTTTTGAAGAAATCATTGTGATTTTCTTATGCTTATTCCACTTCGAACTATATTGAAAATAGAAGAAGTGATAAAAGTGAAGAGAAGTTAACGTGAAAGTGTTACTTCATGAGATTTGTTACTTATAGATAAGTTATACAGGAGGGGGAAAATTTGAAAATTCATATCGTGCAAAAAGGGGATACCCTTTGGAAAATTGCGAAAAAGTACGGAGTGGATTTTGACACGTTGAAAAAAACAAATACACAACTTAGTAATCCAGATTTAATCATGCCAGGTATGAAAATTAAAGTACCATCAAACAGCGTCCACGTGAAACAACATGCTGGATCAGGTTCAGCACCTCCAAAACAATACGTAAAAGAAGTGCAACAAAAAGAATTTGCAGCAACACCAACTCCGCTTGGAATAGAGGATGAGGAAGAAGTTACGTATCAATCGGCACCAATTACACAGCAGCCTGCTATGCAACAAACACAAAAAGAAGTGCAAGTAAAGCCCCAGAAGGAAATGCAAGTGAAGCCGCAAAAAGAAGTACAGGTACAACCGCAAAAAGAACAGCCGATTCAAAAAGAACAGCCGATTCAAAAAGAACAGCCGATTCAAAAAGAACAGCCGATTCAAAAAGAACAGCCGATTCAAAAAGAACAACCAGTTGAAAAACCGTCTGTCATTCAAAAACCACCTGTTATAGAAAAACAAAAACCGGCGGAAAAAGAAAATACGAAGTTTTCGGTAAATGTATTACCACAGCCGCCGCAACCACCAATAAAACAGAAAAAAGAGTATAAAATTTCAGACGTAATAAAAAAAGGAAGCGAGTTAATTGCTCCGCAGATTACGAAAATGAAACCTAATAACATCATTTCTCCGCAAGCGAAAAAAGATAACATCGTGTCACCACAAGTGAAGAAAGAAAATATAGGAAATATCGTATCACCGCAAGTGAAGAAAGAAAATATAGGAAATATCGTATCACCACAAGTGAAGAAAGAAAATATAGGGAATATCATATCACCACAAGTGAAGAAAGAAAATATAGGGAATATCATATCACCACAAGTGAAGAAAGAAAATGTAGGGAATATCGTATCACCACAAATGAAGAAAGAAAATGTAGGAAATATCGTATCACCACAAGTGAAGAAAGAAAATGTAGGAAATATCGTATCACCACAAGTGAAGAAAGAAAATGTAGGGAATATCGTATCACCACAAGTGAAGAAAGAAAATATAGGGAATATTGTGTCACCAAACGTATCGAAAGAAAATGTAGTTATTCCACAAGTAATACCACCAAATATTCTAGTGCCAAATATGATGCCGATTATGGATAACAATCAGCCACCAAATATGATGCCGATTATGGATAACAATCAGCCACCAAATATGATGCCAATCATGGATAATAATCAGCCACCAAATATGATGCCAATTATGGATAACAATCAAATGCCAAATATGATGCCAATTATGGATAACAATCAGCCGCCAAATATGATGCCAATTATGGATAACAATCAGCCGCCAAATATGATGCCAATTATGGATAACAATCAAATGCCAAACATAATGCCGATTATGGATAACAATCAAATGCCAAATATGATGCCAATTATGGATAACAACCAAATGCCAAACATGATGCCAATTATGGATAACAACCAAATGCCAAACATGATGCCGGTTATAGATAACAATCAAATGCCAAATATGATGCCAATTATGGATAACAACCAAATGCCAAACATGATGCCGATTATGGATAACAATCAGCCACCGAACATGATGCCGTATCAAATGCCATATCAACAGCCTATGATGCCACCGAATCCGTATTATCAACAACAAAATCCGTACTATAATATGCCGTATCAACAAGGAGCACCATTTGGGCCACAATATACGTCTATGCCAAATCCAAATATGATGCCAATGGATAATAATATGCCACCGCTCGTGCAAGGTGAAGAAGACTGTGGATGCGGAGGAGAGAGTAGATTGTATAGTCCGCAACCTGGAGGACCACAATATGCGAATCCTTTGTATTATCAACCAACTCAGTCAGCCTATGCGCCGCAGCCAGGGACGATGTATTACCAACCAGAGCCACCAAATGTATTTGGCGAGCCAGTTTCAGAAGAAGAGGACGAAGAGGAAGTTTAAAAAAGGTGGGAGTATTCCCGCCTTTTTTGTATTCATGTTAATTAAGAACAATGAATGTTTGCATGAAGTGTTAGAAAATTCCTAGTGAAATATTAACAGTGTAAAAACATCCTCTGTTACTCATCATAAGAGGGAGCTTTTCAGAAGAGAAGTTCATTCTAACAGAGGGGGTTTTTGTATTGAATACGAAAGTAAAAGTGATTGCTGCTTCTTTGTTAGTTACCAGTGCATTAGCTGCATGTGGTACACCAAAAGATAACAACGCAATGGATGGACGTAATTACAATTATGAGCATACATCTTATAATGATACACACCAGTATCGCGATAATGTAACGCGTAACAATCAATATACAGATTATGTAACATATAAGAATGGTCGTAACGATACAGGATATAATTATTACCGCGATGTAAATTATAACGGGCAAATTGCGAATCCGAATCCGACTCGTAATATTACAATGAACAATTCATATGTTAACAACGATGGTAAAACTGCAGAAAAAATTACAAATCGTGTGAAACGTATGGATAACGTAGATCGAGTATCTACAGTTGTATATGGAAACGATGTAGCGATTGCGGTAAAACCACGTAATCCAGTGACAAATGAAACAACAATGGCGAACGAAATTCGCCAAGCGGTTGCAAATGAAGTTGGAAACAGAAACGTATACGTTTCTGTAAGAAATGACATGTTTACTCGTGTCGATGCAATGAGTACACGTCTACGTAACGGTACAGTTACAAACGACTTTAATCGTGACATAGCGAATATGTTCCGAGATATTCGTTACGGTTTAACTGGTACAGTGCGATAGCAAAACAAAAGAGGAGGGGGTAGCCCTTCCTCTTTATTCATCGTTGTCTTGTAAACGACGTTTTTTAATAAAATAACTAACGGAGTAAGAAACTAAAAAGCATATGAAAAGAATACTACCTGTTAAAATAGCTTCAAACAGAGGTCTTTCTGGACTGAAAATAATATAAATAATAGCCATAACGATTCCTACAATAAGGGAGCGGAAGACAAGTTTATAATAAGGAGTTAACTTTATTTCCTTTTCACTTTCTTCTACATCGATTGAAACACTTAACTGTAAATAGCTAAGTACAATACTTGTAAGAATAAATAATAACCATAATGGAGATTTCGTAATTTGATCCATTCCTTCAGTGAATCCGATATAACCCAAAATACCTATTATACCAATGGATTGAAAAAGAAAAGCGATACGTATATTTTTTAATGTTTGAAGAATGAGACGTTCATCCTTTATTTTTTTCACAATACACATCCCCTGTTTATTATGATTTCGCTGTTATATTTATTGTAACATATATATTGCATTTATCAATTTATAATTTACATAAAAAATTGTATGAAAGAGGAAATAAAATATTTTTTATAAATATGTTGCACGTATACGTTATTAATGTTATATTAGCAAAGCGATGAGCTAATTTACGTAAGACGAGAGATATGCTTAAGTGCTAAACACGCGAATGTGGTCGCCTGGTCTCTCGCCGTAAACGCATCAAGACGCCTGCTTTGCAGGCGTCTTTCATTTTATATGAATGTAAAGAGAAGACTGGAGTAATCCAAGCTTCTCTTTTTTGTTGGTTTTAAAGTCAGAAAATATTGAACTCTATAAGTTTTAATAGGAGCAATCTATGAATTAGGGATAAAACCCTCATTTCCGGAAAAGCTACAAATGAAAGTTTGATCTTGCCTAAAAGAGGTGAACGGAAATGAAATGGATACTGATTGCAGTACAAGCTTTCGTTATGCTGTTTTGTTTAGTTTATGAGACGAGTGCGAGGGCGGAAGGGCCAGTACCAGAAGTAACAGAGAAAGACCCTCAAGTTACAATTTTATTAGAGCGTATGTATGTTGATGGAGAAGTAAGTGAAGAAATATTTACAGAAAAAGTAGCGGATTTAGAAAAGTTTTTACAGCAATATAAAGAGTGGCAACTTGTTGATCGTGATGATGTACAAATTGTATTACAAAAGAAAGTTGATGATATTTCTCCTTTATTGAAAACGAGTGGTTATTTTGGTGTTTCAGAGGAAGGGATATTACAAATTTTCAAAGGTGTGCCGAAAAGTGATAATGCGATTCATTCCTTCTTTCAAATTGATATGAAAAAGCTTGAGAGTTATGAGCGTGCGAAATTGAAACGTGGTATTCGTATTAAATCAAAAGAAGGTTTTGTGAAGACAATTGAAAAAATGAAGCAATATGCAGTGCAAAGTAAGAAAAAAAGCAGCTCATGGTGAGCTGCTTTTTCTTATTTATTTTTATCTAAAATTTGTTTTGCGATCTCATCAATTAGCATATCTTTTCCGATTGGATTGAATGCTTGTGTATTGAAGACTTCGTTTGATACTTCATATACGTGATTGCTTTTTACTGCTTTATTATCTTTCCAAACGGCACTGTTTTTATAGTCTTCGTACACTTTATCAGCTTCTCCGCCGAAGTTTACAATAAACATTTGGTCAGGTTGGAATGCAACAAGACCTTCTAGTGATACTTGTGCCATCGTTTGTTTTAAATCTGTACCTTTTGTTGCTGGAAGTTTTAAGTCGTTAAAGAGGATATCACCATATCCGAAGCTACCGTATACACGGAAGTTTTGTGGTGTAACTGCAACGAACATAAAGTTTTCATCTTTTGTTTTTTCTTTAATTTTTTTAGATAAAGAGTCTGCTTTTTTATCGTAGTCTGCAATCCATTTGTCAGCTTCCTTCTCTTCGTCAAATAGCTTGCCTACTTCTTTAAACTTACCGCGCCAGTCTTCTAAGTTCGTTTCTAGAACAACTGTCGGTGCTACTTTTTCTAGTTGATCATAAATTTTTAATTGACGATTGTTTAAAATAATTAAGTCTGGTTTTAAAGCCGTAACAGCTTCTAAATCAACTTTAGGTGCCCAGTACCAGCCAACTGCTTTTACTCCGTCTAACTTTTCTGTTAAATGATTTTGGATTTTATCTTTATACGTATTTGCCGTACCAACAGGTTTGTGTCCAAGAAGTAACAAGTCTTCTGTTGATCCCGATAGGTCTACAATTCTCTTTGGATTTACTGGAATTGTAGCTTCTCCTTTAGCGTGTTTGACAACTTTTGTTTTCGGTTGTTCTTTTGCTTTTGTTTCTTCTTTTTGGGAAGAACAGCCAACAATAGAAAGAACAACTAACATAATAGTAAATAAAATAAATAGCTTGCGTTTCATCCTAATGTAACCCCTTTAATTAATATTGATAATCATTATCGATTACTGTATATTAAGGGGCTTTATACTTTCTGTCAATGGAAAATAACAGAAGTTTTAACTGGAGAACATTTGTTGGGGCAGTCTCGCTTTTCTATCGTTAAATATGTTAAAATGGAATACATGATTTAAGAGGGAGAGATCGTATTTTGTTTGAATATGTTACAGGTCACGTGGAATATGTAGGACCGGAATATGTCGTAATTGACCATAATGGAATTGGTTATCAAATTTTTACACCAAATCCGTATGTATTTCAAAGAAGTAAGCAAGAAATCCGTGTCTATACATATCATTATGTGAGAGAAGATATTATGGCACTTTACGGGTTTAAAACACGTGAAGAGCGTTTATTATTTACAAAGTTGTTAGGTGTGTCTGGTATTGGACCAAAAGGTGCTCTTGCCATTTTAGCTTCTGGTCAAACCGGACAGGTTGTGCAAGCGATAGAACATGAAGATGAGAAGTTTTTAGTGAAGTTCCCAGGTGTCGGGAAGAAAACAGCGCGCCAAATGATTTTAGATTTAAAAGGAAAATTAGCAGATGTCGTGCCAGATGCATTTGTTGATTTATTCTCAGAGGAAGAACGTTTTGATGAGAAGAAAGGTTCTTCAGTTGAGCTTGATGAGGCGTTGGAAGCTCTGCGCGCACTTGGATACGCAGAACGAGAAGTTTCTCGTGTTGTACCAGAGTTATTAAAAGAATCATTAACGACGGATCAGTATATTAAAAAGGCACTTAGTCTTTTACTAAATGGTAAGAGGTGAGTATAATGGACGAACGTCTCCTTTCAGGGGAATCTGCATATGAAGATGTGGATTTAGAATATTCATTACGGCCACAGACGCTCCGTCAGTATATTGGCCAAGATAAGGCGAAACATAATTTAGAGGTGTTTATTGAAGCGGCAAAAATGCGTGAAGAAACGTTGGATCACGTGCTCTTATATGGACCGCCAGGGCTTGGTAAAACGACGCTTGCGAATATTATTGCAAATGAAATGGGCGTTAATGTTAGAACAACCTCAGGGCCTGCAATTGAAAGACCAGGTGATTTAGCGGCTGTATTAACAGCGCTTCAGCCAGGGGATGTATTATTTATTGATGAAATTCATCGTCTGCATAGATCAATTGAAGAAGTACTATATCCTGCGATGGAAGACTTCTGTCTTGATATTGTAATTGGAAAAGGACCGTCAGCACGGTCTGTACGATTAGATTTACCTCCCTTTACATTAGTTGGAGCAACGACGCGTGCGGGGGCATTATCAGCGCCGCTTCGTGACCGTTTCGGTGTACTTTCAAGATTAGAATATTACACAGTAGATCAGCTTTCTGAGATTGTTGAACGTACAGCAGAAGTATTCGAAGTTGAGATTGACTCGTTAGCCGCACTAGAAATTGCAAGACGTGCCCGTGGTACACCTCGTATTGCAAATCGTCTATTACGACGTGTACGTGATTTTGCGCAAGTTCGTGGTAACGGCACGGTTACAATAGAAATTACACAAATGGCGTTAGAACTATTGCAAGTAGATAAATTAGGACTCGATCATATCGATCATAAATTATTGCTTGGTATTATTGAAAAGTTCCGTGGTGGTCCAGTTGGATTAGAAACGGTTTCGGCAACGATTGGAGAAGAATCTCATACGATTGAAGATGTATATGAGCCGTATTTATTACAAATTGGCTTTTTACAACGAACGCCAAGAGGCCGCATCGTAACGCCACTTGCATATGATCATTTCGGAATGGAGATGCCAAAAGTATGACGGAGATGCCAAAATTGCTTATTACAGCAGGTATCTTACTTATCGTTGTTGGATTAGCTTGGAAGTTTATTGGAAGACTTCCAGGCGATGTTTTTGTGAAAAAGGGAAACGTTACCTTTTATTTTCCTATCATCACATGTATTGTGTTAAGTATTGTATTATCTTTTATTATGTATATAATAAATCGATTCAAATAAGAAATAGGTGGATATAGTTATGGATATTAATCTGTTTGATTTTCATTTACCAGAAGAACTTATTGCGCAAGTCCCGTTAGAAGATCGTGAAACATCAAGATTAATGGTGTTAGACCGTGAAACAGGTGATATTGAGCATAAACATTTTACAGACATTCTTTCTTACTTACATGAGGGGGATTGCTTAGTTTTAAATGAAACGAAAGTTATGCCTGCTCGCTTGCACGGTGTGAAAGAAGATACAGGCGCGCACATTGAAGTGCTTCTTTTGAAACAAGAAGAAGGCGATAAGTGGGAAACGCTTGTGAAGCCAGCGAAACGTGTAAAAGAAGGAACTGTTATCTCTTTTGGCGAAGGGAAATTAAAAGCAACTTGCATAGGAACTGCAGATCAAGGTGGACGTCAGCTTGAATTTTCATATGACGGCATCTTCTATGAAATTTTAGATGAACTTGGGGAAATGCCACTTCCTCCATATATTAAAGAAACGCTGGAAGATCGCGACCGCTATCAAACGGTATATGCGAAAGAAATCGGTTCAGCAGCAGCGCCGACTGCGGGACTTCACTTTACAGAAGAGTTACTTGAGAAGTTAAAACAAAAAGGCGTTGAGTTAGCATTTATTACACTTCACGTAGGGCTTGGAACATTTAGACCAGTTTCTGCAGACACGATTGAAGAACACCATATGCACGCAGAATATTACCATATGTCTGAAGAGACAGCGGCATTATTAAATCGCGTAAAAGAGAATGGTGGACGTATTATTACAGTAGGTACGACATCAACTCGTACGTTAGAAACAATTGCAACAGATCATGATGGTAAGCTTTTTGCTGCTTCTGGCTGGACAGATATTTTTATGTACCCAGGTTATGAATTTAAAGCAATTGATGGTTTAATTACAAACTTCCATTTACCAAAATCAACATTAATTATGCTTGTAAGTGCATTTGCAAACAGAGATAATGTACTTCATGCTTATAATGAAGCAGTAAAAGAAAAATATCGTTTCTTTAGCTTCGGTGATGCGATGTTCGTTGCATCTCACGCTAAAATGAGAAACAAATAAAAGGAGTAAATTATGACAGCAATTCGTTATGAATTTATTAAAACTTGTAAACAAACGGGTGCGCGTTTAGGACGTGTACATACGCCACACGGTTCATTTGATACACCAACATTTATGCCAGTTGGTACACTTGCAACAGTTAAGACGATGTCACCAGAAGAATTAAAAGCAATGGATTCTGGCATTATCTTAAGTAATACGTATCATTTATGGCTACGTCCAGGTCACGAAATTATTCGTGAAGCAGGCGGTTTGCATAAGTTTATGAACTGGGACCGTGCAATTTTAACAGACTCTGGTGGTTTTCAAGTATTCAGTTTAAGTGACTTCCGCCGTATTGAAGAGGAAGGCGTTCACTTCCGTAACCACTTAAATGGAGATAAATTATTCTTATCACCAGAAAAAGCGATGGAAATTCAAAATGCATTAGGTTCAGATATTATGATGGCATTTGATGAGTGTCCACCATTCCCGGCTACTTTTGAATACATGAAGAAGTCTGTAGAGCGTACAAGCCGCTGGGCAGAACGTTGCTTAAAAGCACATGAACGTCCACAAGATCAAGGTTTATTCGGTATTGTACAGGGTGGGGAGTTTGAAGAGCTTCGTCGTCAAAGCGCGAAAGATCTTGTTTCAATGGACTTCCCTGGTTACGCTGTAGGTGGGTTATCTGTTGGGGAGCCAAAAGATATTATGAACCGTGTACTTGAGTTTACAACACCACTTCTTCCAGATAATAAACCGCGTTACTTAATGGGAGTAGGTTCTCCTGACTCGTTAATTGATGGTGCAATTCGTGGTATTGATATGTTTGATTGCGTGCTTCCAACTCGTATCGCTCGAAATGGTACATGTATGACAAGTGAAGGTCGCCTTGTTGTGAAAAATGCGAAATTTGCTAGAGATTTCGGTCCGCTTGATCCAAACTGTGATTGCTACACATGTAAAAATTACTCTCGTGCGTACATTCGTCACTTAATGAAATGTGATGAAACGTTCGGAATTCGTTTAACGTCTTATCACAACCTTCATTTTCTGTTAAACTTAATGGAGCAGGTGAGACAAGCTATTCGTGAAGACCGTCTTGGCGATTTCCGTGAAGAATTCTTTGAACAGTATGGCTTTAATAAACCGAATGCTAAAAACTTCTAATACATAATTTAAAAGGAGGAACAAAAGATGAATGCAGGTATGATGAATATCGTTATGATCGTTGCGATGTTTGCGATTTTCTATTTCTTATTAATTCGCCCGCAACAAAAGCGTCAAAAAGCAGTTGCTCAAATGCAAAGTGAGTTAAAAAAAGGTGATGCTATCGTAACAATCGGTGGTTTACACGGTACAATCGAATCAGTAGATGAAACGAAAATCGTTGTTAAATCTGGTGGTTCACACTTAACTTTCGATCGCAATGCGATTCGTGAAGTTGTGAAAAACTAATGAGGAAGGCCCTGCATGAAATGTGCAGGGCCTTTTTTTAATTATTTTGCTTTGACATATTTACACCGAAAATACCACCGAGTGTACTCGCACCCATTAATGCTAATTGATAAAGTAACTGTGAGTTTGATAAAGTTTGAGAAAAGCCTAAATAGTTAACTAGAAAAACAAGTGCGGTGAATGTAAGTCCTGTTGTGAAACCTACTAGCCAACCTTTCCCTTGCGCTTTTTTGCCAGCGATAAATCCAGACATAAGCATGGATAGGAGGGCTAGTATAAAAATCGTAATTACTAATGTCCCTTCACTAATATTCGTAAACTTTAATAAAAGAGCCATGACCATACTTGTAATAGAGGCAAGAATTAATAAGGTAATAATACCGAAGCCAATTGCAGTTGATAATTTTTTCGTTCCATCCATTTATACATTCCCCCTTTTTAATACAAGCATATTTTCATTTTGCTCAGGTTAGACTAGTTTCTTTTTTATAGGGGAATCTATAAAGTGAAACTTTAATCAGTGGGTACCATCCCCGCTAATTATTAGCTCTCACCAATCGGGCGTTCATGCGAGATAATTAAAAAAGGAGATGTAGAAATGGAATGGGTATCAATCATTGGCCGGACGATGCTTTTGTATATTATCATTTTAATTATTTTTCGACTTATGGGTAAACGTGAAATTGGAGAACTAAGTGTATTAGATTTAGTCGTATTTATTATGCTTGGCGAAATGGCTGTAGTGGCAATTGAAAATACAGATAAATCACTTTGGCATCAATTAGTTCCGATGACTTTTCTTATGTGCATCCAAATCGTTTTGTCGATTATTTCTTTAAAGTTTCAACGCTTTCGGCATTTAATAGAAGGGGAGCCGGCTATTCTTGTAAATGCAGGAAAGATCGATGAAAAGAAGATGAGAAAGCAGCGTTATAACATAGATGATTTGATGATGCAATTAAGGGAACAAGGTGTTGGAGACATTAGGGATGTAGAATACGCTATTTTAGAACCGTCTGGGAGGCTATCTGTCTTTCAAAAACAAAAAGGTGAGCAGGATGCATTGCAGTTTACTTTTCCTCTTATTATTGATGGGGAAATTCAATCGAATCATTTGCAAATGATTGAACATACAAACGAATGGCTTATTGGAAAATTAAAAAACTTAGGTTATAACGATATAACACAAGTTTTGTACTGCAGCTTTCAAAATGGACAATTTTTTGTTGATTTAAAAGAAAAATAGAGGCTTACCATATGAAATAGTAAGCCTGTTTACTTCAAAAATGAAAGTTTACGAATGATAGGGAGACGACTTAGCTCTTCTTTTCGAATCAGTTTGAAAGTGAAGAGGAGAACGATATAAACGATTGTTGTTAAAATGATTTCCCATAATGTTTGCACACCAAGTGAATGAGAAAAAACAATATACTTATGAAGGTAAAAACCGAAGCCACCTGCAATACCGATGGCAAGCCCGCCAAAAATATAGTCTTTTGCGTAAATGGTAAATGTAATCTTTTTTAAAACGGTAGCGTAGTGAAGGAAGGTTACCGTTACTATATTTGCTGCAATGGCCAGTGCAACGCCCATCATTTGAAAATCTGGTCTTGAAGCTAGTACAAAAATAACGATTAATTTCACGATGGCGCCAATAAATGTATTCATCATTGCAGCTCGTGCTAGGTTTAAAGCTTGCAAAACAGAGGTAAGTGGGCTTTGGAAATAATGAAATAAAAAGCAAGGTGCAAGGAGCTGAATGAATGCTGTTGCACTGTCTGATCCGTACATAAGGGTTAAAACAGGAGAAGCAAATACGTATAGTATAACGACTGACCATCCACCAGTAATTAATGAGATGCGAAGAGCTTGTTGTAATCGGTGTTCTACTAATTTGTGCTGCCTTTTCGCCATCGCCTCGCTAATGGATGGAACGAGTGCTGTAGAAAGAGCGTATGTAATGAAGGCTGGCAGTGATAGAAGTGGGAATGCATAGCCGTTTAATATACCATATTGCTGAGTTGCGACAGAAGCAGCAACGCCAGCGATCGCTAAGCTTTGCATAACGACGATAGGTTCAAAAAAATATGAAACGGAACCGATTAAACGGCTCCCTGTAGTAGGAAGGGCAATGTCCATAAGAGAATAAAATGTCCCTTTGCTGTTTCTTGCAGTAGTGAAAAATCCAGAACGAATAGATAAATGTTTTTCACGCTGGAATAAAGTGAGTAAAAATAATAAGGATGCAACTTCACCGAGAACGGCTGATAACATAGCACCGGCTGCAGCATATTCTACGCCGTAAGGTAAAAATAACCGAATGCATACAGCGATAATTGTAATGCGGACAACTTGTTCTATAACTTGAGCATAAGCGCTTGGCTTCATATTTTGTTTCCCTTGGAAATAACCACGTAAAACGGAAGAAACTGCAATAACAGGAACGACAGGCAAAATAGCCATTAACGGGTAATACGTTCTTTCATCGGTTAATAATGTTTTTGCTAAAATAGGTGTGAGGAGCATAATCCCAATTGTTAAAATGATACTAATAACGGATGTAACAGCTAAGGAGACAGTTAATATTTTTTTGACTCTTTGTTTATCATTCACCGCTTCCGCTTCTGCTACAAATTTTGCGATTGCCACAGGAAGGCCGATTTGTGTTAAAGTAATCGCTAAAATGAAGGTGGGGACAGCCATCATATAAAGGCCAACGCCTTCTTCTCCTAGTATACGTGCCATTACAATGCGGTTAATAAATCCAAGGATTTTTGTAATAAAGCCAGCTATCATTAAAATAAATGCACCTTTTAAAAAGCTTTGTCTCGTCATACTCTTCTCCTACCTTCTCAAAATCAATGGAATGATTTACAATAATTTATATGCACGTATGAGACAAGAATGACAAGCATTTAAGAGAGTGAAGTGTGAATGCTCTTGAAAGTAGTAGTTATTGCTGTCCATTAGAGCGGGAGTAAAAGCGACTTTTCGTGCTGAAATAAGAAGGAGATGTTATATATGTTGGATAAAGAGGCATTGGTAGAATCATACCGCGGACAGTTACAAGTCGTTTTAGAAAGCAAAGTAGAAGAGTTCCAAATGTTCGGTTATGATCGAGTGACAGATGATGACATTTGGAAGTTTCTTAAAGTGAAAAAGTGGAAGAAGATAGACAGCGATGTTAGATTGTATGAATTAGTTAATGATGTATTAACAGTAAGTACTAATGAATATATGACTTATTTAACTGTTGAAGCATATCAAGCGCCACTTTGGTCATTTGATGAATATGAAAATAAATAACTGACTGCAATTGGTTTGTTCTTCCTTTTGCAGTATAATGATAGGTATTGATAAAGAGGAATTAATGATGTCTAAGATTACATATAAAGGAGGTAGGGAAGCGAAAAATAAATAATAAAAGTGTAGGTCTTGCGTAAGGCTTACCGACATAGCTAGTGATGGGCTAGCGAAATTATAGAAAGGAAGTCTACTAACTAGGTGTATGCACACATATAGCAGTGAATCGTAAGAGATTTATTGAAAGTGTTAGTAGCGGAAAGAGGGTACATATGGCAAAGCGTGGTACGAGAATTGCCGCCTTTTTTCTCATCGTTTTATTAATCGGTGGAGTAATTGGTGCGGCAGGAAAAGACATAGCAAAAGGAATTAGTCTAGGACTAGACCTTCGCGGTGGTTTTGAAATTCTGTATGAAGTAAAACCAGCCAAAAAAGGTGATAAAATCGATCGAGAGGCGCTTGTAAGTACAGTAGGTGCTCTTGAAAATCGTGTTAACGTTCTCGGTGTAAGTGAGCCGAACATCCAAATTGAAGGAGAAGATCGAATTCGTGTGCAGCTTGCTGGTGTACAAGATCAGCAAAAAGCACGTGAAATGTTATCAACACAAGCGAAATTAACATTCCGTGATGTGAACGATAACCTTCTTATGGACGGAACGGATTTAAAAGGCGGCGGAGCGAAGCAAACATTTGATGAGCAAGGCCGTGCAAGCGTAGGTCTTACACTAAAAAGCGCTGACAAATTCCGTGAAGTAACTGAAAAAATTTCAAAGATGCCACCACCAACGAATTTAATGGTAATTTGGCTTGATTTTGAAGAAGGAAAAGATTCGTATAAAGCAGAAGCTGCAAAACCGAATCCGAAGTTTTTATCAGCAGCAACAGTAAACCAGGTATTTAACCAAGCTGAAGTATCTATCGTAGGTGGAAACTTTACAGTTGAAAGTGCGAAAGAACTTTCGTCTTTATTAAATGCAGGTGCACTTCCTGTTGATTTAAAAGAAATGTATTCAACATCTGTTGGAGCGAAATTTGGTCAACAAGCATTAGATCAAACGATTTTCGCTAGTGCGATTGGTATCGCTCTTATTTTCTTATTTATGCTTGTATACTACCGTTTACCAGGGCTTGTAGCCGTTATTATGTTAGGCCTATACATTTTTGTTACGCTACTCGTATTTAACTGGATGCACGCGGTTCTTACATTACCAGGTATTGCGGCGTTAGTGCTCGGGGTAGGTATCGCAGTTGATGCGAATATCATTACGTACGAGAGATTGAAAGAAGAACTTAAAATTGGTAAGTCAATGATGTCAGCATTTCGTGCTGGTAACCATCGTTCATTAGCAACGATTTTAGATGCAAACATTACGACTCTTGCAGCTGCAGGTGTGTTGTTCGTATATGGTACAAGCTCCGTGCAAGGCTTTGCAACAAGTTTAATCGTAAGTATTTTAGTTGGTTTTATTACAAACGTATTCGGTACTCGTTTCTTATTAGGATTACTTGTAAAGAGTCGTTATTTTGATAAAAAACCAGGATATTTTGGTGTGAAACAAAAGGATATTATTCCGTTAACAAAAGGTATAGTACATCCACCAACGAAATTTGATCGCATTAACTTCGTAAATATCGGTCATAAATTCCTTATCTTCTCGATTGTAGTTGTAATTGCAGGTGCAATTATCCTACCAATTTTCAAATTGAATCTTGGAATTGACTTTGCGAGTGGTACACGTATGGACTTGCAATCAAAACAAGCACTTACTGTGTCAGATGTTCATAAAGATTTGAAAGAATTGAAAATTGATGTGAAGGAAGAAGATATTGTACCGACTGGAGAGGACAATAAAGGATTCGCTGTTCGTACTGTAGGCGTTTTATCAAAAGATGAAATCGCGAAAGCAAAAACATTCTTCCAAGATAAATATGGTACAGAGCCAAACGTAAGTACAGTTTCACCGACAATCGGTAAAGAAATTGCACGAAATGCATTTATCGCAGTATTAATTGCTTCTGCAGTTATCATCTTATACGTAAGTATTCGATTCCGATTTACGTATGCATTATCTGCAGTACTGGCATTACTCCATGATGCATTCGTTATGATTGTTATGTTTAGTATTTTGGGGCTAGAGGTGGACTTAACGTTTATCGCTGCGGTATTAACGATCATCGGTTATTCTATTAATGACTCGATTGTTACGTTTGATAGAAACCGTGAGCTATACAAACAGAAAAAACGAGTTCGCGACATAAAAGACCTAGAAGAAATCGTAAATATGAGTATTCGCCAAACGCTTGGTCGTTCGATTAACACCGTATTAACAGTGTTATTCCCGGTAATTGCACTGCTTATCTTCGGTAGTGAGTCACTACGTAACTTCTCGTTTGCATTACTTGTTGGATTAGTTGTAGGTACGTATTCTTCTGTTTTCGTTGCCTCTCAAATTTGGTTATTACTTGAAAACCGTCGTTTGAAAAAGGGTAAAGGAAACAAAAAGGTTGAGAAAGAAGTATCTGAACCGCAAGTATAAAAAAGCTGATGCCTCATAATGAGGCATCTCTTTTTTCGTTTGTGGATACAATAAGGTAGCAACTTTTGAAAGGGAAAGATGGAAGGAAGTGGTTGGGCTATCGTTGTTTTTATTCTAATAAAAAGATAGGTTAAGAAAAGAAGGGATTTTAATTATGGAAAAAGATGAACGTTTTAAACAGGCCGAGTTTGGTGCTATTGTCGGAATCGTTGGTAATATTATATTAGCGATTGTAAAGGCGGTAATTGGTTATATTGGGAACAGTAAAGCACTGTTAGCGGATGCTGTGCATTCCGCATCAGATGTAATTGGTTCGCTAGCTGTACTTTTTGGATTGCGAGCAGCAAAGCAGCCACCCGATGAAGATCATCCGTATGGTCATGGTAAAGCGGAATCGATTTCAGCGATTATTGTTGCGGTGTTATTATTTATTGTGGGAATTGAGATAGCGATTTCATCTATAAAAGCTTTCTCGCAAGAACTAGAACCGCCGAAAGGAATTACGATTTTTGCTGTTGTTCTTTCAATTGTCGTGAAAGAAGGAATGTTTCAATATAAATTTCGATTAGGGAAAAAGGTAAATAGTGATGCAATTATTGCAAATGCATATGAGCACCGTTCGGATGTATTTTCTTCAATTGCAGCTTTAATCGGTATTTGTGCAGCTATTATCGGTGGGAAGCTCGGATTAGATTGGCTTGTATATGCTGATCCGATTGCGGGGTTATTTGTTTCGATTCTTGTTGTAAAAATGGCATGGAGTATTGGAGCGGAAGCAATTCATGCAACGCTGGACCACGTTCTTCACGAAGAGGATGTTATTCCGCTTAGAGAAGCAGTTCTGCAAGTGGATGGCGTAAAAAAAATCGGTTCTTTATATGCAAGGGAACATGGCCATTATGTTATTGTAGATATTAAGGTTTCTGTAGATCCATACATTACTGTAGAAGAAGGACACCGCATTGGAAAACATGTGAAAGAAACACTTATGGAACAAGATAACGTACAAAATGTGTTTGTGCATATAAATCCGTATTCTCCAAATTAAACATTGTTAACATTTTAGTATGCAGATATTGCATCGTAGTTTGCATTATATTGTCACCCCTTAATCTGTCTTGTATAATAAACAGGTTAAGGGGTGATTTCGTGTTACAACCGAAGACGCGTTGGAAAGAAAAAGAATATAATGAAGAGCGAGTGAGTGAATTAGCAAGTAAATTGCAATTGTCACCTCTTGTTATTTCTTTATTCCTCGGTAGAGGACTAGATACAGAAGATAAGATTTTAGATTTTTTAAATACAGAAAATCAAGAATTCCACGATCCATTTTTATTAGAAGGAATGGATCGAACGGTAGAGCGTGTAAATAAGGCGATTCAAAATGGAGAACAAATATTAATATTTGGTGATTATGATGCGGACGGAGTAAGTAGTACGACGGTATTATATCTTGCTCTACAAGAATTAGGTGCAGATGTAGAATTTTATATTCCGAACCGTTTTACAGAAGGCTATGGACCGAATGAAGAAGCGTTTCGTTGGGCACATAGTGCGGGGTTCTCTTTAATTATTACTGTCGATACTGGTATTGCAGCGGTACATGAAGCGAAGGTAGCGAAGGAGCTCGGAATAGATCTTATTATTACAGATCACCATGAGCCACCGCCAGAATTACCAGAGGCACTTGCGATTATTCATCCGAAACTAGATGGTGGTGTGTATCCGTTTCACTATTTAGCGGGTGTAGGTGTTGCGTTTAAAGTTGCACATGCACTATTAGGCCGTGTGCCAGAACATTTATTAGAAATTGCAGTAATTGGTACAGTAGCCGATTTAGTTTCACTTCATGGTGAAAATCGGTTGCTAGTGAAGCGTGGTTTAAAGCATATGCGCATGACGAAAAATATCGGTTTAAAGGCATTGTTTAAAGTGGCTAACGTTTCGCAAAGTGAAATTACAGAGGAAAGCATTGGCTTCTCAATTGCGCCACGTATTAACGCCGTTGGACGTTTAGAAGATGCAGCGCCGGCTGTACACCTTTTATTATCAGATGATCCAGAGGAAGCGAAAGAGCTGGCCGAAGAAATTGATGAGCTGAACAAACTGCGAAAAGACATTGTAAAGCAAATTACAGAAGAAGCTATCGCTGAAGTTGAAAATAATTTCCCGCCAGAAGAAAACAAAGTGTTAGTGCTTGCAAAAGAAGGTTGGAATCCAGGTGTAATTGGAATTGTCGCTTCTAAATTAGTTGAGCGTTTCTATCGTCCAACAATTGTATTAAGCATTGATCCTGTAAAAGAAACAGCGAAGGGCTCCGCACGTAGTATTGCAGGGTTTGATTTATTTGCAAACTTGTCAGATTGTAGAGAGTTATTACCGCACTTCGGAGGTCATCCGATGGCAGCGGGAATGACGCTTCATATGAATGATGTAGAGGAATTACGTCGCCGTTTAAATGAGCAAGCAGATGCCATTTTAACAGAAGCAGACTTCATTCCAATTACAGCCGTTGATGCTTTTTGTAAAGTGGAGGATGTAACGCTTGCGGCAATTGAGGAAATGCAAAAGTTAGCACCGTTTGGTGTTGGAAACCCAAAACCACGTATTGCAGTGAAAGATGCTGAGTTAGAAAGTATTCGGGCAATTGGATCAGACGGTTCTCATTTGAAAATGGCTCTTCGTGATGGACAAGCAACACTAGACACAATTGGATTTGGATTTGGTGCGTATGCAAAAGAAATTTCTCCAGTTGCAAAGGTATCTGTAATAGGAGAAGCATCCATTAATGAATGGAATAATTTTAAGAAGCCACAATTAATGGTACAAGATATTGCGGTAGAGGCGTGGCAGTTATTTGACTGGCGTAGTATGCGTAATGCAGAAGCGAATTTAGCAGAACTTCCGAAAGAAAAAATAACAATGGTGTATTTTTCAGAAGATGTATTGAATAAATTTTCTCTAGAAAACTATAAGGAGCAGCTCACGCATGCATCCGAAGTAGCTCATTTAGATGATAAATATATTGTGTTACTCGACTTACCAAAAGGAACCGATGAATTACGGGAGTTATTTAAAGTGGGATTCCCATCGCGAATTTATGCGTTATTTTATCAAGAGAATAATCATTTATTTAGTACAATCCCAACGAGGGAACACTTTAAATGGTACTATTCTTTCTTGAGCCAAAAAACACCATTTTCTTTAAGACAATATGGTGAACAACTATGTCGTCATAAAGGTTGGTCAAAAGATACAGTAAATTTCATGACACAGGTGTTTTTTGAGTTAGAATTTGTTACAATAAAAGATGGCGTCATTTTTATGGCAGACAAAAAACAAAAGCGTGATTTAATTGAATCGAACACATATCGTGAGAAAATGAACCACTTACAATTAGAAAAAGAATTGGTTTATAGCACATATCAGCAATTATATACATGGTTTGAAACGATTCGTAATCATAAAGAAGTAGAACAGTTAGGGTAAAGGTTTTGTATTTACAAACCTTTTAGATCTGAGGAGGATTCAGAAATATGGATTTCAAGCAACATATCGCAATTGTACCGGATTATCCGAAAGAAGGTATTGTGTTTAAAGACATTACACCTTTAATGAACGACGGTAAAGCATACAAAGCAGCAACAGATGCAATCGTTGAGTATGCAAAAGAAAGAGATATCGATGTTGTAGTAGGACCGGAAGCACGTGGCTTTATTATCGGTTGCCCAGTTTCTTATGCATTAGAAGTAGGATTTGCGCCAGTTCGTAAATTAGGAAAATTACCACGCGAAGTAATTACAGTTGACTACGGTAAAGAATATGGTAAAGATGTTTTAACAATCCATAAAGATGCAATTAAGCCAGGCCAACGCGTATTAATTACAGATGACCTATTAGCTACAGGTGGAACAATCGAAGCGACAATTAAGCTAGTTGAAGAGCTAGGTGGAGTTGTAGCAGGAATTGCATTCTTAGTAGAGCTTACTTACTTAGATGGTCGTAAAATGTTAGATGGTTACGATGTATTAGTATTAGAAAAATACTAATCGCTATATAGGTAAAACTACGGTGATAAGAAGTACCCGTGAATCTCTTGGAGAGGAGCGGGTACTTTTGTATAATTGCACAAAAAAATAAGGTGAAATGTCAGTAAAATCTTTTCCTTTTCACAATTCACAATCATTAGGTTATAATGATAGAATATAATTTATTCTACTTAATAAAGATAAAGT
This sequence comes from Bacillus sp. NPDC094064, assembly GCF_050279585.1. Classification (NCBI taxonomy): domain Bacteria; kingdom Bacillati; phylum Bacillota; class Bacilli; order Caryophanales; family Bacillaceae; genus Bacillus; species Bacillus sp. NPDC094064. Next base: position 47,427 of record NZ_JBNNUI010000014.1, read on the forward strand.
CAATTTTCAATAAAAGGTGATTCGATGGCAAATGAGCAGGTACTAACAGCTGAACAGGTACTCGAGAAAGCAAGTCAATATTTAGCGAATGAAGATATTGAGCTAGTGGCACGTGCCTATGAATATGCACGTGATGCGCATAGTGAACAATATAGAAAATCGGGTGAACCGTACATTATTCATCCAATTCAAGTTGCTGGTATTTTAGTGGATTTACACATGGATCCAGCAACCGTGTCGGCAGGTTTCTTACATGATGTAGTGGAAGATACAGAGGTTACATTAGAAGATATTGAACGGGAATTTAATAAAGAAATTGCTATGCTTGTCGATGGTGTGACGAAGCTCGGAAAGATTAAATATAAATCTCATGAGCAGCAACAAGCAGAAAACCATCGCAAAATGTTTATTGCAATGGCTCAAGATATTCGAGTTATTTTAATTAAACTAGCTGACCGTCTTCATAACATGCGTACATTGAAACATTTGCCCCAAGAGAAGCAGCGTCGCATTGCAAATGAGACATTAGAAATCTTTGCACCTTTAGCGCATAGACTCGGAATTAATACTATTAAATGGGAGCTAGAGGATACGTCACTTCGCTATTTAAATCCACAACAATATTACCGTATTGTAAATTTAATGAAGCGTAAACGTGCAGAGCGTGAAGAATATTTAGATGAAGTAATGACTGGCATTCGCGAGAAATTAAAAGAAGTTGCAATTCAACCTGAGATTTCTGGCAGACCAAAGCATATTTACAGTATTTATCGTAAAATGGCACTGCAAAATAAACAGTTCAATGAAATTTACGATTTATTAGCTGTACGTGTCGTTGTAAATAGTATTAAAGATTGTTATGCGGTGCTTGGAATTATTCATACGTGTTGGAAGCCAATGCCAGGTCGTTTTAAAGATTATATTGCAATGCCGAAAGCAAATTTATATCAATCTCTTCATACGACTGTAATTGGACCAAAAGGAGATCCACTTGAAGTGCAAATTCGTACGAAAGAAATGCACGAAATTGCAGAGTTCGGGATCGCGGCACACTGGGCGTATAAAGAAGGAAAAGCAGCAGAAACAACAGGTACATTAGAGAAGAAACTTACATGGTTCCGTCAAATATTAGAATGGCAAAATGAAGCTTCTAATGCAGAAGAGTTTATGGAGTCATTAAAAATTGATTTATTCTCTGATATGGTATTTGTCTTTACACCGAAAGGCGATGTAATGGAATTACCACTTGGATCTGTTCCAATTGATTTTGCGTATCGTGTCCATTCGGAAATTGGAAATAAAACAATTGGTGCAAAAGTAAATGGGAAAATGGTGACACTTGATTATAAATTAAAAACAGGTGACATCATTGAAATTTTAACATCGAAACATTCGTATGGACCAAGTCAAGATTGGGTAAAACTCGCTCAAACATCTCATGCGAAAAATAAAATACGTCAATTCTTTAAGAAGCAACGTAGAGATGAAAATATTGAAAAGGGCCGTGAGCTTGTTGAAAAAGAAGTACGTGGCCTAGAGTACGAGATGAAAGAAGTATTAGCGCCTGATAATTTAAAACGTGTTGCTGAGAAGTTTAACTTTGCGAATGAAGAAGATATGTTTGCAGCAGTAGGTTATAACGGAATTACAGCCGCGCAAATTGTTACGCGACTAACGGACAAGTTCCGCAAACAACGCGAAGAAGAAGAAATTGTTGAAGTTAAAGAAGTTCGTAAACCGATGAAAATTCGAAAATGGGATTCTGGTGTAAAGGTAAGCGGTGCTGATAATTTATTAATTCGTTTATCAAAATGCTGTAACCCAGTTCCGGGTGATGATATCGTTGGGTATATTACGAAAGGCCGAGGTGTATCGATTCACCGTCGTGATTGTGTAAATGTTCATACAGAAGAAGCGGTAGAACGTTTATTAGAAGTGGAGTGGGAAGGTAGCCCTGAAAAAGAAATTGAATATAACGTTGATATTGAAATTTCAGGTTACGATCGCCGAGGTTTATTAAATGAAGTACTGCAAGCTGTTACAGAGACGAAAACGTATATTTCAGCTGTTTCTGGTAGAAGTGACCGTAATAAGATGGCGACAATTAATATGTCAATCTCTATTCGTAACTTACAACACTTGAAAAAAGTAGTAGAGCGCATTAAGCGTGTTCCAGAAATTTATGCAGTACGACGCATGATGCATTAATAGGGAGTGTAGAAAAAATGAGAGTTGTTTTACAACGATCAAAGGAAGCGTCCGTCACAGTAGATGGTGAGATTGTAGGACAAATTCCATTCGGTTTAACATTACTAGTTGGCATTACGCATGAAGATACAGAAAAAGATGCAACTTACATTGCAGAAAAAATTGCAAACTTACGTATTTTTGAAGATGAGAGCGGAAAGATGAACCACTCTGTACTTGATGTAGAAGGACAAGTTCTATCTATTTCGCAATTCACATTATACGGAGATTGCCGTAAAGGAAGACGTCCAAACTTTATGGATGCTGCGAAACCTGACTATGCAGAGCGTTTATACGATTTCTTCAATGAAGAGGTCCGTAAACAAGGATTGCATGTCGAAACAGGGAAGTTCGGAGCGATGATGGACGTTTCTTTAATCAATGATGGTCCGGTGACCTTAATTGTGGAAAGTAAATAGTGTTGCCCAAAAAGAGAGGATTATATAATCCTCTCTTTTTTATACATTGTTGTATGTTTTGTTCATTTAATATAGGATAATTTTGAAGGGGAATAAAAGGAAAAGTAGGTGTAGCATGCTTCAAGAATTTAATATAGCTTTACGTTTTATGCTAGAGTTATGTGTTCTTGGGATTGTTGGATACTGGGGATTTCGAGTAGGAACAATAACGGCTATAAAAATTATACTTGCGATTATTCTTCCAATTATTGTTGCTGTCATATGGGCGCTATTTGGAGCGCCGCACGCAGAATGTGAAGTACAGGGTATATTACATGTACTTTTAGAAATTATCGTATTTGGAACAGGTGTTGCAGCATTGTATCATTTGAAGCATCCTATGCTGGCGAGTGGACTGGCTATTATTATTGTTGTAAATCGAATGCTAATGTTTGTTTGGAATCAATACCTCGGGTTATTAATTATATAGTATCATGAAAAAAATGGTAAAAATATTTGAATGTATGTGTGATAAGGAGAGATAGTATATGAATTGGTCAGTCTTTAAAGATTTAAAATTTTTATTGCGATTTAGCTTAGCTATTCTTTTACATGCATTAGGAGTTACTTTCGCAGCGTTAAGTTATGGTACTTGGGTAGTATTTGTAATGGCAGCGATGGTTGTAACATTCTTTATGATTCAAAGAGCTAATTACTTATATAAGAGCGTTATGGAATAACGTTATTCGTTTGTACGTATAACTCTCTCATCAATATGGAACAATAAAAAGTAAAACATCCATATTGAATGTGAGGGATATACGTATGCGTATGAATGAAAAAGGGCATTCTGTTACAAATGGTGCAAATCAACTGTTTAATGTAAATTTACATGATTTTATTTCGAAAGAACAAAACAATACTTCAATGGAGCTTGCTTCTGAATTTGGCATTTCGCTACAAGATGTAAAGCGCCTAAAGAAGCAAATGGAGCGCTCTTAGAGCACTTGACAATCCTACTGAACAAACGTATAGTAATTTTATATTTACATATGAATAGAACCGTTGATAGAGAAGAGTAAATGAGATACACATGGAAAGAGAAGAAATGTCTTAGGCTGAAAACATTTCTACATGATGACTGATTGAATGACACTCTAGAGGTTTCAACTTGAACGGCATATATGCTTAGTAGGGATGAACGCATATTTAAGCGTTATTAAAAAAGTGGAAGCATACGTGCTTCAATTAGGGTGGCACCACGGGTATAATACTCTCGTCCCTACTGTTCAAACAGTAGAGGCGGGAGTTTTTTTATTTTTATTAAGATTAAAACAATTTGAGGAGGAACTGAATATGTCTATTCAAATCCCACGCGGAACGCAAGATATCCTTCCGGGCACTGTTGAGCTATGGCAGTATATCGAAGGGCAAGCACGCGAAATTTGCCGTCGTTACAATTATAAAGAAATTCGCACACCAATTTTTGAACACACTGAGCTATTTTTACGCGGTGTTGGTGATACGACAGATATCGTACAAAAAGAAATGTACTCATTCCAAGATCGTGGAGAGCGTAGTTTAACATTACGTCCAGAAGGTACTGCACCTGTTGTACGTTCTTACGTTGAAAACAAAATGTTCGGTGATGCAACACAACCAACGAAATTATACTATATCGGTCAAATGTTCCGTTATGAAAGACCACAAGCGGGTCGCTATCGTCAATTCGTACAATTCGGTATTGAAGCAATCGGTAGTAATGACCCTGCAATTGATGCAGAAGTAATTGCACTTGCTGTAGAGTTTTACCGCGGCATGGGCTTAAAAAATATTAAAGTTGTATTAAACAGCTTAGGTGATGCAGCGAGCCGTCAAGCGCACCGCGATGCATTAATCGCTCATTTCGAGCCACGCATTGGCGAGTTCTGCTCTGATTGCCAATCTCGATTAGAAAAGAACCCACTTCGTATTTTAGACTGTAAGAAGGACCGTAACCATGAATTAATGGGTACAGCACCATCTATTACAGAATACTTAAATGAAGATTCAGCAGTATACTACGACAAAGTTCAAGAACTATTAACGATGATGGATGTTCCATTTGAAAAAGATCCAAACTTAGTACGTGGTTTAGACTACTATCAACACACTGTATTTGAAATTATGAGTGAGGCAGAAGGTTTCGGTGCTATCACTACATTAAGCGGTGGTGGCCGTTATAACGGACTTGTACAAGAAATCGGTGGACCAGAAATGCCAGGTATCGGTTTTGCAATGAGTATTGAACGTCTAATTATGGCGCTAAAAGCTGAAAACATTGAGTTGCCAATTGAACATAGTATTGATTGTTACGTTGTAGCTCTTGGTGAAAAAGCGAAAGACCATGCTGCAAAAGTTGCGTTCGATCTTCGTAAAGCTGGCTTATCAGTTGAAAAAGATTATTTAGATCGCAAAATGAAAGCACAATTTAAATCAGCAGATCGTTTAAATGCGAAATTTGTAGCTGTATTAGGGGAAGATGAGCTAGATAAAGGTGTCATTAACTTAAAAGATATGGCAACAGGCGGACAAGAAGAAGTCGCATTAGATGTATTTGCTTCATACGTAGCAGAGAAATTAATATAGGGGGAACTTACAGTGGCTGAAAGAACACATGCATGTGGAAAAGTAACAGTAGAAGCAGTTGGACAAACAGTTCAATTAAAAGGTTGGGTACAAAAACGCCGTGATTTAGGTGGATTAATCTTTATTGACTTACGTGACCGTACAGGTATCGTACAAGTTGTATTTAACCCAGAAACATCAAAAGAAGCACTAGAAGTAGCAGAGACAATTCGTAGCGAATACGTATTACACGTAGAAGGTACAGTTGTTGAGCGTGGGGAAGGTGCAATTAATGACAATATGGCAACTGGCCGTATTGAAGTACAAGCAACGAAAGTAAACGTATTAAACGCAGCGAAAACAACACCAATCATTATCTCTGATGATACTGATGCATCAGAAGATGTGCGTTTAAAATATCGTTACTTAGACTTACGTCGTCCTGTAATGTTCAACACATTCAAAATGCGTCACGACGTAACAAAAACAATTCGTAACTTCTTAGATACAGAAGATTTCTTAGAAGTGGAAACACCAATTTTAACGAAGAGCACGCCAGAAGGAGCTCGTGACTATTTAGTACCAAGTCGTGTGCATGATGGTGAATTCTATGCATTACCACAGTCTCCGCAGCTATTTAAACAGCTTCTTATGGTCGGCGGATTTGAGCGTTATTATCAAGTAGCACGTTGTTTCCGTGACGAAGATTTACGTGCGGATCGTCAACCAGAATTCACGCAAATCGATATTGAAGCTTCATTCTTAACACAAGATGAAATTTTAGATATGATGGAACGCATGATGACGAAAGTTATGAAGGATGCGAAAGGTGTAGAAGTGAGTGCACCATTCCCTCGTATGAAATATGCTGATGCAATGGCTCGCTACGGTTCTGATAAGCCAGATACGCGTTTTGAAATGGAACTAACAGACCTGTCTGAATTTGCAGCAGGTTGTGGCTTTAAAGTATTTACAAGTGCTGTAGAAAGCGGCGGACAAGTAAAAGCAATTAATGCAAAAGGTGCTGCGAGCAAATACTCCCGTAAAGACATCGATGCATTAACTGAATTTGTAAAAGTATACGGTGCAAAAGGTCTAGCTTGGCTTAAAGTGGAAGAAGACGGCCTAAAAGGACCGATTGCGAAATTCTTCGGTGAAGAAGATGCAAACGTGTTAATGACTACATTAGAAGCTACTGCTGGCGATTTATTACTATTTGTAGCAGATAAGAAGAGCGTTGTTGCAGATAGCTTAGGTGCACTTCGTTTACGTTTAGGTAAAGAACTGGAGTTAATTGATGAAAGTAAGTTTAACTTCTTATGGGTAACGGATTGGCCACTTCTTGAGTACGATGAAGATGCAGATCGTTACTTTGCAGCTCACCATCCATTCACAATGCCATTCCGTGAAGATGTTGAACTATTAGAAACAGCACCAGAAAAAGCACGCGCACAAGCATATGACCTTGTATTAAACGGTTATGAGCTTGGTGGCGGATCACTTCGTATTTACGAGCGTGACGTACAAGAAAAAATGTTCAAAGCACTTGGATTCTCACAAGAAGAAGCACAAGAGCAATTCGGATTCTTATTAGAAGCATTCGAATATGGTACACCACCACACGGCGGTATCGCATTAGGTTTAGACCGTCTTGTTATGTTACTTGCAGGTCGTACGAACCTTCGTGATACAATTGCATTCCCGAAAACAGCAAGCGCAAGCTGCTTATTAACAGAAGCTCCAAGCCCAGTTGCAGAAGCACAGCTTGAAGAGCTAAACTTAAAATTAAGCTTGAAAGAAGAGAAGTAAGAGAAGTAAAAATAGGGTCTAGATGGTTATACTAATACCATCTAGGCTTTTTTTAAACTCGTATTTAGGAAGAAATAAAAGCCGGTTTATACTATGTTTTCATTTTCGAAATATGTATTTTTAGGAATTCTATAACTTTTTCTATACAAATAGTCGGAAAAACGCTAGAATACATGGTAGACCATTTTTGTAATAGGAGTGTAGAGCTGAATGTTACATCAATTTTCACGTAATGAATTAGCCTTCGGTAAAGAAGGACTTGAAATATTAAAAAATAGTACAGTCGGTATTTTAGGAATTGGCGGCGTAGGGTCATTTTCGGCAGAAGCATTAGCACGTTCTGGTGTAGGACGTCTTGTTTTAGTTGATAAAGACGTTGTAGATATTACAAATGTAAACCGTCAAATTCATGCTTTAGTATCTACTGTTGGACGTTCAAAAGTAGAATTAATGAAAGAGCGTATTGCAGACATTAATCCAGAGTGTGAAGTAATTGGACTAGAAATGTTTTATACAGATGAAACATATGAAGAGTTCTTTAAACACGGATTAGATTTCGTAGTGGACGCATCTGATACGATTACGTTCAAAATTCATTTAATTAAACAATGTTTACGTCGTAAAATCAAAATTATCTCATGTATGGGTGCAGCAAATAAAATGGACCCAACTCGTTTCCGTATTGCGGACATCTCTAAAACACATACAGATCCAATTGCGAAAGTAATTCGTACGAAGCTTCGTAAAGAGGGTATTAAAAAAGGTGTAAAAGTTGTCTTCTCTGACGAAAACCCAATCGTAATTCGTGAAGAAGTACGTAAAGAAATCGTACCAGACGAAAATGCAAAAATTCGTAAAGCGAAATTACCACCTTCTTCAAATGCGTTCGTACCATCTGTGGCAGGCCTAATTATGGCAAGTCACGTTGTACGTGAGCGTATTAAAAACGTAGAAGTGAAACGTGTAGGGCAAGAATAAAAAAGAAAGCATATATCCGCCTGGGGTATATGCTTTTTGTATGTTTTAAAGAAATATTGTTAATGGCAATTTTTATCGGTAAATCGATATTCCTTGTCGAATCATTGATATATTTTGAGTTGTGATCGATATATTTGAAAAATCATCAATATAATTTCATTTACCGGTGTGCTGTTTGCCGAAGAAATAAACAGGGATGTCACTAAGTTGAAAAAGTGACATCCCTGTTTTTAATTCTCTGCAGAATATACAATATCTAAATTTCCATTTTGATCCGTTTTGAAAATCGGAGCAATTTGTTCCTCTTGTTCTTCGACCGAAACAAGCTTTCGAGCGCGATCCATAATTCTGACAAGCATTGCATAATCTTCTTCGATCGCTTGTTGTTTCTTTGTGAGTACAGCTAATTTTGTTTCAAGTTCATGATTTGTTTTTTTCAAGGAAGTGAGCTGATCTTGTAATACGTCATTTTCAGTTTGTAATTTCGCAAGTGAAGGGTTATTGTGCTCCAAATTTTTTAAAAATGAGATGACATGTTGCATTGTAAGTTCTTGTTTACTTGGCGTAATATCTTCTGAAAACTCAGCATCGATTACGAGTTGATGAGTTTTTGTAAATTGCTCTTTTTCTATTTTAGCTTCAGAACGTTTTAACTCTTTACGCTGTTTTTTTGCAAGTTGCACTGCATTTTCGTAATTTTGTCTTACTTCAGCGTTCCATCTAAAACCACAAGCTGCGGAAGTACGGTTTAAAGCATCGCCAACTTCATCAAACGCTTTTATTTGTGTACTTCCACTGCGAATATGTCGCAAAACAGTTTCTGCTAAAAGGAGATCGTCTTCTTTTGTCCATGCATCTTGACGTGTTTTCATAAGCGAAGCCTCCATAATGGTGACGTTTTCGTTTATGTTACCCTTTATTTTTCGTTTTATTCGAACTTTGTAATCTTTCATACACAGTAGAAAGTGCTTGTTCAAATTTCCCTGTCGTTTTCGGTTTATAATATTGCTTGTTTTTAATTTTGTCAGGTAAGTATTGTTGTTGTACCCAGCCGTTTGGATGGTCATGTGGATATAAGTATCCAATGCCTCTTCCAAGTGATTCGGCGCCTTTATAATGACTATCTTTTAAATGACTAGGAATATCACCTGTTTGTCCGTTACGTAAATCGTGTAAGGCGTCATCAAGTGCTTTATAAGCTGAATTTGATTTTGGTGATAAGCAAAGCTCGATAACGGCATTTGCAAGCGGTATGCGCGCCTCTGGGAACCCAACTCGTTCAGCTGATTCAATTGCTGCTAGTGTACGTGGTCCAGCTTGCGGGCTAGCAAGTCCGATATCTTCATATGCCATAATAAGAAGGCGTCTACCGATACTTTGTAAATCGCCAGCTTCAATAAGACGTGCTAAATAATGGAGTGCTGCATTCACATCACTTCCGCGTACTGATTTTTGAAATGCTGATAATACGTCATAATGAGCATCTCCGCCTTTGTCGTGAACGAAACTTTTCTTTTGTAAGCATTCTTCCGCGATTTCAAGCGTAATCTCAGCTGTTTGGTCGTCTGTAGTAAAACTAGATAATACAGCAAGTTCAAGTGCGTTATAAGCAGAACGCATGTCACCGCCGGAAGCATTTGCAAAGTGGTGCAGTGCTTCGTCTGTCACCGTTACATCATATTCTCCAAGACCTTTTTCTTTATCTTCAAGTGCTCGTTTTAAGCCGATTAAAAGATCATCTTCTGTTAATGCGTGTAATTCGAAGATTTGACACCTGCTCCGAATAGCGGAGTTTATCGCATGGAATGGATTACTCGTCGTTGCACCAATTAAAGTAAGAAGCCCACTTTCTAAATGAGGTAATAGAAAGTCCTGCTTTGCTTTATCAAGGCGGTGCACTTCATCTAAAATTAACACGAGATGTCGATGCATTTTCGCTTCTTGTACGACAACTTCCATATCTTTTTTATTATGAGTAACGGCGTTTAATAGACGAAACGGGGTGCCGGTACTTCCTGCAATTGCGCTAGCGATGGATGTTTTTCCTGTACCTGGAGGCCCATATAAAATCATAGATTGAAAATGATTTGCTTGGACCATTCGCCATAAAATCTTTCCTTCGCCAACTAAATGCTGTTGTCCGATAATTTCTTGAATATTTGTAGGGCGCATTCGATGTGCGAGTGGTTGTTTCATTTAGACCTTCTCCCTTAATGTATAATCTCACTCTATCGTATCATTTTTTGTAATGGAATTTGAAATAAGATGCTGTTTTATGGGGAAAATGAATATAAATATTTTTATTTTTCTTTCAATTGTGATAATTCCCGAGTTTTTCAATGTGATTTTATGTTATCATTTTGATACACAAGTTGAAATTTCTTATAATACTATATTATGCTATAATTTCATAGGATTTTAAATTGTGTTTTTTTATAAATAAGATATAACCAATAGAAGTGAAAATTTGAAAAGAGGTGCAAAATAGATGAAGATTTCAACGAAAGGCCGTTATGGCTTAACAATTATGATCGATCTTGCAAAAAAGTTTGGTGAAGGTCCAATTTCATTAAAATCAATTGCACAGGCACATGACTTATCGGAACATTACTTAGAGCAATTAATTTCACCGCTTCGTAACGCTCGTCTTGTAAAAAGTACGCGTGGTGCATATGGCGGATATGTATTATCTGATCAGCCAGCTAACATTACAGCTGGAGATGTAATCCGTGTATTAGAGGGTCCAATTAGTGTTGTAGAAATGATCGAAGAAGAAGAACCGGCACAACGCCAATTATGGATGCGTGTTCGTGATGCGGTGCAAGAAGTGTTAGATAGTACAACGTTAGAAGATTTAGTACGTTATGAGGAAGAAAATCACGGGGGCTATATGTTTTACATTTAATTCCTTGTGAAACGATTTGGAAAGAAGGAGATTTAATGGAACGCATTTACTTAGATCATGCTGCGACATCTCCGACTCACCCAGAAGTGGTCGAAAAGATGATTCCATATATGACAGAAACATTTGGAAATCCGTCTAGCATTCACTTTTATGGGCGTCAAACGCGCCATGCGGTAGATGAGGCAAGACGTGCGTGTGCACGTAGTATTCACGCGAATCCGAATGAAATTATATTTACGAGCGGTGGCACAGAAGCTGATAACCTAGCACTTATAGGTGTAGCGCGTGCGAATCGTCATAAAGGAAACCACATTATTACAACGCAAATTGAACATCATGCGATTTTACATACGTGTGAATTGTTAGAGCGTGAAGGGTTTGAAGTGACATATTTACCTGTTGATGAAACAGGGCGCGTTCAAGTTTCTGACATACAAAAGGTACTAACAGAAGAGACAGTTCTTGTATCTGTTATGTTTGGGAATAATGAAGTAGGGACAATGCAACCAATTGCGGAAATAGGAAAGCTGCTGAAAGAGCATCAAGCTTATTTCCATACAGATGCGGTACAAGCTTACGGTTTAGTAGAAATAAATGTGAAAGAATTTGGTATTGATTTATTATCCATTTCAGCTCATAAAATTAACGGGCCAAAAGGTGTAGGGTTTCTATACGCTGGTGCAAATGTGAAATTTGAACCGCTGTTAATAGGCGGAGAACAAGAAAGAAAACGCCGTGCTGGTACTGAAAACGTACCTAGTATTGTTGGTTTGCAGCAAGCAATTTTGTTAGCTGAAAAAACTCGTGAGCAAAAAAATGCCCAATATGAAGAGTTTAAAGATATAATGGTATCTGTCTTCAAAAATGAAGGCATTACTTTCGAGGTAAACGGAAACTTGGAATATCGCTTACCACATGTGTTGAATATAAGTTTTACAGGAATGAATATTGAACCGTTTCTTGTAAACTTAGACTTAGCAGGCATTGCAGTATCAAGCGGTTCTGCTTGTACAGCTGGATCAATTGATCCATCACATGTATTAGTGGCGATGTTTGGAAAAGACTCCGATCAAATACGTTCATCCGTACGCTTTAGTTTCGGACTTGGAAATACGAAAGAGCAAATTGAAAAAGCGGCGTACGAAACAGTGAAAATCGTGAAGCGATTAACACAAAATTAGCATGGGAGGTGACATGATGAACAAACTACCTCACGAAACACGCGTTGTCATCGGGATGTCCGGTGGCGTCGATTCATCTGTAGCAGCTCTTTTATTAAAAGAGCAAGGTTATGATGTAATCGGAATTTTTATGAAAAACTGGGATGATACAGATGAGAATGGTGTTTGCACAGCAACAGAAGATTACAATGACGTAATTGAAGTGTGTAACCAAATCGGTATTCCGTATTATGCAGTAAACTTTGAAAAACAATACTGGGATAAAGTATTTACGTATTTCTTGGACGAATACCGAGCTGGTCGTACACCAAACCCAGATGTAATGTGTAACAAAGAAATTAAATTTAAAGCATTTTTAGAGCATGCAATTGCGCTTGGTGCTGATTATGTAGCGACAGGCCATTATGCACGTGTTGCTTATATGGACGGCGAATATAAAATGCTTCGCGGCGTTGATGATAACAAAGATCAAACGTACTTCCTAAATCAATTAAGCCAAGAGCAATTATCAAAAACAATGTTCCCATTAGGTGAATTAAAGAAACCACAAATTCGCGAAATGGCGACAGCTGCTGGTTTAGCAACAGCGGCGAAAAAAGATAGTACTGGTATTTGCTTCATTGGTGAGCGTAACTTTAAAGATTTCTTAAGTAACTATTTACCAGCTCAGCCAGGTGTAATGCAAACATTATCTGGTGAAGTGAAAGGAAAACATGATGGTTTAATGTACTATACAATTGGCCAACGTCATGGTCTTGGTATTGGTGGTAACGGTGATCCTTGGTTCGCTGTTGGGAAAAACTTAAAAGACAACATTTTATATGTTGATCAAGGATTCCATAACGAACTTTTATATGGTGATGAAGTTATTGCTACGAATGTAGGATGGGTAAGTAACAAAGCAAAAGAAACAGAATTTAAATGCACAGCGAAATTCCGTTATCGTCAAGCAGACAATAAAGTAACGGTTCAAATCGTTGATGAAAATACTGTTCGTATTCTTTGCGATGAGCCAATTCGTGCAATTACGCCAGGACAAGCAGTTGTTTTCTATGATGGGGATGAGTGCTTAGGCGGTGCTACAATCGATGAAGTATACCGTAGCGGTAAGAAATTAGATTATTTAGGATAAACGAGAAGCCTCTGCCGATTAGCGGTTAGAGGTTTCTTTTACATAAAGCGAATTTTCGTTCGCTTGGAAAATACATTCTTTGTTATAATTTGTTGTAGAGGTGAAGGACATGTCAAACAAACTTGAAACAGGTATTCAATATATGCAAGAAGGAAACTGGGAAGAAGCAGCTAAAAATTTTACAGAAGCAATCGAAGAAAATCCGAAAGATGCGCTTGGCTACATTAACTTTGCGAATTTATTAGATGTATTAGGCGATAGTGAAAGAGCAATTTTATTTTATAAACGTGCATTAGAGTTAGATGATAAATCCGCAGCTGCTTATTATGGCTTAGGAAACGTATATTACGGTCAAGAGCAATTTGCAGAGGCTAAAGCTGTATTTGAACAAGCGATGCAAGCAGGATTACAATCAGCTGATGTAACGTTTATGCTTGGTATCACACATGTGCAACTTGGGAAGGATCGTCTTGCACTACCTTTCTTACAAAGAGCAACTGAATTAGATGAAAATGATGTAGAAGCTGTATTTCAGTGTGGACTTTGTTTTGCACGATTAGAGCACATTCAAGAGGCAAAACCTTATTTTGAAAAGGTATTAGAAATGGATGAAGAGCATGCAGATGCGTATTATAATTTAGGTGTTGCTTACGTATTTGAAGAAAATAACGAGAAGGCCCTTGCTTTATTTAAGAAAGCAACAGAAATTCAACCAGATCATTTTTTAGCTGGTAATGGTATTCGTTTATTAGAGCAAGAAGCCGAATAAGATGAATATGTAGTTTAATGGGTAGTTATCCCTCATCTAAAGAGGTGGGGGATGTACTGCTCATTAAAGTGAAAATATCGGGAAGGAGAGGAAAGATGGGAAATCAACATGCAATGGATTTGTTCGAGGAAGAGAAAAAATTTATAAAAGCGCAAGTTCTTCATACCATTTTCCACAACGAAGAAAACCTCTATTCCGTTGTCAGTATGAAAATCATTGAAACGAATGAAACGTACGATGAAAAAAAAGTAATGATAAACGGTCATTTTCCTCGCATGCATGAAGATGAAGTGTTTACATTGACAGGTCATTTTAAAGATCATCCAAAGTATGGAAAGCAATATTTGGTTGAAACATTTAAAAAAGAATTGCCGCAAACAAAAGCTGGCATGGTGCAATATTTAGCAAGTGATTTATTTAAGGGGATAGGAAAGCGTACAGCTGAAAAAATTGTAGACCATCTTGGGGAACATGCTATTTCTAAAATTATGGATGATCCTGATGCGTTACATGGTGTTGTCAACAAGCAAAAAGCGCAGGAAATCTATGAGACGATCGTTGAGCATCAAGGATTAGAGAAAGTAATGAGCTTTTTAAATGGTTACGGTTTTGGAACGAAGCTTTCTATTAAAATTTATCAGCAATATAAAGAGATGACATTAGAAGTGATTCGGAATAATCCATATCAACTTATCGAAGAGGTTGACGGGATTGGATTTGGAAGAGCGGATGATATAGGACGTGCGTTAGGGATATCGGGTAATCATGATGACCGTGTGCGTGCGGGATGTTTTTATACGTTAGAGAATGTTTCATTGCAACTCGGCCACGTTTATATGGGAAAAGATCAACTTGTAAGAGAAACGATGTCACTTTTAAATAATCAAGAAGGCAGAGTGACAGAGGAAGATATTATAGGTTGCGTTGAAATGATGCAAAGTGAAGGGAAAGTCATTATAGAAGAAGAACGAGTGTATTTAGCATCGTTATTCTACTCTGAAAAAGGTGTTGTAAAGTCTATTCGCAGGCTCATGAATCAGGAAGAAACACCTTCATTTCCTGAAGCAGAAGTGTTAAAGACATTAGGTGAAATTGAAGAGCAGCTGAATGTGCAGTATGCACCATTTCAGCAAGAAGCAATTCAAACGGCGCTTCATAAGCCGATGATGCTACTGACAGGTGGACCAGGAACAGGAAAAACAACTGTTATTAAAGGTATTGTTGAAATGTATGCGTCACTTCACGGGCTATCGTTAAATCCGAATGAATATAGTGATGATAATCCATTTCCAATATTATTAACGGCTCCAACAGGAAGAGCTGCGAAGCGAATGAGCGAATCAACAGGGCTTCCTGCTTGCACAATTCATCGTTTGCTTGGCTGGACGCCAGAAGGGTCTTTCCAGCGCAATGAAACCGATCCAGTTCAAGGGAAGTTACTCATTATTGATGAGTTTTCGATGGTTGATATTTGGCTTGCAAATCAGCTATTTAAGTCACTGCCGACGAACATTCAAGTTATCGTTGTAGGTGATGAAGATCAGTTACCATCTGTAGGGCCTGGACAAGTGTTAAAAGATTTATTAAATGCAGGTGCAGTTCCAACAGTAAAACTTACAGAAATTTATCGCCAAGCAGAAGGCTCATCTGTTATTCAACTTGCTCATGCAATAAAGGACGGCACGCTTCCGCCAGATTTAGCGCAAAATAAAAAAGATCGTTCATTTATTAGTTGTACAGGGGCTCAAATTGTAGAGGTTGTCAAAAAGGTTTGTGAAAATGCTAAGACAAAAGGCTTTAGCGCAAGAGATGTACAAGTATTAGCACCGATGTACCGCGGACCCGCTGGTATTAATGTACTGAATGAAGCACTGCAACAAGTATTTAATCCGAAAAGGGAAAAGAGTAAAGAAATTGCTTACGGTGATGTTGTATACCGAAGAGGCGATAAAGTCTTGCAACTCGTCAATCAACCAGAGAGCCAAGTGTTTAATGGGGACATTGGAGAAATTGTTTCAGTGTTTTATGCAAAAGAAAATGTCGAGCAACAGGATATGATTATCGTTTCATTTGATGGAATTGAAGTCACGTATACGAAACCAGATTTAAATCAAATTACACATGCATACTGCTGTTCGATTCATAAATCACAAGGTAGTGAATTTCCGATTGTTATTATGCCGATTGTAAAAAGTTACAACCGTATGTTACGTCGTAATTTAATCTACACGGGTATTACAAGAAGTAAGAAGTTCCTTATTATTTGCGGGGAAGAAGCAGCTTTCCAGTCCGGTGTAAATCGTCTTGATGATGCGATGCGTCAAACGACCTTAGCTAGTCGTTTGCAAGAATCACAAGGAGAGGTACAAATGGTGACGGTTAATGGGGAAGAAATGGACGTGGAAAACATTTCACCGTATGATTTCATGTAACAAGGTGAAATTATATAGTGAAACTTTCAAACGTATAACGTTGAAAGCCTCCAGCAATGTATAAATGAATGCAGTTTGGACATAATGGCGAATAGAATCTGGGAGACTGTAAGGAGATGAAAGCCATATGTTCAGTTGTCCAAATTGCAAAGGGAAAGACATTGGAAAAATAGGTGTTAACCAATTTTATTGCTGGAATTGTTATATCGAATTATCGGTTTCAAAGGGGAAAGTCCATACGCATCAAGTAGAGGAAGATGGTTCATTAAGCTCTCTTGATGATTTATTTGATGAGAATGAAAGAACGATCGGATAACGAAAAGGGGGATTTACTTTGAATCTACGCAATTCATTAATCGCATTAGGTGTTGGAGCTGCAGCGTATCAATATGCTCGCAAACAAGATGTGTTTTCAAAACGCAATATGAAAAAAGCACGTAAGATGATTAAATCTTATTTATAATTGTACGACATAAAAACTCCCTTATTAGTAAGGGAGTTTTTTACGTACCCATATGCAAATATAGAAGTCCGATTTCTGAGAAAAGGTAAGATAGGCCGTAACAGCCAACGCCAAGTATTCCGTAATGCCATAATTGTTTCGCTCTTTCTTTCCGTGATGAGCGTATAAAAAACCCTTTCCAAATACCAAACCCGATACAAATCCATTCAAGAATCATAAAAAGTGCAGATAATATGAGCATAAACAAAACCATAATGAGCCCTCCCGATTATATTGTTCCATGCTGCATTCTCAGGGATGGTTGTCCTTATTATGTTAAATATATGTACGTCTTTACAAAACAGTATTGTCTGTATGAAAAGATTTTAAAAGTTTCGCACATAACCTACCCTATTTATTTTCAAAATAAAGGTGGAGGAGGTTTTTCGTGTGAAGAATCTTAAAATCATTTGGATATATCGTTTAGGATTATTGTTACTCGTTTTTCTTTGTTTGCTTGTCTTCTTAAAAATTAAACCGCTATGGGCGCCGATCATTTTTGTATTTAAAGTGGCGATTACACCGTTTCTTATTGCGTGTTTTATTGCATATTTATTGCACCCTTTAATTGAAAAGATTCATAAAGAGGGAATGCCTCGCACGCTTGCTATTTTGCTCATTTACATCCTGTTCTTTGGCGGGATTGGGTATGGAATTTATAAAGGAACGCCAGTTGTGATTAAGCAGTTACAAGAGATTAATGAACAATTTCCGCAGTTTACAAAAATGTACGATTCTTGGATGGATGGGGTTACAGAACAAACCGCAAATTTCCCATCGTTTATTCATGAAAAGGTGAAACAAATTTTTGGTGGTGTAGAAACGAAGATTCAAGCACTTTTAAATAAAGTAATGAGTACAGCTCGTGGTGTACTTGATTCGTTGCTCATTATCTTCTTAATACCGTTCATTGTATTTTACATATTAAAAGATTATGGTGAGTTTTATCATATATTTTGGAAATTAGTCCCGAGTAAATGGCGTAGTACCGGCCAAATGCTTGCGAAAGAAATTGATAAGTCACTCGGAAGTTATATTCGAGGTCAGTTATTTGTTTGTTTAGTATTAGGGGGAGTATCTGTTCTTTCTTTTTGGTTTATCGGTATGAAATATCCACTATTACTTGGCATCATCATCGGGATAACCGATATAATCCCGTACTTTGGCCCTATTTTAGGGGCGATTCCGACGTTGATGATCGCGGCAACGGTATCGACGAGCTTACTCATTAAGGCGGGGATTACGATTGCTATTTTGCAGTTTTTGGAAAGTAACATTTTATCTCCTTACATCGTCGGTAAATCACTTCGTATGCACCCTGTTATTATTATGCTTGCATTACTAGTTGGGGGAGAAGTTGCGGGGATTGTTGGCTTGCTAGTATCAGTTCCAATTTTAGCTGTTATTCGTACAGTTATTGTGCATGTGAGACCTCTTTGGAAAAGAGAAGATGTTTAAATATGAAAGCCCTCTATGTATGGAATAGAGGGCTAATTATATATTTATTTAGGGAGCTGTTCGTATATTTTTTGAATGAGTGAGCTCACATCATTCGTTTGAATACGTTTTTAGCTTTGTTCAATAAGGTTGTCATTGTAACCTCTCCTTTTATTATTAATAATAAAAATTTCATATTCACATTTATTGATACGATGCATAATATATGAGAAGGCCGTTAAGAATGGATAGTAAAATAACTATGATTAATAAGTAATTAATACAATATAAATGATTATCTACATTGACAAACTTAAGAGAATTCAATTATATTTAGTCATATAATACATTAAATCAATGACGGAACAAGTACGTTACAGTCCATTTATAGAGAGAAGCTTCCACTGGCTGAAAGAAGCTTTAAATGAAGGGTAACAGAAAGCTAATCCTGAGAGCAGCTAATCACTGCCGTTTTGCCACGTTACGGCACCATGAGGTGATGATTTGATTCGTATCGTAATCAATTCATAATTAGGGTGGTATCGCGAGTTAACTCTCGTCCCTTTTATAGGGGCGGGAGTTTTTTATATTTAAGGAGGAAAATACAATGAAACAACTAACAGGCGCTCAAATTCGTCAAATGTTTTTAGACTTTTTCCAAGAAAAAGGACATGCAGTAGAACCTAGTGCATCACTAGTTCCACACGAAGATCCATCTCTTCTTTGGATTAACAGTGGTGTAGCAACATTGAAAAAATATTTTGATGGACGCGTAATCCCGCAAAATCCACGTATTACAAATGCTCAAAAATCAATTCGTACAAACGATATTGAAAACGTAGGGAAAACAGCTCGTCACCATACATTCTTTGAAATGTTAGGAAACTTCTCAATCGGTGATTACTTTAAAGAAGAAGCAATTACTTGGGCTTGGGAATTCTTAACGAGCGACAAATGGATCGGATTCGATAAGGAATTACTATCAGTTACAATCCATCCAGAAGATGATGAAGCATTCACAATTTGGAATGAGAAAATGGGTGTTCCGAAAGAGCGTATTATCCGCTTAGAAGAAAACTTCTGGGATATCGGTGAAGGACCAAGTGGACCGAATACAGAGATTTTCTATGACCGTGGAGAAGCTTACGGTAATGATTTTAGTGACCCAGAATTATATCCTGGCGGAGAAAATGAGCGTTACTTAGAAGTATGGAACCTTGTATTCTCTCAATTTAACCATAATCCAGACGGTTCATATACACCACTTCCTAAGAAAAACATCGATACAGGGATGGGTCTAGAGCGTATGACATCTATCGTTCAAGATGTGCCTACAAACTTTGATACAGATCTATTTATGCCGATGATTGGCGCAACAGAGTCAATTTCTGGTGAGAAATATCGTAATGGCGACTTAGAAAAAGATATGGCATTTAAAGTAATTGCTGACCATATCCGTACTGTAACATTCGCTGTTGGTGATGGTGCTCTTCCATCTAACGAAGGCCGTGGTTATGTATTACGTCGTTTATTACGCCGCGCTGTTCGTTACTCGAAGAAATTAAACATCAACCGTCCATTTATGTTTGAATTAGTACCGGTTGTTGGAGAAGTAATGAAAGACTTCTATCCAGAAGTACTTGAGAAGAAAGATTTCATCGCAAGAGTTGTGAAAAACGAAGAAGAGCGTTTCCATGAAACACTTCATGATGGTGAAGCAATTTTAGCTGAAGTAATCGCAAAAGCAAAAGAAGAAAAAACAACTGTTATTTCTGGAGTAGATGCGTTCCGTCTATATGACACATACGGATTCCCTATTGAATTAACAGAAGAATATGCAGAAGAAGCTGGTATGACAGTTGATCAAGCAGGTTTTGAAAGTGAAATGGAAAAACAACGTGAGCGCGCACGTGCTGCTCGTCAAGACGTTGATTCTATGCAAGTTCAAGGCGGTGTCCTTGGAGAAGTTAAAGTAGGAAGTGAATTCGTTGGTTACGGTACAGTTGCAACAGAAAGTAATGTTGTTGCACTTGTGAAAAACGGTGAATACACAGACAGTCTACAAGCAGGTGAAGAAGGACAATTAATGCTTGATGTAACACCATTCTACGCTGAGAGCGGTGGACAAATTGCAGACCGTGGTTACCTTCTTGCAGATGGCGTAAAAGTGCTTGTAAAAGACGTACAAAAAGCACCAAACGGCCAAAACTTACACAAAGTTGTTGTGGAAGAAGGTACATTAACGAAAGACGCGGCTGTGAAAGCTCTTATTGATACAAAGAACCGTAGTAACGTTGTGAAAAACCATACAGCAACTCACTTACTACACCAAGCATTAAAAGATGTACTTGGAATGCACGTTAACCAAGCGGGTTCTCTTGTAACTTCTGAACGTCTACGTTTTGACTTCTCTCACTTCGGTCAAGTACAAGCTGACGAATTAGAAAAAATTGAGCGTATTGTAAACGAGAAAATTTGGGAAAGTATTGATGTTGAGATTTCTCAAAAAGCGATTGAAGAAGCGAAAGAAATGGGCGCAATGGCATTATTCGGTGAAAAATACGGTGATGTTGTACGCGTTGTACAAGTTGGCGATTACAGCTTAGAGCTTTGCGGTGGTTGTCACGTTGATAACACAGCTTCTATTGGTATTTTCAAAATCGTTGCTGAGTCTGGTATCGGTGCAGGAACTCGTCGTATTGAGGCGGTAACTGGTAAGTCTGCATACGAATTAATGAACGATCAAGTAGGCTTATTAAAAGAAGCAGCTGGAAAAATGAAAACAAATCCGAAAGATATTTTAACAAGAGTGGATGGTCTATTTGCTGAAGTGAAACAACTGCAAAAAGAAAACGAATCTCTTGCTGCGAAATTAAGCAATATCGAAGCTGGAAACTTAACTGATTCTGTAATGACAGTTGATGGCGTGAAAGTATTAGCGGCGAAAGTAAACGTTGCAGATATGAACAACTTGCGTACGATGATGGATGACCTGAAAAATAAATTAGAGTCAGCAGTTGTCGTATTAGCTTCTGTAAATGATGATAAAGTAAACATTCTAGCAGGTGTAACAAAAGACTTGATTAGTCAAGGTTACCATGCTGGTAAACTTGTGAAAGAAGTAGCTTCTCGTTGCGGCGGTGGCGGTGGTGGCCGTCCTGATATGGCACAAGCAGGCGGTAAAAACCCAGCTCAAGTTGAAGAAGCTTTAGCATTTGTACAAGAGTACGTTAAATCTGTTTCAAAATAAAGAGATAGTAGTGTACAATGGTAGGGAGAGGAGAAGTTCTTCTCCCTATACTTACTATATAAGTGAGGTGCTTGAAATGGACGGTTTTGATAAAACAATGAAGTTTAGCATTCAAGATGAAAAACAGAGTGTCCATGTAAATGATGTACTTTTAACTGTGTATGATGCACTTCAAGAAAAAGGCTATAATCCGATTAACCAAATCGTTGGTTATTTATTAAGTGGAGACCCAGCATACATACCTCGCCATAAAGATGCACGAAGCATCATTCGCAAGCTTGAACGTGATGAGTTAATCGAAGAGCTTGTGAAGTCTTACTTGAAACATCATCGTGAGGAGTAGTTTATGCGGATATTAGGTTTAGATGTAGGTACAAAAACAGTCGGAGTTGCGATTAGTGACGAAATGGGCTGGACAGCGCAAGGACTAGAAACAATTAAGATTAACGAAGAACGAGGTCAATTTGGTTTTGACCGTATTTCTGAGTTAGTAAAACAGTATGATGTGGACAAAATAGTAGTAGGTTTACCTAAAAATATGAATGGTACAATTGGCCCACGTGGTGAAGCTTGCCAGCAATTTGCAGAAAACCTACGAGAGCTGTTACAATTAGACGTTGTAATGTGGGACGAGCGTTTGTCGACGATGGCAGCGGAACGTCTACTCATTTCAGCTGATGTAAGTCGTAAGAAGAGAAAGCAAGTCATCGATAAGATGGCTGCAGTCGTAATCTTACAAGGGTTTTTAGATAGTAAATAAGAGGTGACCAAAATGGAAGAAAATCAAATTACAATTGTAGACGAAAAAGGTAACGAACATTTATGTGAAATTATTTTCACTTTTGATGCTGAAAAATTTGGCAAAAAATCATACGTAGTCTTCTCTCCAATCGGTGAAGTAGACGAAGATGGAGACCAAATTTATGATGCAATGGCTTATGAGCAAAACGAAGAAGAGGGCGGAACTTTACTTCCAATCGAATCTGAAGAAGAGTGGGAAATGGTACAAGAAATGTTCAACACTCTTGCTGATGAGCAAGACGCAGAATAATAACCGCTGAGAAGATGGACGATATACAGTCCATCTTTTTTTTATCCCGCTATTTGCCGGACAGTAAGACCCCGCACCTCAAAATTTAGCGAAAGCAAAGAAGTTAGGCGGGCTGCCCTGCCCGTAAACGCCCGATTGGTGAAGGCTAATAATCAGTGGGAGTCGAATAAAATCCCCACTGATTAAAGTTTCACTTTATATGTAGAATGAAAGATTTTTTGTCGAAACTGTGTAATCCTTTGTAGTATAATGAGACGGATTGTACAAAAATAAGGTGTCTATCAAAAAACGATAGGTAAGTTTGCTATGTTTTTCCATCGCGTTGTATAGAAATATGTACATATGGCCTACAATTGAATAAGGAGGAAGAGTTTTGATAGAGAATCAAGTGAAAAAGAAGCGTAGACGCATTTTTTTATTTTCGATTATTGCACTGCTTTTAGTTTTTGGTTCAGTCTATGCGTATATTTCATCTGCATTAGGACCAGTTGATAGCGGGAATAAAAAAGAAATTGAAGTAGAAATCCCAAAAGGATCATCTACTAGTAAAATTGGTGAG
Source organism: Bacillus sp. NPDC094064 (assembly GCF_050279585.1). Classification (NCBI taxonomy): domain Bacteria; kingdom Bacillati; phylum Bacillota; class Bacilli; order Caryophanales; family Bacillaceae; genus Bacillus; species Bacillus sp. NPDC094064. The sequence continues at coordinate 70,684 of NZ_JBNNUI010000014.1, forward strand.
ATTTTAGAAGAAAAAGGTGCTGTGAAAAACGGTACAGTTTTTAGTTTTTATACAAAGGCTAAATCAAAAAATTTACAAGCTGGTACATATTTGTTGAATCCTTCAATGAGTGCTAAAGATGTCATTGAACAAATGTCATCGGGCAACGTACATCGTCCAGCTCTTTATAAACTGACGATTAAAGAAGGAGCGCAAGTAACTGAAATAGCAGAAGTGATTGCGACAGAATTAAAGTGGAATAAAGATGATGTTGTGCGTCAATTAAACGATAAAGCATTCGTTCAAAAAATGCAGCAAAAGTATCCGAAGTTATTAACGGATAAAATTTTTGATAGCAATATTAAATATCCGTTAGAAGGGTATTTATATCCTGCGACGTATTCGTTCTATAAGAAGGATACGACATTAGAAGAGATTGTGACTCCGATGCTGGAGAAGACAAATGCGATTATCGTCCAGAACGAGGCGAAAATGAAAGCGAAGAACTGGGATGTTCATCAGCTTTTAACATTGTCTTCACTTATTGAAGAAGAGGCAACAGGCTTTACAGATCGCCAAAAGATCTCTAGCGTTTTCTATAATCGTTTAGCAAAAGGTATGCCGCTTCAAACGGATCCAACGGTATTATACGCGCTTGGAAAGCATAAGCAACGTGTATTATACGAAGATTTAAAGGTGAATTCACCGTACAATACGTATGTTGTAAAAGGATTACCAATTGGACCAATTGCAAACTCTGGTAAAAATTCAATAGAAGCGGCGTTAGAGCCTGCGCAAACAGATTATTATTATTTCTTAGCTGCACCAAGTGGTGAAGTGTACTATGCGAAAACGTTAGAAGAGCATAATGCATTAAAGCAAAAATATATTACGAAAAAACAGTGAAATGGGGAGGGATCGCGAAAAGTGTCGCACATCCCTCTTTTTTGTGGTAAAATATATCGGGTTAAAAACTGGCAGAAGAATCGTTTTTAATATCAAAACGGGACGTACAAGCTAAAGGTAAAGCTGGCTTGTATTTTTATTGCATTCTATGTGTGAAAAGACGTCATAGAGGCACTTCTCCATGTAAATAAGGAGGACCATTTATGGAGGATGCAGTTAACGAGTACCTATTATCATTTATTGATCCAAAAGATAAATTAATTCTTGAAATGGAAGAATATGCAACAGAAAACCATGTGCCGATTATGGATCGACTTGGAATGGAATTTATGCTGCAATTTTTACGTTTAATTGGACCGAAAAGCATTTTAGAACTTGGAACAGCAATCGGTTATTCTAGTATTCGTATGATGGAAGCTATTCCAAATTCACGTATTGTGACAGTAGAGCGCAATCGTGAACGATATGAAAAGGCACTTGAATATATAGAACGTTCCCCAGTAACAGATCGCATTTCTGTTATTTACGGCGATGCGTTAGAAACGGGCGAACAAGTGCAAGAACATGGAACATTTGATGTTATTTTTATTGATGCAGCGAAAGGGCAATACCGTCGCTTTTTTGATTTATACGAACCGTTACTAAATCCTGGTGGCGTTATTATTTCAGATAATGTTATGTACCATGGCCTTGTAACGACTAAAGAGAAGATTGAAAACAGACGTACACGTGGTTTAATCCGTCGTATTAAGACGTACAATGAATGGCTTATGAACCATGAAGGATATGATACAACGATTTTCCCAATTGGTGATGGGGTAGCTGTTAGTAAAAAGAGAGGGTGACAAAGGTATGAAGAAACCTGAATTGTTAGTAACGCCAAAAACAGTGGCGGATATCGAACCTCTTGCGAAAGCAGGAGCAGATGCGGTAATGATCGGTGAGCAAAAGTTTGGTTTACGTTTAGCAGGGGAATTTTCACGTGAAGATGTAAAACAAGCTGTTCATATTGCACATGAAAATGGTGTGAAAGTATATGTGGCAATGAATGCTATGTTCCATAACGATAAAGTAGAAGAGTTAACAGATTATGTTGCATTTTTAAACGAAGTAAATGTAGATGCAATTGTTTTCGGAGATCCAGCGGTATTAATGGCTGTTCGCGAAGTAGCGCCAAATATGCAGTTGCACTGGAATACAGAAACAACAGCAACAAACTGGTTTACTTGTAACTACTGGGGACAAAGAGGAGCAAAACGCGCTGTATTAGCTCGCGAGCTTAGCCTAGATGAAATTGTTGAATTAAAAGAAAATGCTGAAGTGGAGCTTGAAGTCCAAATTCACGGTATGACTTGCATGTTCCAATCGAAGCGTTCGCTAGTAGGAAACTACTTTGAGTATCAAGGACGTAATCTTGACATTGAAAAGAAAAAATATGAAGAGAATATGTTCTTATATGATCCAGAGCGTAACAATAAATATCCAATTTATGAAGATGAAAATGGTACTCATATTATGAGCCCAAATGATATTTGTTTCATCGATGAATTAGAGGAACTAATCGATGGTGAAGTAGATAGCTTAAAAATTGATGGTGTATTAAAAAGTTCTGAGTACATTATCGAAGTAACGAAAAAATATCGTAAAGCAATTGATTTATGTGTAGAAGATCGTGATGCGTATTATGACGTGAAAGACGATTTATATAAAGAGATAGAAGAAATGCAACCAGTAAATCGTCCGTTAGATACAGGATTCTTCTTTAAAGAAACGGTTTACTAAACGAGGAGGGTGTAGGACATGACTGTACAAGAAATTTCACGAGTGATCGATGGCAAACGCGTTATTGTGAAGAAACCTGAACTGTTAATCCCTGCGGGTAACTTAGAAAAATTAAAAGTAGCTATCCATTACGGGGCAGATGCTGTATATTTAGGTGGACAAGAATTTGGTCTTCGTTCGAATGCAGGTAACTTTACGCTGGAAGAAATGGCAGAAGGCGTTGAATTTGCAAAGAAATATGGAGCAAAAATATACGTAACGACAAATATCTTTGCGCATAATGAAAATATGGACGGGCTAGAGGAATATTTAAAAGGGATTGAAAAAGCTGGCGTAACGGGAATTATCGTTGCTGATCCGCTTATTATTGAGACGTGCAAACGTGTAGCACCTTCTGTTGAGGTGCATTTAAGTACACAACAATCACTATCCAACTGGAAAGCAGCACAGTATTGGAAAGAAGAAGGTTTACATCGTCTTGTATTAGCTCGTGAAGCGAGCTATGAAGAGATGAAAGAAATTAAAGAAAAAGTGGATATTGAAATTGAAGCATTCGTCCATGGTGCAATGTGTATCGCATATTCTGGAAGATGTACATTAAGTAACCATATGACAGCACGTGACTCTAACCGTGGTGGTTGTTGTCAGTCTTGTCGCTGGGACTACGATTTAGTTCAAACAGTATCACAACATAAAGATGCAAAAGAGCTTCCTCTATTCCAAGAAGAAGATGCTCACTTTGCGATGAGTCCAAAAGATTTAAATTTAATCTTATCGATTCCGAAAATGATTGAAATTGGAATTGATAGCTTAAAGGTTGAAGGACGTATGAAATCAATCCATTACGTAGCGACTGTAGCAACTGTATATCGCAAAGTAATTGATGCGTATTGTGCGGATCCAGATAACTTTGAGTTTAAACAAGAATGGTTAGATGAGCTTGATAAATGTGCAAATCGTGATACAGCTCCTGCATTCTTTGAAGGGGTTCCAGGGCATCAAGAGCAAATGTTTGGAAATCATAGCAAGAAAACAACGTATGATTTTGCTGGTTTAGTGTTAGATTATAATGAAGAAACGGGCATCGTAACGATTGAGCAACGTAATCATTTCAAACCAGGACATGAAGTGGAGTTCTTTGGACCGGAAATAGAAAACTTTACGCAGACGGTGGAGAAAATTTGGGATGAGGATGGAAACGAATTAGATGCAGCGAGACATCCGTTGCAAATCGTGAAATTCAAAGTGGATCAACCAGTGTATGTGAATAATATGATGCGCAAAAGCATACTTCAATAAGAAAGAGTGATAGTCGAATGGGGACGAATAAGCCTGTTGTAATTGGAATTGCTGGTGGTTCAGGATCAGGTAAAACGAGTGTAACGAAAGCGATTTTTGACCATTTTAAAGGTCATTCTATTTTAATCTTAGAGCAAGATTATTATTACAAAGATCAAAGCCATTTACCAATGGAAGAGCGTTTAAAAACAAATTATGATCATCCGCTTGCGTTTGATAATGATTTGTTAATTGAACATTTGCAGCAGTTGCTTGCATATGAGCAAATTGATAAGCCTGTATATGACTATACATTGCATACGCGTTCAGAAGAAGTTATTCCAGTTGAACCGAAAGATGTAATCATTTTAGAAGGAATTCTTATTTTAGAAGACCCACGTCTTTGTGAGTTAATGGACATTAAGCTATTTGTTGATACAGATGCGGACCTTCGTATCCTGCGTCGCATGCAGCGCGATATTAAAGAGCGTGGTCGTACAATGGATTCAGTTATTGATCAATACGTAAGTGTTGTACGTCCAATGCACAATCAATTTATTGAGCCTTCTAAGAAATTTGCGGATATTATTATCCCTGAAGGTGGACAAAACCACGTTGCAATTGATATTATGGTGACAAAAATTGCAACAATTCTTGAACAAAAAGTAAATTTGTAATAGCATAGTAAAAGATATACGATAGGAAGGGATTTTTTCCCTTCCTATCGAATACAATGAAACATGCAACCTCATCTATATATAGGTGAGGGCATATTTATATCAACTTTCCATACATATCTTCTTTATATAAAGAAGAATTGGAAATACGGGGTTGTATGTGACAACTCCGCTAGTGCACGCGTGCTAGAAACCTCCGCTCTACATATAAGCGGGGGAGTTTTCATATGGAACTCCTCTTTTTTTCGGGGGATTGGTATATAAAAGGAGTGGAAAATATGGCAACAGAAAAAACATACCCTATGACGCAAGAGGGTAAGCAAAAGCTAGAGAACGAACTTGAGGATTTAAAAACGGTAAAACGTAAAGAAGTTGTAGAGCGCATTAAGATTGCACGTAGCTTCGGAGATCTTTCTGAGAACTCTGAGTACGATGCAGCGAAAGATGAGCAAGCGTTCGTAGAAGGACGTATTACACAATTAGAAAACATGATTCGTAACGCAGTTATCATCACAGATAACGGTGAAGAATCTACTGTTGTTACATTAGGTAAAACAGTAACATTTAAAGAGTTACCAGGTGGAGATGAAGAATCTTACACAATCGTAGGTAGCGCAGAAGCTGATCCATTTGAAGGAAGAATTTCTAACGATTCTCCAATCGCTAAAAGCTTATTAGGTAAGCAAATTGGTGAGAAGGTAGCAATTCAAACTCCAGGTGGAGAAATGCAAGTAGAGATTATCTCTGTAAAATAAAAAAAGATTCTCCCGTCGGGAGAATCTTTTTTTATTTTTATTGTATCTGTAGAATGAAAAACTTGTATGAACATTCGAATGATTCGACAAGAAATGTCAAAAAAATATTGTCAGCTTTGATATCATAATTAAGAACTATAGGTTTTAATAGGGAAAAGGGGCTAATTATGAAACATAAAATCTTTACAGGACTGGTTTGTAGTATATCCATATTAGGGCTCGTTGCATGTGGAACGAATGAGGAAACTACATCATCAAAGGGCGAAAAAATAAAGCAAGAAGAAAAAAAGCAAGAAGAAAAAAAGGATACTAGAGCAACTGAGAGTTCAAAAAGCGTAGAAAATCCACAAGATAAAAAGGAATTTGATGATTTTGACGTAGCGTATCAATTAGCTATTGTGATGAAAATGTTTCAAAATGTAACAATTAAGTATGATTATGCGATTGGGAATCCAGATTATTTATTGCGAGATTCAATGGATCAAAAAACAATAGATGATATGAAGAATATGTTGCAAGAACAGGCGAAGAATAATGATAAAATTTTAAAGGATGAAGTGAATCAAGCATACACATATTTAAAACAATCGAAAGTAAGTAATAAAGATGATATTCAAAAAATAATAGATGCAGAAAATAATTACTTACAAATTGTAGATAAAATGATTGCTTGTATTGATTCTGTAACAGTCGAGAATGCTAAAGAAAAAAGAAGTGAAATGAATAATTTAAGTGAGGAATATTTAAAAGTAGCGGCTAACGTGACAACTACTGTAATTGAAGCTGCCAAAAACTCTGGAGTGAATGAAACAGAATTTAAATCGCTTCTTATGAAATTTCTAGAGCAGCCAAAGAAGCAATAACAGCTTATGTAATATGTTTTTTGTTTTGTAGCTTGTATAAATAAAATGGTACCTCGTCTAAACTACAATAGACGAGGTGTTTTTTATGGAAATAAAACGGAGAATTACAATTGTTTTAATTTGTTTTATATGTTTCATGTTGTTATTACTTTGTCGTTTAATTCAAATACAAATTATAGATACAGAATCATTTACGGATCGTAAGATTAATTTAATTGAAAAAAGTGTTACGCAACGGACGCAATCTATTACGATAGATGATGGAAGAGGGCGTTTTATATATCAGAACGGTAAGGAAATAGATGAGGAAAAGTATCCGGTATTAATTATTTTTCCATTTTTACAAATAAAAAATGGCATGTTAGAGAAAATTGCGCATATCATTGGTTTGTCGAGACAAGAGATCGAGAATCAAATGAAAGATAAGAAAAATGCCTTTGTATTGCAAAGAGGAACTGGTCCATTTCGATTGACACAAGAGCACATGGAAAAGGTGAATCAATTAAATGTATTAGGTGTTGTAGCAGCCGAAGTTCGATTAAAGAAAACTGGAGCGATGAATCATTTAATTGGCGATGTGGGAGAGAATGAACAAGAATTTCAAAAGCGATACGGAGAAGTGAAAAAAATTTCAAAGCAAACGCCAATCGGTATTTCTGGATTACAGCAATCATTTGATGAATTTCTATTGACTGATGGAGAGGTAAAGGTATTGTATCAAGTGGATCGACAAGGGGAACCGATTTTTGGAAAACAAGCGAAATATACTTCACCAGGAAATCCATTTTATCCAGTTACGATTCAGACTACTTTACATAAAGAATTGCAGCAAAAAGCAGAACAGGCAATTGAAGAAAGTGAAATAAAGAAGGGGGGATTAGTATTACTTGATGTAAAGAAGAATGAAATTTTGGCGATGGTCAGCAAACCATCTGTACAAATGAAAGATAAGAATTTATATAAGACTACACTTGAAAATCAAATGTTAACACCACATTTTCCAGGCTCTGTTTTTAAAACAGTAGTTGCCGCGGCAGCGATTGATCAAAATGTGAATGTATTTAACCGTACATTTAATTGTGATAAAGATTTATATGGTGAAAATCGTCCGCAAGTTATGATGGGTACAATTAGTTTTAAAGAGAGCTTTGCTAGAAGCTGTAATAGGACGTTTTCAGAGTTAGGTAATGAGCTAATACAAAAGGATAGGACGGTGCTAGAAACTTATGTAGCGGCTTTAGGGGGCGCTGGAAAGATTGGGTGGAAAGGTTCGGTATTTCATACAGATCGTTTTGAGCAAATACCTGAGGAGAAGGGTGCTACTATTTGGGGGAGTGAAGTAAATAAGAATAGTAAAAAAGCAGTAGCACAAACAGCAATTGGACAGAAAGATGTACGTATATCACCTTTAGCGATTGCAAATATGATGGCGACGATTGCTAGAAATGGAGAACCGATGGAAGTGAAAGCTGTTGAAAAAATAGTGTACAAAAATGGAACGGATTTTTTTACATTTGAAAACCATACATTAAATGGAAAACAGCTTTCGTATGAAACAGTAAAAACATTACAAGAGTTATTAAGAAGCGTTGTAACAACGGAAAAAGGAACAGGAGCAGCATTCAGGTCGTTACCATTAAGTGTCGCCGGAAAATCTGGGACAGCGCAAACAGGAAAAGGAACGAAAGTGAATCGCTGGTTCGCGGGTTATTTTCCATATGAAAATCCAAGATATGCTTTAGTTGTCGTCGATATAGAAACTGATAGCAATATAAATAAAGTTACACCTGTTTTTAAAGATGTTGTAGAAGCAATTTATCGATTAGAGAATGAAAAGTAATCTTGCAATTTATAGTAAAATGTTTTCATTTCATGAAAATATTATTGTAAATGTTCAACCTTTCTAGATTTAATGTTACAATAGCAAGTATGAAAAACTGCATGGAGGTTTGAAGAATGGCAGGAGGATCTAGATTCCAACAGAAACAACAAAAACGTCGTCAAAACGGTGTTTTAAATATTGCAATTGCTATTGTGTTACTATTAGTAGCTATTGTAGCATACCAATTGTTTGTTCCTAATACGAAAGAGCAAGCATCTTCTACTGAAAAGAAAGTATCTCAACAAACAACAAAGAATGAGAAGGCTGGAAAATCAGAAGATAAAGAATCTACTAAGAAAAAAGAGCAAGCAGAAGCTAAACAAAAAGAAGAAGAAGAGAAGCTAAAAGCTGAGGAAGAAAAGAAAAAAGCTGAAGAAGAAGAAGCTAAATCTAATGAAAAAGTACCAGCTGAAAAAACACAGCCACAGGCAACAGATGCTTATACGAAATCTTCTTGGAAGCCAGTAGGAACAGAACAAGGTGCAACACCTGCGATGACGTTTAAAAAAGGTACAGCAGATTGGAATGAGATGAATCAAGCCATTTCAGCTGCAATTGACGTTCCGGTAGAGCAATTAGTTATTCATAGAATCGGAAATAACGGTAAGAATAAAGCTTACGGCAACGTACAAGATAAGCAATCAGGTAAAAAATATTATGTAAATATTGATTGGGTAGAAAATGAGGGCTGGAAACCAGTACTTGTTCAAACGCTAAACTAAAAAAGAGAAGCTCCTTAGGAGCTTCTCTTTTTTAGTTAGCGTAATTTTTTTAATTTAAAATGAACAACTGCGCTATAATACGGTCTTTTGCTTTCGGGATCCATAACCATTTGATGTGAGATGTGATGGACTTCAAGCATAAGTGCTTTATTATTATCGATTTGTTCACTAATTTTTCGTTCTAAAGAAGCTAAGTCTCCCGCTTCAAAAAATTCTACTTTATCTTCTAACATTTCAAAGGTAAATGACACGAAGACGACCCCTCTCCTATGTAATCCCCTATAGTGTAACAAAGAAAAGAAGGAAATACCATGTGCATTTCAATTGACATTTTTAGAAAGAGGGCATATCATACTGATAAAACCGATAAGAAAAAGGGGAATTTTTATGGGTACAGAATTTAATGGTTTATTTGATGAGTGGGCTCATACGTACGACTCATTCGTACAAGGTGAAGATATACAATATAAAGAAGTTTTCGCCCGTTATGAGGACATTTTAGAGGATGTAGTTAACAAGTCATTTGGTAATGTATTAGAATTTGGCGTTGGTACTGGCAATTTAACAAATAAATTATTACTTGCCGGCCGCACAGTTTACGGTATAGAACCGTCACGTGAAATGCGCAGTATTGCTAAAGAGAAATTGCCAAAAGAGCTTTCCATTACAGAAGGTGATTTTCTTTCGTTTGAAGTCCCAAATTCAATTGATACAATTGTGAGCACCTATGCATTTCATCATTTAACAGATGAAGAAAAAAATGTAGCGATTGCGAAGTATAGTCAATTACTAAACAAAGGTGGTAAAATAGTGTTTGCTGATACGATATTTACAGATCAAGATGCATATGATAAAACTGTTGAAACAGCAAAACAAAGAGGTTTTCACCAGTTAGCAAACGATTTGCAAACAGAATACTACACACGTATTCCTATCATGCAATCTATTTTTGAAAGCAACGGCTTCCATGTAACGTTTACGAGATTAAATCATTTCGTTTGGGTAATGGAGGCAACTAAGCAATAGAAAGAGGGATTAGATTGAGAATTGCTGTAATTGGAGCAATGGAAGAAGAAGTACGTATTTTACGTGACAAATTAGAACAAGCAGAAACAGAAACGGTTGCGGGTTGTGAATTTACGAAAGGACAATTAGCAGGACATGAAGTAATCTTGTTAAAGTCTGGTATTGGTAAAGTAAATGCAGCGATGTCAACGACAATTTTATTAGAAAGATATAAGCCTGAAAAAGTAATTAATACTGGTTCAGCTGGTGGATTCCATCATTCTCTAAATGTTGGAGATGTCGTTATTTCAACTGAGGTTCGTCATCATGACGTAGATGTAACAGCATTTAACTATGAGTATGGTCAAGTACCAGGAATGCCGCCTGGATTTAAAGCTGATGAAGCGTTAGTTGCATTAGCTGAAAAATGCATGCAAACAGAAGAAAGTATTCAAGTTGTAAAAGGTATGATTGCAACAGGCGATTCATTTATGAGTGATCCGAACCGCGTTGCAGCCATTCGTGATAAATTTGAAGATCTTTATGCAGTAGAAATGGAAGCAGCAGCTGTTGCACAAGTATGCCACCAATATGAAGTTCCGTTTGTTATCATTCGCGCACTTTCTGATATTGCGGGTAAAGAATCAAATGTTTCATTTGATCAATTTTTAGATCAAGCAGCTCTTCATTCTACAAACTTTATTATAAAAGTACTAGAAGAGTTAAAGTAATGTAACAAAAAGGCAACTGTCTCATATAAAGAAAATACATACAGTTGCCTTTTCTTTATTGGCAAATAAGGGGGAGAACACGATGAATGTATATCGTGGAGTTCATGAGTTAATTGGTCATACACCAATTGTAGAAATTACTCGTTTTTTACTTCCGAAAGGAGTCCGTTTATTTGCAAAGCTTGAATTTTATAACCCAGGTGGAAGCGTTAAGGACCGTTTAGGAAGAGAATTAATCGAAGATGCACTAGAAAAAGGGCTTGTTACGCAGGGTGGAACAATTATTGAACCGACTGCTGGAAATACTGGTATTGGACTGGCACTTGCAGCGTTAGAACATGATTTACGCGTCATTGTTTGTGTACCAGAGAAATTTAGTATTGAAAAACAAGAATTAATGAAAGCATTAGGTGCAACGGTCGTGCATACACCGACTGAGCAAGGAATGACCGGTGCAATTGCAAAGGCAAAAGAATTAGTTAGCGAAATACCGAATTCATACTCTCCAAGTCAATTTGCGAATGAAGCAAATCCTCGTACGTATTTTAAAACACTAGGTCCTGAACTTTGGGATGCACTTAACGGAGAGATTAACATATTTGTTGCAGGTGCAGGGACTGGCGGTACGTTTATGGGAACTGCGTCTTATTTAAAAGAGAAAAGTATTGATATTAAAACGGTTATTGTAGAACCAGAAGGATCTATTTTAAATGGTGGTAAAGCGGGTTCACATGAAACAGAAGGAATTGGTCTTGAATTCATTCCGCCATTTTTAAAAACATCGTATTTTGATGAAATTCATACAATTTCTGATCGAAATGCATTTTTACGTGTGAAAGAATTAGCGCAAAAAGAAGGTCTTCTCGTTGGAAGCTCTTCAGGAGCAGCATTTCATGCAAGCTTACTTGAGGCGGAAAAGGCAAAACCAGGTACAAATATTGTAACGATTTTTCCGGATAGTAGTGAGCGCTATTTAAGTAAAGACATATACAAAGGATGGGAATAAAAAATGAGAGCAAAGACAAAGTTAATTCATGGTATTCGCATAGGAGAACCTTCAACTGGATCTGTAAATGTACCGATTTATCAAACAAGTACGTATAAACAAGAAGCAGTTGGTAAGCATCAAGGATATGAATATTCACGTACAGGCAATCCAACACGTGCAGCTTTAGAAGAGATGATTGCTGTATTAGAAAACGGTCATGCTGGATTTGCATTTGGTTCAGGAATGGCTGCTATTACAGCGACAATTATGTTGTTCTCAAAAGGAGATCATGTCATTTTAACAGATGATGTGTATGGCGGAACATACCGCGTTATTACGAAAGTCCTAAACCGCTTCGGTATTGAACATACATTTGTAGATACAACAAACTTAGAGGAAGTTGTAGAAGCGATTCGTCCAAATACGAAAGCAATTTATGTGGAAACACCAACGAACCCATTACTGAAAATTACTGATATTAAGAAAATATCCACTCTTGCGAAAGAGAATGATTTATTAACAATTATTGACAATACATTCATGACGCCATATTGGCAGTCGCCGATTTCTTTAGGAGCAGACATTGTACTTCATAGTGCAACGAAATATTTAGGAGGTCATAGCGACGTAGTTGCAGGTTTAGTAGTTGTAAATAGCCCGCAATTAGCAGAAGACCTTCACTTTGTACAAAACTCAACAGGAGGCATTCTTGGCCCACAAGATAGCTTCTTACTACTTCGTGGTTTAAAAACATTAGGAATTCGTATGGAAGAGCATGAAACGAATTCACGCGCAATTGCTGAGTTTTTAAATAACCATCCAAAAGTAAATAAAGTATATTACCCAGGTCTTGAGTCACATCAAAACCATGAATTAGCAACGGAACAAGCAAACGGATTTGGTGCCATTATCTCATTTGATGTAGATAGTGAAGAAACGTTAAATAAAGTACTCGAGAAATTACAATACTTTACACTTGCTGAAAGTTTAGGAGCAGTAGAAAGTTTAATTTCTATCCCATCTCAAATGACGCATGCATCAATCCCAGCAGATCGCCGCAAAGAATTAGGAATTACAGATACATTAATTCGTATTTCTGTCGGTATTGAAGACGGTGAAGATTTAATTGAAGATCTAGCACAAGCGCTAGCATAAAAAAATGCACTGCTAATATAGAGCAGTGCATTTTTTTTATACTATTTTGTGAAATTTTTCACAAAATAGACATACACATATGAAATGATTTCATGTATATTGAATTCATGAAGTGTTACTCACGAACAAACTTGTGAAAAGTTTCACAAACAATGAAGTTCATGTAGGAAAGCAACTCTATTTTTTTTGCGCTAATCGGGACTGATTATGACCTATAGGGTCTTATTTAGTCCAAGATAGCAGAATAGGAGGAAATTTACATGGTAGTCAAAGAGAAAGTTGTAAATGAAATGCAGGAAGTAAAAGAGATGATTGATACGTTAGTGAATAACGGTCGGAAAGCTTTACAAGCATTAGAAAGTTTTACACAAGAGCAAATTGACAACATTGTTCATGAAATGGCACTAGCAGGTGTTGACCAACATATGCCACTAGCAAAGTTGGCTGTTGAAGAAACGGGCCGTGGTGTATATGAAGACAAATGTATTAAAAATATTTTTGCCACCGAATATATTTGGCATAGTATAAAAGAAGATAAAACAGTAGGAATTATTCACGAAGACCCTCATGAAGAAATAATAGAAATTGCGGAACCTGTCGGTGTCGTTGCAGGAGTAACACCAGTTACCAATCCAACGTCGACAACGATGTTTAAAGCGTTAATCGCGATAAAAACGAGAAATCCAATTATTTTCGCATTTCATCCCTCCGCACAAAAGTGTTCTATTGCAGCGGCAAAAACAGTATACGATGCAGCGGTGAAAGCTGGTGCACCAAAGCATTGTATTCAATGGATTGAAAGACCGTCTGTTGAAGCGACAAAACAATTAATGAACCATGAAGGTGTTGCACTTGTTTTAGCAACTGGAGGGGCTGGTATGGTGAAGTCAGCTTATTCTACCGGAAAACCAGCACTAGGCGTTGGTCCTGGGAACGTACCATGTTATATAGAGAAATCGGCACATGTAAAACGAGCTGTTAATGATTTGATTCTATCGAAGACATTTGATAACGGTATGATTTGTGCATCGGAACAAGCAATCATTATCGATAAGGAAATTTATGATGATGTTAAGAAAGAAATGATGGCAAACAATTGTTACTTTGTAACAGAAGAAGAGAGAAAAAAATTAGAAAAACTTGTTATTAATGAAAATACATGTGCAGTAAATAGTGATATTGTTGGGAAATCAGCACAGTATATTGCTGAATTAGTAGGGATTACTGTACCTGAAGATACAAAAATGCTTGTAGCTGAAATACAAGGCATTGGAGCAGCATATCCACTATCTCGTGAAAAATTGAGTCCAGTATTAGCTTGTGTAAAAGCAAATTCATTAGAAGAAGGATTTACATATTGCGAAGACATGTTGAACCTTGGTGGTCTAGGCCATTCAGCAGTCATTCATTCTACAAACAAAGAAGCGACAAAACAGTTTGGGTTACGTATGAAAGCTTGCCGTCTCATTGTAAATGCACCTTCATCACAAGGTGGAATTGGAGATATATATAATGGATTTATTCCATCCCTTACGCTTGGCTGTGGTTCCTACGGGAAAAATTCAGTTTCTAAAAACGTAACAGCAACGCATTTATTAAATATAAAAAGGTTGGCGAATAGAAAAAAGAATATGCAGTGGTTCAAATTACCACCAAAAATTTATTTTGAAAAACATGCTACAGCATATTTAGCTAATATGCCGAACATTTCCCGCGCATTTATTGTAACGGATTCAGGAATGGTTGAACACGGATATGTAGATACAGTGACGCACTATTTACGTAAACATGCAAATGATGTGAAAGTTGAAGTGTTCTTTGAGGTCGAACCAGATCCATCAGATGAAACTGTGTTTAAAGGTGCGGAAATGATGAAAAGCTTCAAACCTGATGTAATTATCGCGCTTGGTGGTGGTTCAGCAATGGATGCAGCAAAAGGCATGTGGCTATTCTATGAGCATCCGGAAACAACATTCTATGGCATTAAACAGAAGTTTTTAGATATAAGAAAACGTACATGTAAATATCCGAACTTAGGAAATAAAGCGCAATTTGTTGCCATTCCAACAACATCGGGAACAGGATCAGAAGTGACACCATTTGCGGTTATTACAGATAAGAAAAATAATATAAAATATCCACTCGCAGATTATGAATTAACACCAGATGTAGCAATTGTTGACCCGCAATTTGTAATGACAGTACCACCTCATGTAACAGCAGATACTGGGATGGACGTATTAACGCATGCAATCGAGGCGTATGTCTCTGTTTTGGCAAATGACTATACAGATGGGTTAGCATTAAAGGCAATTGATCTCGTATTTAAATATTTACCGAGAGCATATAAAGATGGAAATGATGAAGAAGCACGAGAAAAAATGCATAATGCTTCCGCAATCGCAGGGATGGCATTTGCAAATGCTTTCTTAGGTATTAATCACAGTTTAGCGCATAAAATTGGACCAGAATTCCATATTCCACATGGGCGTGCGAACGCAATTCTTATGCCTCACGTAGTCCGCTATAATGCTATAAAGCCAAGAAAGCACGCATTGTTCCCGAAATATGAGCATTTTGTAGCAGATGAACGATATGCACATATTGCGAGAATGCTTGGGCTTCCAGCAAGTTCTGCGGCAGAAGGTGTAGAATCACTCGTCCAAGCAATTATTACACTTGGAAAAAGCCTGAATATTAATATGAGCATTGCAGGGCAAGGAGTCGATCAAGAGCAATTTGAAGAGCTTGTTGGAGTATTAGCCGAAAGAGCTTTTGAGGATCAATGTACAACGGCAAATCCAAAATTACCGCTTATTTCAGAACTGAAAGGAATTTATATGGAAGCGTATAAAGGTGTGTAATAGATAAGAAAGAGTCGCAATGAAGCGACTCTTTCTCTTTTGGAAAACATCTCCCTCACTGGCTGTATTTACTTGTCTTTAAGTTTAATAGAATATGATACAGTGAAATGGAGGAGTGAGAACACAATGAAAGAATTACAAGGAAAAATAGAAGATTATACAAGGTTTGGACAAATCCTTCTCGCTGTAAGTACATTGTTAATGGTTGGTCTATTGATTCCGAATGGAGCAAAAGAAACAATACAATCTTTCGTTATGATGGGAAGCATCGTTATATTTTTAAGTTTATCAGTCTTTTTCTTTCAGCGCGTAAAAGTGATACGCAATCAGTTAGAGGAAAATGAATGTGAGTAATAGCGTTAAATGGGGCACTACGAAAAGAATGAATCTTTTCGTAGTGCTTTTTTGCTTTTTGCCAAAAATGTATGCGTTTCATATTGACAATGATAATCCCTATCAATTAAAGTAGAGTAGTAGTTAATGATTATCATTATCAATTAGAGGTGAAGAATGAAAAAATCTATTACGCTATTCACAGCGATTTTATCTATTTTTTTCTTATTAATAGGTTGCAGTGCAAAAGGAGACGAAAAAGCATCTGCAACAAAAACAGAAAAAGGAAAAGAGAAAATCGAGGTTACCGACCTGTCAGGAAGAAAGGTAACATTCGATAAAGTGCCAGAAAGTTTTGCAACATTAAGTATGGGAGACATGGATATTATTCATGCTTTAGGTGGAAAAATAGTAGGTCGTCCGGATACGAAATTAACTCTTCCAGAGGAGTTAAAGAAAGCGCAAGTAATTGGGAATGCGCATCAGCCTAATTTTGAGCAAATTGCTAGCTTAAAGCCGGATGTACTTATTGCTAATAATGGGTTCCAAAAGAATGTTCCAACGGTTGAAGGACAAGGAACGAAAGTAATAATCTCTTCTGCGAATTCTGTACAAGATATTCAAAAAAATATTGAACTATACGGAACGATAATGAAGAAAGAAGATAAGGCGAAAGTACTTAACCAAAAAATTAATGATCAAATGAAGAAATATGAGAAAAAGAACGATGTGAAAGCATTGCTAGTGTATGGTGCACCAGGTACTTATTTAGCCGCATTACCAACATCTTTATCAGGTGATATTTTAGAAAAAACAGGCGGGAAAAATATTGCAGCTGATTTTCCAGAAATGAAGGAATATCCGCAATATGCGCAGCTAAGTGTAGAACGCATTATTGAGGCGAATCCTGATGTGATTTATTTAATTACACATGGAGATCCAAATAGTGTGAAAAAAGCATTCGAAGGCGAAATGATGAAAAATGAAGCGTGGAAAAATTTAGACGCAGTAAAACAAAATCGTGTAGTGATTTTACCACCAGACTTATTTGGATCAAATCCAGGAACAAAAGTTACAGAAGCGATGGACTTTATGTATAAAAGTATACAAGATGTAAGGAAATGATAAGTATGGAGAGTAGTGAAGTAGTAAGAGAAAAAGAACATCCTTTTGCGAAAAAAAGATGGATCATGGCAGTTACTTTAGTGCTATTAACGATTCTAGGTCTTTTTTACGGTCTGTTCGCAGGAAGTTTGTCCTTTTCTTTACGAGATATTCTAGTAGGCATACAAGATGAGGGTTCGGCGGTTCATCGAATTGTATGGGACCTTCGTATACCGAGAGTGCTCGTTGGATTTATAGTAGGAACATGTTTAGCCGCATCTGGTGCATTACTGCAAGGGGTTATGAGAAACCCTCTTGCAGACCCTGGTATTATCGGAGTTTCATCTGGAGCAGGTCTTGTAGCAATTGTAATTATGATTCTATTTCCTCAGCATATGGCCTTTTTACCGCTAGGAGCATTTTTAGGAGCTTTCATCACAGCGATGGTCATTTATGCTCTATCATGGCAAAAAGGGGCACCGCCTTCAAGAATCGTCTTAGTAGGTGTGTCAATCAATGCATTAATTGGTGCAGCAACATCAGCATTAATGTTACTACATAGTGATAAAGTACAATCCGTATTACCGTGGTTAGCTGGTGGCATTGGTGGTGTAAGCTGGGTACATTTAAACATGATTATTTATTATGCAATATTCGCTATTATATTAGCCTTCTTTGGTATTAAGCATATTCGAGTATTAATGCTTGGAGATGAGATGGCGAAATTATTAGGTTATAACGTGGAAAGAAGCCGGTTTTATTTAATAGTAGTAAGTACATTATTAGCTGGAATTGCGGTTAGTGTTTCAGGCCTTATTGGATTTGTTGGTCTTGTTGTACCGCATATGCTACGTTTATTAGTCGGAAATGATTATAGATATTTGCTACCATTATCATGCCTTGGTGGCGGGATATTACTCGTTTTCGCGGATGCGATAGCTCGAAGTTGGTTCGATCCAATCGAATTGCCTGTTGGTATTTTATTATCCTTCTTAGGTGGTCCGTTCTTCTTATATTTAATTCATAGAGGAGGAAGACAAAGTGATTTCCGTTGAAAAAGTGTTTTACGCACATTCCGAAAGATTTCAAATGCAAAATATGAATGTACATATTAAAGCTGGAGAAGTCGTTAGTTTAATTGGACCGAATGGATCTGGGAAATCTACTTTGCTTCGTTTAATGGCAAGACTCCTTAAACAAAGCGAAGGAGAGATCATTTTAGATGGAAAAAATATTCATACGATGAAGAGTGCTGATGTAGCGAAGCAATTAGCAATGTTACCACAAATGCATGATCACCAATTAGATTTAACAGTGAAAGAATTAATTGAATTTGGAAGAGGTCCCCACAAATCATGGAGCGGTCGTTTAAATAAAGAAGATGAAGAAATTGTTGATTGGGCATTGTCTGTTACAAATCTTGCAGGGGATGAATATCGTCTTTTACAGTCTTTGTCAGGAGGAGAAAGACAACGGGCTTGGATTGCAATGACGCTAGCACAACGTACAAATGTCTTATTGCTAGATGAACCATCAACCTTTTTGGATATCGTTCACCAGTTAGAAGTAATGGAACTTGTAAAACGATTGAACGAAGAGTTTGGTATGACAATTATAATGGTTTTACATGACATTAACCAAGCAGCTCAATATAGCGATCGTTTACTCGTATTAAAGCGAGGGCAGATTCAGTATGATGGTGTACCAGAAGAAGTTTTATGTCATCAAATGTTTCAACACGTATTTGGCATAGAAGTTGATATTTTTCAGGGAAGCGACAAGCCATTTTTTACACCGAAACGAATTTCTAAAAAAGGAGCAGAGCGATGCGAACAGAAGAGCGTATTACCAATGAATTAGTAAGAGAATTTGTTATGGCAGCTCACGGAGATCTAGAAAAAGTACAAGAACTGTTGGATGAATCCCCAAACTTACTTCATGCCTCTTACAATTGGGATGGATCAGATTGGGAAAGTGCATTAGGGGCATCGGCACATGTAGGTCGTAAAGATATTGCTCTTTATCTACTTGAAAAGGGTGCTCGAATGGATATTTTTGCAGCAGCTATGCTTGGAGAGTTAGAAGTTGTACAAGCGATTTTAGTAGCACAACCAGAAGCATTGCATGCATCTGGCCCTCACGGCATTTCTCTCCTTCAGCATGCAAGAATGGGTGGAGAAGAATCTAAGCGTGTATATGATTACTTAGCGGCGCTTTCTCAATGAACGAAGGAAGTTCTTATGTGCGGTAAACTTTTCACTTTCATATAATTGGAAAGTTTACCGCCCGTTAGAACGGGATAAGTATCTAGTATATTTGAAAATCCTACACCCCCTCAATTGTAGTTTTCTTTATGCTAGTTATGATATGGATGCAGTAGACAATATTTGTCTACTGCTTTTTTATTTCTGTTAAGAGTGAATATTCTGTATTTTTATGCTGGTTCATTTATAATAGAGAGTAACATTTATTATACATACAAAATATGATCGTGTAATAAAGAACAAAATGGTGGGAAGGAGTTTAAAAATGTTCCATACAGATCGCTTGCAATTTCGTAAATATACAATGGATGATTTACAGTTCTATGCTTCACTATGGGGGAATGAAAAGGTAATGCGCTATATTGGAAATGGAACGTTAAAAACGTATATGCAATGTAAAAAAAGTTTGGAGGAGTGGGTGATTCCTAGTTATAAAAGTGGTCTCGGTTTATTCGTACTGATTGAAAAGGAAACAGGAATACGAATTGGTCATGCAGGGTTAGTAAAGCAGAATATAGATGGAAAAGAGGAAATTGAAATTGGGTATTGGTTACTTCCTCAGTATTGGGGAAAAGGATATGCGAAAGAAGCAGCGGCAGCATTTCGAGACTACGGTTTCCAAGCATTACGAATAAATAGATTAATTTCTCTTATTAACCCGAACCATCCCGCTTCAATATTTGTTGCTAGAAAAACAGGGCTCAGTTATGAAAAAACAACTTCATTTCATGGGATGGATGTTCTCGTCTATTCCATTAAGCGGGTTGGATGAAAAAAATATTTTTTAAAAGGTAAATTGCATCTTTTCAAGAATGGTATATAAAAATAAAGGGGGGATTACATGTACATTTATCATAATGGACTGATTATTCGTGAGGGAACGAGTGGTGTACCAGCATATGCAATTAAAGCTTTGTTTGAAGATGCTGGTTGGAGCAATCATAATATCCCTTCTTGGCAAATTGAGAAATTCACGATAGCATTTGAAAATTCAACATGGGCTTTTACAATTTGGGATGAAGAAGAGATGATTGCTATGGTTAGAGTCATTTCTGATCAAATTATGGTCGCGAATATAGTAGATTTAGTTGTGAAGTGTGAGTATAGAGGAAAAGGATTAGGTAAGAAACTTGTAGCCCTTTGCTTGCAAAAACTTCCTCACGGTGATTGGTTTGCACATACATCTGCGAACAATTTTGATTTTTATAGAAGCTGTGGTTTTGAAGTGAGAGAGTTATCAAGAAATGGAACATGTGCGTACTATGGATATCAAGTTGCAAAAACAGATCGGCATCGATAAATGAGTGGAATGTAAAGAAAAATAATAGTTAAGTAATTCTAATTTTTTTCATAATAGAAAATGAATTAAGGCTTATTTTATGATAATATGAAAGAAAATTCAGTTTATTATTAGGGGGATGAAAATGAGTATAAAAGTCGGGGATGTATTTAAATATGAAAGAAGATTTACCGAGGAAGAAGTTTTCGAATTTGCAAATATTACAGGTGATAAAGGTAGACATCATATGGAATATGATGAAAATGGGCGATTAATGGTACATGGTTTATTGACTGCTAGCATTGGGACGAAAGTAGGCGAAGAGTTACATTACATAGCAAGAGAATTAGTAAGTGAGTTTATTAGGCCAGTTTTTACAGGAGATACAATCACTTGTGAATTAACTTTAACAAATATTGAACAAATGGAAGGATATAAAAAAGTTTCAATTGAGTCAGTTTATCGAAATCAACATGAAAAGACTGTGCTAGTTGGGACAAGTTACGGAATTATAAGGGGATAAAAAGAAGCCTGTAAATCAGGCTTCTTTCTTTATTTAGTAAACACGTTTTCGATTTTCCGCATGACTAGAGATCAGTAATAATGCAGATTCTTCCCCTATATTACGGACAATATGAGGAACGCACGCATTCCAGGAGAAAGAATCACCTTCTTCTACAATTGCAATGTCTTCCCCATGTTGAACTTCTAGTTTGCCGCGTAATACAAGATGGCACTCTTCCCCTTCATGAGCATTTGGTGAGTTTTCTTTCGGAAATCCAGCAGGAATCTCTACGAGATTTAGGCGAAGGCCACCTTGCTCTGCAACATGCTCAATTCTTTGTTCGTCTTTTCCGTATACACTGTATTTACGCTCTACCTTTTTGACAACTTTCAAACGATCTTTTTGCTCTAATAATAAATAGGGAAGGGGAATGTTCAAAAAATTAGAGATCATTTCTAAAGTTGAGATAGATGGTGATGTTTTATTATTTTCAACCTGACTCATAAATCCTTTAGAAAGACCCGTTCCCTCACAAATTTGTGCGATTGTTATGCCTCTACGTTGACGAATTTCACGTATTGCAGAACCAATATTCATAAAATCAAGCTCCTTTTTGTAAACAACTATTTGTATCATAGCAAAAAAAATATATTTTTTCTCATGAAAAATGAATTGACGAATAAAAAAAATTAGTGTATGTTTTGTAATGTGAATAAAAGTTTCGTATAAGAAAACTATAAAGGAGAGAAAGAAATGAATCAACATATCGGTAATTTAATTATTCGTATCGTGTTAGGAGTAACATTCTTTATGCACGGTTTAACAAAATTCCAATCGGGAATTGACAATATTGCAGGGTGGTTTACAAGCATTGGTTTACCAGGAGGACTTGCATACGGTGTAGCAACTGTTGAATTAGTTGGAGGTCTATTGTTAATTTTAGGTTTAGGTGTAAGATATATTGGATTATTATTTGCACTTGTTATGGTTGGAGCGATTGTAAAAGTAAAATGGTCAGCTGGCTTGTTAGGAGACGGAAAAAATCCTGGATTTGAGTTAGAACTTGCATTATTAGCAATGGGTGCATACTTATTTGTTGCAAAAGCTGATGGTTTTGTAGATAATTTCTTAAAAGAGAAAATGTCAAAGAAGAACTAATTTAAATGGGGGTATAACAAGATGAGCTTTCAACTTCATCCCGAAACAACACTTGGTGTTGTTCATTTATACGTATCAAATATAAAGAAATCACTAGGCTTTTATACGGAAGTACTAAGCATGAAAGTGCTAAAAGAAGAGGAAACAGTCGTTACATTTGGAAATGAAAATGATGAACCACTCCTTATCATTGAAGAGAAGAAAGAAGCTTTTCCGAAACAAAGAGGAAGAACAGGGTTATATCATTACGCAATTTTATTACCAAGTAGACAAGACTTAGCAAACATTCTTCGCCACCTTGTAGAGATGGTATATCCACTGCACGGTGGAGCCGATCATTATTTTAGTGAAGCTCTTTATTTAGCTGATCCAGATGGAAATGGGATTGAAA
Source organism: Bacillus sp. NPDC094064 (assembly GCF_050279585.1). NCBI lineage: Bacteria > Bacillati > Bacillota > Bacilli > Caryophanales > Bacillaceae > Bacillus > Bacillus sp. NPDC094064. The sequence continues at coordinate 93,305 of NZ_JBNNUI010000014.1, forward strand.
TTTATCATGATCGCCAAAAAGAAGTTTGGCGTGATGAGAATGGAGAGCTACCATTTGTTAGTAACCCGTTATCTGGTGAAGAATTATTACAGCAAGGAAGTGTATGGAATGGGTTCCCGGCTGGTACTGTGATGGGGCATATTCATTTACATGTGGCTGACTTAGAAGAAGCGAAACGTTTCTATGTTGATGGTCTTGGTTTTGATGTAACAATCCCAGCTCGTAATGGAGCGCTGTTCGTATCCGCAGGTGGCTATCATCATCATATCGGTTTAAATACATGGCAAGGTGAAGGGATACCAGCGCAAATGACAAATTCCGTTGGCTTGAAATATTTCACAATTGTACTAGCGGATGAAAAACAAAAAGAGCAAGTATGTGAAAGCTTAAAAAATATTGGCGAAATTGCTACGTACAAAGATGGAATATTACGGGCAAAGGATCCATTTGGACATTGTATATATTTCAAAATAAAAGGAGAAGCCTAAAAAAGGCTTCTCAGGCTGTGGAGAAAGTCTTCTCCATAGCCTGTTTTTGTGTCTGAACCTCTTTTTGTGTGTCAACACTGATAAAAAAGAGGAAAAGGAGAGATT
>NZ_JBNNUI010000015.1:0-21404 GCF_050279585.1 Bacillus sp. NPDC094064
CAGGATCAAACTCTCCAATAAAGTTAGTTTGTCTAGCATCTAAAATAAAAATTGACGTTTCACGTTGTTTGTTTCGTTCAGTTTTCAAAGAACTAAAAGCGGGTGAAGAGAATCGAACTCTCGACCAGAGCTTGGAAGGCTCTTGTTTTACCACTAAACTACACCCGCGTGGTCGGGAAGACAGGATTTGAACCTGCGACCCCCTGGTCCCAAACCAGGTGCTCTACCAAGCTGAGCCACTTCCCGTAATTGGCGCGCCCGAGAGGAGTCGAACCCCTAACCTCTTGATCCGTAGTCAAACGCTCTATCCAATTGAGCTACGGGCGCTTATTCATGATGTTTTTTCGTCGTTGTGTTTTGGCGACTCAATTATCTTATCATACTACATTTTCAAATGCAAGTACTTTTTTCAAAAAGATTTTTTGATGCGGCCGAGAGGACTTGAACCTCCACGGGGTTTCCCCCACTAGGCCCTCAACCTAGCGCGTCTGCCGTTCCGCCACGACCGCGCGGAAAAAACAAAAGTGAGCCATGAAGGATTCGAACCTTCGACCCTCTGATTAAAAGTCAGATGCTCTACCAACTGAGCTAATGGCTCGTAAATGGCTGGGCTAGCTGGATTCGAACCAGCGCATGACGGAGTCAAAGTCCGTTGCCTTACCGCTTGGCTATAGCCCATCGAAATACTTATCTTCTTTTCAAAGACAAATGTTATTGTACCATAATGTCCAATAAAAAACAACTGCCAATTAGCAGAAGTTAAAATGGCGGTCCCGACCGGGGTCGAACCGGCGATCTCCTGCGTGACAGGCAGGCATGTTAACCACTACACCACGGGACCATTTAATCTTTAAATTAATGTCATTTCACTTTTCATTATACTATTATGGTGGAGGATGACGGGATCGAACCGCCGACCCCCTGCTTGTAAGGCAGGTGCTCTCCCAGCTGAGCTAATCCTCCGAAGTGGTGACCCGTACGGGATTCGAACCCGTGTTACCGCCGTGAAAGGGCGGTGTCTTAACCACTTGACCAACGGGCCAATATGTATGGCAGAGAAGAAGGGATTCGAACCCTCGCACCGCGTTAGCGATCTACTCCCTTAGCAGGGGAGCCCCTTGAGCCACTTGGGTACTTCTCTGTATGGCTCCGCAGGTAGGACTCGAACCTACGACCGATCGGTTAACAGCCGATAGCTCTACCACTGAGCTACTGCGGAATAATAAAGACAATTTGTATCTTATAAAACTTATCATCGTAAGTCAAGAAGTTTTTTCACAACATCTTGTACAAACGTGACATGTTTATAATATACTGGATTGCGTTTTCACTGTCAAGATGTTTTCTTTATCAGAATTAGTTTCCCTTTACACTTTCCGCAGACATATCTTTTTGTATTTATTTGACGTCTTCTTACATATTGAAGCAAACACTCTATACATTCATACATATAAACCTTGTTTTCCTTCTCTTCATTCATCATTCGTTTACAAAAGCGTGGTGCACCGACTTTCTGTAATAGTTCTCGAAAATCCCTATCCCGGTGCTTATACCCTCTGCCTGTAATATGTAAGTGATAATGACAAAGTTCATGTTTAATGATCCCAACTAATTCTTCTTCCCCATACATTTCGTAATATCGATAATTTAGTTCAATATTGTGGTTCTTCAATAGATAACGCCCGCCAGTTGTACGTAATCTACTATTAAACATTGCCTTATGTAAAAACGGCATTCCGAAGTATTGTAGCGATACTTCTTCCACTAGCCGCTGTATTTCTTGCTCATCCATCCTCATTCCCCCTAAACAAAAAAATATTTTTACACTTTTCTCCTGTCTTATACATATATTAAATAGTACATATACCCATCCTCATTCAAGAAGCGTGGTTTCTAAAAACATAGCAAAAATAGAAATCCACTCACCAACCTCTCATCAATAGTGCCTTGAATTTTTGAGAGTAGGATTAAACAAGGAGGGATTCCTATGCCTACATGGCTCAAAAAACAAATGCAACGCGCATATTTCGAAAAAAACCGGTATCAAATTAAATTACTAAATGAATGCTGGTTTTATTATAGCAAAACCCATCAAAGCTCATAATGCATTACACGTTTTATCCCATAAAAAAAGAGCAGTTTCATCTGCTCTCTTCTCTTATTATTCAATCGGCAACATAGATAATGCGACACGACCTTTTTTTGTATCAATATCATCGACCCATACCTTTACAATTTGCCCGACAGATACAATATCTAATGGATGCTTCACATATTGTGTACTTAGTTTAGAAATATGTACTAAACCATCTTGCTTTACACCAACATCAACAAAGGCACCAAAATCAACAACGTTACGCACAGTTCCTTCTAGTTCCATACCACGTTTTAAATCTTCTAATTTCAAAATCCCTTTTTTCAGAAGTGGTTTAGGCAACTCATCCCTCATGTCTCGCTCTGGACTAATGAGTGCATCTATAATATCAACTAATGTTGGCTCTCCAACTCCCGTTTCTTGTGACAACTTAGAAATATCCACTTCTTCTAAGCTCTTTTGTAATTGTGGTTGCCCTACGTCATCTTTCGATAAACCTAAGCTCTTCAATAACAATTCAACGCTTTTATATTGTTCTGGATGAATACCTGTTCGATCTAATGGATTCGCTCCTTCTAATATACGTAAGAAACCTATACATTGTTCGTACGTTTTTGCACCTAAGCGCGGGATTTTCTTTAATTCCGTGCGTTTCGTAAATTTCCCATCTTCTTCTCTCTTTGCCACAATATTTTTCGCAACAGTTTTCGATAAACCCGAAACATATTGTAACAATGCAACTGAAGCCGTATTTACATTAACACCAACTTGGTTAACTGCCGTCTCGACTACAAATGTTAATGATTCATTCAATCTCTTTTGAGATACGTCATGTTGATATTGTCCAACCCCAACTGATTTAGGATCAATCTTCACAAGTTCAGCAAGCGGATCTTGCAGACGTCTTCCAATAGAAACGGCACTTCTTTCTTCAACTTGTAAATCCGGGAATTCCTCACGTGCTAAATCAGAAGCCGAATACACACTCGCACCAGCTTCGTTCACAATAATATAGAAGACTTCTCGTTTCACATTTTGTAATACATCAATTATAAATTCTTCCGATTCTCTAGAAGCTGTACCATTCCCAATCGCAATCATTTCAACTTGATATTTATCTATAATAGAAAGAACTTTCGCTTTCGCATCATCATATTTACGTACAGGCGGATGCGGATAAATAACACCAATATGTAGAACCTTCCCTGTATCATCTACTACACCTAATTTACAACCCGTTCTATATGCAGGGTCTACAGCTAACACCACTTTCCCTTTCATAGGAGGTTGTAATAATAAGTTACGTAAATTCTCAGAGAAAATATGTATCGCTTGTTCCTCAGCTGTTTCTGTTAATTCTTTTCGGATCTCTCTTTCAATCGAGGATTGCATTAATCGTTTATAGCTATCTTCAATCGCTAATTGTACATAATGCGCACTTTTAGACTCGTTATCACGAATTACTTTCTTGTATAAGAAACTTAATATCTCATCTACTGGCGGAACAACAGAAATTCTCAATATATCTTCTTTCTCACCACGATTCATCGCTAGTACACGATGCGGTACTACTTTCTGCAACGGTTCTGCATAGCTGTAATACATTTCATATATATTCTTTTCATCTTTTTCTTCATCTTTTACAGCCGCAGACATAATGCCTTTTCTAAACGTAACATTCCGAATCCAACTACGATATGCAGCTTCATCTGAAACGATTTCGGCAATAATGTCTTGGGCACCTTGTAATGCCTCTTCTGCAGTTTGTACTTCTTTCTCTACATTAATAAACTCCATTGCCTTTTTATTCGGATCTTCTTTTTTATATAATAATAACCATTCAGCTAACGGTTCTAATCCTTTTTCTTTTGCGATCGTCGCTTTCGTTCTTCTTTTCTCTTTATATGGACGATATAAATCTTCTACTTCTTGCAACTTTGTAGCTTTCACAATTTGCTGACGTAACTCTCCTGTCAGTTTTCCCTTCTCATCAATAAGACGAAGAACCTCTTCCTTCCTATCTTCAAGTTGCATCATATACTGCCATCTCTCTAAAATCGCACGAATTTGTACCTCATCTAAAGAACCTGTCCATTCTTTTCGGTAACGAGCAATAAATGGAACTGTGTTACCTTCTTCTGTTAATTGAATAACATGACGAACCTGCTTTTCGGTAAAGCCTAATTCTTTCACTAACATTTTCATTAACGCTTGTCGATTATCTACCATTTCCATATACAACCGTAACCTCCTCTATAATAAAAAAAGTTGCCCTGCAAAGAGAGCAACTTAAACTGCCGATTTAAAAATCTATTAGTCCTAAACTAATTTGTAACGCTTCATCTACACGACTCATCATCACTTCATCCAAATGAGTGATTTTGTCCGTTAAGCGTTGCTTATCGATTGTTCGAATCTGCTCAAGTAAAATAACAGAATCTCTCTCAAAACCGTACTTTTTCGCATCAATTTCCACATGAGTGGGTAATTTCGCTTTTTGAATCTGTGCAGTAATAGCCGCTACAATCACCGTTGGACTAAAACGATTTCCGATGTCATTTTGAATGACAAGAACCGGACGAACGCCTCCTTGCTCAGAACCAACAACTGGGGAAAGGTCTGCAAAATACACGTCGCCGCGTTTTACAATCAAAATATTACCCCCCGCTAACTAAGCGTTCTACTGTATGAGCTGCTTCATACTCTGCTAAGAAAGCTTCAGATGCAATACCAAGATTAATTTTTCCCATTTCAATGTACCCACGTCGCATTGATTCATGTTGGTAGCGTTTCTTCGTCTTATGTTGACGCAATAACAGTTGTGTTGCCTGGCAAATTAGTTCATGGCGATTCTTATTCTCTTGTTTTCCAATTCCGTCCAATTCCGTTACCATTTGCTTTGGCAACCGAACCACGATTTCAGTAGTTACACTTGATTCGGACACAAAAATACACCTCCACCGTCAACTACACACCCAAATATATATATGACACCTATTGTAATAATACCATTGTATGGAGCCTGTTGCAAAGACTTCCTTATTCCTTGCTTATGTTTTCCAATTCACAGGCAAAACATTCATCTTCTATTATTTTTATCTCATTTTAAATAAGAAATAAAAGAATTCCTCTGCAAAACTTATATTAAAAGTGATTATAAGTAAAAAGCTTCTCATCAAAAACGAGCTTATTCTCCAGTAATAAAAAATCCCCTCAAATGACAAGAAGCAAATCACACTACCTTCTATATACTATTTAAATAATTAATTACCTCTACAACCTTTCCATGCCGTATAAATATTCTCGGTACACGGAAACTTATCGTTGCGATAATTTCATAATTAATAGTCCCGGAGTATTCAGCAACCTCAGTAGCACTAATATACTCATCGCCTTGTCTTCCAATGAGTGTAACTCTCGTACCAAGCGGCACTTCACAAGGAAGATGTATCATAAATTGATCCATCGTTACTCGACCTACAATCGGTACTCTTTTACCATTTACAAGCACTTCAAATCCTTGTAATCTTCTAAGCCAACCATCTGCATAGCCAATCGCAACAGTCGCAATCCATTCTTCAGTTTTCGTTCGGTACGTGACGTTATAACTAATCCCATCCCCTTTAATCACCTGTTTAATATGAGCAACCTTCGTATGAAGCGACAACGCTGGTTCTAATTCAAACGGTAAAAAAGGACGTATTTCTACAGAAGGGGATAATCCATACATCGCAATACCAACTCGCACCGCATTAAATGTAATTCCTTGAAAACGTAACGTTGCAGCACTATTAGCTGTGTGGACAAATTTAGGATTCACTCCGAATTCCTTCAACCAACTTAACTGCTCCAAGAATGTGTTATATTGCTTATCAAAGTAAGAAGTCTCCACTTCATCTGCTGTTGCAAAATGTGTATAAACCCCTTCTAACTCTAAGAACGGCGCACCTTCTAAACTTTTCAAGAATCCTTTTAATTCTTTGCGTTCTCGTATTCCGATTCTTCCCATACCACTATCAAAATTAATGTGGAACTTCATTATAGACGAACCGTCCCAAAGTTTTATCGCTTCGTCCACCCATTCTTTTTGAAAAACAGTTAATGCTACATCATTTTCAGCGGCTACATTTACATCACGGGGTGGGGAAGGACCTAACACTAAAATCGGCGCAGTAATACCAGCCCTCCGAAGCACTAACGCTTCATCTAAAAAAGCAACTGCCAACCTTGTCGCCCCTGCTTCTAATGCTGTTTTAGCCACCGGTACATAATCGTGTCCATATGCATTCGCTTTAACTACAGCAAAAATCTCTACATCACTTGGAATGAATTCTTTAATGTGTGTAATATTGTTATAAATTGCGTCTAAATCTACTTCTACCCAAGTATCACGGTAAAATGGTGCTTCTTCCATAAATACACTTCCTTATACACGATATGCGAAGCTTATTCTTTTATATGCTTCTTTTATGAAATCCAGCCTTCAAACTAAGAAAAGACGTGGTGCATATATATCACCACGTCTAAAAAGTTTACTTCACCTGCTTCGCTGTAACTGAACGAGCAACCATTAACAGCTCCTTCGGCTCTAAACCTTTAGACACGAGCATATATTCTACTCCGTTATGTGACCACGTTAGAGAGTCTTTCGTCAATGCGCCAATCGTGAAACCAAGATCAACCAATTCGCCACTTACACTTATCGCCGACGAAGCCTCTGCAACTTTTGCCTTTTCTTGTATTAAAGTAAAGGATTTCTTATTTCCAGTGTATGTGAGTATCGCACGCTTGCCACTGTCTGTCTGCAACTCTTTTTCGTCTTTCAACGTCACACCTTGTGGCGTATCACTTGGATACAAAATAGCAAACGGTTTGTCTTCTTTCGCTGTTGTTGGTACATCAACTTGCGCTCTAGACATATTTTGCTTCGTATCAAATGCACCTTTATCAAATTTTGCATCGAATTTCACTTTTGAGAAATCTACTTTTACAAGAACGTTTTGATCATTATCCATTAACTTCACCGAAACCGGCGTTAAATCACTCTTCTTCAATGTAATCTCTTGTCTCGGCAACATATTTTGATGTTGATAGTTTGTTTTTGTTTTAAAAATATAATACTTATCTGTTTTCTCGAAAGTAAGATTTTTCTTATCCTGCAAAATATCTCTCACAAGCGATTCATATAAATAAGCCTGGCTACTATTTTGCGGCCAATCACTTTGAAAACGGAAACTCTTATTAAGCGCTGGCGTTAATACAAATACACCTTCTTCATTTCTTAAAATAATTTGACTTTGATCCTTTTTCGCATTCTGTAAATTCACACGATAAAAAGAAGGTTCCTTATGCCAAATTTCCACTTTATATTCCTGAGGCTCATTCCCTGTTTTAATAGACAATTTCGCTTCAGCTTGATAACTTTTCATCCCTTTCACTTTCGCCTCTAAATCTCTCACGACATCATCCTGTTTTTTCTCCATACAACCCGCCAACACAAAAACGGTTAATAAACCGACAAGAACTAAAAACAGACGCCTTTTCATCACTTCAGCCCCTTTGCCCCTATAAATGAATGGAAGATATACCTTCCTTATCGCTACCTCAAATATATGAGACAAAGATATAAAATATGCAGACTAGCGTGACGAGCTTTCTAAAACAACTTGAGCGACAGCAAATTCCTTACTATGACTAATTGATAAATGAACAATATGCTCTGTATTCGCAATAAGAATTGGCTTACCTCTATCATCATTTCTTACTTCAATATCTAAAAAACTCACTTCTTTCCCGATACCAGTCCCTACCGCTTTTGAATACGCCTCTTTCGCTGCAAATCTTCCAGCTACAAACTCTGTGAGGCGACTCCCTTTCATTCCCTTAGCAACATTACGTTCACTTTCAGTTAAAATACGTTCCATAAATTTAAGCTTTCCATCTAGCATTTTTTCAATTCGATTCAATTCAATAATATCGATTCCAATCCCTACAATCATTTCAAAATCCCCTTCTTCTATTTAGCTTTTCTCTTTCATATTGTAAGAATAACAGAGAATCTTTATGATGCAAAAGGAGTGATACTAACAACATGCTATTACGATCTGCACGCATTCCCTTACAACCGATTATCATCTCTTTACTTCTTATACAGTTAGTCATGATTATGTTCAGTGACTTTTTCCTCTTTCCTCTGGCAGCCTACAATGAATATATAGCTAAAGGAGAATGGTGGCGTCTCATAACTTCCCTACTTGTACATGTAGACTTACAACATTTTCTTTCTAATAGTATTTGTTTGTTTGTACTTGGTTTTTCTATCGAAAAGCAACTAGGACATTTTTCTTTCATTATTATTTTTTTCCTTGCTGGTATTCTCGGAAATATTTCTACTTATATTATTATGCCTCTTGAATATATTCACGCCGGAGCATCTGGTGGCATTTTCGGATTGCTAGGTGCACAATTATTTCTATTGTATAATCGATATCGTTCTTCCAATCCAAAGGACATCGCTATTTTTTCAATCATGATATGTATATTACTACTATTTACTTTCTTTAATCCCTCTGCCAATCCTATCAGCCACTTAACAGGATTGATAATTGGTGGTATTTGCACCCCTTTTTTAATAAAGTGAAACTTTAATCAGTGGGGGCTTTGTCCATCCCCCCACTGATTATTAGCCCTCACCATTCGGGCTTTTACAGGCAAAAAATTCGATGGTGCAGAGCTCATTTAATATAAAAGCTCGCACCATCGACAATTTCCACATCTGTTTGTTTACTTAAATCTCTCATGAGTTGGAATAAAGACTCATCCTTCTTCTTCGCCTCAATCATACAATCGATTTGTCCAACACTACCCTTTATCCTTCTTAAAAAAGATAAAAACGTCTCAACATCAATAAAATCAGCATGCGCCCTTGGGTCTTTCTCGTCCCTAGGGCTAGAAATATGCATTTTAACTGGTAACAAAGATGTTTCCCACGTATGTACAACACGCGCCCAATCTTCATACCAATCTTCTTGTTCGTTATTCATCATATGGTGATGCAAATCAAACACAACTGGAATATCTAATTTCTCACCTAAATATAATGTTTCCTCTAACGTAAAGGTCGTATCATCATTTTCTAATATGATCATTTCTTGAATACCCCTTGGAACACTCGACCAATTTTCTATAAAACGTTCTAATGCTAGTTCCTTATCGTTATAACCCCCACCCACATGTAATACACATCTCTGTTTATGTTCAATTCCCATACCTTTTAATAGTTTTTTATGCATCTGCAATGTCTTTACAGATTGTTTAAAAACACTCTCCTCAGGTGAATTCAATACAACAAAATGATCTGGATGGAAATCAATACGCATATTCATTCGAATAGCGTAATCACCTAGCTTTTTTAAATTTTCTTTTAAGGGACGAATATAGTTCCACTCTAACAACTCCTCATGATTAGCTAAAGGAATAAGCCTAGAACTAAGCCGAAAGAAAGATATATCATGCCCGTTATTATGCTTTAATAACCGCAAGCAATTTTCCAAATTCGAATTAGCAATTCTTTCAAGTTTATGAATCGCAGCCTCTCTGTCATCAATTCGTTGAAACTGCGCATATGTCATCGTCTGAGATGGAGATGCATTCTTCAAATGTACACTCATTGCGACATACCCAAGTCTTACAAGCATATGACACCTCTTTTCTACACAAGTTATTATGTAGTATGTACAATTACAGAAATAAAAAAAGAGAATGCCAACAAAGGGCATTCTCTTTTTATTATTAAGCTTGTGGCTTACGGCTATGATGTTTTCTTTCGCCGCGTCCAGTTGAAGAACCTGGGCGACCTTGACCTTCGCCTCTACGACCACGGTTACCATCACGGCTACCTTCGCGATTGCGATCACGGTTACCGTCACGATTACGGCCATCACGGTTACGGTCACGGTCACGGTTACGACCATCGCCACTGCGTCCGTCACGACTACGATTACGGTTACCATCACGGTATCCGCCTCCGTTACCGCCGCGTTTTTTAGAACCGCCACCTCTTGAAACAACTGGTGGTTCTGATGTTAAAGCGATCGGAGTTGTATCTGGCTCTTTTGTCATCATTTTTAAAGCAGCAGCTACTACTGTTACAGAGTCATTCTCTTCTAACATTTCTTCTGCAATACGCTTGTAGTATGATAAGTTATCATTTTCAATTGTGCTTTGAAGTTTTTCAGCGATTAAACGTTGTTGACCTTCTAGTGCCTCATCAAGTGTTGGAGCATCCATGCGGTCCATCTTACGTTTTGTTGTACGCTCGATATTTTTTAGTTGTCCTGATTCACGTGGTGTTACAAATAGCATTGCAATACCTTTTTTACCTGCACGACCAGTACGACCGATACGGTGAACGTATGATTCTGGATCTTGTGGAATATCGAAGTTGTATACGTGTGTTACGCCTGAAATATCAAGACCACGTGCAGCAACGTCTGTTGCAACAAGAACTTCAATAGAACCTTCTTTAAATTTACGTAATACAGACATACGTTTCGCCTGAGTTAAATCACCGTGGATACCTTCTGCAGCATAACCACGTAGGTTTAACGCTTCTGATAATTCATCAACACGACGCTTTGTACGACCGAATACGATTGCAAGCTCTGGAGATTGAATATCTAATAAGCGTGTTAACACGTCAAACTTTTTCTTTTCTTGCACTTCTAAATAGAACTGCTGAATGTTTGGCATTGTAACTTCTTTTGCTTTTACTTTAATGTGTTGAGGCTCAGTCATGAAACGCTCAGCAATACGACGGATTGGGTCTGGCATTGTCGCTGAGAATAATAATGTTTGATGTGTTTCTGGCACATCTGTTAAAATTGCTTCAATATCTTCAATGAAGCCCATGTTTAACATTTCATCCGCTTCGTCAAGAACAACTGTCTCTACGTTTTGTAAGCGAAGTGTTTTACGGTTAATATGATCTAAAATACGACCCGGCGTACCAACAATAATGTGTGGGTGTTTTTTTAGAGCACGAATTTGGCGGTTAATATCTTGACCACCATAGATTGGTAAAATACGAACACGTTTATGTTTACCAATTTTGTATAGCTCTTCTCCAACTTGAATTGCTAATTCACGCGTTGGCGCGATAACAATACCTTGAACCGATTCTTTATGTGTATCCACTTTATCTAATAGTGGTAATCCGAATGCTGCTGTTTTCCCTGTACCTGTTTGTGCTTGCCCAATAATATCTTTACCTTGCAATGCATGTGGAATTGTTTCAGCTTGAATTGGCGTAGCCTCTTCAAAGCCCATACTTTCAACCGATTGCAGTAAAGACTCACTTAATCCTAATTCTCGAAATGTTGTCAATGTTACTTCTCCTTTTCTATCCTATACTTATCATTTAAAAAAAGGCGTTTTCCGAATTTGCGGAAAAGCCCTTTTCCTGAATGCTCACGTATATAAACGGGCGTATATTCTTCGCGAAAATACTTCTAAACGTTATTACACTTTATCAATTATAAGTTTTGTATGTGCAAAAAGCAAACCCAACTGTTACCTTATTTTCATATTCAGGGCTTTTTTCTTCACTTTTATTTTTTTATGTTTACTGTAAGCGCTTATTATAAGTTTCTTCTATTTTCGTAGCTATCATCCCTATTTATATACACCAATTATTTCAACATCGTAATTACTTCCTCTAATTTCATACCGCGAGATGCCTTTACTAATACAACATCTTTCACATCAACTACTGCTTGTAAATCTTTTACTAGCGCTTCTTTATTATCATACGCCTTTACACGTTCACTAGGAAAGTTAATTTTTGCTCCTTCAGCAATTTGAGCCCCTAATCTACCATATGTGAATACAAATGCGATTTTTGCTGGATCGATTAATTTACCTACCTCATAATGAAATTGTACTTCTTGATCTCCAAGTTCTAACATATCTCCAAGTACAACGATTTTTTTAGCGAATCCATCTAAACCATTCATTAAATGGAATGCTGCTTCCATAGCTGTCGGACTTGCATTGTAAGCATCATTGATAATCGTTAATCCACTATCCGTTTTTACAATTTCCATACGCATGCCCGTCATTTGAAGCGTTACTAATCCTTGTTTCATTTCTTCCCACGTTACCCCAAAATGTTTCGCGATTGCCATTGAAGCAAGTGTATTATACACATTATGTTTCCCTAACACTGGTAGGTAGAATGAAATATTTTCATCTCTATTCATCTTGAAGTGTGTCCCTGTCGCCTGTAATGTTACAGTCGTTGGATAATAGTCATTCGCTCTAGCATCACCGAACGTAACTGTTTCAGCCATTAAATTCATTTCAGGAACACGATTTGTTAATAACGGCTCATCTCCGTTATATACGAACACTCCACCTTCTTGTAATCCTGTCACAATTTCTAACTTCGCTTCAGCAATTGCCTCACGAGAACCTAAATCCATTAAATGTGCCTCACCAATGTTCGTAATGATAGCTGCATTAGGACGAGCTAACTTAGATAAGAATTCAATTTCCCCTCGGCTTGACATACCCATTTCTAATACGGCTACTTCTGTATTTTCTTCTAGATTTAAAATCGTAAGAGGCAAACCAATATGGTTATTGAAGTTACCTTCTGTTTTTTGAACTTTAAATTTAGTTGCAAGAAGACTCGTTACAATATCTTTCGTAGATGTTTTACCGTTACTACCTGTCACACCAACGACTTTAACATCCAATTGATCGCGATAATTTTTCGCTAACATTTGCAATGCCAATAGCGTATCTTCTACAAAAATAATCGGCAGATTCTCAGGTGGATTTGCTACATCTTTCATCCATAATGTAGCAACAGCTCCACTTTCAACAGCTTTATCTACAAAAGCATGTCCATCGAAACGTTCCCCTTGAATCGGAACATATAAATTTCCTTTTTCAATTTTTCTCGTATCAATAGACACTCCTTGTATAGTAATTCCCTCATACTGCTCTGCTAATCCCGTGCCATTTACCATCTGTTCTACTTGTTTTAACGTTCGATTTATCATGAAAACACTCCTTACATAGAGGAAGCACTATTCCTGCGAATAGTGCTTCCTCCTTTTTTGTTAGATTGTATATTTAATTTTTTGTTTTTCTTCGTGACGTTCAATCGCTAAACGAATTAGCTCTTCAATTAATTCCGGATACGGTAATCCAGTATGTTGCCATAATAGAGGGAACATACTAAACGGCGTAAATCCTGGCATTGTATTTACTTCGTTAATATATACTTCGCCATCTTTCGTTAAGAAGAAATCAGCTCGCGTTAAGCCAGCACCGTCTAAAGATTGGAATGCAATAATCGCATCTCGCTTAATGACATTAGACTCTTCTTCTGTCATTTCAGCTGGAATAATTAATGCTGTATCACCATCGATATATTTCGACTTGTAATCATAGAAGTCTTTTTTCGGTACAATTTCACCTACAACCGAACATTTCGGCTCGTCATTACCTAGTACACCAACTTCTACTTCACGTCCAACTATATTTTCTTCTACAATAATTTTGCGGTCAAATTGGAATGCCTCTTCAAATGCACTCTCAAGTTCTTCACGGTTTTTACACTTATTAATACCAACACTTGAGCCAAGGTTTGCTGGTTTTACGAAGCAAGGATATCCTAATACTTCTTCTACTTTTTCATATGCAGTTTCACGATCTTTTTCCCATGCACTACGAATGAATGATGCATATTTCGCTTGTTTCAATCCAGCTTCTGCAAAGATGTTTTTCATAACAACTTTATCCATACCAGCAGCTGATGCTAAAACACCATTTCCTACATAAGGAATGTTCATTAATTCTAATAATCCTTGAACCGTTCCATCTTCACCATTTGGTCCATGTAATAATGGGAAAATAACATCGATAGCATTTTCCTCAGAAGCTGTAGATGGAATAATTTCTGTACTTAATGATAACGGAGAAATCGCATTTTCTGCACCGCTCATTTTTAAAACTTCAACATCTGTTACTTCACCTTCAATACGCTCACCGCGTACCCATTGACCTTGCTCTGTAATATAAATTGGATGAATCTCGAATTTATCTTGATTTAATGCTTTAATAGCAGCAAGAGCCGTTTGTAGCGAAACTTGATGCTCAGCTGATTTTCCACCATATAATAAACCTAATTTAATTTTTGTCACTGAAATCACCCTAACCAATTGTTTTCATTTTTCTATTTTAGCACTTTTTATAAAAATAGGTAGTTCCTATTTGAAATAAAATGCAACTTCCACAAATAATTAAATGACACCACTTATTAGTTTTCTACACTTTTTCTATTTCACTTTCTTCATAACTATACAGAAGTGAATTTTAAAATAAAATCGTAATCCAATCTAGTTATGTACCTAAAATATGTAGAAATCCCCTTTTTGTGTATGTCATCTCCTCATTAAGAAGATTGTTTGGTCAGTGTGTCTTTTTGCCTTTGTTCAACGAGACGATCTAAAGAAACATATACAATACCTGCAACTACACATCCTACAGCTAAAATTGTAAATAGAAAGTGACCAAGTAATCGATCTAATAAAAAACCTCCTAGAAGTGGGCCGAATGCACTCCCTGTAATCCACTGCAAACTTGCAGCTCCCATATAAGTTCCTCTCAAATGCTCTGGGGCCAAATTCGCTACAAACGTCATCTGGACAGGCGACATAATCATCTCGCCTAACGTATATATAGCATAAACAAACAGCAACGTTATTAAAATAACTGTAGCATTTGTATCGAATTCTCCAAACCACTTCGGTAACCACCCTATAAAAAACAATCCAATTCCGAACAAACATGCACCATATAACATCGTTTTTCCGACAGGTTTATCTGCGGCCCATTTTGAAATTTGAAATTGGAACAACACAACTAACAGTCCATTTAGAGCCATTAAATATGGGTATGGATTGTTAACCCCAAAAATATCATTCATTTCATTATCAAAGTGTAGCGGCAACATACCTTCTGTTTGAGAGAATCCCATCGAAATAATGATACCTGCTAATAAGTAAATCATTAATGCCTTATCCTTCACGACAATTTTCCAAACTGCCCCAGATTCCTTTTCTATATTCTCTTCCTTATTCGCACCCTTCGGCATTGTCTCTTGAATAAGAAGTAATACTAGTAATGCATAAAAAAGCATCGTAGAAGAAGCAATAATAAACACAAGGTTCTTCGACAACACAACTACGGATGCTCCCATTATTGGGCCAATCGCAGCACCTATATTGTGTCCCATTCGCAACAAACCATATGCTTCTGTTCTTTTTTCTGGCGTTGTTACATCCGCAACCATCGCTGATGCAGCTGGATGAAATAGTGAATTACTTAACCCTAAAAAAATAGATAAAATGGCATATGGAATAAATCCTTCTATAAATAAAAAACCGAGCATCAATACTGCATTACTCACCATCGAAAATATCATAATTGGCTTTCTTCCATATATATCAGCAATTCTTCCCCCTATAATTGCTCCAAAGCTTGCAGCAATTGGAGAAAGTGCCATAATAACTCCGACCTGTAATAATGAATCTACCTTATCTTTTAAATATAATGCGAAAAAGGGCATTAACATCATCATTGCAATTCCATTCAATGTCTCACCGACAAATCGAATCCATACGTTACGATCCATCGCCCTTAACTCATGCCACGTACTTTTCATATCCCCACCCCTTTATTTAACCAACAATTATCTTATAACAATTTCAGAACAATGTAAATTTTCAGAATAAAAAATCCATCCTAAAATAATTAGAATGGATTTTCCCTCTTATAAATTCGCTACATCATCTTCTTTTTTACTAGTATTTAAAGCGCTATGCTTTCGGCTATATAGGAAGTAAACTGCTATGCCGATAACCATCCACACTCCAAAACTAATCCACGCTGTCCCTGATAATTGAAGCATTAAGTATAAACAAAAAACTACCGTTAATGCTGGCAAAACTGGTACAAGTGGCGCCTTAAATGCTCTTGGTAAATCAGGGTGAGTTCTTCTCATTACAATAACAGCAACAGCTACAAGTGCAAAGGCTGATAAAGTCCCCATGTTTACAAGATGCGCTAACACATTTAAATCTATTAATCCTGAAATAAGTGCTGCAATAATTCCCGTCGTCCATGTATTTAAAAATGGTGTTTTAAATTTCGGATGGACCTTAGCAAGACGTTTTGGCAATAATCCATCACGACTCATCGCGTATGAAACTCGAACTTGCCCGTACATCATAACTAACATAACAGTTGTAATTCCTGTGATTGCCCCTACTGAAATTACCCCTGCTAAACTATCTTGTCCAATAAATTGAAGGGCAAAAGCAACCGGATCTGATATATTTAGCTGTCCGTATGGAACAATCCCTGTCAAAATAAGCGAAACAACGATATAAAGTATCGTACAAATTAATAATGATGCAATAATACCGATTGGTAAATCACGTTGCGGACGTTTCACTTCTTCTGCAGCTGTTGAAACTGCATCAAATCCTATAAAGGCGAAGAACACTGTAGCAGCCCCAGCCATTACACCATCTAAACCAAACGGCATAAAAGGCGTCCAGTTTTCAGGTTTCACATAATTAAAACCAGCAAAAATAAAAATAAGAACAACTGCTAATTTAATAAATACCATAATATTATTTATACGTGCACTTTCACGAACACCTCTAGATAAAAGAACCGTCATCACTAAAATAATGAGAACTGCAGGTAAATCAATTATTCCACCCTTTCCTGTACCAGGTGCCGAGGAGAGAATGGTAGGAATATGAATTCCAAATCCCTTTAATAAAGATTGAAAATACGCGGACCAACCATTTGCCACAGCAGATGTAGCGAGTAAATACTCAAGCATTAAGTCCCATCCAATTAGAAATGCGAATACCTCTCCCATCGTCGCGTATGTGTACGTATACACACTGCCTGAGACAGGAACTGAAGAAGCGAATTCAGCATAACAAAATGCTGCAAAGGCACAAGCTAACGCAGCTATTGCAAATGATAATATAATAGCTGGTCCAGAATGTTTTGCTGCTACCACGCCAGTTAGAACAAAAATACCTGTTCCAACAATTGCCCCGATTCCAAGCATCGTTAAATCTAATGCGCCCAATGTTCTTGCTAACGTCTTTTGCTTGCTTTCTTGCATTAACTTTGCAATAGGCTTCTTTTGAAATATTTGCTTCATAGCTTGCTCCTCCAAGTTTTAAATTTTCTGAAAATTTTTAATTCGCTTTTTCATTTTACTCATAACACTTTTTTCAGTCAATACTTTTGTCGAAATAAGTAGAAATTCTTCTGAATATTCACTACATTTATCATTCATTCTATATATCTTTCTATATGTTTTTTTGGTATTATTATACATGTCGATTCCAAAAAAGAGGCATACTCACTTAGTGAGTATGCCTCTTTTCACTTATTTTACAGTATATGAGCCCTCTTCAATCCAGCTATACATATACTTTTCATCTTCTGTTTCATGTGCTTGTTTTACAATACGCAGCGGACGGAATGTATCTATCATAACAGCTAATTCGAGCGTTTCTTTCTTTCCTATACTTGCCTCTGTTTTCCCAGGATGTGGTCCATGCGGAATGCCGCTCGGATGAAGTGTAATAGACCCTTCTTCCACACCTTTTCGGCTCATAAAGTTTCCTTCTACATAGTACAGTACTTCATCACTATTCACGTTACTATGATAATATGGTGCCGGAATAGATTCTGGATGATAATCGTATAAACGTGGTACGAAAGAACAGATGACGAAATTGTGTCCCTCGAACGTTTGATGTACTGGCGGCGGCTGATGAATACGACCTGTAATTGGTTCAAAATCCTCTACATTAAAGACCCAAGGATATAAATAACCATCCCATCCAACAACATCTAACGGATGATGTCCTAGAACATGCTTATGCATGTACCCTCGCGACTTTGTCATTACGACAAACTCACCTTTTTCATCATACGTCTCTAATTTTTCCGGGCCACGAATATCTCTTTCACAAAACGGGCTATGTTCTAACAATTGTCCATATTCATTACGATAACGACGTGGCGTTGTAATTTGGCTATTCGCCTCTACAACAAGAAACTTAGTCTCGCCCGCATCTGGAATAACACGATAAATCGTTCCAATTGGGATCGTTACATAGTCACCTTTTCTATAGTGAATCGTTCCAAACATCGTTTCAATTTTCCCTGTTCCATAATGAACAAATAACATTTCATCGCCATCACCATTACGGTAGAAATAATCCATTTTTTCTGTTGGACTCACTACTCCAATTAATAAATCTTCATTTCCAAGGATGAAGTTTCTTCCACTTACCGCATCGCCAGTTTTTTTATTTTCCTTCGTGCGGAAATGACGATGTGCAAGAAAGGCATCCTCTTCATACTGTAACTGGCAAGAGTGTGATAGTGCCGCATGCCCTACTTCCGTCGGCATATAATGATGATACAAAATAGACTGCGTGCCAGAAAAACCTTTTGTTCCCATTACCTGTTCACGATAAAGTGATCCATCCTTTTTACGGAATTGTACATGTCGTTTATGAGGTAGCTCCCCCATGTGACGATAAAACATGCCCATCACCTGCTTCCCTTTCTTTTTTGACCGTATTACATAATGTACCTAAACCAGTAATTGTAAGCTCTACAACATCACCATCTTGCAGCCACTCTTCCGTTCCAAGTTCTAAAACACAGCCTGTTCCTACTGTTCCAGAGCCAATCACATCACCTGGATATAACGTAACATCCTCCGAAGCTCGTTCAATCATCTCAGCGAATGTATAGTAAATATCTTGAAAATTACCCTTCGATAATAACTTCCCATTTACATGAGCAGTCATCTCTAAATCATGCCGATTACCATTACGATACACGTCTAATTCCTCTTTCGTAACGAGATATGCTCCTAATGAAGTCGCAAAATCTTTTCCCTTCGCTGGACCAAGCCCGACTTTCATTTCAGTTGCTTGTAAGTCCCTTGCACTCCAGTCGTTCATAATACAATAACCAAAAATATATTCCTCAGCTTGCTCACGAGAAATATTTCGCCCTTCTTTTCCAATTACGCAAGCAATCTCTAACTCATAATCCAGCTTTTTAGATTTTTTCGGACCCATTACAAAATCATCTGGACCAATTACAGCACGATGGTTAGTAAAATAAAAAACTGGTATATCATACCATTCAGGAACAACATCTAACCCTCTTCGGCCACGCGCTGTTTTTACATGCTGTTCAAATGCATAAAAATCTCGAATGCTGCTTGGATTAGGAAGAGCAGCCATCAACTGTACTTCTTCTAAAGAATATATACCCTTGTTTGGATTTTTAATATTACGCACTACTTCTACATACTCATCTGCTTTCTCTAAAAAGGCGAACATAGAAGAAGGTAATTTCCCATCACTCGCAAGATTCATATCAATTACTTTGTCACCTTCAAGCCACCCAGCTCGCATTTCTTTCGAAGGGAGACGAAATGTAACAAATTTCATCATGATTCCTCCCTATGAAAATGAAATTTCCACCAGCAATGGTCGTTTTGCTGGTGGATACAAATTTTATAAGTTTCCGCGACGCTCTTGTTCTCTTTCAATTGATTCAAATAATGCTTTAAAATTACCTTCACCGAATCCACGGGAACCTTTACGTTGGATAATTTCAATAAATAAAGTTGGACGGTCTACAATTGGTTTCGTAAAAATTTGTAGTAAGTAACCTTCATCATCACGATCCACTAAAATTTTTAATTCTTTTAGCCTATCAATTTCTTCATCAATTTTTCCAACTCGTGCAGTTAACTCATCATAATACGTATCTGGTGTATCTAAAAACTCCACACCATTTGCGCGAAGCGCTTCGACTGTTTTAACAATGTCATTTGTTAATAACGCCAGATGTTGCACACCTGCTCCATTATAGAATTCTAGATATTCTTGAATTTGTGATTTTCTCTTCCCATCTGCTGGTTCGTTAATAGGAAACTTAATACGACTTCCATTTGTCATAACTTTTGACATTAACGCTGAGTACTCTGTACTAATATCATCATCATCAAAATGGATCATTTGTTTGAATCCCATAACATTCTCGTAATAACTAACCCATTCTTCCATTTTCTCAACGTTACCAACTACATGGTCTACAGCAATTAAACCAGACTCTTCAAATGGAATATTAAACTCCACCTTTTGGAATCCTGGCATAAATGTTCCTTTATAATTTTTACGCTCTACAAGCGTATGAATTGTATCACCATACGTACCAATAACTGCTTTTTTCAATGTACCGTCCTCATCTGTTAGTTCCTCAGGTGGAGCAATTGCGACGGCACCACGTTTCACTGCTTCCGAGTATGCTTTATCAACGTCATCAACAAGTAAAGCCACATCTTTCACTCCGTCACCATGAGTCTTTACAAACTCTGCGATACGATTATCACTACCTAGAGCTCCAGACACAACGAAACGCATATTTTTTTGCACAAGAACATAAGATACCTTTTCACGATTTCCAGTTTCTAATCCAGAGTAAGCCACGATTTTGAATCCAAACGCTCTCGCAAGATAATAACTCGATTGCTTTGCATTTCCTACGTAAAATTCCAAATGATCTACATCACGTACCGGAAAAAAGTCCTCCATTTGTGCAGCTAGCGTATCCATAGATTTTTGTTTCATAAAATACTCATCCCCCTGTAAATAGATTAAATGGTTCATACTTAAACCAACCCGAAAACGCTTCCAACATTCATTAATAAAATTAGTTAGCAAGCTAACAAATTATGACCTTTAAAATTTTCTATCTTTTCTGCCAAATTCCTCTTTTTTCTTCCAGATAAAATTCGACTTTTTTCTTTTTAAAATAAAACTTTATTCAGTGGGTTTACGGGATAATGGGATAACATGAATACTTGAGGGTATGTACGAGGAAAATAAAAAAGACCCCAACATATTAACTATTTACTAATACGTTAGAGTCTTTATTTTTTTTGAATGATTGTATTTATATATCTCATACTAATATATTTGCAAGGAATAGAATAAATGATGTTAATACTACCGCTCCGCCTAATGATCCTAATAAATCTGTTTTTGTTACTTGTAACATTTGTTCACTGTTCATATTCCTCATTCTCCCTTCGTTTGTTTTGTTACAAAACTTCTATTTATACTAATACGCTTGATAGAAATACGATTAACGCTGTTAATACTACTGC
>NZ_JBNNUI010000015.1:21499-81214 GCF_050279585.1 Bacillus sp. NPDC094064
TATGCTCCGCTTGCTGATCCTACGAAATCACCTTTTGTTACTTGTAATACTTGCTCGTTCATTTTTTCATTCTCCCTTCGTTTGTTTTTGTTACAAAACTTCTATTATACTAATACGCTTGATAGAAATACGATTAACGCTGTTAATACTACTGCTCCGCTTGCTGATCCTACGAAATCACCTTTTGTTACTTGTAATACTTGCTCGTTCATTTTTTCATTCTCCCTTCGTTTGTTTTTGTTACAAAATTTCTATTATACTAATACGCTTGATAGAAATACGATTAACGCTGTTAATACTACTGCTCCACTTGCTGATCCTACGAAATCACCTTTTGTTACTTGTAATACTTGCTCGTTCATTTTATGTATCCTCCTTTTAATAAGTTATCTATATGTAATTTCTAAGAAATGTTTATTTCATAGTTTTTATGCTAGCGTTACATTAAAGTTAATAACGTAACGTTTGTAACATTAATGTAACATAACTATTGTTACGTTGCAATATAATTACGTAAATTTTATTACACTTTTTTTACGTTTTTTTATAAACACCTTCAAAAACCTTGATTTAATGCATTTTCTACTAGATTCACGTTTGTAACATTAATGTAATATTACGGTCGTAAAACGAAATATACCCCTCTTCTTCCCTACTCTTGTTACAAATCAAAGTAAAACTCTCTATTACATGACGGTGAGCCTATTGAATTTTCACGAACAGTTACTACGGGATAAAACACCATCTTTCCAAGATAAGTTTATATGTTTCCTCTATATAACTATGTATAATAAAAACAAAGAGGTGGTCATTTTGAAATTAATCGCATTAGATATGGATGGTACACTACTGTCATCTAATCTTGAAATCTCCAAAGAGAACTTACAAGCAATCCAAAATGCAAAAGAAGCTGGGCATATTGTAATGATTTGTTCTGGTCGTGCAAAAGAGGATGCTTTAAAACTATTGGAGGAATATCAATTATCTCTTCCAGTTGGAGCAAGCAATGGGGCAATTGTTTATGTGGATGGAAATGTAATTAACTCGTGTTGTTTACAAAGCGATAAAGTATACAAACTTGCAAAATTACTAGAATCTGAAGGATTTCCATATAAGCTATATACAAATAAAGGAGTCTATTCTCCTTATACGTGGCAAAATCAAGTTATGCAGGCATTTGAAGAAAATAAGCATACGCTAGATGTTACACTGGAAGAACTCGAAAGAATTACAGAAAAGCAAAAGAAATCAAACTTAATTACTGATTTCCAAAAGATTGAAGATGTTGTAAATAATCCAGAATTAGAAATATCTAAATTCTTCATTTTGACATTTAATGCTGCTCATCGTGAGCAACTATTACAAACTTTACAAGAAGATGCGGACATTTCAGTTACAGCGTCAGCTCCTACTAATTTAGAAATTATGGATAAGAATGGGCATAAAGGGAATGGCCTAAAGCAGATGGCTGCTCATTTTAACATTCCAATTGAAGATACAATTGCTATCGGTGACAATTTTAACGATGTACCAATGTTAGAAGTTGCTGGTTTATCTGTTGCAATGGGTAATGCTGAAGATGATGTAAAGAAATTATGTGATGTTGTAACATTAACGAATAATGAGCATGGTGTTGCTCACGCAATTGAACAATTTGTATTGAAACAAACTTCATCTAGTAAATAAAGTTCAACTAATCGGGCTTTTACAGGCAGTTAATGCGAGATAAAAAAGGACTCTTTCACATTTTGAAAGAGTCCTTTTCTTTTATACATGATGACAAGCAACAAAGTGCTCTTCGCCAACATTACGAAATTCCGGTACTGTTTTTTTACAAACCTCTGTAGCAAACGGGCAACGGGTATGAAAGCGACAACCTGAAGGTGGATTCGCTGGACTTGGAATATCACCCTCTAATATAATTCGCTCTCGCTTCACTGTTGGATCTGGTATTGGCACAGCCGATAACAATGCTTTTGTATACGGATGAAGCGGATTCGTAAATAACTCATCGCGCGGTGCAGTCTCTACAATCGTCCCTAAATACATAATCCCAATTTTCGTACATAAGTGCTCCACTACACTTAAATCGTGCGAAATGAATAAATAAGATAATCCCTTTTTCTCCTGTAACTCACTAAATAAATTAATGATTTGTGCTTGAATAGATACATCTAGTGCTGCCACAGGTTCGTCAGCTACAATAAATTCTGGATTTAATACCATAGCTCTTGCAATAACGATACGCTGACGTTGTCCACCAGAAAACTCATGAGGGTACCGATCAATATGATATGGAGCTAAGCCGCATAACTCCAATACTTCTATCACCTTTTCACGAACATTTTCTTTCGTCGCTAGTCCATGGGCCAACATCGGTTCACCAAGCGCTTCTCCAATTCTCATTCTTGGATTTAACGAACTAAATGGATCTTGGAACACGAGTTGCATGTTAGGACGGTGTTTTCTCAATTCTTCCTTGGATAAAGAATAAACATCTTGTCCTTTAAACTTCACTTCCCCTTCCGTCTTTTGGACGAGACGTAAAATTGTTTTCCCTATCGTTGTTTTTCCGCTTCCTGATTCGCCAACAAGGCCAAATACTTCGCCTTTATTAATAGTAAAACTTACTCCATCAACTGCTTTTACATGTCCAATTGTTCGACTAAATATGCCACCTTTAATCGGGAAATATGTCTTTAAGTTTGTTACTTCTAATAATGGTTCGCTCATTGTTCCGCACGCTCCTCATATAACCAGCAAGCTACTTTATGATTCTCATCATGTACATTCAGATTCGGTGCTTCTTCTTTACATATTTCCATACAATGCTCACAACGACCGCTAAAGTAACAAAATTCCCCTAAACCAACTAAATTCGGAACTTGCCCTGGAATAGAATAAAGTTTATCTATTCGTTTCCCCATTACTGGTTTAGATTTTAGCAACCCTTTCGTATACGGATGTTTCGGATTTTGGAATATTTCTAGTACCGGGGCTTCTTCAATAACTTTTCCACCATACATAACGACAACGTAATCAGCCATTTCTGCTACAACACCTAAGTCATGTGTAATTAATAAGATCGATGTTTTGAATTCTTCCTTTATTTGTCTTAGTAAATCTAATATTTGTGCTTGAATCGTAACATCAAGAGCCGTTGTTGGCTCATCTGCAATTAATAACTTCGGATTACAACTAAGTGCAACAGCAATCATAATACGTTGTAACATCCCGCCGCTTAGTTCATGCGGATAAGAATGGACAATTTCATCTGCACGAGCTATGCCGACTTTACGAATTAATTCGATTGCCTTCTTATACGCTTCATTTTTACTAAGTAATTCATGCTCTCTTAACGTTTCTACAATTTGTTCTCCTACAGTGAAAACTGGATTTAGCGATGTCATCGGTTCTTGGAAAATCATCGCAATATCATTACCTCTTAAACTACGAAGTTCTTTCTCTTTCATTCCTAAAAGACTTTTTCCTTCATATAGAATATCACCGCCTACTACACTGCCCGATTCAGCAATAAGTCCCATAATAGATAAAGCCGTTACACTCTTCCCGCACCCTGATTCACCTACAACACAAACCGTTTCACCTTCTCGAACTGCAAAGCTAACATGGTTTACAGCCTTTACTGTTCCTTCCTCCGTTTGGAAGTGTGTTTGTAAATCTTTCAGCTCTACTACCGCTTTATTCATATCTTCTCACCTACCGTCTCATCTTTGGATCTAACGCATCACGAAGTGCATCACCAAGTAAGTTAATTGATACAACTGTTATAAAGATTGCAAAACCGGGCGGAATCCATAGCCACGGACGCTTTTGGAAATCGATTAATGAGTTAGCTGCGCTAATCATGTTCCCCCATGATGGGGTAGGCGGGACGACACCGAGACCTAAGTAACTTAGTGCGGACTCACTTAAAATAGATCCAGCTACGCCCAAAGTTGCTACAACAATAAGCAACGGAAAGACGTTAGGAATTAAATGATGAATAATTTTTCGAGAATCCTTTAATCCTAATACATCTGCTGCTTGCATAAAGGCTTGCTCTCGCAATGTTAAAATTTGTCCTCTCACAAGACGAGCAAGTCCCGGCCATCCTACTAAACTTAAAATAATCATTACAACATATAAACGGTATTCGGATGGTAATTTCCATTCTGATAAAATTGCTCCCATTATAATAAGTAGCGGTAATCCCGGAATGGACATTAACACATCCGCAACTCGCATAATTAAATGATCCACAACCCCTCGATAAAAACCAGCAATTGCTCCTAATAAGGCTCCTAGTATAACGGATAGTAGCATCGACGCTAAACCAATTGTTAATGAAATACGCCCTGCTTGCATAAGTCTAGTTAAAATATCCCGCCCCAACTGGTCTGTTCCAAGCAAATGTGACAGGCTGGGTGGTTTATTAATTTGTGTTACTTGTACTTTCCCATCAGCATACGGTGAAAAGATTGGACCGATAAAACTAAATAAAAACATAAATATTAAAACGTATAAGCCACACAGTGCCATCTTATTTTTCTTGATTTTTTTATACGCTTGGCGCCATGGTGATGATTCATTTCTCTTTTTCCGTTCTTTCTTTTTCCCTATTATTGGTGTAATAGTCTCCATATCTTTCCCCCCTTACTTCAATCGAATTCTTGGATCAACAAACGCATATACAATATCAGCTAAGAAATTAGCCATAATTGTTAAACAAGAAAGAAACATTGTAAACGCCATTAATACTGTATAATCACGGAAGTTTAATGCTTCTAATTGAATACTCCCAATCCCTGGCCAATTAAAAATCTGTTCAATAATAATAGCTCCTGAAAATAAACCCGGTAATTCAAAAGCGAGTAATGTAATTGCTGGCAAAATTGCATTTTTCAATGCATGTTTATAAATAACAGTTCTTTCTTTTAAACCTTTTGCACGAGCGGTACGAATATAATCTTGTCTAATAACATCCAACATGCCGGTTCTAAAATATCGCGTTAACGATCCTACACCAAGAAGCGTTAAAATAAATACAGGTAGAATCATATGACGTAATACTTCTAATATGTATGCTATCCCTGTTGAGTTACTCCCAATATCAATCATGCCACCAATAGGTAATAACTTTAAATCAACTGCTAATAATTTAATTAAAAATAGTCCGATAAAGAATGATGGAAATGACATTGCTGCAAAGACACCGATTGTTACCAATCTATCAAACCAAGAGTGCTGCTTTGTTGCAGAGATAACCCCAATAATAAGAGCAATAATCCAAGTGAAAAATAAAGCTGCAACAGCAACAATAAATGTATTCCAAATGAATTTATTAAGTAATGAAGTTACCGGTTCTTGGTACTGTAAAGAAAATCCAAAATCACCATGCAAAGCATTCACTAACCAATGAAAATACCTTTCAATAATTGGTTTGTTTAAGCCGTATAATTCCCTTAATTCTTGGGCTCTCTCTGGTGTTAACTTTGGATTTGAATCAATATAATCTCCCGGCAAAAGTGCAAATAAGAAAAAAATAATAATAGATGTACCAAACAATGTAGGGATCATTTGAAGGAACCTACGAATGATATATGTTTTCACCTTTTGTCTCCCCAATCCTATTTACTTAAAAATAGAAGAACATTTTTTCAAAACAGCTACCATTCCATTGCTGTGTGAAAAAACGTCTTCTATTATTTAGGTCAACCCTTATTGTTCAATAGATAACACTGGTAAGTTGGAACTGATGCCATCGTACTTTTCTGGATCAATTCCTTTTATACGTGCATTATGAGCATAAAGTAGTTTACGATAGTTTAATAAAATAACTGGTGGATCATCACTTAACTCTTTATACAGCTCTTTATAAATCGCTTTACGTTTTTCAATATCTGTCGTTCCTATACCTTTTACAATCAAATCATCTACTTTCGGATTATTATAACCCGTATCACTTTTTGGATTAGTTGATAAGTACTCACTTACAACTTCACTTGGATCACTAATTCCTGGTGTTGAAACTGCCGCTAAATCGTAGTCACCTTTTCCTACTTTTGAAAGCATCGTATTAAAGTCCATCAACTCTGGATTTAATTCAACACCAATTTCTTTGTAACTTTCTTTTGCAATCGGAATAAAGATATCATTTGTTTTACCTGTATTTGATGCATAGTATGTTAATTTTAATTTTTGACCATCTTTTTCACGAACCCCGTCAGAACCTAATTTCCAACCAGCCTCATCCAATAATTTTTTAGCCTTTTCTACGTCGTGCGGATACTTATTAATACCTTCTTCTGTATATGCCCATGAAACTGGAGCAATTGGTACGTTAGCAACAGAGCCATATCCTTGTAAAGCTGTATCCACATACTTCTTACGGTCTAATCCATAAGTAAGTGCTTGGCGTACCTTTTTATCTTTCAAATACGACTTCTTATTATTTACATAGATATAAGCAATATCACTTGATGATTCAAGATTAATATTTGCAAACTCTAATCCTTTTAATTGGTCTATATTCTCAGGATTCGCTCTAAATCCACTATAGTCCAGTTCACCTGTTTGGAATAATTGGAATCCAGTATCACCTGATGTGATTTTGTAAATAAAGTTTTTGATTTTTGGTTTACCTGCATAATAATTTTCGTTAGCAACAAAGCGTACTTCTTGACCTGGAACATATTTTTCAAATTTATACGGACCCGCTGCAATCGGTTGCCCATATAATGCTTTTAAATAGTCTAAACTTGTATTTTGTTTATAATCTTTTCCATAATAAGCTTTTGATAGCACTGGGCCACCTAAATTAGTTAGCGCCTGTGAATTAACTTTTTCAGTTGTAATTTTAATTGTCTGTGGATCAACAACTTGAATTCCTTCAATAGAAGTTGCTTTTCCTTCTTTATATTCTTTCCCGCCTTTAACAGCATACTGAGCAATATCCAATCCACCTTCATACGCTTTATCATGAAGTAGTGTTAGTGTAAATGCTACATCATCCGCTGTTAAAGGCGACCCATCACTAAATTTTAAGTTTTTACGTAAATGGAATGTATATGTTAATTGGTCAGCAGAAATATCCCATTTTTCTGCAAGGTCCGGAACAGGTTTACTTTGTTTGTCTGTTGTGACTAGTGACGCAAAAATAACAGACGTTACATTTCCATCCCAACCATTCTCTTGGAAATATGGAAGGAAAACTCCCCCTGGCTTAGAAATGGCTGTAATAAAAGTATCCTTTCGCTGATTTGCTTTCTCTGGACTTTTCTTTTTATCTGTCGCTGGAATTGATTCAATCTTAGCGTCTTTTAAATCCTGCTTTTTTACCGGTTCTGTAGAAGCCGTATCCTCCTGTCCCCCACAAGCAGATAACACAAGCGAACTACTCAGTAATACCGAAAATACACCAGCCCATTTTTTCGTCTTTGTCTTCATTGTCCCCACCCTAACTTTTTATGATTATACCCTCTGAACTACTTACCTTATGTATGCCTCCCACAGCAACATTTATAGCCAATCGGAAAAGTCGGTTTTAATCGTAAAAAAATAGATGTTTTTTGAGGGGTAACAATCCTATTCCGACTTTTCCGGTAGACTTTATGGTTATTAGCTTATATTGTTCATTATATTTTGTCAATTCTTTCTAAAAAAATATTTTGGGAATTTTTTAAAATCATTACTCTATCTTTAATTTAGGTAAACTTAACAAAATACCGTTATAGTTAGTTTCTTGTAATCCTTGAATTCGTGCATGATGTGCAGACACAACTTTGCTATTATTCAAGAAGGTTATAGGTGGATCTTCGCTTAACTCTTGATATAGTTTTTTATAGAGTTTTTTTCGTTTTTCAATATCTAATGTTTCTAACGTCTACTTCGCTAATTCATCTACTTCGGATTATGATATCCATCAACGTTTACTTGTTGAAACAAACTCCTCAATCATTCTCCTTTATTTCGTTATAAAAATCATAAAAAACTGATTCTATTTGTTAATCATAGAACATAGAATACTAATAACCAATTACCAAAAAGGGGGCGAAAATATGGACAACCTATTCCAATATGTCCTGCACTATGTACTATTAACAATTATAATAGTCGGGGCACTATTACTATTCCCGTTCTTCCCCAAGTTCGTCCTCTTTTTAGCTTTTTTTATTATGCTTGGGACCGCTATTATCATTTCAACAAGGGAAGATACCACACAAAAAGAAAGCAGCGTTCAGCGTGTAAAGCTGTAACTCTGCTTTCTTTTTATTTTCAATCTTATCTCTCTGTTACATATAGTTATATCTCGGGAAATAATTAACCTATATTTTGTCATTCCCCTTACCATTTCACATATTCCACGAACTATACAAATTGCGTAACAAATATTTATCGAATTTACTGTTTCACGTGAAACACAATTTTTATTTACCACTTAAAATATAGTTATAAAAAAGAAAGTTAATTCCTTCAGCAAAGCTGAAAGGGATTAACTTTCTATCCTTTACTCCACAATATTCTCTAACTCATTATATAACTCTACTCGTAACAACTCTTTCTTCGTTTTTTCCTCATATAATTTTTCAAGTCTTTCAACATCAGCTACATGTTCCATTTCACATTCTATCGCATATATACTTTCTTCTATATGCATTAACTCGGTTTCAATTTCCTCAAAACTTCTAGCGTCTTTCTTTTTTATAGGGGATACTTCAACGCTTTTTCTTCCTTGGCGTTTTTGCTTTATTACTTGTTTCTCAAGTTTTTCTTCCCACTTTTGACGCGCCCATGCATAGTTCCCTGCAAACTCAAATAATTTACGCTCATCAATCCAATACGTCTTTTCAAATAACTTATTTAAAAAATAACGATCATGTGAAACAGCTAGAATCGTTCCATTATATTGCTCAAGGGCTTCCTCTAAAACTTCTCTTGATTCAATGTCGAGATGGTTTGTCGGCTCATCTAAAATTAAAAAATTGATATCTTGATACATAAGTTGCGCGAGTCTTAAACGCATTTTTTCTCCACCGCTCAGTTGTGTTACTTTCTTAAACACCGCTGGACCATAAAATAAAAACTTAGCTAATATATGTCTTGCATCTCCCTCTGTTACAGCTACACACTCTCTGAATGCTTCCAATACATTACTCTTCATATTTCCGTACGCATGCTGCGATAAATAACCGATTTTAACACTACTACCAATCCGAATTTCTCCAACATCTGGTTCTATTTCTTCTAATAATAATTTTAGTAGCGTTGTTTTTCCCGTACCATTACGACCAACGATGGCCGCACGATCTTGAAAACGAACATGTAAATTCGCTCGTTCAAATAAAGGGTGGTCTGCAAAACCTTTACTCACTTCTTTCATGATAACAACATCTTTCCCGCTTCTCTCTTGTCCTTCAAACTCTAGCCCCATCTGTTTTCTTTCTAACATTGGCCTCTTTAATTTCTCCATACGCTCTAGCGCACGTTCCATATTTCTCGCTCTCTTATGCAATCCTTCGTTCGGCGGATTCGCTTGATTTGCCCATTCACGTAGACGCTTAATGGCTTCCTTCATTTTCTTTATTTTCTTTTGCTGTTCTTGATAAGCTTGAAACTCCTGAAGCAACCGTTCTTCCTTTTCCTCAACGAACTGAGAATAGTTCGTATGATACACGTGAATTTCTCCATCTTCTAAATCAAAAATCTTCGTTACAACTTCATCTAGGAAATAGCGATCATGTGAAATAACTACAACTGTTCCAGTGTATTCTTTTAAAAATTGCTCTAGCCATTCTACGGCGAACAAATCTAGATGATTGGTTGGCTCATCTAATAGAAGTAAATCTGGTTTTTGCAATAGCATGTATGCAAGGCTTACTTTTGTTTGTTCCCCACCACTTAACTCCAGAAATGATCGGGGGAATAGTTCTGTCACCTGTAGACCATTTGCTACCTTCATAATATTCGCTTCTATTTCATAACCACCAAGAAACGCAAAGTTTTCTTGGATTACTCCGTACCTCTCCATTAATTTTTGCAAAGCAGATGGTTCTTGTTCTTCCGCCATGTTCTTTTCTAAAACATGCATTTCTTGTTCTAATTCCTTTTCTGCTTTAAATGCGGAACTCAATACATCATATACAGTCATATCCTCATCAAATTTTGGGATTTGTGCCACATGACCAATACGTGTACCTTTCTTCATATGAATAGCTCCTGCATCCAAACTCTCCCTTCCTGTCAGAAGCTGAAAGATTGTTGTCTTCCCACTACCGTTACGACCAACTAACCCAACACGTTCACCGTTCTTTATTTCAAGCGATATATTTTCAAATATGATGTTTCCACCAAAAGATTTCGTTACATTATTTACACTACAAATAGTCATTTTCCGTACTCCTTTCAATATAAAAAACCATGGGAAAGAAACATTCCCCATGGTTTTCGGCATAGAAAAAGGAAGCCAAATAGCTCCCTTTTCACACGTTTATAAAAAATGGGTGAAGAGATTTCTATCGTTCAATAGCTACTATGCAATTGTTAAAAAAGGACAGACGTATCCCGTTAACAACTACATCATGAAAAATCGCACGACAATAATAGATAAAATCTAAAAATTTGGCACGTGCAGCTAAAGAACGTTTCATCTCATTCACCTCTTTCGTACGGAATTTAATACTTACTTCTTTATTATACTTTCCCATTTCATGTTTGAATAGTCATTTTTCTGAAAATAATGAAGATAGACTAAACATTTCAATAAGTGACATCAAATCTTACAAAACTGTTATGTTCACGTAATGGAAAGCGATAGTACGAAAAGGTGCCTCCCTATACAATAAAGATGTAAACAAGAGAGACAAACACAAGGAGGAAACAATCATGATGAAAGAAATCGTAAAAGCAATCTTTGAGGTATTAGTGAACGGACAAGCAGTTGTAAAAGAACTAAACGAACTATAAAAAGGGGTGAAGAAAATATGATGAACATGGTAAAAATGCTTTTACATGCTTTAGTCGATGCAAAAGCAGTTAGCCAAGAACTAAACCAACAATAAAAAGGGGTCTATGAATATGAAGAAAGCCATTATTGTAATCGCAAGTACAGCAATTGCCTTATACACAATAAAACATAGAAAAAAGAAACAGAATGAAAAACCTCTATATTATCCCTACACACTATTAAAGAAAAAATAAAAGACAAGGTACCCTATCGGAATGAGGATATCTTGTCTTTTATTTTTCCTATTTCCTTTAAAGGATTTCCTCCTCCTTTTCCCGAATGTATTAAGCGGGATTTTTACACATATTTTAAAGGGGCATATATACAAATGGATACACAACAACTATATTTTTTAAACGACATCGGTAAACAAAAACCAGAGAGTATTCGGAACAGAAGCACTACATGTCCTTTTTGTGACAGAGAAAATTTAACGGATATTTTAGCAACTGAGGGCTCAATTATTTGGTTGAAAAATAAATTCCCTACATTAAAAGATACGTTTCAAACGGTGCTGATCGAAACAGATAATTGTGAAGACCATATTGCAACATATACAGAAGAACATATGAGAAAACTAATTCGTTTCTCTATTCACCATTGGCTAAACTTACAGGAAAGTGAGGAATTTACGTCTGTGATTTTATACAAAAACCACGGTCCATTCTCAGGTGGGAGTTTGCACCATGCACACATGCAAATTATTGGAATGAAACATGTAAACTACCTTAATAACGTAGATCAGGACAACTTCCAAGGAGTAATTGTACAAAAAAACGAACGCATTGAACTCAATATTTCAGATCGTCCTATTATTGGTTTTACTGAATTTAACATCATCAGTGAAGATGTTGAATTCATAGATGAAATGGCAAATTATATTCAGCAAACTGTACGCTACATACTAACAGATTTCCATAAAGGATGCAGTAGCTATAACTTATTCTTCTATCACTTACATGGAAAAATCATTTGTAAAGTTGTTCCACGTTTTGTCGTTTCACCATTGTATGTAGGATATAAAATACCGCAAGTTTCTACAAAACTAGAAGAGGTGAAAATACAACTAGCACAGTACTTCACGAGAGAAAAGGATGAAATGATTCATAAAAAAACAGAGTAGGTATAGAAAACCTACTCTGTTATCCCGCTGATTAAGGTCTCACTTTATTACACCTTTATTTCGATAGTACACTTCCTCTAACCCAACGTTATACTTCATATTGTTATCCGTCCACTCTGGTCCTAAATTTCCTGGCCATCCAGATGTATTCGCTACATATTTTAGTAATGCAAAATCAGTTAAACCTTTTTGCACCCCGCGCTTATATCCTTTCACTAAATGCGGCATTGCAATTTGTGCATTTATACGTGGATCTTTCAGCTCATCATCAGTGAAATGATCCGGCGCAAGTCCGCCACCACGGTGCAATTGAAACAATCCGAATGAAGTTCCATTATCTCCAACACTTCTTGGATTTAACCGACTTTCATGTTCGGCAATTGTAAGAGGTATCCATTCCGGAAGATCTACTTTCTTTGCTTCCTCTATAATGATTTGTTTCATCTGTTTCGCTTCTTCTGAATCAACATAACTTGTCTCATTCACTAGCTTATCCATTCCTTCAGACTTTCCTTGGAAATATAAATATACTCCAAGAACAACTAAAAATCCTACAAAGAATTTCTTCACTATCTCTACCTCTTCCTCTGCTGAAATTTGTCCCCTTTCAGCCTTCTTCTCTTTACAATTACCTACATTCTATCATTCTCTTACTCTTTCATCATAGCAAATAGCTTTACATATTATCATCATGCTTTAGACTGATTTTGCGAATAAAATAATGGTAAATTCATGTAAAAATGTAACATAATTGGACCACAGCTTCTTTCTTATATATAATTGTAAGTTGAATTCCATATATAGAATAGGAGAACGCAAAATGAAAAAATACCTACTACTCTTGTTCAGCATTGTACTACTCATCCCTATACATACCTCTGCACAAACATCATCAAAACCAAAGGTACTTGTTCTATATAGTACAACAGACGATAAGGTTTCAAATAATGTCCAAATCCTTAATACTCAGTTAGGACATTTTACAAATGATATAACTGTGAAAAGCTTGAAAGAGGCAACTACAATTACTAGCGCATCTTCTTATACACATATTGTCTATATCGGTGAAAAAAAAGAAGAGTTTTCTGATGAAACAAAACAATTTCTAGAAAAATTCTCAGGTCCTGTCTTAGTGTTAGGACAAAATGTCGAACAACTATCTAATCGTTTTTCTTTCATTACATTGAAAAGCGATGATATACGAGTTAAAAAAATTGAATATCCAAGCAAGAAGCTAAAAAACACCTTAGAAGAGGAACGATTAATTCAATCGTTTGATACGAACGGAACCATTCTTGCTAATGCTTTAAGCTCTAATAACACAAATCCATTAATTGTTCAAAACGAAACATCTTATTACGTTGCAACGCCAAATCTCTTTGATTGGATTTCTCATTATGTCGGTGAAATGTTATTCTCTTACTTCGGACAAAAGCCTACGACAAATAAAACTGCAGCTTATTTACGTCTTGAAGACGTTCATCCGGCCGCAGATATAAATCAATTAAAAGAAATTGCTGAATTACTAAAAGAGAAGAAGATCCCTTACATGATTACGGTCATTCCGGTATATACAGATCCGGATACAGGAAAAACGATACACTTAAAAGACAAACCCGAATTAGTCGATCTTTTACGCTCTATGCAAGATGATGGTGCCTCCATCATTATGCATGGCTATACTCACCAATTTTATGACAGTGAAACTGGTGAAGGCTTTGAATTTTGGGACGTAAAAACAGATCAACCAATTCGTCAACCGAAACATGAAAAACCAAAAACAAAGGATGATTTTCCTAATACAGAAGCATATAACCAATATGTACAAAAAGGGGAAGAGTTTGAAGAACAATATACGACTGATCATATCGAAAAAGGCATTCAAGAACTTGTAGATGCTAAACTATATCCTGTTGCATTTGAAGCGCCTCATTACACAATGTCTCAAAAAGGGTATGAAATATTATCGAGGTACTTTTCAACTTATGTAGGACAACTACAGTTAAATGATACAACTTGGCGATCCATGCACTCACCATTTTATACAAGTACACCATCATTTTTACATGGAATGAAATTAATGCCTGAAACAGTTGGCTTTATTGAAGAAGATAAGCCACAAGCTATTGCAAAGATGAAGGAACGTGCTGTATCTGTTGCAAAACTATCTGATGGCATTATCGGTGCATTCTATCATCCTTACTTAGGGGTGGAACCATTAAAAGAAGTTTTAAAAGATCTGGAAAGCATTCCAAACATAGAATGGATCGATTTAAAAAAAGAGACGAACGAAGTAAAAATGAACGATATTCATATTACTACTAATAAAGACGGCATTCATGTTGAAAAACCAACAAGTGCAACTGATATAATTGATTATATAAAACAATATGGGTTCTTCCTTATACTTGGATTCATTATCATTGTCTTTCTTTTATTATTAAGACGCGGGAAAAAATTAGAGTCCTAATAAAAAACCACCAAGCGAAACGCTTGGTGGTTTTTTAAACCTAAATCAAAACACGGCATGTTTTTAACGACCCATTGATTATCTTCATAAATAAACTCAATTTCTATTCCTCCATAATAAAAAGGACCAGCATAACTCTTTTATCCTTTCAAATAAAACTGCGTTGTATTTTCATATATTGTTTCTGCAACCTTATCAACAGGTATGTTTTTTATGACACTGATTTCTTTAAGTACCTCTCGGATCATTCTTGGGTGCGTCATAACATTCTCTTGAAATTCCCACGGCCCATCCGTTTCTACCATCATATATTCAAGTGGATAATACGAAACAATTTTTCTAATTTTCTCCTTATGTAAAATATCCGGTGTGATAGAAATATAATAACCATTCTTCATCATCCGTTTCATTGTCTCTTCACTTCCTTTAAACCAATGAAAGTGTGCACGTAAAACTTTATATTTCTCCAATAAATCACATACAATATCAGCATCTTCATACACTGCATGCAATATAATTGGTAAATCATATTTACTAGCTAGTTCAACAAACCGTTGTAACACTGATATATACGAATTGATAGCAATGTGCTCATCTTCTTTTCTTAAATAATATGGTAAGCCTACTTCACCAATCGCAACTATGTCCTCTACATGATCTTCAATTAGTTTATAAATTTTCTCACATTCTTCTTTATGAATCGGTTGCTCCGGATGAAAACCTATTGCTGGATGTACAAAAGGATATCGCTTTGCTAAAGATAGAGTTTCTAGACATGATCGATAATTCATAGATACTGTAATAAGCCCTTGTATCTCTTTGCTGTTTTCTACATCTATAAGTAATCTACGTTTCTCTTCATCCTTATATTGATCAACATGTATATGGCTATCAATCCATTTCATCTTTATGCCCCCATAAAAAAAACAAGAAAGGATCTCCCTTCTTGTTTTTTTATCTATATTATTTAACAACTAAGTTTGTTATTATATCAAATAATCCAATACACACTACGGCAACGGTAAAGTAGCTACAGAAATCTTTAATTGGAAACTTCACTACTTCTTCTTTACGCATCCCATTTTTCCCCCTTCTTACTAAATCCCTAATTACTTTATCTATTTGTATCTATTATGCAAAAAATATGACAAAATTACTATCGAATTAACTTACGTAAACCTTACAATGTTGTAAGGTTTAAAAAAAGAGCCTCATCTTAAGCTAAGATGAGGGCTATTCAAAGTTAGTTGGTTTTCATTTTTCATTCTTCATTACAAACAGAAAGTAATACATTGAGACTTTCTACTTATACTATAGTAAATTTACTATCTTTTAACTATCGAATTGCATTACAGGAGTCTTACATGTTTGTAAGCTATATGTAATGTAATTCGATAGTTCCCCTTACCTATATTTCGTACAATAAGGTTAGAAAGCAAGCCAAATAAGAAGAACACTCACATAACCAAATTACATTGCTAGTAGTCTACTCTTCTTATACCTTTCACTCACGCTACTACAATGTACCCCCTTCCCCTTTATATAATAAAAAAAGCCTTAGTTCATATGGACTAAGGCTTTTTCACGCACCCACAAATACCCCTACCTAGTATTTTTATTTTCGACAAAAAATAAGCGGGGGTATAATCCGCTATCTCATCGCTAAAAGTTTACTCTTCGCATGAATAGGAATATTTACAGCTTCAATTTCTTCAATCGACTCTCCATAGCGTCCTTTTGCGTACACCTTTAACGCTTCATCTCTCTTTAACATATGCTTAACAGTCTTCTTTATTTTTTGCTCTTTTCCACGTTCATCAAATGCAATAAATTCATATTCATACCACTCATCACCAATATGCTGACCAATTGTATTCACAACCGTATAATATTCTTTCGTCTTATAAAGCGGATTATATTTATCGATAACCGGTCCAAGTTTCGTAGGCAGTAACATTACTACTATTACTACTATCGCTACTACAGTAGTGATCATTTTTTTCTTCATAATAAACCTTCCTCCTCCGCAGGATATCTATACATCTATTTTAAAAAGAAGGAATATAATCTACCATTGAATCCCATTACATTACCCTTACATTTTTGTAATAAAAAAAGATGAACGAATTTATTCGTTCATCTTTTAGCTTGCTTTAAAGCCACCGCCAAGTACATCACGTACGTCGTGGATAACAACGAAAGCATCTTCATCTACTCGACTAATAACTTGCTTTAATCTAACAAGTTCTTGTTTATTTATAACAACATATAACACTTCTTTATTTCTACCTGTATATCCGCCGCGCCCTTCCAATACAGTGACGCCACGTGTCATGCTTTTCGTAATCGCCTCGCGGATCAAGTCTGGTTGATTCGAAATAATCGTAACAGCCGTTTTTGTATCCATTCCTTCTACAATGAAATCAATCACTTTCGCTCCGATGAATACAGCAACAAGCGTATACATTGCTTTTTCTTGTCCTATTATAAATACAGAACCAGCAATTACAACAATATCAATAATAAGTACACCTTTACCAACGCTCCAACCTAAATATTGATTTGCTAACTGTGCTAAAATTGCCGATCCTCCTGATGTACCTCCAGCTTTGAACATACAGCCTAACCCGACACCGACAAACACACCAGCAAATAGTGCCGCTAATAACGTATCACTATTCACATGATACTCAATATGTTCTGTAACATATAAAAACAAAGATGTTTCTACAATCCCTAAAATTGTATAAACCATCGTTTTCTTATCAAAAAATTTATAGCCAATAGCCAGTAAAACTGCATTTATAGCAAAATTCACAACCCCTGGCGACCAACCAAATAAATAATACGTAACAACCGTTACACCAATAATGCCACCCTCTGATAAACGGTTTGGAATTGCAAAATAATTAATACCAATTGCGAATAATAATGAACCAATTGTAATTAGTGTTATTTCCTTTATACGTTGATTAACCATAGTTCATACCCTCCCCCCATTTGACATTGTATCACTATCTCCTAGAGGTTTAGAAGTGGTTTTTATTCCTCATTTTCCCTCATAAAGACCAAGATATTATGTTTAAACAAAGGGATGATTAATTATTCATATTTGCTCTAACTATACGGACAAATCGCTCCACATTCCCTCTCTGAATATGCTTAGCTCTAACCATTTCATGATTACACGTAAACTCAAAGTACGGATGAAAATCTATGCTATCTATATGCAAATATGAGTACTCTTTAAATGTTGAAGGATAGTACGGAAATTTCCCGTAAAACAGGAGACGTCTAGTAGTGGCAACAAAAATCCCATATTGATACGATAACGTAAAATTATCCTTCTCAAATATCCCTACTAAAAAAGCCAAAACCTTTTCATCGTCCTCTACATACTTTTTCATACTCAATAAAAGTTCATTCATGCATATCCGATACGATAAACTTAACTAAATCTATACAATTCAATCAAATTTATACAAGTTAGTGCTTCATCGTGTTCTCGCAGCCCCAAAGGGACGAGGGGTATAACACTCCACACGAGGCAGTATCGTTACCTCCTATTATCAAGCATTTATTTTACCCATCTTGATAAATTTATCGCAGCATTTACATCCCTATCGTGATAACTATTGCATGAAGCACAACGCCATTCACGAATCTTTACACTCCACTGTCCTTCTGGTTGAACTGAATGGCCGTATTTAACGCCGCAACATGAGCAAATCTTGCTTGAAGCGAACCATTTATCAGCTTTTACATACGCAATGCCGTACTTCTCGCACTTGTATGACAAACATTGAAAGAAGAAGTTTAATTTTTGAAATGAAAATGCTTTCGATAGTTTTTTGTTTTTTAACAGGTTTGAAATAGATAAGTCTTCCACAACAATCCTCATTGGTTTGGTTTTCACCAATTTAGCTGTTGCTTGATGGATATGGTTATTTCGGATATTCGTAATTTTCCTAGATAACCGCAGGTGCTCAGTTTTCGCTTTTTCATATCCGGCAGATTGAATTTTTACACCTTTTTTAAATCTCCTAGACATATCTCTTTGCGCTGATTTTTTCCTTTTCAAAAGTTTTTTAACCTTGGCATCTTTGTTTATATTTCGTTCTTTCATGCCATTAGAAGCTACAAAAAGATCTTTTAAACCAACATCCACACCAATCGACTCATCGGTTAGTTCTTGGGATTCAAAGTCTTCTTGGAACCCTACACTAATCCACCAGTAACGACCGTCAAATGTAACTCTTGGATTGGATGTTTTTTTGTTTCTTGGTAGTTGTTGGCTTGTTTTCACTTCTCCAATGGACTGAATATGAACTACTTTCTTTCCTATAACCAGTCTTTCCTTTAATGAAAGATTTGTTCTTCTGAATCGTAGCGTGTTCCACCAGCATTCTCCTGAGACTACTCGGATGCAAACCTGTTAATTCTGATACTTGACTAACTCGTAAAAATTTCATTATTATTCTTATCTCATTGAATCTAATTTAGCACATATGTTCGATAGGTTCAATGAGGTTTGATAGATTTAATTAAATGTATCTCGTTCAACTAAGGGCGCAATTCCTTAGCCAGTTCTCTTATGAACTTCTCCTGTTTTCACATGAGCGCAGACTATATGTTTATCTCTTTAGAGATAGAGGATTTTTCCACCACCATAGGCCTGTGATGTACTCTCGTCAGTTATACGAGATAGTCGTTGAACGTTCATCTTATCCATTTTGACTTAGATGATTCGAGGCGGAAGACCCATTGTTCTAATGTTTAGGATTTAACCTTGCACGATCTGATTGATTTTTTCTGCTTTCGCAACATTCACGCTCGCTATTTCTAGCCACGTTGTAGTTCAATCAGCTTTAGGGATTGCCCGCAGTTACCCCTCACTACTAGCCAATCACTTGACTAGCAGGGCTTACTGATATATTTAATTAACTTTCGTTATAATTGGTTAAATAAATCGTAACAGTTAGTTACCCTCCAAATACTATTTTTGAAAAGAATCCATGGATTATTACAGACCGGTTTAATTCCTTTATAAATTATGAAACGCGTTTCCTGTCAAAGATATTTCAAAAAAATAATCCGTTATGCGATTATACACATAACGGATTAAAACTAAACGGTAGAACGTTCCACAAGTTCATATGGAATTTCCACTTTTTCTTGTTTAGAACTTTCATCACTTATTTGCCTATAAAACATTTCAAAGGCCTTTTTACCTATCTCCTTTAAATTTTGATCAATAGTTGTAAGTTGCAACACTTGTGAAATGGGTTGATTATCAAAGCCAATGATCGCTAAATCCTCAGGAACCTGAATACCCAATTTTTCAGCTTCTGTCATAACCCCAATCGCAACTTCATCTCCCGCCACTATTAACGCTTCAGGAAGATCCTGCATCCCCTTTAACTTATGAGCAGCTCTCACACCATCTTCTAACGTAAAACATTCTGTAAAAATCCATTCTTCATTAACTTCTTCATCTATAGATTGCAATTGCTGTTTATAAACATCAAAACGCTTTTGACTACTCGGTCCTAATTTCCTTCCTGTACAATAACCAATTTTTTTATAACCTTTCTCAATCAAATAATTCATTCCGAATTGAAAGGCCGCCGAATGATTCGTATATACACTTGAGATATTTGAAATATCATTATCTTCACAAGCAACAATTGTCCCGTAGGAAGCATA
Organism: Bacillus sp. NPDC094064; assembly: GCF_050279585.1. Lineage (NCBI taxonomy): Bacteria > Bacillati > Bacillota > Bacilli > Caryophanales > Bacillaceae > Bacillus > Bacillus sp. NPDC094064. The sequence goes on from NZ_JBNNUI010000015.1 coordinate 41,804, forward strand.
CGGCTCTACCGTTTCCCAATCATTCGCACGAGAACAAATAATGAGACCATCCAATTGTTTTGTTTTTAACATATGTAAACTTTTCATTTCTTCTTTTTTATTATAGTTTGTTTGGCAAAGTAGCACCTTATAGTTACGAGCTAACGCAACCTCCATCATTCCGCCCACCATCGCATCAAAACACGGATGATTAATATACGGTAAAATCACACCAACAATATTCGTTTTCCCTTTCGATAAATGAACAGCATTTGCGTTTTGTGAGTAATTCAATTGCTCAACTATTTCTAAAACAACTTTCCTTTTTTCTTCACTTACGTATGGATGATCATTTAGTACCCTCGAAACAGTTGTAACTGAAACCCCAGCCATCTTTGCAATATCTTTAATATTAGCCATACACTCACCTCTCTTTTTAACTTAATGAATCCTATGAACATATGTCAAATCCTCTTATCATTACACCTTCATTCGTTTTTCTTACAAAAGTGTAATTTTCCTGTAAGCTAATTCGATAGTGACTCTCCGCAATATTTCATACAATTAAGTCAGAAACAGGGCAACAACCATTCAAAAAGGAGCGGATTTATATGATGAACAATATGAAATCAAACAATTTCTTACACACAATGGGTATGGTATTATCCGCTCTTATTGATGCAAAATCTGTTGCTTCAACATTAAACAAGTAAGGAGAATGTATGATGAATAACATCACTTTTAACAAATTAGATTTTTTAGGACTAGCTAGCGGCTCGATTCTTCTTACTGCTTTTATTTACGCTGCTACGCTTGTATAACTTTGTGTCCCCTTTCCCCTTTATATAGAAAAAGACGACCGCCTATGCCCGGTCGTCTTTTCTTATTTTTGATTCGACTGCAAAACTTCCTTTAGCTCCTCAAACTTCTCATTTAATTGATCCGTCATCATATTCATAGCTGTTTTCCGATCTATTTGTTCTCCAGCATCAATTTGAATTGGATCACCAAAAATTAATTGCGCCTTTTTCCCTTTTATTAATTCTTTCACACTTGATGGACCAATATAAGCTGCCGGCACTAATGGAACGTTAGAACGCAGCGCAATCGTAACAGCCCCAGCTTTTAATGAAACATCTTCTGATGATCTCGTCCCACTCGGAAAAATCCCTACCACTTTTCCTTCTTTTAATAGCCGTGATGGAATTTTGAGTGTACTCGGCCCTGGATTCGCACGATCTACAGGGAATGCATTTACATTTTTAAAGAACCAATTTTTAAATTTCCCTTCAAACAATTCTTTTTTTGCCATGTAATGAATCTCAGTCGGATACATTCCTGTCGCTAACATTAGCACATCCATAAAACTTGTATGCGTACACGCAACAACATACGGGCCACCTTCTGGTAACTTCTCTCTCCCTTGCACTTCTACTTTCCCAGCCGTTTTAAATATATATTTCAACAAAAATGTAATTGGTTTATACATTTGTTTCGTTCCTTTCTGAATATCCGAATTATAATCATTTTCTTACAACAATTATAACACTAAGTTTTAGGAGTTGGTAACAATTTTAAGTATTAATTGTTACATTTCAATTCTTACAAAAGTGTAATTTTCTTGTAAGCTAATTCGATAGTTACTTCTTGCAATATTTCATATAATTAAGTCAGAAAGAAACAAGTAAGGAGAATGTATTATGAATAACATCACTTTTAACAAATTAGATTTTTTAGGATTAGCTAGCGGCTCCCTTCTTCTTACTGCTTTTATTTACGCTGCTACGCTTATATAAACTTTGTGTCCCCTTTCCCCTTTATATAAATAGTAATAGAAAAGACGACCGTCTATGCCCGGTCGTCTTTTTACATTTTTCTTTCCTTTAATTCTTTTAAAAGCTGTATCAGTTCAGCTTGTTGTTTTATATTTTTACGACCATTTCGATTAATAGCTGCAAGCTCGCAAGCAACTCCGGCAGCAAAGAAAAACAATAAACTTTCTAACATGCGAAATCCTCCAATTACCTATTAAACAGCTTGGCGTAATTGCTCTTCTTGTAAAACCTGTTTATTTATATTTTCTTCTTTTCTTTGACAAACGTTATTGCGAATAAGTGCTGCAATAACAAGTAAAGTTCCTGCAATATCAAACGTTGTTATTTGATATCCTTGCATCATCATAATAACTAAAGTCGTAATGGGTACAAAATTAATAAATAAAATCCCATTAATAGACGATAAAACTTTCACACCATAATTCCAAGCAAGTAACGCTACGATACCTGGTAATGTCATCATAAATAATAAATCATATTTCACAATAGAAATCGTTTCTATACTCGGAACTGAAACATATCCAAGCGCCGTAATAATTACCGTTATTATTCCTGTGACAGTTGTACCAAATACACACGTCAACGTAGAATAGCGTAATGTTGACCAATCGCTACACGTTTGACCACCCATCGTATAAATAACCCAACCTATAACACCAATAAATATAAATGCTAATGAAAACATGTTATCTTTCAATGTTAAAAAGAAACTCATGTCACCTTTCGTAATAACAAACACAGCTCCTACAAAAGCAATAATCATGCTCGTTATCATATACTTTTTCGGTTTTATATGCTTATATCCCCATAAAATACAAATAGAAATCATCGGCATAAGTGCTTCCATAATGGATGCTACCATTACACCTGATTTCCCCATTAACATTTGACCTAAAAATACGAGTACATTATATACAGTAAACGCCATCGTTCCAAAAAAGACGAGCAACTTTCCTCTTCCCTCTAAACGAAATGCCTGTTTTCCTTCTTTCATTAATAATAATACAATCAGTACTATCGCCACTGCTCCATAGCGAATAAGTGAAAAATAAAATGGATCTATGTATTCTAGTGCATGATCAGCAACTGGAAACATCGCTCCCCATGACATACTTGCTATTAAACACGCCAAAGCGCCTATTATCATTTGACCTCTTCTCACCACAATCCTCCTCTTCTTTCTATTTGCACAAAGAGAATTGTAAAAGAAAAAATATATCACGTAAAATGATTCAAAATGATGTTAACTATCATTTATAATGATAGTTAACATCAAGGGGGATCGTAATATGGAATTAAGAGACTTACAAATCTTCCAAAGCGTCGCTGAATACGGTAGTGCCAGTAACGCCGCAAAGGAATTAAATTACGTACAATCAAATGTAACAGCACGTATTAAACAATTAGAGAACGAGCTAAAAACACCGCTCTTTTATCGTCATAAACGAGGCATGACTTTAACAGCTGAAGGAAGGAAAATGCTCGTTTATGTTAATAAAATTTTGCAAGATGTTGAAGAGCTAAAACAAGTATTTTTAGATAGTGAAACACCATCTGGTATATTAAAAATCGGTACAGTCGAAACAGTAAGTACATTACCTACCATTTTGTCTTCTTACTATAAAAGCTATCCAAATGTCGATTTATCATTACAAGCTGGTCTAACGGAAGGACTTATTAGAGAAGTACTTGATCACCAATTAGATGGTGCCTTTATATCAGGTCCTATTAAACATCCACTAATCGAACAATACGATGTTAGTACAGAAAAATTAATGCTTGTAACACAAAATAAAGCTTTTCATATAGAAGAATTTACAACAACGCCCCTACTCGTTTTTAATCAAGGATGTGGCTACCGTTCCAAACTAGAACGATGGCTTAAAGATGAAGGTTTACTACCAAAAAGAATTATGGAATTTAACATATTAGAAACTATATTAAATAGTGTAGCACTCGGTCTTGGGATTACACTCGTTCCCCAGTCTGCGGTGCAACACCTTTCTACAGCAGGTAAAGTACACTGCCATCCAATTCCCGAGAAATACGGCAGCATTTCAACAGTTTTCATACGTCGTAAAGATAGTTACATGACCAATTCGATGCGAAGCTTTTTAAAAACAATTAAAGAGCATCATCACATTAATTTGCTTTAAAAGACATTCTTACAGGAATGTCTTTTTTTCTTACAAAAGTGTAAGTCTTTCGTAAGCTAATTCGATAGTTGCAGGTGACCATATTTCCTATAATTAAGACATAAGCAGGGCAACAACAATTCGAAAAGGAGCGGATACGCATAATGAACAATATGAAATCAAACAAATTTTTAAATACAATGGGCATGGTGCTATCCGCACTTGTTGATGCAAAATCTGTTGCAACTACATTAAACAAATAAGGAGAGATCATGATGAACAACATTACATTCAACAAATCAGACTTTATAGGCCTTGCAAGTGGAGCAACTCTTCTTACAGCTTTCATTTACGCACTTGCTCAAAGTCTTGTTTAACAATTCGTTTCCCCAAACCCCTTTATATATAGAGAAAGCTGCTCGTCTTATAGACAAGCAGCTTTTTAGTTTGTTTCATATATAATTTGACCTGTTTTCGTCATATCATATCCACCAATTGCTTTTAATTCATTATGAAATTCTTCCGATTGCAGAATTTCTTTCACAACTTCGATAAGCTCTTCATTTTCTTTATTCTTCAAAATTACTAAATCATACTGCTCTTTCATGATTGGAATAAAATCTACATTTACAATTTGCGAAAACTTTTCTGATCCTACCCCAACATCAGCTTTCCCATTCGCAACTTGCGAGGCAACACCAAGATGATTCGATTCTTCTCGTTCATATCCGCTAATATGTTCTTTATTTAATTTTTGAATTCGCAATTGCTCATCCACTAATACCCTAATACCAGAACCTTTTTCTCGATTTACAAATCTGATAGCAGATTGAGATATGTCAGCCCATGTCTTTATTTTCTTCGGGTTCCCCTTTTGCACATAAAACCCAACATTTCTTGCTAATAAATTAATCATAATACATGGCTGTCCCACCAAAATACGTTTTACATAAGGCACATTATACGTACCCGTTTCGCCATCAAATAAATGCAAGCTAACGATACTGCCTTCACCTTGATACATTTTCACTAGACTCGTTAAACTACCTTGATATGCCCGCAATATATTAGAATTTAGCAGACGATTTTCTATACGCTTTGCCAACATATCTAGCGTTAGTTCTTGTCCGCTAATAATACATGTATTCGAGATACGATTACCATCGTTTTTTACAGGAGTAGCTTGTACCTTCCCTGTTTTCATTTGCTTTATATATTGTTCTAAATCCGCTGCATCAATGCGCATCTGTCTACCAACCCTATAAGAAGGCAGTTCACCTTTTTTAATTAAGTCGTATACAGTTAGTTTTGATACTTTTAATCGCTTTGCTACCTCTTCCGTTGTGTAGGAATGATGATCCATAGACGATTCCTCACTTTCTTTCTTCATTGTAACAAAGAAAAGAATATTTCTCCTATATTTTAAAAACAACTACATCGTTCAAATTATATTCAATTATAACTAGTTATAATTAATTATATTTAGTTATAATTAATTATATTAAAACAAAAGGGGATTTTTTTATGAACAAGTTTACATTGCGATCCATCGGGGCACTTATACTTTCTTTTCTTCTTATATTTAGTGTTGCATGTACAAACGGAGATAAGAAAGAGAAATCAATTGCTAAAGAAGAAAAAACAGTCGAGCTGACTATCTCAGCTGCTGCAAGCTTACAAGATGCATTAAAAGAAATTGAAAAACAATATAAAGAAAAAGAGCCAAATATTCAACTTTCTTTTAACTTCGGTGCTTCTGGTGCACTTCAACAACAAATTGAACAAGGTGCGCCTGCCGATTTATTCTTCTCTGCAGCAGAAGATAAATTCCAAACCCTTGTTAAAAAAGGCTTCATTGATGAAAAAGAAGAGAAAAACCTTCTTGGAAACGAACTAGTTCTAGTCGTTCCAAAAGATAGTTCTCTTACAAAATTTCAAGATTTAAAAGATGAGAAAATCAAAAAAATTGCACTTGGTACACCCGAATCTGTACCTGCAGGAAAATACGCAAAGGCTTCTCTTACACATGAAAACCTTTGGAATGACATTCAAAATAAAGTCGTATTTACAAAAGATGTTCGCCAAGTGTTAACATATGTAGAAACAGGCAATGTTGATGCTGGTATTGTATACAAAACAGATGCCCTCATTTCAGACAAAGTAAAGATTGGCGAGAAAGCAACAGCTTCCTCTCATGAGCCAATCCACTATCCTTTAGGGGTTATAAAAGAGTCTAAGCATAAGAAAGAGGCGAATTCATTTTATGAGTATTTGCAGTCAAAAAATGCGCAATCTATCTTTAAGAAATATGGATTTACAGTCCTGTCATAAGTCCAATGAACTTTGATGCTATTTTGTCACCAATCTTTCTATCTTTGCAAGTAGCTGCATGCGCCACAATAATCGTTACAATTTTAGGAACGATTATCGGGCGGGCGCTAGCACGCTCCTCCTGGAGATATAAAGTAATACTAGAAACTATTTTCTTGTTACCAATGGTACTTCCACCAACTGTAATTGGCTTTTTTCTCATTATCATTTTCGGAAATAATAGCCCGATCGGAAAGTGGATTGAATCATTATTTCAGCAGTCCATTATGTTCACATCTACTGCTGCTATCATCGCTTCTACGGTTGTTGCATTTCCGCTTATGTACCAATCAGCGAAGACAGGGTTTTCTATTGCGAATGTACAAATTGAAGAGAGCGCTCGTGACCTTGGCGCTAGTGAATATCAAGTTTTCCTACACGTTACACTTCCGCTTGCATTTCCTGCATTACTAAGCGGGATGATTTTGAGCTTCGTTCGTGCACTTGGTGAATTTGGTGCTACACTCATGTTTGCTGGGAACATTCCTGGTAAAACACAGACAATCCCAACTGCAATTTATATGGCTATTGATGCAAGTAATATGCAACTCGCTTGGACACTTGTAATTATAACGATTAGCATGTCACTTCTATTCTTATTATGTATTCAACTGATTAATAAGCGCATCACCACTTCCTAAAGCAGCTTTTTTCGAAGCTGCTTCTTTATTTCTTAGGAAATAAAATATTGGGATAGGAAATAACTGAATTTTACTTTTTATTCAAATATACATTTTATTTGAATTTACTTTCTAAAATAGGCAATTTCCTGTTATTATATGGAGGTGTTTCAAAAATTGAAGAAATGAAAACGCATTTATATCGTAAGTTCTTCATCCTGTTTTAGCGATCGGTAATCTTCTACTCTATTAGTGGTGCATTACCGATCGTTAGAACGATATGTAATTATATTGGTATAGTGAAATGAAGGGAGTCTTGTAATGGACATTTTATTAGCGCTTCTTCCTGCGATTGCATGGGGAAACATCTTATTAGTAAGCGTAAAAATGGGCGGTGGTGCATATAGCCAAACGGTAGGTATGACAATCGGTGCTCTATTCTTCGCAACAATTATGTATGTATTTACTCAACCAACTTTAACAATGACAGTCTTGATTGTTGGCTTTATTTCAGGTTTATTCTGGGCTTTAGGACAAGTGAACCAATTAAAAACAGTTGAAAAGCTAGGTGTTTCTACTACTGTAACAATTTCTACTGGTATGCAACTTGTTGCAACTTCTATTTTTGGAGTTATCGCTTTCCATGAGTGGACTACTACAACAACGATTGTTCTGGGAACGATTGCAATCCTATTAATCGTAGTTGGTGTTGTATTCACATCATTAGATGATAAAGAAAATGCACAGCCACCAGGACAATTGAAAAAAGGACTTCTTACTTTAATTGTTTCTACTTTCGGCTATCTTGTATATGTAATTATTATTCGTTGGTATAACATTGATGGTTGGTCTGCTATTTTACCACAGGCAGTTGGTATGTTTGTCGGTGCAGTTGTACTGACATCTAAACATAAACCATTTAACAAATATGCAATTCGTAATGCTTTGTCTGGTTTACTATGGGGAACAGGAAACTTATTCTTACTTCTTTCCTTACCACGTGTTGGAGTAGCAACAAGCTTCCCATTGTCTCAAACTGGTATCGTTATCTCAACTTTCGGTGCGATTGTCTTCTTAGGTGAAAAGAAAACAAAACGTCAATTGATCTTTATTGCACTAGGTAGTGTTTTAATTATCGGCGGCGCTGTATTACTTGGTATGACGAAAGCATAAGTTTATAATTTATCAATCCCTGAAGCAGTTATGCTTCAGGGATTTTTCATTGCAAACAACTATTTTTCAAATATAACAATCTCTATAGCCCTTTTTGCCTCACTTCTCCTCCCTCCAATTTCATTCTTTTCTCTATAAGCCTTTTCTTTTTACAAAAATCTCTTAAAAATGGTATCGTTTTTTATAACATATTCTCATCAGAAAGGAATAAAGGACATGCCTAATAAACATCGAATTTTATTTATTGGTGCTGGTCGTATGGCAGAAGCTATATTTTCCGGATTACTGAAAACAAGCAAAGAATACATCGAAGAAATTATCGTTTCTAACCGAAGCAACGTAGAAAAGCTAGAACAATTACAAGAACAATATAATGTGTCTATTACAACAGATTGGAAGCAACATGTTACATCTGTTGATACGATTGTTTTAGCAATGCCACCTTCTGCACATGAAGAATTATTAGTGGAATTATCTCCGTTACTATCGAATCAACTTGTCGTAACGGTAGCTGCTGGCATTGGCCCATCTTATTTAGAAGAAAGACTTCCAAAAGGAACACCTGTTGCTTGGATCATGCCTAATACAGCTGCTGAAATTGGCAAGTCTATCTCCTTATATACAATGGGACAATCAGTAAATGAGATGCATCAAGAAACCCTGCAACTGCTTCTAAGAGGCATTGGTACTTCGCAACTTTGCACTGAGGAAGAAGTGCATCAACTTACTGCAGTTACTGGAAGTGCACCAGCCTTCCTTTATTACTTTGCTGAAAGCTTAATTGAAGCAACAAAGAGTTATGGAGTCGATGAAGCAACTGCAAAACACCTTGTCATTCAAATGATTTCTGGCTCTGCTTCTATGCTTGAACAAACACAAGATCCAGCTAACCTCCGCGAACAAGTAACAACACCAGGTGGTTCCACAGCTGAAGGGCTCAAAACTTTATATGAATATAATTTTTCGGAGGCAATCCAACAAGCAGTTGAAGCAACAAATAAAAAAGCTAGGGGGAAATAATATGAGTTTAACAAGTTTAAAAGACTATACAACACTTCATAATGGTGTGAAAATGCCTTGGTTCGGTTTAGGCGTTTTTAAAGTAGAAGATGGTTCAGAAGTAATTGATTCTGTAAAAGCAGCTATTAAAAATGGATACCGCAGCATCGATACTGCAGCAATCTATCAAAACGAAGAAGGCGTTGGACAAGCGATTCGTGAATCAGGTGTTTCACGTGAAGAATTATTCATTACATCAAAAGTGTGGAATAGCGATCAAGGCTATGAAACAACACTTCAAGCATTTGAAACTACATTAGAAAAATTAGGTCTAGAATATTTAGATTTATATTTAGTACATTGGCCTGTAAAAGGGAAATATACTGAATCATGGAAAGCATTAGAAAAGCTTTATAAAGATGGCCGTGTTCGCGCTATCGGTGTGAGTAATTTCCACATTCATCATTTGCAAGATGTATTTGAAATCGCTGAAATTAAACCAATGGTCAACCAAGTAGAATACCACCCACGTTTAGCTCAAGAAGAATTACACACTTTCTGTAAAGAACATAACATCCAGCTTGAAGCTTGGTCACCATTAATGCAAGGACAACTACTGGATAACCCAACATTACAAGAAATTGCGACAAAATATAATAAATCAACTGCACAAATTATTTTACGTTGGGATTTACAAAATGAAGTTGTAACAATTCCTAAATCAATTAAAGAACATCGCATTATTGAAAATGCAAATATATTCGATTTTGAATTAAGTACTGATGATATGAAAGCAATTCAAGCTTTAAATGAAAATCATCGCGTTGGTCCAGATCCAGATAACTTTAACTTCTAGTAGAAAAACCACTGCCATATGCAGTGGTTTTTCTGTTAAAGAAAACTGAAAATTTAAACTATATTTCATTAGGTTGACACTTTATTATCCGAGGTGTAAGATTTTGAATTATCAAAGAAACACAAAAATTAATAAAATTTATTCGTTTACTCATTGTATCAAGAGAGGTGGAGGGACTGGCCCTTTGAAACCTCGGCAGCAGGTTCATTTTGAATACTGTGCCACTTCCTGCAAGCTTTATGCTTGAAAGATAGAATGAGGGACTTCGTTTATATACGGGTGCATAACTTGTACGTAAAAATCCCTCTTTCTCGATCTGAAAAGAGGGATTTTTTGTTTTTCATTTCCCTCATCATCATCCAAACTTATTAATTATTTAGGAGGAAAATCAAATGAAAAAGAAGTTTGTACCCGGTATTGCATCAGTTGTAGGAGTAAGTATTTTATTAACTGGTTGCGGTAGTTATAAAAACGAAGCAAGCGGAGCAAATGCAAAAGACGAGGCACCTAGTAAACAAGTTTTAAACTTATCTTCCCCTACTGAAATACGAACAATGGATACAGCTCGTGCTACAGATACTGATTCTGGCCAAGTAATGAGAAACGTATTTGAAGGTTTGTATAATCTTGGTGAAGGTAATAAACCTGTTCCTGGTGTTGCAAAATCTCATGAAGTAAGTGGCGATAAAACGAAATACACATTCCATTTACGAGATTCAAAATGGTCAAACGGCACTCCTGTTACCGCGAAAGATTTTGTCTTCGCTTGGCAAAGAGCTGTCGATCCAACAACAGCCTCTGAATATGCATTTCTATTCTTTGATATTAAAAACGCAACAAAAATTAACAACAAAGAACTTCCAGCCGAACAACTTGGTGTAAAAGCAATTGATGACCATACGTTTGAGGTAGAATTAGAGCGTCCTGTTCCGTATTTTATTAGCTTAACAGCGTTCCCAACATTTCTACCAATTAACGAGGAATTCTTTAAAGCACAAGGTGATAAGTACGCTTTAGAAGATAATACACTCTTGTACAACGGAGCTTTTACACTAAGCGATTGGAAGCACGAACAAAGCTTTAAATTCAAGAAAAACTCTACCTATTGGGATAAAGATAATGTCAAACTGGAAGAAATCAATTTTAATGTCGTAAAAGAAAAATCAACAGAAGTGAACTTATTTGAGTCCAAACAATTAGACCGTATCAAACTAACATCTGATTTCGTGGATAAATATAAAAAGGATGCTAACTTCAAAGAACGTCCGAACGTAGGCGTACAATTTTTACGTATGAATCAACAAAACAAAGTGCTACAAAACGTTTCTGCACGCCAAGCAATTGATCAAACTATTGATAGAAAATCCTTTGTAAATACATTATTAAATGATGGCTCTACACCAACCTTTGGTCTCGTACCAAAAAACTTTGCAAAAGGACCTGACGGAACAGACTTCCGCGTTGCAAACGGCGATTTAACAAAGGTTGATACAAAATCGGCACAAGAATTATGGAAAAAGGCAAAACAAGAACTTGGATCTGAAAAAATAACGTTAGAATTATTAACAAGTGATGGTGACCTTGAGAAGAAAACTGGTGAGTTCCTAAAAGGACAGCTTGAAAAGAATTTAGATGGATTAACAGTAAATATAAAACCGCAACCGCGTAAGCAACAAGTTTCACTTTTATTAAAAGGTGACTACGAAATTGGAATTGACGGTTGGAGCCCTGACTTTGCGGACCCAATTACATTCCTTGAACTATTTACAACGAACAACCCTTATAACTTAGATCACTACTCTAATAAAGAATTCGATGACACAATTGAAAAAGTAAAAACGACTTTAGCTGGTGATGAAAAAGCACGCTTTGATGCATTACTAGCATCCGAAAAAATATTATTTAAAGACTCTGTTATCGCTCCTCTTTACCAAAAAGGTGAATCTTATTTAGAACGTTCTTATGTGAAAGGAATTGTGCAAGTAGACTTTGCAGGTCAATTAAACTTCAAATGGGCAAAAATCGAAAAATAAAGTGAAACTTTAATCAGTGGGGGTTTTGTTCATCACCCACTGATTATTAGTTGAATCAATCGGGCTTTTACGGGCAGTTGATCCCCCACCTAACGTCTTTGCTTTCGCTGAATTTTGAGGTGAGGGGCTTACTATCCATTAATGCGGGATAAATTGCAACTTTAACCAGCGTTATTCCACCATACTAATTATTTTTGCGTAAAATGCATTAAAAGCAGGTCCCTTAATGCACGAAAATCTACTTTTTTAATATATTATTTCGAGAAATTAACATTCTGTTTTTATTATTGACATATAGTTATTTATAGTGTTAATATTCTAAATAATCAAAGAAACGAAATATTTCACCATCAAAATATAATGTCTACTACGTTGAAACATATAACGTCAGATTATAGTTCAACACGTATATACATATAGAATACCTGATTACCTATAAAAAAATATTCATAATAGGTTTTATCTCCTTCTATAGCTACTTCAAGACATGGACATTATGACGTTACGAACAACACATTTAGGGAGGAAAGAACAATGAAGAAAAAAGTCGTACCTGTTGTTGCATCTGTTTTAGGGGCAAGTCTACTACTAACTGCTTGTGGGGGAAATAAAGATAATGCAAGCGGAGCGAAAGCAAACGATAAAGCACCCGATAAACAAGCAATTAACTTATCATTTGCTTCAGAAATTCCAACGATGGATGTTGCAAAAGCAACGGATGGGGAATCCATGAACGTAATGCGTAATGTTTTTGAAGGTTTATATGCAATGGGAGAAGATAATAAGCCTATTCCTGGCGTTGCTGAGTCGGTTGACATTAGCCCTGATAAAACAAAATACACATTCCATCTTCGCGATTCGAAATGGTCAAACGGCACTCCTGTTACAGCAAAGGACTTTGCCTTCGCTTGGCAACGTGCTGTAAATCCTGAAACAGCTGCTGAATATGCATTCCTATTCTTCGATATAAAGAATGCGAAACAAATAAACCAAAAACAATTACCAGTTGATCAATTAGGTATTAAAGCTCTTGATGACAAAACTTTAGAAGTACAACTAGATCGTCCTGTTCCTTACTTCTTAAGCTTAACGACATTCGCAACATTCTTACCAATTAATGAAGAGTACTTAAAATCTCAAGGTGATAAATACGGTTTAGAAACAAATCATTTAATTTACAACGGTGCTTTCACATTAGATAACTGGAAACATGAACAAAGCTTCCAGCTCAAGAAAAACCCTAACTATTGGGATGCTAAAACGGTAAAATTAGAAGAAATCAACTTCAATGTCGTGAAAGATAAGTCTACAGAGGTGAACTTATATGATTCAGGACAAATTGATCGTGTTGCTTTAACTGCGGAGTTTGTTGATAAATATAAGGGTGATCCAAACTTCAAGGAACGTGCTGAAGTCGGCATTCAATTTTTACGACTAAATCAAAAAAATGAAACATTAAAAAATCAACATGCACGCCTTGCTATTAACGGCGCGATGAATAAAAAAGCGTACGTAGAAACAATTTTAAATAACGGTGCTGTTCCAGCTGAAGGAATGGTGCCTGCGAAATTCGCAAAAAGTCCAGAAGGCAATGACTTCCGTAAAGAAAACGGAAACCTTGTCAAAGATGATGTGAAAACAGCGAAAGAAAACTGGAAAAAAGCGAAACAAGAACTTGGTACTGACAAAGTAACAATCGAACTATTAACTAGTGATAATGCTTTAGCTAAAAAGACTGGTGAATATTTAAAAGGTGAACTAGAAAAGAACCTAGATGGCTTAACAGTGAATTTAAAACCACAACCACGTAAACAACAGTTGAAGCTACTATTAAGTGGTGATTACGAAATCGGAATTGATGGCTGGGGCCCTGACTTCGCTGACCCAATTACATTCTTAGATTTATTTACAACAGATAGTGCTTATAACTTCGATAAATACTCTAACAAAGAGTACGACGAGCTAATTCATAAAGTGAAAACAGATTTAGCTGGTGATGAAAAAGCACGCTTTGAAGCAATGAAGCAAGCTGAAAAAATCTTATTACAAGACGGTGCTGTCGCTCCTTTATACCAACAAGGTCGTTCTTACTTACAACGCTCTTTCATTAAGGGACTTGTAACAACTGACTTTGGCGGTGAATTTAACTACAAGTGGACAGAAGTTGCAAAATAATAAGTGCCATAAAAAAGGTATCCAATTGTGAAGTGCACCCCAATTGTTAGACACGGTCTAACAATTGGAGGTGCATTTTTTATGCCTCTTTAACTACAGAGCTTCTTCTTCCCTTTACCATTCTTTTATAGCTAAGTAATCACTGCTACTGATTGTGTAACCAATATAATAACTAATAATGAAATAATATTTCTCTCTAAACTAACTACCAAAAATATTATTGTATAATAGCCATTTACTGCATATGTTGTGGGAAATAATTCGCCGATTGTTTGATATGTTTTAGAAAGCATCTCATGTGGTACCTATTGCACCTAAACTTACATGTTTGAACGCTAACGCACCTACCACCAGATTGTTTTAAAAACTTTTTTCATGTATCCACATACGCACAAATCATTTTTGATTTAAATTACGAATTAACCCTTGAAGCCATAAGAAAACAATTTATTGTTAACACATACATAATTACATATTTTTTGGAAAAACTTGTATAGAACGAATTTACATAAGGAGGAATTTATAATGAGAACTCTACTATCCCTTTTATTAGCTCTTATGCTAGTACCTGCATTAACAGGATGTAAAGCTCCTGCAAAAGAAGAGGCAACTTCTGATAAGAAAACGACTGAAGAAGCAAAAAATGAGGCTCCTGCAGACTTAAAACTAAACTTTAATGAATTTAGTTTAGATGCAGACTATCAAGATACGAAGAAAGACTACGAAGCTGATTATAAAAATGTAGCAGCTGATAAAAAAATGGAAGCAAAGCTTGAAGACCATAAAACAAATGCAAAGTTCACAGGTGATGAGGCTATTACAAAATTAAGCCCACTTCTACAAGAATTAAAATTTGATAAAGATACTCCTGACCAAGAAGTAATCGATCAAGTAATAAACGTGTTCAAACTTGATAAAGACTATCAAAAATTCGATTTAGAAGTTGTCTTCTCTGATGGAACGAAAAAAGAATATAAAAGAGAAATAAAATAAAGAAGTAGGCGATTGCCTACTTCTTTATTTTTTATACGGTAATTGCTTGGCTATGCTCCCATTCTTTTAACGTGAACGGTCCGTTCGTAATTAACTCTTTAGGATCTGTTTTTAATGCTATTATTTATTAAAAATCTCAGTTTTCACTTATAATAAAAAAAATTATATTAAAGGAGTTACATGATGGATCCTTTACTTCTAGCTACTATAGGATTACCATTAACAATCGTCATACTTGTCATCATCGGGTTCTACAAACTCTTCATTAAAAAGAAAAGTATTACTTCTTTTTACACCCCCTTCGATAATATTACCGGACAAACTATTTCCGAATTTCACGAAGAGCAGAAAGTGTTAGTATGTGAAGATGAAGACGGTGATGGGAAGAAGAAAAAATAACCTTGCGCATGCGCAAGGTTATTTTTTCGCTTCTGTTTGAAAACGTTTATAGTATGTTGATGCTGTTGCAAAATTAATTTCTATATCACGAATCAACGATGAATCTTCTTCTTTAGCTAGCTTCTGTAATTTTTTCATCGCTTGTTCCGATTCGTTTAAGAAACCAACATATAACTCATGTTCTTCCTCTTTCGACTTTGGAACACGAATTTCTTTACGTATATTATCAATATCTTCTAACATGCTCGTTGTTACTTTTTGCACGTCTTCTTTATATGTAGCATTCGTTATTTCCTTACCGCCTTTTTCTTTTGCCACTTCAAATAACTGTAATGCTTTATTGATTTCTTTATTCATTTTCAAATCATATTTTTCATGTACTGCACTGTATTCTTTCATCTCTTCTGTTTGTTCAGTAGATTGCTGCTCTACTTTTTCTTGTGGTTCTTTCGTATCTTTATTTCCATTACATCCCGCTAGAAGGATCATACTTCCCATTACAGCAACACCCAAAACCTTCTTCATCTTTAACTCTCCTTTTATCTACAGCTACTACTCATTATAGTTTCTTTTATCTCCACTTGTTATTATACCGAGAACATCCTACTTTTTACACTTAAGACGCTATCGTAATGTATATACCAACATTTTTGTCACAGTATCGTCACTTTATGCAAATAACTTTTGCATCACTTTACTCTATCAACTTACAAATGGGTAGAAGTTATTTCAAAAAATAAAAAAAGAGTTGATTCAAATATTTCCTTTGAATCAACTCTTTTTTATTAAGCCTCTACATTTTGTTTTTGTTGCAGTTCAAACTGCTTTTCACTTCTTCTTGCCATAAATAAATAACATAGTACAGCACCAATTTCACAAAGAGCTATCACAACACCCATCGGCAATGCTGTATTACTTCCACCAATACCTACCAGCGGCGCTACAAGTGCTCCTGAAATGAACTGTAATAAACCTAATAACGCAGATGCTGTTCCTGCTGCTTGCTTTTGATTTCTCATCGCTAAAGAGAAACCAGTTGTTGATACAACCCCAACACTTGATACAACAAGGAATAACGAACATAACACACCAATTAATCCTATTCCAAGTGCGATTGTAAGTAGTAGAGATATACCACCAACCGCCGCAATAATAATACCAGAAACAAATAATGTTTTCTCATTCACTTTTCCTGCTAAACGCCCCGTAACTTGGCTAGCAATAATAATACCAATACCGTTAATCGCAAAGAACAAACTAAACTGCTGTGGGGATGCTCCGTATATATTTTGCAACACAAATGGTGATCCCGAAATGTACGCAAACATTGCCGCCGTTACTAAGCCTTGTGACAATGCATATCCCATAAACAAACGATCTTTCAGAAGCTTTCCGTATGTTGCCAATGTTCCTGACAGACCACCTGTCTCTCTTTCTTCAGGGGGTAATGTTTCACGTAATACGAACGTCGCTGATAGTAGCATGAATATACTAATTGCTCCAAGAACGATAAAGACACCGCGCCATGTTGTAAACTGTAACAATTGTCCCCCGATAATCGGTGCCAAAATAGGTGCTGCTCCGTTTACTAACATGAGAAGCGAGAAGAATTTCGTCATTTCAGAACCTGAGTACATATCACGTACCATTGCACGTGATATAACGATACCAGCAGACCCTGAAGCACCTTGTAAGAAACGTAAAAGCACTAAACTCCAAATAGATGGTGCAACAGCACAAAGTAAAGAAGAAGCTACATAAATAATAAGAGCAATAATAAGAGGTTTGCGCCTTCCGTAAATATCACTAATGGAACCGACAAATAATTGTCCTACTGAAAGCCCAAGCAAGCAAGCTGTCAATGTAAGCTGCGCAAGGGATGCACCCGTTTGTAAATCATCTGTTAATTTCGGTAAAGAAGGCAAATACATATCAATAGATAATGGTCCAATCGCCGTAAGTGTCCCTAGTACAAGAATCATCCATAACCTGTTTGTCCTTACAGGCTTATATATTTCGTGGTTAACTCCATTCACTTTTTCCATTCACCCTTTCTCATAACTACTAAATCGTAACAATTATAGTTACAACATAAACATACGTCAAGTATAGTACATTTTCCTGTTTCATACCGTAAAAAAAAAGCGATAGAGATTCTATCGCTTTACTTTTTCAAATTACTATTCGTAAATTTAGATACGGAAGACATAGTCTCTCCTGTATCTAAATATGTGATTTGAATTGGATCTCCCACTTCTGTAAACATAGCATATGGGAATTTCTTCACAGGTATCATAAATACTTTTTGTTCATTTTCTAACAGTACGTACACGATTGTATTTTCACCTGATTTTTCTTTATATACTCGTTGTACAATACCTTCTTTTTGCGCTTCTTTTCCATTTGAAGTCGGTCTAAATGAATCTCCACTTCCGCTCAGCGCATTTTTATAATTCTCCAGTGCTTCTTTTTGCGTCGAACCTGTTGCAAATACTTTCGCATTAGAAGCATATATGACAGTATGAGCACGTACTAATCCTCCGTCATCAATAACAGGTACAATCCAAGAAGGTTTTCCATACACGTTATAAATAACCGGCATCGTTCCATGCCACTTCTCTCTTTTAAAGGAATTATCCACTACTTCTGAAGCGGCTGAACCATCCATAATTCCTTTTACTTCTTTTCCGTTATAATAATACAGCTTACCTGTACGCGCATCAATAAGTGAGTAACCTAACGCAGAATCTACTCCTTCTTTTGGAGAAGTAAAATCGGTAAAGTAATATAGAGTTCCATCCTTACCGAAGATTGGTGTAACTCCTTCTTTCGTCCCCCACTCAGTTGGAATCTTCATATCAGTTTGCGAGAATTTTGTATTCCAAAATCCGTGAATATATTTACCGAAGTACGTATTTAACGTAGATGCGGTCTCGTGATTTAATACGCCATCAACAAATTTAGGTGCCTTTCCTTTATCGTATCTTTTTACCTCACCTGTTTGTGCATCTACTACTACAACACCCTCTACCTCAAATCCTGATCTTCCTGAAATAAATTCACCATACGTCATTGTGTAATACGGTTTTCCTTTATCGTCAACTTCGAATTTAGGTTTCCCTTTAAAGATTAAATTTGGTTCTGCTTGTCGTACAACACGCTCTAATTTATTACCGAAAAACATGCTTGGTACATACTTCATTTTATAACCGAGATGCAGTTTCGCTTCCGCATCAGGATTCGTACCTGACATCGTTACGTACCCTGGAATCGTCTCAGCTTTACGCGCTTTAAAAAATCCTGAGACTTCAATTGGCGCTACATATAAAGCCTCGCCATCTACCATTTGTGGCGTTAATTCTCCTAGTTCAAAATAAGCAACTTTCGGAATATCCCCAAATACTTTTTTCATCTTATTCTCCGCAGTTTTTGGCGGAACTGTAAACGGCTGATCATTTTCAGTAAATGGCTCTGAAATCTCTTTCTCTACCTTAACAACAGAATCATACTTCTTTTGCGTGATTACTATATCATGCAAATAACCAAAATAGCCGTAACTTGCGAGTAAAACAAACATGAGAAGTCCTTTTAATGTCCCCTCTAACTTACCTACCTTCTCTTGTGAAAATAAAACAAGCCCAATTAAAATTGCTACTGCAACAGAATAATGAGTAAGAATCGAATCTACTCGATCATCAATTAGCCAAAGGTATTCATAGATTGCTATACCGATCCAAAATAAAATAGGAATAACTAAAATAGATGATTTCTTACCCTTTACAACCTTCTCATCCCCTTTCTTATCCACCGCTCGAAGTTTATTACTACCGCCTCGTGTCCATGGAATCAAAAACAAAGTGAGAATAGCTAAAACTAAAAATTTCATCAAAGGCAATGTCCCCTTTTCTTTTGTTTTCCCTTTCAGTATAACAAATAAAGGTTAATAAGGTAAAAATGGGAATGATTATGCTTTTTTACTACTTAATACAACTCCACTCACTACATATAAGATGGATGCAATATAAAAAATCGTACCAATTGTAAAGAAGTCTACTAAATACCCCGTTGCAATAATTGCTATTGCGCCTCCAATTGATGTCCACACATGATATTTCCCAATCTCATAACCAGCCTTTTCCTGTGCAACCTTTCTTGCTAGCGACGTTTTCTCTGTATTACGCTGCACGGCACCTAAAATCCCCATTACAATTTGAAGAATATACACATGCCAAACTTCACTGGCAATAGGGAAACAAAGCATTAATATCGCCATAGACCAAGCATATATGATTAATAATTTTCTATCGCCTACTCTATCAGACACCTTTCCTACTAACGGATATACAAGCGCTGCAGTTAAAGCAAATAAGCCATAAGCCCATCCAAACTGTGAGAAGCTGTTCCCGACATTCCGAAGCAATAGAATGTAAAAAGGAAATACCATACTTCCTGCCATCATAATGATACTTTGTGAGGCTACAAATCTTCTATATGTCATTTCTTATACTCCCTATAAAATAAATTCATAAATCTCTCTTCTGGATCTACGTCCTTCTTCTTCTGAAGGAATTCTTCTATACGAGGATATGCCCTCCTTAACTGCTCTTTCGTTGGATAAGAATAATACGGCAAATAATAACTACCGTTATGCTTTAATGTAACATCAATCATTTTTCGAATGACACCCTCTGTTTTCTTTATTTCATCTTCAGAGCGCCCTTGATTAATTAAAAGAACTAACGCAAACATATCATCTTTCGCATAGGATAAAACTGCATTTTCATTCTTTTCCACGTAACGGATCGTGATATTGAGTAAATTCAGTTCCTCTTCACTTAATACGGTACGTAAATCATCTATATATTCCGTGAAGGAGCCTATAGGAACAAAGTATTCTTGTAACACTTCTGTAAGGTTCGGATTTTCATATTCCATAAAAGCACTATCTGATCTCATCACATTATTCCGCGTCTCAAACTGTCCATCTGTACGCTCAAAATAACTTCTTTGTATATCCCAAAATGTATTCTTTCCCCAATCACTATAACGTGATAATCCAAGCAAAAATTTCGGTGCTGCTATAATATTTTCTTCTTTTAATTTACTGTACTCTTCCAGCCTCTGTTGATTTTCTACCAATACATAATCTGTCACATACATTTCTCTTAAAAATGAATGTGGAGCGACAGAAATACGCGCTAAGTGCATACGAACATTTTCATCTTTTCTTACCTTCTCTTTGAAATACGTCGTATATTCTTTATAATCTATCATTCTCGTGTGCATTTCATATAATTCATCATCTGTTAAATTCAGCGTCACATCTAAAATGACACCAAATAGCCCATAACCACCGATGACATAGGGAAATAAATCCGCATTCTCTTCTCTACTTACATTACGTACAGTACCATCTGCCATTAATAGTCGAAATGATTCAACTGTATCAATCAATGCTTCATGACGAATATCACGTCCATGTACATTTACACTTAATGAACCACCAACCGTAAAAATATTTTGAGACTGCATCACCTGAACCGCAAGACCATATGGATTTATTTTCTTTTGAATATCATTCCATGTAACACCGCTTTGTACCCTAATCCTCTTTTTCTCCGGATCAAACTCTAATATTTCGTTATATCCTTTCATATCAAGCATCGTACCGTTCGGATAATACGTCTGTCCGCCTTGGCTATGTTGCATACCCGCAATGGAAATCTTCTCTCCTGAAACCTTTGCATCTTGCACTAATTTTATTAACGAATGTTCATCCGTAGCACTTTCAACACGTTTTATTTTTGTCGGAAGCAATTTACCTACATCACTCATAATAGGATGATCGAGTTGTTTTTTATACGTCTGTATAGACGCTGTTAACAACACCGTATACGCTATAATGACAACTACTATCTTTCTTTTTTTCAAATGGCACTCTCCTCTTCTAACATTCTTCCTCTTCATATTGTACCTATTTTCCTAAGAAGAAAGTATTAACAAAAAAGAGAGAGCCCACTTATTTCAGGTCCCTCCCTCATCAAGACTATCACTTTGCTGCTGGCAATTGTATTGGCTCAAACTTTATTCCTCTCATAACAACATGTTTCAAGAAATACTTAAATATGATGTAAAGAAAACAACTAATTTCAGGAGGTCATTATGAAAGCTATTATTTGCACAAAGTATGGACCACCTAATGTTCTCCAGCTTCAAAATATAGAAAAGCCTAAACCTAAAAAGAATGAAGTATTAGTTAAAATTCACGCAACAAGTGTAACGACTGGAGATTGTAGAATACGTGGCTTTAATAGCCCCCTCTTATTTTGGGTTCCTATGCGGATTATATTGGGTTTCAGAAAACCTAGAAAACCTATACTCGGCGTAGAATTATCCGGGGAAATCGAAGAAGTAGGAACGGATGTAACTCTATTTAAAAAAGGAGACCAAGTTTTTGCATTAACAGAGCTTAATGTTGGTGGTTATGCAGAATATACATGTGTACATGAAAGTGGATTAGTAGCATTAAAACCTACCAATGTGACGTATGAAGAAGCCGCAGTTATTCCCTTTGGCGGAACTTCGGCATTACACTTCCTAAGAAAGGCCCGTATAAAAAGAGGGCAAAAAGTGCTCATATACGGCGCATCTGGATCCGTAGGAACAGCTGCCGTACAACTTGCTAAATATTTCGGCGCAACCGTTACGGCTGTTTGTAGCAATTCAAATTTTGAACTAGTGCAATCTTTAGGGGCTGATAAAGTAATCGATTATACGAAAGAAGATTTTACGAAGCAGGGTGAATACTATGATATTATATTTGATGCTGTTGGAAAACATAAAAGATCCCTTGGAAAAAAAGCATTAACGCCTACTGGTGTATATGTATCTGTTAATGGCATGATGGCAAAGGTAAGTAAAGAAGATATGTTTCTACTAAAAAAACTAACTGAAACAGAAAATTTAAAGCCTGTTATTGATAGAACTTATCCGTTAGAAGACATTTCAGAGGCCCATATGTACGTAGAAACAGGGCGCAAAAAAGGAAACGTTTCGATTACCTTAAAATAAAATATATTCTGAAAATATTGTTGACAATTCTTTTTGTAAGATTTACTATTAGTACCATATTAAAAAACTACATACACATACTCTTATCAAGAGTGGCGGAGGGACTGGCCCGATGATGCCCGGCAACCGAGCTTATAACGTATAAGCTAAGGTGCTAATTCCTGCAAAACGAGTTTTCGTTTTGGAAGATAAGAGAGGAACCTATTTTGTCTATTCGGCACCTCTCTTATTTTGAGAGGTGCTTTTTATTTTGGAATGTATATTAAGGGGGAATTATAGATGAAGAAAGTATTACTAAGCATTGTAAGCGGAGCAGTACTATTATTAGGCGCATGTAGCGCCAGCTCAGATAAAGAAGTTAAGGCATTAGATGAGAAAAAGATTACTGTCGGTGTAACAGGCGGACCACATGAACAAATTTTTGAAAAGGTAAAAGAAGTTGCAGCAAAAGATGGTCTCGAAATTGATGTAAAAGTATTTAATGATTATGTAGCACCGAACGTATCTTTAGATGAAAAAAGCCTTGATGTAAATAGCTATCAAACGAAATCGTATTTAGATGTATTTAAAGCCGAACGCAACATGAAATTAACGGAAGTATTTTCAACAGTAACATTCCCTATGGGTGTATATTCTAAAAGCTTAAAAGATATAAAGGAATTAAAAGAGGGCGACGCAATTGCTGTACCAAACGATCCGACGAATGAACTTCGAGCTTTGAAACTGTTCGAAAAAGCAGGGGTTTTAAAGGTTGATCCAAAGGCTACAGAAAAGGCAACTGCGAAAGATGTAATTGAAAATCCAAAAAAATTAAAAATTGTTGAATTAGAGGCATCTCAATTACCAACACAACTAAGCGAAGTGAAAGCAGCTGCAATCAATACAAACTTTGCATTAGGTGCAAAATTAAGTCCAGCGAAAGACTCTATTTTCCGCGAGGGGAAAGATTCACCGTATGTGAACTGGGTCGTTGTTCGTACTGAAAATAAAGATGATGCTGTCGTAAACAAATTAAAGAAAGCTTATCAATCTAAAGAAGTAAAAGAATTTATCGAGAAAAAATTTGATGGTTCTGTTTTACCGTCTTGGTAGGAGCTGACTATAATGATCGAATTAAAAAATATTTCCAAAGTATTTTCAACAAAAAAAGGGAATGTCGAAGCTCTTAAATCAACTTCTCTTAAAGTGGCAAAAGGCGAAGTATTTGGAATCATCGGCTATAGCGGCGCTGGTAAAAGTACATTAATTCGCTGTGTAAATTTATTAGAAAAGCCAACGACAGGACATATCATTGTTAACAATCAAGACTTAACAACTTTATCGACAAAAGAACTAGCAAAAGCGAGACAAAAAATCGGGATGATTTTTCAAGGATTCAATTTACTTAAAACTGTTACCGTTTATGAAAATATCGCATTACCGTTACGCCTTGCTGGTATTCCAAAAGCGGAAATTGAAAAAAGAGTAGAAAAGTATTTACGCATTGTCGATCTTTTTAATCGAAAAGATGCATATCCAAGTGAGCTTTCTGGCGGTCAAAAACAGCGTGTTGCGATTGCTCGTGCACTCTCACATGAACCTGAAGTTTTATTAAGTGATGAAGCAACGAGCGCATTAGATCCAGAAACAACCGATTCTATCCTTGATTTGCTATTAAAGATTAACGAAGAAATTGGAATTACGATTTTACTCATTACACATGAAATGAATGTCATCCAGCGTATATGTGATCGCGTTGCCGTTATGGAACACGGATCTGTAGTCGAAAGCGGGACTGTGAAAGATATTTTCACAAACCCACAACATGTAACGACGAAGAAATTTGTAAACAGCGCATTTGCAGCAAAAATTCCAGAAGAAGTACAAAAAGAACTACAAACTACTGGTGAGATTGTAACTCTTTCTTTTATAGGAAATGCTTCAGGAGAGCCAGCATTAGCTGTCGCTACAAAACGTTTCCAAGTATATCCGAATATTTTGTCCGGTAATATTACACAGTTAAAACATGAGGCATATGGGAGACTTGTCGTTCATATGCAAGGGGAAGAAAACGAAGTACACCGTGCTTTATCATTTTTACAAGAGCAAGGGATCATCGTAGAAGGAGGTAGAACAGACTATGGGAAACAAGTCCTTTTTGGATGAATGGGGTAACGTAATATGGGAAGCAACCATTCAAACATTTCAAATGACATCTATTTCATTACTTATCTCTATTCTTATTGCACTGCCACTTGGTGTCACACTTGTTTTAACGAGACCTGGTGGACAGCATGAAAATAAAATCATCTATCCTATTCTTAATACAGTTATTAATGTCATTCGCTCTCTTCCATTTATCATTCTATTATTCTTTATTTTACCTTTCACAAAGTTTCTAATGGGAACATCCATTGGCGTAAAAGGTGTTATCGTACCGCTTGTCGTCTTCACAGCTCCTTATATTGCACGTTTAATGGAGACAGCTTTACTAGAAGTAGATCGCGGCGTCATTGAAGCTTATCAGGCGATGGGGGTTTCTACTATAAAAATCATTTGGCACGTTATGGTGAAAGAAGCCCGTCCATCTCTTGTACTTGGATTAACAATTGCAACAATCGGCTTAATTGGCGCGACAGCAATGGCTGGACTTGTAGGTGCTGGCGGGCTAGGGGACTTAGCATATCGCTTCGGACATTTACGCTACGAACCTGAAGTAATGTATGCAACCGTCTTTATTCTGATTATCCTCGTTCAAGGATTACAGTCTTTAGGGAATGGTGTTGCACGAAGATTGAAAAAAGATTAAAAAAAGAAGGTATCTCACCAGGGGGAGATACCTTCTTTTTATCTTTTAAATCCACCTTCTGAATGAATAACTTGTCCAGTAATCCACTCTGCTTCTTCGCTTACTAAAAACTTAATAAGCCTTGCTGCATCCTTTGGCTCACCAATTCTACCGAAAGGAAACATTGGTTTTAAACCTTGCTTTATCTCTTCAGTCATCCAGCCTGTATCGGTCGGACCTGGATTAATTGCATTCACTGTTATTCCTAAATAAGCTACCTCAGCTGACAACGAACTAGTAAGAGCGTCAATAGCTCCTTTCGTTGTTGCATACGCCAATTCTCCAACCATAGGACCTTGAAATTGCCCCGAAGTCATATTAACAATTCTACCACCAGATTTTTTATCAAATCCTCGGGCAAATTGACTACTGAGCAATGTGGTCGCACGAATATTTACCATGTAATGCTTATCGAGCTCTTCAGCAGTCAAATTAGAGAAGTCATTATTTGTAGAATACGCTGCATTATTAATTAATATATGAGGGTATCCTAGTTGTTCAGTAACTTTATTTATAAGCTCTTTCGGTGCATCATTCTGAGTTAAATCTAACTCCATACTTGATACTTTGACACCGTTTTTTAATAACTCTTCTTTTAATTGTATTTGTTCGTTTTGCTCAACGCCCCAAGGCATCTCTTTATCATACTCTGTCCAATACGTAAAAAAGATATCATATCCTGCCTCAGCTAATTCTTTACAAATCGCTGCTCCTATACCGTCTAAACGACTTACACCTGTAACAACTGCTACTTTATTTTTTAATTGGTTCATCATATACTCCTCCAAGTTTAAAGGACGCATATTTTATATAAGAGATATAAACTTTCCCCACATAGGCATCTGTCCTTACAAAAGGGATGTACAAGCCAAATATGCAGTCCTTGCATGATTTACAGATAGCTAAATAAACTCTCACTTATGAGAGAAAAATTCATCTATCTACTTTCGAATCATTACAAGTTCATCCACATATTGAGTCCTTATCCCCTCTCCATATATCTCCAACTTTTATTTTACCATCAAAAATTTAATATTTCAAAAAATAAAATAACCACTCCTATTTATGAAGTATCATGTACTATAAACCGTAGTTAATAACGCATTTGAATTTAAAGGGATATTACCATTACCTATTCGTTGTATAAGTGTAGGGAGAAAAAATGAAAAGGCAACACTAATTGATAACTATTATCACTAAGTGTTGGTTGATGATATAATTATCTAATCAAGTTTAAGGAGGCTAGTATGTTTAAATTTTTTATCAATGAAAATGTATGTCTCTTTTCTATTGTCCTATTTTCAATATTCTCTACGTCGCTACCATTACAACAAACAAAGGTTTCAGAAGCCCCTGAAACCCCAGTAACAATAATGAATCCAGATGAGCCTTCCAAACCAAAAAACTATATTCAAAGTAAAGATTCAGTGTATGAAGAAACCGGGGGCCTTTACACAGAAGATGATTTCAAAAATGCCATTCCTATGGATAGAACAAAACAGTAACTCCAGACAACTCCATCGAATCTAATCCATCATTTAAGAAACCGCCTACGAGATAACGACATGAAAAAAAGAGTCTGCATTTAGTGATCACCAAATGCAAACTCTTTTCTTATGTACATACAACTTACACCCTTAAAGAACCACGAAATCCTCTAGCAGCATAATAGGAATCTGCTCCATTATGGTACACGAAAACGTGTCCGAAGCGATAATCGCAAAATAGAGCACCACCAAGTTCTCTAATGTCTGAAGGTGTTTGTACCCAACTTGATGATTTCATATCAAAATCTCCAAGTTGTTGTAACTCTCGATATTGTTCTTCAGTTAATAGTTCAATACCCATAGCGGCTGCCACATCAATAGCGTTATTTTCTGGTTTATGCTTCTTTCTTGCTTCTAACGCTTCAAGATCATAACAAAGGCTTCTGCGGCCTTTAGGGCTCTCCTTTGAGCAATCGCAGAAAATATACTCGTCCTTCTCTTTGTCATACCCAACAACATCCGGTTCACCGCCCGTTACTTCCATTTCGTTAAGTGACCATAACTTTTCAGGGGTAGCATTCAGCTTTACCTCAACTTTAGCCCATTCAAGACCTTCATGGCGGTTCATGTTTTTCTCAAAACGAGCTTGTAATACTTTTAATAGTTCTTCACGCTGTTCTACTGGTAATACATTTTTATTCTCTGTCATATTAGTCCTCCGAATTACGTTTCCTTATACTCATTTAAATCTTCTCAATAATGGTTTAAATGCAGTTTACAACAATCTGGCCCGATTGCACAACGAAAAATCCTTGTACGTATATCCATTATATAGTACTAAAATCCTCCATACTTTCCCCAAGAATATAGTGTGAAAACCACATCAAATTCTGCTTCATAATAGCTACATTCATTCCCGGCTGATCAGGACTATATGCCATTCCTTTAAATATAATTAATTCTGTATCAACTTCCATATCCATTAATCCTTGATATAAGTCATATGCATTTGTAACTGGAATTCTTGCATCCTTTTCTCCATGTTGGATTAACGTAGGCGTACAGGCTGATTTAATATACGTCATTGGTGATGTTTTCATATATATCTCTGGATCATTCCATGGAGTATTTCCTAAATGCATCCTAATAAAGTAAGGGATATCTGTATTTACGTAATGAGTACTCCAGTTCGTAATTCCGCCCCCAACTGAAATTGCCTTAAATCTGCTACTAAATGTAGAACAGAAAGCCGATATATATCCCCCGTTACTCCATCCCATAACTCCTACTCTATCTTTATCTACCATCCCTTGATCAACTAGCTTATCCACCCCTGATATAACATCATCATAGTCAGCAAGTCCTTGTTTTTTATAGTTTGCTTTTAAAAATTCATTACCATAACCAGAACTTCCCCTGTAGTTTGGTTCTAAAACGATAAAGCCTTTTTCAACAAACTGTTCAATCGGATATTTCTCATTGAAGCAGTCTGAAAATATCGGAAAGGATGCCCAAGCCGGACCGCCGTGAATTACTACTAATAAAGGATATTTTTTATTTGCGTCAAACGCTACTGGGGTTGATAAAACACCCTCTATTTCAAGACCATCACAACTTTTCCATGAGATGATTTCCCTGTTACTTTTAAGCTTCCCTTCAAAAAAGCTATTTTCATTCGTTATTTTTTCATCGGCCAAATAGATTTCAAAGGTTTCATTTGTTATAGCCTTATTATAGGTTATATGATTTCCATCCTTTGTTATAGAGGCATCTATTATAAAGCCATCTACTTTGTCGCTTAATGCTTCCACAGTGCCATCTTCAGCTAGTAATCCAATACGATAATTCGTTTTATCTTGCCATCTAATTAAAATTCCTCTAGCTGTCCATTGTAATGGCATAACTGTGCTATCAAAACCTGTTAGAGGCTGAATTACCTCTCCATTATTCATATCATATATTTCTAATGTACTGTCTTGTATATGGTTTCTATAGTAATCCTTCTCCCTTATACTCGCTGCATAACATATTTTACTGCCTTCAGGAGAAAAACAAATGCTCCCTCCCAACAACTTGTCTACATTCATCTTTTGTAGTTCCCCAGCTGCAACATCTAATATATATAGATCACCATTCATATGATCGCTCGGGCTTGGTGTAGCCATAAATACAACCTTTGTCCCATCATTTGAAATATCAAATCCATGGATATAAAAATCTTTCCCATCAGTTAATGGATAACCACCGCTAATCTCTCGTTCCTCTTTATCATTTTGTATCACTTTTTCTATTTCAATGTAATATAAACAATTATTCTGATGTTCCTTACCTACATGTTGGAAATCTCCATATCGTTCCTTACGTTTCTTTATCTCCTCACCTTCTTTTGACTGCGTAACATAATAAAAACCTTTACCAGTAGGCTCCCATTTGAATGTACTGATCCCTTCTTCCTCATCAGTAATTTGCACCCCGCCATAACCATCTATTGATTTAATAAAGATCTGATTTTTTCCATTACCAACAGGGCTAAGGTATGCAATATCCCTAGATTTTGGAGACCATAACGGGCATGTACTATCTATATCCACATTTGTTAGCGGGTAACTCTGGCCCTTATCTTTTTCATATATCCATACATGATTTCTATACGTATTGTCTTTCCAGTTAGCTGCCTTCTTAACAAATGCTACGTTCTTGCCATCATCGCTTATGTTTGTACTTGATAAGGTTGGTAATGAAATAATCTCTTCTATACTTAAGTATTTTTTTTTATTTATTTGCATTAATAAGCCCCCTCGTAATGCCTAATAATCTCTCGTCTCTTCTTGTCGTAATAAAGGAAATTGTTCACGAATACTTAAAATGATAACGGAAAATTCAGATAAATAAAAGTAATACTTTAGTGGAGTACGGGCAGCCTGACTTTCTCCTATCGATTTTAGATGTTCTTTTTAACACAAAAATACCCCTTTAGATAGCTATATCTAAAGGGGTAAAATATTGCATCTTTATTTCAAATCTACCAAGATCCTACTCAACCGTAACAGATTTAGCTAAGTTACGTGGCTTATCAACGTCACACTCGCGGTGAAGTGCTGCGTAGTATGAGATAAGTTGTAATGGAATAACCGCTACTAGCGGTGCTAGTGCTTCGTGTACAGCTGGTAATACGAAGCTGTCTCCTTCCATTTCTAAGCCTTTCATTGAGATGATACATGGGTTAGCTCCGCGTGCTACTACCTCTTTCACGTTACCACGAATTCCAAGGTTTACGTGCTCTTGTGTAGCAAGGGCGATAACTGGTGTACCATTTTCGATTAAAGCGATTGTACCGTGTTTTAATTCTCCTCCAGCAAATCCTTCTGCTTGGATGTAAGAAATTTCTTTTAGTTTTAACGCACCTTCTAATCCTACATAGAAGTCTACGCTACGTCCGATGAAGAAGCAGTTACGCGTTGTTGCTAAAAATTGTTTTGCTAATGCGTCCATTTCTTCTTTTTGATCACAAAGTTCTACCATTGCATTTGCTACAAGTCCTAGTTCATGTGTTAAATCGAAATCAAGAACTTCACCTTTCGCTTTTGCAATGTCAGCAGCTAAAATTGAAAGTACTGCAAGCTGTGCTGTGTAGGCTTTCGTTGATGCAACTGCAATTTCTGGTCCCGCATATAACGGAAGTGTATAATCAGCTTCACGAGAAAGCGTAGAACCAGGTACGTTTGTAATTGTTAATGCTTTATGACCCATTTCGTTTGTTTGCACAAGTACTGCACGGCTATCAGCTGTTTCACCACTTTGTGAAATGTAAATGAAGAATGGTCTTTCTGTTAATAATGGCATGTTGTAAGAGAATTCGCTTGCTACGTGTACCTCAACTGGCATTTTTGCAAACTTCTCGATAAATTGCTTTCCAACAAGACCTGCATGATAACTCGTTCCACATGCAATGATGTAAATACGATCGCTATCCAAAATCGCATTGCGGATGTCTTGATCTAATTCAATTTCGCCATTTTCATCTTGATACTTTTGAATAATATTACGGATTACAAGTGGTTGCTCATCAATTTCTTTAAGCATGAAATGAGGATATGTTCCCTTTTCAATATCACTTGCGTCTAATTCCGCTGTAAACGGTGCACGCTCAATCGTTTCACCTTGTAAGTTTTTAATTGTAATGCTTTCTTTCGTTACGATTACGATTTCTTTATCCATTAACTCAATAAATTGATCTGTAACTTGTAACATCGCCATAGCGTCGCTCGCCACAACATTAAAGTTGTCACCAACACCTACTAATAGCGGGCTTTTGTTTTTAGCAACATAAATCATGTTTGGATTTTCAGCATCAAGTAATCCGATTGCATAAGAGCCATGTAAAAGAGATAGCGTATTACGGAACGCTTCTTCTACACTTAATCCTGTGCTCACTTGTTGTTCCATAAGTTGTACGATAATCTCTGTATCTGTTTCACTTACGAACGTTACATCTTGTAAATATTCCTTTTTCACTAACTCATAGTTTTCAATTACACCATTATGAACTAGTGTAAAGCGCTTTGATGTACTTTGATGCGGATGCGCGTTTACTTTGCTTGGAACACCATGTGTAGCCCAGCGTGTGTGACCGATTCCCACACTTGCCGCTACGTTCTCATCTACGATTTCACGAAGTTTTGCAATACGGCCTTTTTCTTTGTATACAACAACACCGTTATCTGTTTGTACTGCAATACCAGCTGAATCATATCCACGATATTCTAGCTTTTCTAAACCTTTTAATAAAATTTCCTTTGCATCTTGCTCTCCAATAAATCCTACGATTCCACACATGTTTAGTCGCCGTTACAAATGCTTACACTGCTCTGCGAACATGTAACGACATAGTCCGATACCATTTTTATTTATACTAAAAAACGGATTACATATTGCTAGCCCTGTAAGCTTGTAACGGCTTTCACCTTCCTTTCGATTGGGGGTTTAAGTCCGTATATACTTATACAGCTAGTTTTCATCCGTTCCTTTTCTCTCATCACACTCTCACCTTTGTCCATTAAGTCACCTTAATGTTTTAAGTGAAAATTTGCGGTTGTGATGAACAACCGAGAGTCATCCGCCGAAATCTCGATAAACTCCACCTCGTCAACTACACTACTTGTAGTTCTGGCGCTTTTATAATTTACAATATTTACTTTGAGAAAAAGAACAAGACAATCTTATAACAAACAATATAAACCGTCAATGAAATTTTTTTCATTGTCTATAAAACATATGAAAAAGGAGCACCTCTTGTGCTCCTTTTAAAACAAATTCAGCAAATTATTCGGCGCCAACTTCAGCTTTCACAACTTCTACAATACGGTGTACATAAGCATCACAAACTTCTTGTGTTGGTGCCTCTGCCATTACACGAATCAGTGGCTCTGTTCCAGATGGACGAACAAGAATGCGACCGTCGCCGTTCATTTCTTCCTCTACAACACGAATAATTTCTTTAATTTTTTCATTTTCTAATGCTAATTTTTTATCTGTTACACGAACGTTTACTAGTAATTGTGGGAATTTCGTCATCTCACCTGCAAGCTCAGATAATGGCTTTTTCGTCATTTTCATGATGTTTACAAGTTGAAGTGCGCTTAACATTCCATCACCAGTTGTAATGTAATCAAGTAAGATAATGTGACCTGATTGTTCTCCGCCCAGGTTGTAACCACCACGCTTCATTTCTTCCATTACGTAGCGATCACCAACTGCTGTTTTATCACTTGTAATATTGTTTGCTTCAAGTGCTTTATAGAAACCTAAGTTACTCATAACTGTTGAAACGACTGTATTATGCTTTAATTGACCAGTTTCTTTCATGTACTTCGCACAAATAAACATAATTTGATCGCCATCAACGATGTTTCCTTTTTCATCCACAGCAATTAAACGGTCGCCATCACCATCAAAAGCAAGACCGATGTCAGCACCTTTTTCTTTTACTAATTCAGCTAATACTTCTGGATGCGTAGAGCCTACTCCATCGTTAATATTCATACCATTTGGTGAAGTTCCCATTGTTGAAATATCCGCTTCCAAGTCTGCAAATAAGTATGGAGCTAAAGAAGACGTAGCACCATGTGCGCAATCTAAAGCGATATGTAAACCAGAGAAATCTTCCTCTACAGTTTGTTTAATATATTGTAAGTATTTTTGTCCACCTTCAAAGTAATCGCTCACTTGTCCAAGGTTCGTACCTGTTGGACGTGGTAGTTCATCAACCTCTTTGTCTAATAAAGCTTCGATTTCTGCTTCTTGCTCATCTGTTAATTTAAAACCGTCTGAACCGAAGAACTTAATTCCGTTATCTTGTACCGGATTATGAGATGCAGAAATCATCACACCTGCTTGTGCATCTAATGCTTTTGTTAAATAAGCAACACCTGGCGTAGAAATAACACCAAGTCGCATTACTTCTGCTCCAGTTGATAATAGACCTGCTACTAAAGCTCCTTCTAACATATGACCAGATACACGTGTATCACGGCCAATAATTACTTTTGGACGATCTGTATCTTTTGTTAATACATAACCCCCAAAACGTCCAATTTTGAACGCTAATTCAGGTGTTAACTCCTGATTCGCAACTCCGCGTACTCCATCTGTACCAAAATATTTACCCATTATGATTCGCTCCTTTTTCTGGCTCTTTTTGATTATCTCCTGTTGGTTCTTGACTAGTTTCTTTATCTTTTTCCTTTTCTGGATCAGGTTCAGGTTCAGGATTTTTTGGTTTTTCAGTTTGATTATCTTGTTGATTATTTGAATCCGCTTGTTCACCGTCACCCTGTACTTCTTTATCTGGCTTTTCTTTCTTCACAATTGTGACCTTAGCACTTTTTTGTTTTGGCTCTATTGAGATATTACCAGGACCGCTCACTTGAATCGAAATATCTTTCGTCCCTGGAGATACATTTTGCAAATTAATTACCGCTGTTATTTGAGCAGCTGTTATTTTATCTACTATACTTGCTTCTCCTGAAATATCAACGCTTATCTTTCCATCCTGTGGCGAAAGTAGCTGAGCAGTAATATCTTTAGAAACTCCATTTTTTTGAATCGGGATACCATCAATCGTTCTGGTTTTCGTTTGTTTCGTTTTTTGTACTCCTACGGAAACCTTCACTTGATTTGGCTTTGCACTTGTTACACCCTTCGGCAATAAAACAGAGGTATCGAATGTTGTAGACTCTGTCAATTGACTAAGATCTACTTCGACCCCCTCTATAGACTGTATATTATCCAAAACATCTTTTGGACCCGCTATCGTTACTTCCTTCGGCTCAACACTGATATTTGTAACGGCCAATCCTTCTGGTAAACTACCCTTCTTCGTATATGTTACAGGAACAGTTTTTTCAGTATTATTTGCTGTAGCTTGCGTTGCTACATTCAACGTTACACTAATTTTCGATGGATTCGTTCTTACATTTAAACGTTTTCCTTCTTTATTATATAGTGTAACTTCCGCTGTTTTTGTAACAGTTTTATTAACACCTTTTAAATCGATATATGCCTTAGCAGACGAAATACTTTCTATTTCTTCTTTCGTTCCCACTACCTCAACAGTATCGGGCTTAATATTTGATTTTTCAAGAGTAACACCTGGTGGCATTTGATCTTCATTTGATAATTTCAAATCTACATGAACATATTTTTTCGCTTTTTCATGAAGAGTGACCTTAATTTTTGATGGTTGAACTGTTCCTTTCACATCATCTGGAAGCCCGTTTGCTTTTAAAGAAACTTCATACGTTCCCTCTGGACGGTCTCTCAAGTCAACTGGTATGTCAAATTGGTTTTTGGCTTTTGCTGTAGCAACCGCCGCTTTTGGACCTTCTAACTTCACCTTGACTCCCTCTGATGGAATACCGCTGACAATATATTTCTCTTCATCATACTTAAGGTTAATAGCATAATTAGTTAATGTTTCTTTCGCTTCATTTACAAAAGGTAATATACCCGATGTCGTATTTTTTTCAGTTAAAGTCGCTGACATAAAAAGCATACACGCCAATAGTAATGAGATCCCTTTTAAAAACCAATGATTCTCCATTAACTTATCCATCACGCTTTCTCCTCCAATTCCATAAAGACGAAGAAGTCGTTTTTTCATTCGCACTAAATTCAGCTAACAGCATATCCTTCAGCTGTTCTGTCTTCAAATCACGATGTAACTTACCATTTTTCGTCAAAGAAATTTGGCCAGTTTCTTCCGACACAACTACTGTAATGCTATCAGTAACTTCACTAACTCCCATTGCAGCTCGATGCCTAGTCCCTAACTCCTTAGAAATAAACGGACTTTCCGATAATGGAAGATAACACGCTGCTGCTTTAATTGTACTACCTTGCATAATTACTGCTCCGTCATGAAGAGGCGTATTTGGAATAAAGATGTTAATGAGTAGTTCCGATGATACGTTTGCATTTAGCGGAATACCCGTTTCCACATAATCACCCATACCGGTCTCTTTTGACAAAGTAATTAATGCACCAATTCTACGTTTTCCCATGTATTCCGTTGCTTTTGCTACCGCTGTTGCAACCATTTCAGGTTCATCATCTCCATGAGTCCCCACACGCGAAAATAAACTCCCACGTCCTAGCTGCTCAAGTGCTCTTCGCAATTCTGGCTGAAAGATAATAATAACGGCTAAAAATCCCCACGTTAATACTTGTTCGGTTAGCCAATAAAGCGTATGTAATCCAAGGAAAATGCTGATCATCCGAACGACAATAATAACTGTAATCCCCTTTAAAAGTTGAACAGCTTTCGTCCCTCGGATTATAAGAATTAGCTTATATATAATAAACCATACAACGGCAATATCTAATACCGTACTAAGATATTTCAAAATGGTCGTATCTTCAAAAGGCATGCTAACCCTTCCTCCTACTTACGAGCAATTCTATCCATATATTGAAATATTGTTTTATGCTCTATCTGTATGTATTTCCAACAACTAGTTAATTATACCATACATGAAACAAACAACAATTACAAACAGCCCCCTTTAGTTTAAATTGGTAAGATGTCAAACATTCTTATCGTACAGTATAATCTAAATCATTATTATACGCCTATTTTCAAATAAAAAAAGCAACCTCTCGGTTGCTTTTCTTACATTTATTTTAGTTTTTCACCGAATAAAGAACCCATTAAAGCAACCGCTGTTGTTGCTGTTCTATTTCTCTCATCTAATATTGTGTTTACTTCAACAAACTCAGCAGATGTAACAATATCAGCTTCCGCTAACATTTCCATCGCTAAGTGGCTTTCACGATAAGATAGACCACCAATTACTGGCGTTCCAACTCCTGGTGCGTCATGAGGATCAAGACCATCTAAATCTAATGATAAGTGCACACCATCAGTATGAGATAAATACGCAATTGTTTCTTCCATAACAGCCGTCATACCTATACGGTCAATCTCATGCATTGAGAATACTTTAATACCCTCATTACGAATAAAGTCTTTTTCTCCTTCATCTAATGCACGTGCACCGATAATTACAACATTCTCTTTTTTCACCTTTGGATAAGCTCCATATAAATCTACAAGCGCGGGATGTCCATAACCTAAACTTGCTGCAAGTGACATACCGTGAATATTTCCAGACGGTGAAGTCTCTTCCGTATTTAAATCACCGTGTGCATCATACCAAATAACTCCTAAATTTTTATAATGCTTCGCTACGCCAGCTAGCGTACCGATAGCAATACTATGGTCACCACCTAATACAAGTGGAAAACGACCTTCTTCTATAATATGATCCACCTTACTTGCTAATTCATTACAAACAGTTGCAACTTGTGTAAGGTTTCTTAACTTTGTATTTTCATCTACTTCTTTTTCTCTCTCTATACATATATCTCCCATATCTTTAACGTCATATCCAATTTCTTCAATTCTTTCAATTACCCCTGCATAACGGATCGCACTCGGTCCCATATCAACCCCGCGACGCATCTGTCCTAAATCCATTGGAACTCCAATAACTGAGATTTCTTTTTTCATAGTTAGTATCCCCCTTTTATGCCTTCACTAAATATTTTAAATCTTTTATATAGTCTGACTCAACTCGACATTTTTCTGCATGGATATACAATTTATTCACTTGTATCCGCTTTAAAATCCAAATTTTAAGACTATTCTATGTATAAAGTTAACTTAATGAAACAACTACCATCATTATTATTAGATAATAATAAAAAACACTCCTACATTTAGAAGTGTTTTTCTGATGCTATTTTCCACACTGCTGCAATATTTTTTGCTGTTATTTCGACATTCTCTTCTGCTACTTTATATGCTTCTTCTAATGTCATCGGACTCGATGTAATACTAAATACCGCATCAATTCCTTTTTCGTAAACAGCAGAATACTTCGGGGATACAGATCCCCCAATAGCAATCACAGGAATATGAAAATGTTTCGCGCGCTCTGCAACACCTACAGGGGCCTTTCCATATGCTGTTTGTTCATCTATTCTACCTTCACCAGTTATAATTAAATCCGCATCTTCTATATGCTTATTAAAGTTTGTATAATCTAATACAATTTCAATTCCCCTCCGCAAGCTTCCTTTTAGCACTGCACTAACAGCTGCTCCCATTCCTCCCGCTGCTCCTGCACCAGGTATGTTAGATACATCAAAAGATAAATACCGTTTAAGGGTATTCGCATAGTGCTGTAAATTCTCATCCAGCTCTTTTTGCATCTCTACAGTCGCACCTTTTTGCCCCCCGAATACGAAAGACGCTCCCCTTACTCCAATTAACGGATTGTCTACATCACATGCCGCTTCTATCTTTGTATGTGATAGACGTGAATCCATTCGCGAAAAATTAATTGTTGCAATCGAATGCAACGTTCCTCCAGATGGTTCTATAACTTCCCCCTCTCCATTTATAAACCTGACTCCCAACGCTGACAACATACCTGCTCCACCATCATTTGTGGCACTTCCTCCAAGTCCCAACATAATATGCTCAGCCCCTTGTTCTAACGCATGTAATATAAGCTCTCCTGTCCCTTTTGTCGTTGTAATAAGTGGGTTTCTCTTTTCAATCGGGACGTGTTGTAATCCTGATGCTGCTGCCATTTCAATAAACGCTGTTTTGTTGTCCTTAGACATACCGTAAAAAGCTTGTACACGTTCTCTAAGCGGCCCTGTCACATCCAATAATATAATTTTTCCCCCTGTAGCATCCACAAGTGACTCAACCGTTCCTTCTCCTCCATCTCCAATTGGTAGGTTTACATACTCTGCTTTAGGAAAAATTGCTCTAAAACCTCTTTCAATAGCTTCACATACTTCTATAGCTTTTAGGCTCTCTTTATATGAATCAGATGCAATGACAACTTTCACAATTATCCCCCATCCTTTACTTTTACGTTTTCTTCATTGTAAACGAAAAATATGAAGATTGTCTTTTTAAGCACAAAAAAAAGCTTACATCATATGATGTAAGCTTTTTCTATTTAGATGGAGCCTAGCGGGATCGAACCGCTGACCTCCTGCGTGCAAGGCAGGCGCTCTCCCAGCTGAGCTAAGGCCCCTTAGTAATTAAGCGGAAGACGGGATTCGAACCCGCGACCCCAACCTTGGCAAGGTTGTATTCTACCACTGAACTACTTCCGCAAAAATGGTGAGCCATGAAGGACTCGAACCTTCGACCCTCTGATTAAAAGTCAGATGCTCTACCAACTGAGCTAATGGCTCGTAAATGGCTGGGCTAGCTGGATTCGAACCAGCGCATGACGGAGTCAAAGTCCGTTGCCTTACCGCTTGGCTATAGCCCATTAATATTTACTAGTATGGTTATCTTTTCAAAAAAATAAACCCTCTCAGGTTATTTTAAAGAAAATGGTGGAGGGGGGCAGATTCGAACTGCCGAACCCGAAGGAGCGGATTTACAGTCCGCCGCGTTTAGCCACTTCGCTACCCCTCCGACATTTAAATATATATGGTGGAGGATGACGGGATCGAACCGCCGACCCCCTGCTTGTAAGGCAGGTGCTCTCCCAGCTGAGCTAATCCTCCAAAAGTGGTGACCCGTACGGGATTCGAACCCGTGTTACCGCCGTGAAAGGGCGGTGTCTTAACCACTTGACCAACGGGCCAAAAAAGTTTTAAACCTATTCCCAAGCTTCCAACCGGGCTTGAACCGGTGACCTCTTCCTTACCATGGAAGTGCTCTACCAGCTGAGCTATGGAAGCATAATGGCTCCGCAGGTAGGACTCGAACCTACGACCGATCGGTTAACAGCCGATAGCTCTACCACTGAGCTACTGCGGAATAATATTAGCCTGGCAACGTCCTACTCTCACAGGGACAAGGTCCCAACTACCATCGGCGCTAGAGAGCTTAACTTCCGTGTTCGGTATGGGAACGGGTGTGAC
>NZ_JBNNUI010000016.1:0-58298 GCF_050279585.1 Bacillus sp. NPDC094064
CTTGGTCGCTCATTTGCGACTTCCTTATGTTAACATCTTCGTTTTTCGATGTCAACTAAGTTTTTCAATTTCTTTTTTGTCGTTTTCTGCGTTTCTGCATCAGCGACGGTTATTAATTTATCATATATTAACTATTAACGTCAACACTTTTTAATAAAAATTTCTTTTTCTTACATAACGGATACATTCTTCCGCGTTAGCAACTCTCCGAAACAAACAAAAAATGATTTTATATCTTTCTTCCATTGCCTTTTTTACAACGTCATGAATACGCTCATCTTCAAAATCAAATAAAAGTTCCTCTAGCTCTCTCTTCAACATGTATTCCATTTCTTTTCTCTCTTCTTTCGTCAACATAATCCCAAGCAAATCATCACCTCAATAATCCCTTACGGGGCAATAAACATTCCGCTCATTTTCACTTATCAAAATCCTCTCATTCATTATATCCACTACTTACGATATTAATCACTTGTTCTCTTTTTTATATTTTAAGCATATATGTAACTGAAAAGGATTGGACAAAGGGGCGTAATATTATGTTTTTCTTTTTTATTACGAGTAAAAGAACTTTTAAACACATTAGCTTAATAGTAATACTTTCCTTATTTACGGCATGGCTTCTCTTTTTAAAAACATATTCACATGAGTCTGCTTTTTCAACAGCTACAGGACCTAAGGTAATTTACAAAGGGGACACCAGTAAAAAACAAGTTGCATTCACGTTTGATATTAGTTGGGGAGACAAAAAGGCTATTCCAATCCTTGATACACTTAAAGAAAGAGATATTAAGAATGCAACCTTCTTCCTTTCTGCTGCATGGGCAGAAAGACACCCTGATATTGTTGAACGCATCATGAAAGATGGACATGAAATCGGTAGTATGGGCTATAATTACACGTCCTACACTTCTCTAGAGACAAATGAAATACGAAGAGATCTTTTGCGTGCACAAGATGTTTTTACGAAACTCGGTGTGAAACAAGTCAAGCTATTACGTCCGCCTAGTGGAGACTTTAACAAAGCAACACTTAAAATAGCAGAATCACTCGGATACACTGTCGTTCACTGGAGTAATAATTCGAACGATTGGAAAAACCCAGGTGTAAATAATATCGTATCCACCGTCTCTAATCATTTGAAAGGTGGAGATATCGTTTTATTACATGCATCCGACTCTGCCCTTCAAACAAATAAAGCTTTACCACTGCTTCTACAAAAGCTAAAGAGTGACGGATATGAACAAATATCTGTCTCACAACTTATTTCCAACACAAGTACAAAAAGTGAAGATGTAAAGTAATTTCCCTACTACCCTTCACACATAAAAAGCTCTATTACCTTTCATCCAGGTAATAGAGCTTTTTTTATCCTGATATTCACAGTAGTACAACTATTACTGCGTAAAAACAAGATAATTCTCTTAATTAAACAGATTTACTCGTTCTTCCAATTAAACGATGTAACACAAGTAACTGATATGCATTACACAATAAAAGTGGTATCACCATTAAATATAACCAATCTGTATCATTAATCCGAAGTGCTGGTACCCATTCAAGAATTGTGACGACAACCATAAAAAACAGGGCAGGCACAAATGCTTTTTTATTCGTTTCTTTACTTTTTATATAAGCAACAATCGCTCCAAACACAAATAATACCCCAGCAACAAGTATGTTATTCCCTAATGAAACTTCCCCATTTGCAATAAGTACGGATCTTAAATATACGAAATCAAATAATACAAATGCGATAAAGAAAAGTTGTACTGCATTCCATAAAGAAGATGACCGAAACATCCCGAGTCCAAAACGATGAATTGTTAAATATGCAAAGAACCCCATTTGACTTATAACACTAAAAATAAATCCTACACCCATCAACCAGAAAGAAATTGCTAGAATTTCCTTACCGTCGAAATTTTGAAAAAATTTAGCGTACTTGTCCCACTCTAAAACAAACCCGATAAAGACCGTACTAATTCCTCCAAGAAACAACGTCGTTAAAAATAGTCGTACCCACTTGCGGCTATTCACAACACATCCCCCATTATTCGTATATTTCTAATTAAATTGTATCAATGACAATTTCAAAAAGCTAGCCATGTTCATGTATAAATTCCTTAAAGATATTTATATTAAAAAAGAGAACTGTGTTGAAAGGAGTCCCAATTTATGAAACGGATGCTACTCGTTTTGATTTCTTCTTTTTTATTTATCGCACTTGTAGCATGTGCACAAGAAAAAGAAGCTAAATCCGAACTAGATTACGATCAAACAAAGAAAATGATTATTGATATTTTAAAAACTGACCAAGGAAAGAAAGCTATTCAAGATGTATTAACAGATGAAAAAATGAAACAAGCACTCATACTAGATGAAACAGTAGTAAAGAAAACGATTGAAGATGCAATGGTATCCGACAAAGGGCAACAATTCTGGGAAAAGCTCTTTAAAGACCCTGAGTTCTCATCGAAATTCGCTAAAAGTATGGGAAAAGAACAGACAAACTTAATGAAAACTCTCCTAAAAGATCCTGAATACCAATCAGGTGTGATAGAAATTATGAAGAACCCTGAAGTAGAAAAAATAATGCTGCAAACAATGAAGAGTAAAGAGTACCGTCAATATTTACAACAAGTACTAACAGAAACCGCTGAAAGCCCTCTCTTCCAAGCTAAGATGATTGACATCATTAGTAAAGGTGTACAAAAAGCTGAAAAAGGTGGGTCTGATAAGAAAGAAGCGGGCGGTGAAGGTGGTTCCCAAGAAGGGAACAAAGAACAACAGTAAAAATACTAACTATAATAATGAGTGGACGATATATATATCGTCCACTCATTATTACTTTACTTTTGCGTGACAGCTGTTTTCTCAATCACTGTTTCAGCTATCGTACGATAAATAAGACCCGTTGTATGTGTATCTTCATATACTGACGGCGCAAAGTCCTCTTTATTCCAATCAGGTTGTTGAAGTGGAATTCGGCCAAGTACATCTGTTTGGAGTTCTGTAGCTAATTTATCTCCTCCACCTCTTCCAAATACATACTCTTTCTCTCCAGTTACTTTACTTTCAAAATACGCCATATTTTCAACAACACCAAGAATACTATGTTCTGTGCGTAAAGCCATCGCTCCAGCACGTGCTGCTACGAACGCCGCTGTTGGATGAGGTGTCGTTACAATAATCTCTTTACAAGCCGGTAACATCGAATGTAAGTCTAGCGCAACATCACCTGTACCTGGAGGTAGATCTAATACTAAATAATCTAAATCACCCCATTCTACTTCTGTGAAGAAGTGATTTAACATCTTCCCAAGCATTGGCCCTCTCCAAATAACCGGTGCATTATCTTCTACAAAGAATCCCATAGAGATTACCTTTACACCTAGACGCTCTACCGGAATTATCTTATCACCTCTTACGATAGGACGTTTTTCTATCCCCATCATATCTGGTACGCTAAAACCGTAAATATCTGCATCAATAATACCAACCTTTTTCCCTAGACGAGCTAAAGCAATTGCAAGGTTAACAGAAACTGTTGATTTTCCAACTCCACCTTTTCCACTCGCCACTGCTAAAAATGTCGTTTTTGAGTTTGGTGATAATAAAGATTCACTCTTCTCTTCTTGCGGCGGCGCAAACTGAGCTAATTCCTCTTCCGTAAACTCTGCAAAACGAAGTCCCACCGTTGCTGCCCCAAGTTCTTTTACTAACTTTACGATTTCGGCTTGCAATTGCATTTGTTCTGCTGTACCCATTTTTACAATTGCAATTTTAACACTCACATGTCCCTTTTCCGGCTTGACTGTTACCTCTTTAATTGCATTTGTTTCTTTTAACGTTTTATGTAAAAACGGATCTACAATCCCTTCTAATGCTTCTACTATTTGCTCTTTCGTTACCATAATTAGCCCAGCCCCCTGTATGAAAAATAACGTAATGTTAATTAAATTTATCTCTCTTCATTCCTGAAATAAATGCGTTTACATTTCCAGTATAACATATTTTCCGAAAACTTCGTTAACGACAGAAACTCAAAAAAATCCTCCTTATTCTGGAGGATTTCCTTTTTCCGTGAAATAACGTAATATACCACGATATATAGCGGCAGCTACCTTTTGCTGATATTTCTCCGAATTTAACATATACCTTTCGTTCACATTCGATAAAAAGCCAGCTTCAATTAAAGCACCTGGTGTCTTCGCATACTTTAATAAATACACATGAGAAATCGTTTTAGCAGAACGGTTCGTATTTTCTAAACTCGTTCGCAATTCAGCTTGTATAAATTTCGCAGCACGTTCATTTTCAAGTAACGAACGATAATAGAACGTTTGTGCGCCTTTTGATCCACTACTCGTTAAAGCATTTAAATGAATACTTGCAAAAAAGTCTACATCAGGTTTATTAATGATCTCTACACGCTTTTTTAAATCCTCCGCTTTACGTCTACTATACGACTTTGTATCCTTGTGAGCTAAATCATAGTCTCCCTCACGTGTTAAAATAACTAACGCACCTTGTTCTTGTAAATAATCTTGTACTTTCTTTGTAATCTCAAGTGTAATATCTTTTTCTATAATATCCTTTCCACCAACAGCCCCTCCGTCTGGCCCACCATGCCCAGCATCTAGTACAATTACTTTCCCTGATAAGGGTAAATTCCAAGCTCGCCACGATTTTGTAATTTGAAACTCTTGTTTGACCAAAAAAAACAAAACAACCGCAGCGAGTGCAAAAGAGATAATTCGAATTCTCTTCATACCTTTCCTCCTCCAGCTAGTCCCTCTAATTACTTATATGGGACAAGAGGAAAGTTTATGCTTGTCTTAATGAAGCTTTAATCGATATCTTCTTTCACCTTTTTCATATCCTTCCTGCCACCATAAGCCGATAAACTGCTGGCAAGATTCAAAAAGTAATTCCTCATCTTGTAACTTAATTTCTCGCATAGTCATGCTCGTTAAAAATTGAAATAGTGTTTCTGTTAATTGTTGCTCTTCTTCCAAAGCTCTATATTTCACGTCAAAGAACGATTCGCCATAATAACCAAATTTACTATATCTCGCTCCTAATAAATACGATTCTATCCCTAATTCAATGCAGTAATCTTCATACTGACGATGAAGCTCCTGCATCTGAAAGGCATCTCTAATATTTGAACGTAATGTTTTTAATGATAATTCCCGCAGCATCTTTCGTTCATATTTCAACTGCTTTTCTTTTTGTTTTTCTTGTAAGCTGACAATGACATTCATAGTACTTATAAACCTCCCTACTACGTATTAGTCTAAACT
Source organism: Bacillus sp. NPDC094064 (assembly GCF_050279585.1). Taxonomy (NCBI): domain Bacteria; kingdom Bacillati; phylum Bacillota; class Bacilli; order Caryophanales; family Bacillaceae; genus Bacillus; species Bacillus sp. NPDC094064. The sequence continues at coordinate 5,310 of NZ_JBNNUI010000016.1, forward strand.
TCTAGAGAAGAAGCATACGCGAGCGGATAGCACTAAAATATTCCAAGCAATAAAAATTATAAAAGAGGAATGAAACATAAAAAAACCCCAACCAAAATGGTTGGGGTTTGTAGTTCGCAAAAATTAACGTTTTGAGAACTGAGGTGCACGACGTGCGCCTTTAAGACCGTATTTTTTACGCTCTTTCATACGTGCGTCACGAGTTAATAGACCTGCACGTTTTAGTGTTAGACGGTATTCTGGATCAGCTTTTAATAAAGCGCGAGAAATACCGTGACGAATAGCACCAGCTTGACCAGTGTATCCACCACCATTTACGTTTACAAGTACATCGTAGTTACCTAAAGTTTCTGTTGCAACTAGAGGTTGTTTCACTACTTCACGTAATGCAGCAAATGGGATATAGTTTTCAAAATCACGACCGTTAATGATAACGCGTCCTTCGCCTGGAACTAGGCGTACGCGCGCTACTGAACTCTTACGACGTCCAGTGCCATAGTATTGAACCTGTGCCAAAGTAAGCCCTCCTTTAATTAATTATCCGCGAAGTTCGTAAACTTCTGGTTTTTGTGCTTGGTGTGGATGCTCTGCTCCAGCATACACGTTTAGTTTCTTAGAAACTTGACGGCCTAAGCGTCCTTTTGGAAGCATGCCTTTAATTGCAAGCTCTAACATTTGTACAGGGTAGTTTGTACGCATTTCTAGAGCTGTTCTTTGCTTAAGTCCACCTGGGTGGTTAGTGTGACGGTAGTAAATTTTATCGTTTAATTTATTACCTGTTAAATGAATTTTCTCAGCGTTAATAATAATTACATGATCACCCGTGTCAACGTGTGGTGTAAATGTAGGTTTGTTTTTACCGCGTAAAATAGATGCTACTTCCGTAGATAGGCGACCTAAAGTTTGACCTTCAGCATCAACCACATACCATTTACGCTCAACTTCGTTAGCTTTTGCCATAAAAGTCGTACGCATGTGTTTCCCTCCTCGTTATCTTTTCCATAGAAAAAATCTATTGTTTATCTTAAACACGATTTCCTTCCGGGGCTAATCGTGGTTTTAGAAACAATACCATATGTTATGATATACTTTTGAGTTTCTAATGTCAAGCAAATGTTACACCAGGATTAGTTGTTATAGTTTACCTCCCATAAGTAAAGCCCATGACCTGGAGCCATCTTTCCAGCAAACTGACGATTTTGTTTCGCTAAAATCTCTGGAATGCTATCAGGATCAAGCTTTCCTTGCCCTACGCTAAGCAACGTACCAACAATAATTCTGACCATATTATATAAAAATCCATTGCCTACAAAACGAAAAATTAATTCATCGCCTTGCTCAATTAATTCTATTTCATAAATTGTTCGCACTTTATCCTTTTTGTCAGTTTTTGCAGAACAAAAAGAGGTGAAATCATGCGTTCCAATAAAATACGGAATCGCTTTTCTTATAGAATTGATTTCAAGCGGATATGGATATTGATATACGTAATTTCTACGGAATACATCCGCAGTCTTTGATAATAATACACGATAACGATATTCTTTTTTCTCAACACCGTAACGCGCATGAAATTCTTCAGTTTTTTTCTCTACCTGCCTGATAACAATATCATCTGGCAACATTGTGTTTAAAGCATTACTCCATTGCCACTCTTCAAGAGACAACGGTGTATCAAAGTGTATTACTTGTCCTTTGGCATGAACGGTAGAATCCGTTCTGCCCGATGCCTGAACACGAACAAGCTCCCCTTTATGCAATTTCTGCAATGCTTTCTCTATCTCTTGTTGAACAGTACGATGCTGCGGCTGAATTTGATAACCACAAAAATGCATGCCATCATATGCAACCGTACATTTTATTCTATCCATTTCTCTATTCTCCATTACGATCGCACCCATGCCAAAATACAAGCTAAACAAAGTAAGCTTATAATCGTTACTGTATCGCTTGTTTTCCAGCGTAGTTGCCTAAATTTAGTACGTCCTTCGCCACTTTGATATCCACGGGCTTCCATCGCGATTGCTAAGTCCTCTGCACGCTTAAAAGCACTGATAAATAGAGGAACGAGTAATGAAATGATAGCTTTCATCCTATCCTTTATCGGGCCCCCTGCGAAATCAATACCACGTGACGCTTGTGCCTTCATTATTTTACTCGTTTCATCCATTAGTGTCGGGATAAAACGAAGAGAAATTGACATCATTAACGCGATTTCATGAACAGGAACTTTTATACGCTTCAACGGCTTTAATAACGTCTCCAACCCATCTGTAATTTCAATAGGTGTCGTCGTTAACGTTAATAATGTCGTCATTAGAATAATAACGACGAATCGTATAGAAATGTATATCCCTTGCTCTAATCCTTTTTCATGTATAGAAAACCAACCAAGTTGGAATAGTACATCCCCTTCTTTATTTGTAAAAATATGCAGGAAAAATGTAAAAAGAAAAATCCATAAAATTGGTTTTAAGCCCGAAAGTACATAACGAATCGGCACTTTTGCAAAAAATAAAGCAATGAGTGCATATAAAAATAAAAATCCATATGAAATCGCATTATTTGCCAAGAAAACAACAAATACATATAAAAAGACAATCAGCAGCTTCGTACGTGGATCAAGTTGATGAATAAGTGAATTCCCTGGGATATATCTCCCAATAATCAACTGCTGCATGATTCATGACCACCTTTTCGTAACACCTGCACAACTTCATGAGTAAGATCCTCTAAAGATAAGGTAGCCTTTGGAATTGAAATGCCAAACTTCTCTTCAATTGCACGTTTATACTTTAAAGACATAGGAAGATCAACGCCAATTTTTTCTAATTCATCAGCATGTGAAAATACTTCCGCTGCACTTCCTTGCAAAAAGACCGTTCCTTTATGCATGACTACAACCTGCTCTGCATACTTAGCAGCATCCTCCATATTATGCGTTACAAGGATAACTGTAAGACCTTTCTCCTTATGTAGCTTATAAAACATCTCCATAAGTTCATTCTGCCCTTTAGGATCTAGCCCTGCTGTAGGTTCATCTAATACAAGCACTTCGGGTTCCATAGCCAGTACGCCCGCTATCGCAACACGCCTCATTTGCCCTCCACTTAACTCGAACGGAGAACGTGTTAATAGTTCTGTATCTAATCCTACAAGTTCAATTGCCTCTCTGGCCTTTTTCTTCGCTTCTTCTACAGATACCCCAAAGTTTGTAGGGCCGAAACAAATATCTTTCTCCACAGTCTCTTCAAACAACTGATGTTCTGGGAACTGAAAGACAACCCCTACTTTTTTACGTAGTGGCTTTAGCTTCTTTTCTTTCTTTCCTGCCGAAATGAAATGTTCACCAATTTGAACCGTACCATTTGTCGGCTGCAATAAACCATTTAAATGTTGAATCATCGTCGACTTACCTGAACCAGTATGACCGATAATGGCATAATAGCCCCCACTTGGAAACGACACGTCTACATCATAAAGTGCGCGTCTTTCAAATGGAGTTTTATATTGATAACGATGTTCTACTTTTTGGAATGTAATCTCCAAAGTTCGTTCACCAAGCTTTCCATTGTAAGATGCGTATTTTGCAAGTGAATTTCATTTCTTTTTAATAATTCTGCTATTTTCACTGAAAAAGGTACATCTAATCCAATTTCTTGGAGCATATGAGAGGATTTGAAGATTTGCTCTGGGGTCCCTTCCTCCAATATTTCTCCCTTGTTTAAAATAACAACCCGGTCTGACTGTGCCGCCTCTTCTAAATCGTGCGTAATTGATAACACAGTAATCCCTTTCTGATTAACGAGCTGTCTAACCGTTTCTACTACTTCACGTCTCCCCTGAGGGTCTAGCATTGACGTTGCTTCATCTAGTATTAAAATAGATGGCTGAAGCGCTAAAACGCCTGCTATTGCCACTCGCTGCTTTTGTCCACCAGATAACGAATGAGGCTCATCATTAAGAAAATCTTCCATACGGACGAGTCGTAGGGCCTGTTCCAACCTTTCTACCATCTGCTCTCTTGGCATTCCGATATTCTCCAAACCAAATACAACATCATCTTGCACTGTTGTTCCAACAAATTGGTTATCTGGATTTTGAAATACCATTCCAATTTGCTTTCGAACATCCCATACCGTTTCCTCTGATAAAACCATTGTATCGTTTACTGTAATTGTCCCTGCTTCCGGCAAAAACAAACCATTCAATAATTTTGCAAGTGTAGACTTCCCTGAACCGTTTTGTCCAATAACAGATACCCATTCTCCTTCATATAAGGAAAATGAAACATCTTTTAATGCATAAGTGGCTGCCCCAGGATATTGAAATGATATATTTTCTGTCCGAAGTTTCTCTTTTTTCAATACAAGGCACCCTTTCTTTTGCCAAGTTAGCCTATTTTTATATTTAAAAAAAAGGGCCATGACCAGTTTCTTGAAAAGAACTGTCCTGCCCTTTTAATTATCATTATACTAACTCGATAATTACCATTGGTGCTGCGTCTCCGCGACGTGGACCAATTTTTGCAATACGAGTGTATCCGCCTTGGCGCTCAGCATAGCGTGGAGCTACATCAGCGAATAGTTTTTGAAGTGCATCTTGACCAGTCTCAGCGTTAGCTACTTCATTGCGAATGAAAGCTGCTGCTTGACGACGAGCATGAAGATCTCCGCGTTTACCTAAAGTGATCATTTTTTCCACTACAGAACGAAGTTCTTTTGCACGAGTTTCTGTCGTTTGGATGCGCTCGTTGATAATTAAATCAGTAGCTAAGTCACGTAACATAGCTTTACGTTGCGCACTTGTACGGCCTAATTTTCTGTATGCCATTCGTAGTTCCCTCCTTTGTTGATGGGTTTAAATCCTCAGTCGTCTTTACGTAAACCTAAACCTAATTCCTCAAGTTTATGTTTAACTTCTTCTAAGGATTTACGTCCTAAGTTACGAACTTTCATCATATCTTCTTCTGTTTTGTTCGCAAGCTCTTGTACAGTATTAATTCCTGCACGTTTTAGGCAATTATAAGAACGAACAGAAAGGTCTAGTTCTTCGATAGTCATCTCAAGAACTTTCTCTTTTTGATCTTCTTCCTTCTCGACCATAATCTCAGCATTTTGTGCTTCATCAGTTAAACCAACAAAGATATTTAAATGCTCAGTTAAGATTTTGGCACCTAAAGAGATAGCTTCTTTTGGCCCGATGCTTCCATCCGTCCATACATCAAGCGTAAGCTTATCATAATTAGCCACTTGTCCGACACGTGTCTTTTCCACTTGGTAAGTCACACGTGATACTGGAGTATAAATAGAATCAATAGGAATTACTCCTATTGGTTGATCTTCGCTTTTATTTGCATCAGCTGGCGTATACCCACGGCCACGCTTTGCAGTTAAACGCACGCGGAAATGCGCATCTTTTGCTAACGTTGCAATGTGTAAATCTGGATTTAAGATTTCTACATCACTATCGTGAGTAATATCAGCAGCTGTGACAATACCTTCGCCCTGCACATCAATTTCCAACGTCTTCTCTTCTTCAGAGTAGATTTTAAGAGCTAACTTTTTCAAGTTTAAGATGATCGTCGTAACGTCTTCTACTACGCCCTCAACTGTTGAAAATTCATGTAATACGCCATCGATTTGGATAGCAGTAACAGCGGCACCAGGGAGTGAGGATAAAAGAATACGACGTAAGGAGTTACCCAAAGTAGTACCATATCCACGCTCAAGCGGTTCAATTACGAATTTACCATATTTAGCATCTTCGTTAAGTTCAACCGTTTCGATTTTCGGCTTTTCGATTTCAATCATTAACTAAACCCTCCTTCAAAACGTCGAAACCCCGGTTAAACAAAGGTATACACCCCTGTCTAACCGAAAGTCCCCCTTAGGCAGTTCCCGATTGTGCACAACAAGCGATGTTTCTGTACGAAATTTCTCGATAATGCATCATATCCATTATAGACAAAAGGGAAAATTCTATACAGAAAAATTACACACGACGACGTTTTGGTGGACGACATCCATTATGAGGAACTGGAGTAACATCTCTAATTGCTGTTACTTCTAGACCTGCAGCTTGAAGAGCACGAATTGCAGCTTCACGACCAGCACCAGGACCTTTAACAGTAACCTCTAAAGTTTTTAAACCGTGTTCCATTGCAGCTTTAGCAGCAGTTTCAGCAGCCATTTGCGCAGCGAATGGAGTAGATTTACGAGATCCACGGAAACCAAGTGCACCAGCACTAGACCAAGAAAGTGCGTTACCGTGAGTATCTGTAAGTGTTACGATTGTGTTGTTGAAAGTAGAACGAATATGAGCTACACCAGCTTCAATATTCTTTTTCACACGTTTTTTACGAGTGTTTGTTTTACGTGCCATTGTTAGTTCAACCTCCTTTACTTATTATTTCTTTTTATTTGCTACTGTACGACGTGGACCTTTACGTGTACGAGCATTGTTTTTAGAGTTTTGACCACGAACTGGTAAACCACGACGGTGACGAAGACCACGGTAAGAACCGATCTCCATTAGACGTTTGATGTTAAGAGATACTTCACGACGAAGGTCTCCCTCAACTTTAATACGATCGATGATATCACGGATACGTCCTAATTCGTCTTCCGTTAAATCACGAACTCGTGTTTCTTCAGAAATACCTGCTTCAGCAAGAATTTTTTCAGCAGTTGTACGACCAATGCCGAATACGTAAGTTAAAGAAATAACAACGCGTTTGTCTCGAGGAATATCTACACCTGCGATACGTGCCATTACGAATGCACCTCCTTCTGATTAACCTTGTTTTTGTTTATGTTTAGGGTTTTCACAAATAACCATTACTTTTCCACGTCTACGAATAACTTTACATTTTTCGCAGATTGGTTTAACTGACGGTCTTACTTTCATGTCTCGAACCTCCTTAAAGATTACGGAGTGCTATATTATTTAAAACGGTACGTAATACGACCACGATTTAAATCGTACGGAGATAATTCTACCGTAACTTTGTCTCCTGGTAAAATACGAATGAAGTTCATACGGATTTTACCAGAAACGTGAGCCAATACGACATGCCCATTCTCTAATTCTACTTTGAACATAGCATTTGGCAACGTTTCAAGAACGGTACCTTCGACTTCAATTACATCATCTTTAGCCATTCAATAGTTCTCCCTTCTTCAAATCAGTAACATTTTACACTGCTCTGAAATCCCGGAGAGCCAGCTACTTATAAAGTGGTAAGGATTTCGTATCCTGCTTCTGTAAGAGCAATCGTGTGCTCAAAATGGGCACACCATTTACCATCTACCGTTACCACTGTCCAGTCATCAGATAGTGTTTTTACATATCGTCTTCCTTGATTCACCATCGGCTCAACACAGATGACCATTCCCGGCTTTAATCTAGGGCCTCTATTTGGTGGACCATAGTGCGGGATTTGAGGGTCCTCATGTAAGTCTTGCCCGATTCCGTGACCAACATACTCCCTAACGATCGAGAATCCATTCTCTTCAGCATGGGTTTGAACCGCATGTGAGATATTTGATAATCTTTCGCCTGGTTTTACTTGTTCTAGACCAAGATACAACGATTTTTCTGTGACATCAAGTAGCTTTTGAACAGATTCAGAAATGTTTCCAACTGGATACGTCCATGCAGAATCTCCATGGTACCCATTGTATTTCGCACCAATATCGATACTGATGATATCGCCCTCTTTGAGCTTGCGCTTCCCTGGAATTCCGTGTACAAGCTCTTCATTTACAGAAGCACATATGCTCCCCGGAAATCCGTTATATCCTTTAAAAGATGGCGTAGCACCATATTTTCGAATCGTCTTTTCCGCTATTTGATCGAGCTCTTTCGTTGTAATTCCTGGAGTAATGTGCTGTTTCAACTCTTGATGAGTTAAAGCAACGATTCTGCCCGCTTCTCGCATGATTTCTATCTCGCGAGGAGTTTTGCAGATGATCACTACGCTAAGCCTCCGATGAGAACATCGATATCAGCAAATACTTTATTGATATCTTGCTCACCATTAATGCTTTGTAAGTAACCAAGCTCTTCGTAGAAATCAAGCAAAGGTTTTGTTTGCTTAATATTTACATCTAAACGATTTGCTACAGTTTCTTCATTGTCATCAGAGCGTTGATATAATTCGCCACCACATTTATCGCACACATCAGCTTTTGCTGGTGGATTGAATTCTAAATGGTAAGTCGCACCGCACTCTTTACAAATGCGACGGCCTGTAAGACGTTTTAATAACAACCCTGAATCCACATTAATGTTTAAAACATAGTCGATTTTTTTGCCAAGATCTTTCATAATTTCTTCAAGAGCTGATGCTTGTGCAACAGTTCGTGGGAAACCGTCCAGTAAGAAGCCTCTTACGCAGTCTTCTTGACTTAAACGTTCACGAACGATTCCGATTGTAACTTCATCTGGAACAAGTGCACCTTTATCAATAAAAGATTTTGCTTGTAGACCCATTTCAGTTTCAGCCTTCATAGCTGCACGGAACATATCTCCTGTTGAAATGTGAGGGATGTTATACTTGGCAACAATCTGTTCGGCTTGTGTACCTTTACCAGCACCAGGAAGCCCCATTAAAATTAAGTTCATCCTTGTTCCCCCTCAGAGTACATGAGCATGTAGGGAAGACAATTCTTCCCACCTACTCACTGCTTGATAAACCCTTTGTAATGGCGTTTTACCAGTTGGCTTTCTAGCTGCTTCATTGTTTCTAAAGCAACGCCGACAACGATTAACATACTCGTTCCACCAATCTGTGCAGATGGAGGAAGATTTCCCAGTTTCGTAAAGATAACTGGTAAGATTGCAATCGCTGCTAGGAAAATTGATCCTACAAAGGTCAAACGATACAAAATTTTTGTTAGATATTGTTCTGTATTCTTACCCGGACGAATACCAGGAACATATCCACCTTGCTTGTTTAGATTCTCTGACATTTGCTCTGGATTAACCTGAACAAACGCATAGAAATATGTGAAGGCTACAATGAGCGCAACATATATGATCATTCCCACTGGATGAGAATAGTTAAAGTTTGCAATAATCCACTGCGATACATCATGATCCGGGAAGAACTGTGCAATAGTCGGAGGCGTAATTAAGAATGAAACAGCAAAAATTACTGGAATAACACCAGCACTATTTACCTTAAGCGGTAAATGTGTGTTTTGTGCTCCAGCATAACCACCATTTCCTCCTGTTACACGCTTCGCATATTGAATTGGGATCTTTCTAACAGCCTGTTGAATGAAAATAACACCTACAATAACTGCTAGCACAGCTAGTAAAATCAATGCAACTTTAACGATACTCATGAACAATTGATCTCCGATATTTTGAAACTGTTGCTGATACACTTGAGATATAACACTTGGGATCGCTGCGGCAATACCACCAAAGATAAGGATGGAAATACCATTACCTACACCTTTAGCTGTAATCTGTTCACCTAACCACATTAAAAATGCAGTACCAGCAGTCAGTACCGTAGCAATGTATAAATAAGTGCTCCAACCAGGATTCAAAATTAATTGCCCACCTACCATACCGTTAAAACCGATTGACATACCAAACCCCTGAATAAACGCAAGAACAATTGTAAAGTAACGCGTGAATTGCGTTAATTTACGACGGCCCATTTCACCTTGCTTCGACCATTCCGAAAATTTAGGAACAACATCCATCTGCAATAATTGCACGATGATGGATGCTGTAATATACGGCATGATTCCCATCGCAAAGATGGAGAAGTTTTTCAAGGCTCCACCGCCAAATGTATTTAGAATACCTAAAGCATTTAATTGATCTTGTGCCTTCAGTACGTCTCCATTTGTAAATGGCACGGGGATAAACGTGCCAATCCTGAATACGATTAACATCGCTAAAGTGAATAATATTTTACGTCTTATCTCAGCAACGCGCATAAAGTTGGAGATTGTACGAAACATTAGATCACCTCAACTGATCCGCCAGCTGCTTCAATTGCTTCTTTAGCACTTGAAGAGAACTTGTGCGCTTTAACAGTTAGTTTTTTCTCTACTGCTCCGCTTGCAAGAATTTTAACACCGTCGTTTAACTTGCTGATAACGCCAGTTTCCAGCAATAATTCAGGTGTTACTTCTGTACCATCTTCAAAACGATTTAACGTTGATAAGTTTACAATAGCAAACTCTTTACGGTTAATGTTTGTGAAGCCGCGTTTTGGTAAACGACGGAATAATGGAGTTTGACCACCTTCGAAGCCAAGACGAACACCGCCGCCAGAACGTGCGTTTTGTCCTTTATGACCTTTACCAGCAGTTTTACCGTTACCAGAACCGATACCACGACCGACACGGTTACGTACTTTACGAGAACCTTCTGCAGGTTTTAATTCATGAAGTTTCATTCCCAGGCACCTCCTTATATTAATGAGTTATCCTTAAGCTTCTTTTACAGTTATAAGGTGAGAAACTTTGTTGATCATACCAAGAATAGCAGGAGTTTCTTCCTTAACTACAGTTGAATTCAACTTTTTAAGACCTAAAGCTTCTACCGTCGCACGTTGATCTTGTGGACGACCAATTACACTACGAGTGAGGGTAATTTCTAACTTTTTCGCCATTTGTTTTCCCTCCTTAACCTAGTAGCTCTTCTACAGATTTACCGCGTAATTTTGCAACATCTTCAGCGCGCTTAAGTTCGCTTAATCCGTTCACAGTAGCGCGAATCATGTTGATTGGTGTGTTAGAACCAAGAGATTTCGAAAGAATATCTTGTACACCAGCTAATTCAAGGACCGCACGAACAGGTCCACCAGCAATAACACCAGTACCTTCAGCAGCAGGTTTTAAGAATACTTCACCAGCTCCAAAGTGACCGTTGATTGTGTGTGGAATTGTTGTACCAACTAATGGTACAGCGATTAAGTTTTTCTTAGCGTCTTCGATAGCTTTGCGGATTGCGTCTGGTACCTCTTGTGCTTTACCAGTACCGAATCCAACATGACCGTTTTTATCGCCAACTACAACTAGTGCAGCAAAGCGGAAACGACGACCACCCTTAACAACTTTCGCGACACGATTTATCGTAACTACACGTTCTTCAAGTTCTAATTTACTTGGGTCAATGCGATGCATCAATTTTCCCTCCTTTGACCATTAAAATTGTAATCCAGCCTCACGAGCAGCTTCAGCTAGAGCTTTAACACGGCCATGGTATAAGTAACCACCGCGATCAAATACTACTTCTTTAACGCCTTTCTCTACAGCACGCTTAGCAACTGATTCTCCAACTTTCGTAGCAGCTTCAATATTGCTAGTACCGTTAAGAGCAAGGTCTTTATCAAGAGTAGATGCACTTACTAACGTTACACCATTCACATCATCAATAACTTGAGCGTAAATATGTTGGTTAGAACGGAACACGTTTAAACGTGGACGCTCTGCAGTACCAGTAAGTTTAGCACGTACACGTGCATGTCTTTTCTTACGAGTCGCATTTTTATCAGCTTTAGTGATCATTTTCTTGTCACTCCTTTCTCTCACCTAACGGGTTTACTTAGCAGTTTTACCTTCTTTACGACGAACAACTTCGCCTTCGTAACGAATACCTTTACCTTTGTAAGGCTCAGGAGCACGTACAGCGCGGATGTTAGCAGCGAATTCGCCAACACGTTGCTTGTCGATACCTTTAATTACGATCTTAGTTGGTGCAGGTACTTCAACTTCAAGACCTGCTTCCGGAGTCATTTCTACTGGATGAGAATAACCTACGCTTAATACAAGTTTATCACCTTGTTTTTGAGCACGGTAACCAACACCGACTAATTCAAGTCCGCGTGCGAAACCTGCAGTTACACCTTCAACCATGTTTCCGATTAAAGCACGAGTTGTACCGTGTAATGCACGGTGTTCCTTCTGTTCAGATGGACGCTCAACTGTTAATGTATTCTCTTCAATTTTGATAAGCATATCAGCATTGAAAGTACGAGTTAATTCACCTTTAGGGCCTTTTACTGTTACAGTATTGTCTTCTGCAACTGTAATAGTAACACCTGCAGGGATTTCAAGAATCTTTTTACCAATACGAGACATGTGGTCACACCTCCGTTCGTTTTAAATATATATTACCAAACGTATGCTACTACTTCTCCACCAGTTTGTAATTGACGAGCGTCTTTGTCCGTCATTACTCCCTTAGATGTAGAAACAAGAGCGATACCTAATCCGTTAAGTACACGTGGTACTTCGTCAGCTTTAGCGTAAACGCGTAAGCCAGGTTTACTGATACGTTTTAATCCAGTGATTACACGTTCATTGTTTGCACCATATTTCAGGAAAATACGAAGGATACCTTGTTTGTTATCCTCGATGTATTCTACATCACGAATGAAACCTTCACGTTTTAAAAGTTCAGCGATCTCTTTTTTGATTTTAGAAGCAGGAACCTCTAATTTCTCATGACGTACCATGTTCGCATTACGGATGCGAGTAAGCATGTCTGCAATTGGATCTGTCATCACCATGTGTTTTACCTCCTTCCCATTTGTGGGTTTTACCAACTAGCTTTTTTAACACCAGGAATTTGACCTTTATATGCAAGTTCACGGAAACAAATACGGCAAAGTTTAAATTTGCGGTATACAGAATGCGGACGACCGCAGCGTTCGCAACGTGTATACTCTTGTACTTTAAACTTAGGAGTACGCTTTTGTTTCGCTATCATAGATTTTTTAGCCACGTTTTCGCCTCCTCTACTTAGCGTTGGCTTCCATTATTTTTGGAATGGCATACCGAATTGTGTTAAAAGTTCACGAGCTTCTTCATCAGTTTTCGCTGTAGTAACGATTACGATGTCCATACCGCGGACTTTGCTTACTTTATCATAGTCGATCTCAGGGAAAATAAGTTGCTCTTTAACACCTAATGTGTAGTTTCCACGACCATCGAATGATTTCTTAGAAACACCACGGAAATCACGTACACGTGGTAAAGAAACTGATACTAATTTGTCGAAGAACTCATACATTTGCTCGCCGCGTAAAGTTACTTTCGCACCGATTGGCATACCTTCACGAAGACGGAAACCAGCGATTGATTTTTTAGCACGAGTTACAACAGGTTTTTGACCTGCGATTTGTGTTAATTCTTCTACTGCATTGTCTAAAGCTTTTGAGTTAGATACCGCGTCACCAACACCAGTGTTGATTACGATCTTTTCGATTTTCGGTACTTCCATCACAGATTTATAGTTAAACTTGCTCACTAGAGCAGGAGTAATTTCCTTTTGGAACTTCTCTTTAAGGCGATTCAATGAAGTGACCTCCTTTCTTAAGAAAATTATTTATCTAATAATTCACCAGATTTTTTTGCAATACGAACTTTTTTACCATCTTCTACTTTGAAGCCTACACGAGTAGGTTCACCTGTTTTCGGATCTAAAATCATAACGTTAGAAACGTGAATAGGTGCTTCTTTAGTAATAATTCCACCTTGTGGATTTAATTGAGATGGCTTAGAGTGCTTCTTAACGATGTTGACACCCTCAACGATAACACGGTTTTGCTTTGGGAAAGCCACAAGGATAACGCCTTGTTTTCCTTTGTCTTTACCAGTGATTACCTGTACTTTATCACCTTTTTTTACATGCATCTTAATTCTGCACCTCCTTAGCAAGGCAATACCTTAAATTATAGAACTTCTGGAGCTAAAGAAACGATCTTCATGAAGTTGCTATCACGTAATTCACGAGCTACTGGTCCGAAGATACGAGTACCACGTGGGCTCTTATCGTCTTTAATGATAACCGCTGCGTTTTCATCAAATTTGATATAAGAACCGTCCGGACGACGAGCTCCGCTCTTCGTACGTACTACTACTGCTTTAACAACGTCACCTTTTTTAACAACGCCACCTGGTGTTGCTTGTTTTACCGTAGCAACGATAATATCACCAATGTTAGCATATTTACGACCAGAGCCGCCTAATACTTTAATTGTTAAAAGTTCACGTGCACCAGAGTTGTCAGCAACTTTCAAACGAGATTCTTGTTGGATCATGTTATGAAACCTCCCTTCGGACTAAAAATTCCGATTCGTCTATTTAGATAATAACCGCTTCTTCAACGATTTCAACTAAACGGAAACGCTTAGTAGCAGAAAGCGGGCGAGTTTCCATGATTTTAACGATATCGCCAAGTTTCGCTTGGTTTTGCTCATCATGGGCTTTGTACTTCTTAGAATACTTAACACGTTTTCCGTACAAGGAATGAGTTTTGTAAGTTTCAACTAAAACTGTAATCGTTTTGTCCATTTTGTCAGACACTACACGACCAGTATAAACTTTGCGTTGGTTACGTTCGCTCACTATGCAAACCTCCCCTCAATTTATCGATTAATTCCGATCTCTCTTTCACGAACTACAGTTTTCATACGAGCAATTGCTTTACGCACTTCACGAATGCGAGTTGGATTCTCTAATTGTCCTGTAGCAAGTTGGAAGCGAAGATTAAACAACTCTTCCTTTAAAGCTTTAACTTTTGTTTCGATTTCGGCAGTGGTTAATTCACGAATATCATTAGTTTTCATTAGATTCACCACCATTTTCTTCACGTTTTACGAATTTACATTTCACAGGTAACTTGTGAGCTGCAAGACGTAATGCTTCGCGTGCTACCTCTTCAGATACACCCGCGATTTCGAACATAATTTTCCCAGGTTTTACTACTGCTACCCAGCCTTCTGGTGCCCCTTTACCGGAACCCATACGTACTTCTAGAGGTTTTGCAGTGTAAGGTTTAGAAGGGAAAATTTTAATCCATACTTTACCGCCACGTTTCATGTAACGAGTCATTGCACGACGAGCAGCTTCGATTTGACGGTTTGTAATCCATGAAGCAGCTTGTGCTTGTAAACCGAATTCACCGAAAGCAATTTCAGTTCCACCTTTAGCACGACCACGCATTTTACCACGATGCTCTCTACGATATTTTACGCGTTTTGGCATTAACATATTATTTTCCTCCTTCCTCAGAAGCTTTCTTTTTTGTAGGAAGGACTTCTCCACGGTAGATCCATACTTTTACGCCTAATTTACCGTATGTTGTATCAGCTTCAACTGCTGCATAGTCAATATCAGCGCGAAGTGTATGAAGTGGAACAGTTCCTTCACTGTAAGATTCTGCACGAGCGATATCAGCTCCGCCAAGACGACCAGAAACCTGTGTTTTAATACCTTTAGCACCTGCACGCATAGCACGTTGAATAACTTGCTTTTGTGCACGACGGAATGATACACGGTTTTCTAATTGACGAGCGATGTTTTCGCCTACTAATTTAGCGTTAAGATCAGCTCTCTTAACTTCTAAAATGTTGATGTGTACACGCTTGCCTGTTAATTGGTTAAGAGCTTTACGAAGTGCTTCAACTTCAGTACCACCTTTACCAATTACCATACCAGGTTTTGCAGTGTGAATTGTAACATTTACACGATTTGCTGCACGTTCGATTTCTACTTTAGCAACAGCAGAATCTTTTAAGCGTACATTAATGTACTCACGGATTTTGATGTCTTCATGTAATAATGTAGCGTAATCTTTCTCAGCGAACCAACGAGATTCCCAATCACGAATAACGCCGACACGAAGACCAATTGGATTAACCTTTTGACCCATCGATTATCCCTCCTTCTTTTCTGATACCACAACTGTGATGTGGCTTGTGCGTTTGTTAATTTGGCTTGCACGACCCATTGCACGTGGACGGAAACGTTTTAACGTTGGACCTTCGTCAACGAAAACTTTTTCAACAACTAAGTTGTTAATATCCATCTCATAATTGTGCTCTGCATTTGCGATTGCAGATTTTAAAACTTTTTCTACAACTGGAGAAGCAGTTTTCGGTGTGTGGTTAAGGATAGCAATCGCTTCACCCACTTGCTTACCTCGGATTAAGTCTACTACTAAACGAACTTTACGAGGAGCAATACGAACTGTTCTCGCTACTGCTTTAGCTTGCATTGAAGTGCCTCCTCTCATTATCTTCTAGTTTTCTTATCGTCAGCAAGGTGACCTTTATACGTACGAGTTGGTGCGAATTCACCTAACTTATGGCCAACCATATCCTCAGTGATGTACACAGGTACGTGTTTACGACCATCATATACAGCGATTGTGTGTCCGATGAACTGAGGGAAGATTGTTGAACGGCGAGACCAAGTTTTAACAACTTGTTTTTGCTCAGATGCAACTAATTTTTCCATTTTGCTCATTAAGTGATCATCGACAAATGGTCCTTTTTTTAAGCTACGAGCCATTTTGGTGCCTCCCTTCGTGATTGGCGTACGGTTCTAGAAATGAACCGTACTACAATCCCATTATTTTTTACGACGACGAACGATAAATTTGTCAGACGCTTTGTTTTTCTTACGAGTCTTGAATCCAAGAGTTGGTTTACCCCATGGAGACATTGGAGACTTACGTCCGATTGGAGAACGTCCTTCACCACCACCGTGTGGGTGATCAACCGGGTTCATTACAGAACCACGAACTGTTGGGCGTTTACCTAACCAGCGAGAGCGACCTGCTTTACCGAT
This sequence comes from Bacillus sp. NPDC094064, assembly GCF_050279585.1. NCBI lineage: Bacteria > Bacillati > Bacillota > Bacilli > Caryophanales > Bacillaceae > Bacillus > Bacillus sp. NPDC094064. The sequence continues at coordinate 21,920 of NZ_JBNNUI010000016.1, forward strand.
TTTGATAAGTTCGTGTTGTTCGTTACCTACTTGACCGATTGAAGCGCGACAAGCAGATAATACAAGACGTACTTCACCAGAAGTTAAACGTACAAGTACGTATTTACCTTCTTTACCAAGTACTTGAGCAGATGTACCAGCAGAACGAACTAATTGTCCGCCACGACCAGGCTTAAGCTCGATGTTATGAACAACAGTACCTACTGGAATGTTGATTAATGGTAATGCGTTACCGACTTTGATGTCAGCCTCTGGGCCAGACATAACTTCCATACCTACTTCTAAAGTTTTAGGAGCAAGAATGTAACGTTTTTCACCGTCAACGTAGTTAATTAATGCGATATTCGCAGAGCGGTTTGGATCGTATTCGATCGTAGCAACGCGTCCTGGAATTCCATCTTTGTTACGCTTAAAGTCGATGATACGGTATTGACGCTTATGTCCGCCACCTTGATGACGTACAGTAATTTTACCTTGGTTATTACGACCAGCCTTCTTGCTTAAAGGAGCAAGTAATGACTTTTCGGGTCTGTCAGTCGTGATTTCAGCGAAATCATTCGTAGTCATGTTACGACGACCGTTAGTAGTTGGATTATACTTTTTAATTCCCATCTCAATTTCCCTCCTTCTTTAGTAAGAATTAAACGCCTTGGAAGATTTCGATTTCTTTGCTGTCAGCAGTTAGCTTAACGATTGCTTTACGACGACGGCTAGTAAAACCAGCGTGACGACCAACGCGTTTTGCTTTCGGCTTGTAGTTCATGATGTTCACTTTTTCTACTTTAACACCAAAGATCGCTTCAAGAGCATCTTTAACTTCTGTTTTATTAGATTTAACGTCCACATCGAACGTGTATTTTTTTTCAGCCATCATTTCCATAGAACGTTCAGTGATAACTGGGCGCTTAATGATATCACGAGGATCTCTCATTATGCAAGCACCTCCTCTACTTTTTCCACTGCCGCTTTTGTCATGATTAGCTTATCATGATGAAGCACGTCTAAAACGTTTACGCCATCAGCAGTGATTACTGTTACTCCAGGGATATTGCGAGCAGATAACTCTACAGATTCGTTTGCATCAGCAGTTACGATAAGAGCTTTCTTCTCAACAGTTAATCCTTTAAGTACTGCTAGCATATCTTTTGTTTTTGGTGCATTTAACACTAGGTCTTCAAGAACTACAATGTTGTTCTCAACTACTTTAGTAGCTAATGCAGATTTGATTGCTAAACGACGAACTTTCTTAGGAAGTTTGTACGCATAGCTTCTTGGTGTAGGTCCGAATACCGTACCACCACCACGCCATTGAGGAGAGCGGATAGACCCTTGACGAGCACGTCCAGTTCCTTTTTGACGCCATGGTTTACGACCACCACCGCGAACTTCAGAGCGAGTTTTTACTTTGTGTGTACCTTGACGTAAAGATGCACGTTGCATCATTACAGCTTCGAAAAGTACAGCTTCATTTGGTTCGATACCGAAAATAGCTTCAGCTAATTCGATTTCACCAACCTGTGAACCAGTTTGGTTATATACAGTAACTTTTGGCATTGGAATTCCTCCTTCCTATTGTGAATTATTTGCTAACCTTCACAGCGCCTTGAACAACTACAAGAGATTTCTTAGCACCTGGAACGTTACCTTTTACTAATAATAAGTTGCGCTCAGTGTCAACTTGAACGATTTCTAAGTTTTGGATAGTAACTTGGTCTCCACCCATACGTCCAGCAAGTTTTTTGCCTTTGAATACACGGTTCGGAGCAACTGGGCCCATTGAACCTGGACGACGGTGATAGCGAGAACCATGAGACATAGGTCCGCGAGATTGTCCGTGGCGTTTGATAACACCTTGGAAACCTTTACCTTTAGAAATTCCTGTTACATCAACGATTTCACCTGTAGCGAATACGTCAACTTTTACCTCTTGACCAACCTCTAATCCGTCCACGTCTGCATCGCGGATTTCGCGAATGAAGCGCTTAGGAGTTGTAGATGCTTTAGCAGTGTGGCCTTGTTCAGGTTTGTTAGTTAACTTTTCACGTTTATCTTCAAATCCTAACTGAATTGCGTTGTAGCCATCAGTTTCAGTTGTTTTCTTTTGAAGAACAACGTTTGGATTAGCAGCGATAACTGTTACTGGGATTAACTCACCGTTCTCAGCAAATACTTGAGTCATACCGATCTTTCTTCCTAAGATTCCTTTGGTCATGAGTTACACCTCCTACATTTTTAAGTTATATAAATTATAGTTTGATTTCGATATCTACACCAGATGGTAAGTCTAAACGCATTAATGAATCTACTGTTTGTGGAGTAGGACTCACGATGTCGATTAGACGTTTGTGCGTGCGCATTTCGAATTGCTCACGAGAATCTTTGTACTTATGAACAGCACGAAGAATTGTGTAAACAGTTTTCTCAGTTGGTAATGGGATCGGACCAGAAACTGTTGCCCCAGAACGCTTAGCTGTTTCTACAATTTTCTCAGCTGACTGATCAAGAATACGGTGATCGTAAGCTTTTAAACGGATACGAATTTTTTCTTTTGCCATTATTTTCCCTCCTTCGTTCGCCTATTTCTAAAATAGACCTTCTCCATGGAAATTTCCCCACACCATGCCATGGCAAAGCGGCCGGGTGTGTCAGCAACCTTCCACTTCATCGCAGTCAAAGACCAACATTGTCTATTATACAATGTTATTCGTCTAGATGCAAGCATCTTTTTGTTTGCATCTGCTTTTCTCTACTTTTGCTATTATACATGGCACTTTAAAGAATTTCAAGTTTTCATCTACTAGAATTCTTTTTACAGTTTCTGGGTTTTGTTTTATTGATTTTATATACTATAGAAGAAACTCGCCAAAACGAAAAAATGTTATCTTGTTTCTTATATAAACACAAACAAAAAACCCAAGGGAAAATCCCTTGGGTTTTTTTATATCAGTTAAGATTACTCAACGATAGTAGCAACTACACCGTAACCTACTGTACGTCCACCTTCACGAATAGAGAATTTAGTTCCCTCTTCGATAGCGATTGGAGCGATAAGTTCGATAGTCATTTCGATGTTGTCACCAGGCATTACCATTTCAGTACCTTCTGGTAATTGGATGATACCAGTTACGTCAGTTGTACGGAAGTAGAACTGAGGACGGTAGTTAGCGAAGAATGGAGTGTGACGTCCACCTTCTTCTTTAGATAATACGAAAACTTCAGCTTTGAATTTAGCGTGAGCTTTTACAGAACCGCTTTTTGCAAGTACTTGTCCACGTTGGATGTCTTCACGAGCAACCCCACGAAGTAAAGCACCGATGTTGTCTCCAGCTTGAGCTTGGTCAAGAAGTTTACGGAACATCTCTACACCAGTTACAGTTGTAGAAGCATTTTCTTCAGCAAGACCGATGATTTCTACTACGTCACCAACTTTAACGATACCGCGCTCAACACGACCAGTAGCAACTGTACCACGACCTGTGATAGAGAATACATCCTCTACAGGCATTAAGAATGGTTTGTCAGTTTCACGTTCTGGAGTTGGGATGTAAGCATCAACTTCAGCCATTAATTCAATGATTTTTGCTTCCCAATCAGCTTCTCCTTGAAGAGCTTTAAGAGCAGAACCTTTGATTACAGGAATGTCGTCGCCTGGGAATCCGTATTCAGATAATAGGTCGCGAACTTCCATTTCTACTAATTCTAATAATTCTTCGTCGTCTACCATGTCGCATTTGTTTAAGAATACAACGATGTAAGGTACACCTACTTGACGAGAAAGAAGGATGTGCTCACGAGTTTGAGGCATTGGGCCATCTGCAGCAGATACTACTAAGATACCGCCGTCCATTTGAGCAGCACCAGTGATCATGTTTTTAACATAGTCAGCGTGACCTGGGCAGTCAACGTGTGCATAGTGACGAGTTTCAGTTTCGTACTCAACGTGTGCAGTTGAGATTGTGATACCGCGCTCTCTTTCTTCTGGAGCAGCATCGATTTGATCGTATCCGCGTGCTTCAGCACCACCAGCTTTTGCAAGAACTGTAGTGATCGCAGCAGTTAATGTAGTTTTACCATGGTCAACGTGGCCGATTGTACCGATGTTAACATGGGGTTTAGAACGTTCGAATTTAGCTTTAGCCATTCTAAATTCCTCCTTAGTTTATATAGGTTATTTTATATTTAGACTAGAAAGTGAAACTTGCGTCCCACTTTCTAAGCTTACATAAGTAGTTATACTCGAACAATCGATAAAAATCAATTATTCACCTTTATTTTTTTTGATAATTTCTTCAGAAACAGACTTTGGTACTTCTTCATAGTGGTCAAACACCATAGAGAATGTTCCGCGTCCTTGAGTGTTAGAACGTAATGACGTTGCATAACCGAACATTTCAGAAAGTGGAACCATAGCGCGAACAACTTGTGCGTTACCGCGAGCTTCCATACCTTCTACACGTCCACGACGAGATGTTACGTCACCCATAATGTCTCCCATGTACTCTTCAGGAATTACAACTTCAACTTTCATCATTGGCTCAAGAATTACTGGGCTACATTTAGAAACCGCAGCTTTAAGTGCCATAGATGCAGCGATTTTGAACGCCATCTCAGATGAATCGACATCATGGTAAGATCCGTCAACTAATGCAGCTTTAATGTCAACTAGTGGATAACCAGCTAGTACACCATTTTTAAGTGCATCTTCAAGACCTGCTCCAACAGCTGGGATGTATTCACGAGGAACTACACCACCGACGATCTTGTTTTCGAATTCGAATCCTTTACCTTCTTCGTTAGGTTCAAACTCAATCCAAACGTGACCGAATTGTCCACGTCCACCAGATTGACGAGCGAACTTACCTTCAACTTTCGCAGCAGCGCGGAAAGTCTCACGGTATGCTACCTGAGGAGCACCAACGTTTGCTTCAACTTTGAATTCACGGCGCATACGGTCAACGATGATATCAAGGTGAAGTTCACCCATACCAGCGATGATTGTTTGGCCAGTTTCTTGGTCAGTGTGAGCACGGAATGTTGGATCTTCTTCAGAAAGCTTAGATAATGCTGTACCCATTTTATCTTGGTCAGCTTTAGATTTTGGTTCGATAGCTACAGAGATAACTGGCTCTGGGAATTCCATAGACTCAAGGATAACAAGGCTCTTCTCGTCACAAAGAGTATCACCAGTAGTAGTATCTTTTAAACCTACAGCAGCAGCGATATCACCAGCGTAAACTGTTGAAATCTCTTCACGGCTGTTAGCGTGCATTTGTAGGATACGACCTACACGCTCACGCTTACCTTTAGTTGAGTTTTTCACGTATGATCCAGAGTTTAACACACCAGAGTACACACGGAAGAACGTTAACTTACCAACATAAGGGTCAGTCATGATTTTGAATGCTAAAGCTGCGAATGGTTCTTCATCGCTAGACTTACGTTCTACCACTTCATCTGTATCCGGAAGAGTACCTTTGATAGCAGGTACGTCTAATGGAGATGGTAGGTAGTCGATAACTGCGTCTAACAGAATTTGAACACCTTTATTTTTGAATGCAGAACCACAGATTACTGGGAAGAATTCTACAGAAGTTGTAGCCTTACGGATACCAGCTTTAAGCTCTTCTACAGTGATTTCTTCACCTTCTAGGTACTTCATCATCATTTCTTCATCAAGCTCAGCTACCGCTTCAATAAGCTTTCCACGGTATTCTTCAGCTAGTTCTTTGTGCTCTTCAGGAATTTCAACACGTTGAATGTCTGTTCCTAAATCGTTACCGTACATGTAAGCACATTCTTCAACAAGGTCAATGATACCATTGAACTCATCTTCAGCACCGATTGGTAACTGAATTGGGTGTGCGTTTGCTTGTAAACGATCGTGGATTGTTCCTACAGAGTATAAGAAATCTGCACCGATTTTATCCATTTTGTTAACGAATACGATACGAGGTACGCCGTAAGTAGTAGCCTGACGCCAAACAGTTTCTGTTTGTGGTTCTACACCAGATTGCGCATCAAGTACTGCTACCGCGCCATCAAGTACGCGTAAAGAACGTTCTACTTCTACTGTGAAGTCTACGTGTCCTGGAGTGTCAATGATGTTTACACGGTGACCTTTCCATTGTGCTGTAGTTGCAGCAGAAGTAATTGTGATACCACGCTCTTGCTCTTGCTCCATCCAGTCCATCTGAGATGCACCTTCGTGAGTTTCACCGATTTTATGAATACGTCCTGTGTAATACAGAATACGCTCAGTTGCTGTTGTTTTACCAGCATCGATGTGAGCCATGATACCAATATTACGAGTGTTTTCTAAAGAGAACTCTCTTCCCATTTGGTGTCTTGCTCCTTCCATATATGGATTGGATTTTTTTATTTTAAGTAGCAAAAAAGCCACTTTATATTGTTACACATGTCAGTATGTCCAGTACTCTCATTATGTAAAACGAGCGCCCAACGAAAGGGAGAGGCATTCTCCCTCTCCACACTTCCATAAGCGACAAATAAAGCGGTTTATGCTTACATTTATTTTACGTTGAATCCTACCAACGGTAATGAGCAAATGCTTTGTTAGCTTCTGCCATTTTATGAGTGTCTTCACGTTTCTTAACTGATGCACCAGCGTTGTTAGCTGCATCTAAGATTTCGTTAGCAAGACGCTCTTCCATAGTTTTTTCACCACGAAGACGAGCGTAGTTTACTAACCAACGAAGACCTAAAGTTGTACGGCGTTCTGGACGAACCTCAACTGGAACTTGGTAGTTAGCACCACCAACACGACGAGCGCGTACTTCAAGAACAGGCATAATGTTCTTAAGAGCTTGCTCGAATACTTCCATTGGCTCTTTACCAGTACGTTCGCTTACGATATCGAACGCATTATAAAGAATTGTTTGAGATTTACCTTTTTTACCGTCAACCATCATTTTGTTGATAAGGCGTGTTACTAGCTTCGAATTGTACATTGGATCTGGTAACACGTCACGTTTCGCAACAGGTCCTTTACGAGGCATATTGAGTTCCTCCTTTCATTTTAAAGTTATTATTTTTTAGCAGGTTTTGGTCTCTTAGTACCATATTTAGAACGTCCTTGCATACGTTTGTCAACACCAGCTGTGTCAAGCGCACCACGAACGATGTGGTAACGTACCCCCGGTAAATCCTTTACACGACCACCGCGAATTAATACTACGCTATGCTCTTGTAGGTTATGACCGATACCTGGGATGTAAGCTGTAACCTCGATACCGTTTGTTAAACGTACACGAGCGTATTTACGTAACGCTGAGTTAGGTTTCTTTGGAGTCATTGTACCAACACGAGTACATACACCACGTTTTTGAGGTGCAGAGATATCAGTTGATTTTTTCTTTAAAGAGTTGAACCCTTTGTTTAACGCAGGTGATTTAGATTTCCATACTTTATCAGTACGACCATTTCTCACTAATTGGTTAATAGTAGGCATTTGATTATCCTCCCTTCGCATGTTTGTATGACCACATATCCAGGTGGTTCATTATTAGTTGAAAACAAAGTTTTTGCAAGGGAGAGCAAATGCTCTCTCCTCACAAAAACAGTTTTAACTTATTATTCCTATTGCTGAAGCTCCCACTTGAATCCCCGAAACTTTTCCAAGTTTACGAACTGATTCAACTTTTGTTATAGGTATGTTATGTTGCAATGCATTACGAATGATAACATTGGTTAACCGCATATCAGCATCTTCTGCGATGACAACTTCTTTAACTATACCGTTTTTGATTGCCTCCAATGTACGTTTATGACCAACGACTACATTTTCAGCATTTGACACTTTTTGATAAGACATATAAATATCCTCCAAAGCATCGTTCAGGAGCAACCTTGCTTATAGTAACATTTTGACTCATACAATGTCAACTAGGATTAACTGTTTTTATACAAAATTTACGACGGAAAATTTTACTGTTCCACATAAACTTCATCGTTTTCTACATTCATGTCATCTTGCGTTGTTTTTACAAGATCCACTTTGCGATAACGATTCATACCTGTTCCAGCAGGAACAAGTTTACCGATAATAACATTTTCTTTCAATCCTAGAAGTTCATCGCGTTTACCTTTAATTGCTGCATCAGTTAAGACACGAGTTGTTTCTTGGAACGATGCTGCAGATAAGAATGAATCTGTTTCAAGTGAAGCTTTTGTAATACCAAGTAGAACAGGTCTAGCTGTTGCTGGTTGTTTACCTTGCAGTAACACCTTCGCATTCGCATCAGTAAACTGATGGATATCTAGTAACGTTCCTGGTAATACATCTGTTTCACCTGCATCACTTACACGAACTTTACGTAGCATTTGACGTACCATTACTTCTACGTGTTTGTCACCAATTTCTACCCCTTGCATACGGTATACTTTTTGAACTTCACGTAATAAGTATTCTTGAACTGCTGTAATGTCCGTTACTTTTAGTAATTCTTTCGGATCAATAGAACCTTCTGTTAACTCTTTACCGTGGCTAATTGGCTGTCCTAGAGTTACTTTCAAACGAGCACCGTAAGGAATAGCATACGTACGAGCTTCTACTTCACCCTGTACAACTACTTCTTGGCGATCTTTAACATCGTTGATCGCTGCGATAACACCGTCGATTTCACTGATAACTGCCTGACCTTTCGGATTACGAGCTTCGAAGATCTCTTGGATACGAGGTAAACCTTGAGTGATATCATCTCCGGCAACCCCACCTGTATGGAACGTACGCATCGTTAACTGTGTACCTGGCTCACCGATAGATTGAGCTGCGATAATACCTACCGCTTCTCCTACTTCTACGTCTGTACCAGTTGCTAAGTTACGACCGTAACACTTCTTACATACACCATGGCGAGTGTTACACGTAAACGCTGAACGAATGTTTACAGTTTCAACACCCGAATTTTCAACGATATGAGCGATATCTTCAGTAATTAATTGATTTTCACCAACTAATACTTCACCTGTTTCAGGATGTTTTACAGTTTTTCTTGCAAAACGTCCAACAAGACGATCATATAAAGACTCAATAACTTCATTACCCTCTTTAATCGCACCAATTAGTAAACCACGATCTGTTCCACAATCGTCTTCACGAACGATTACATCTTGTGCAACGTCAACTAGACGACGTGTTAAGTAACCAGAATCGGCAGTTTTAAGTGCTGTATCGGCAAGACCTTTACGCGCACCATGCGTAGAGATGAAGTACTCAAGTACTGTTAAACCTTCACGGAAACTTGATTTGATCGGAAGTTCGATAATACGACCAGATGGATTGGCCATCAGACCACGCATACCAGCAAGCTGAGTAAAGTTCGATGCGTTACCACGGGCACCGGAATCACTCATCATGAAGATCGGGTTGCGTTTATTCAAGGACTTCATCAGTTTTCCTTGGATAACATCTTTTGCATTACTCCAAATAGAGATAACGCGATCGTAACGTTCTTCTTCCGTGATTAAACCGCGACGGAATTGTTTAATTACATTATCTACTTTTGCTTGTGCTTCGTGGAGAATTTCATCTTTTTCACCTAATACAAGAATGTCAGATACCCCAACTGTAATACCAGCTTTTGTAGAGTACTTAAATCCTAGGTTTTTCATACGGTCAAGCATGCGAGATGTTTCTGTAATTTGGAAACGTTTGAACACTTCCGCAATGATGTTTCCAAGGATCTTCTTGCTAAATGGTGCCACTTCTTCGCGACTAGCAATAATCTCTTTAATGTTCGCACCTTTTTCAACGAAGTATTTCGCTGGTGTTTCTTTTTCAAGGTTTGAGTTTGTTGGTTCGTTAATATAAGGGAACGACTCTGGTAAGATTTCGTTAAATATTAATTTACCAACTGTTGTTAATAGAAGCATACCTTTTTGCTCTTCAGTAAATGTTGCATTGTTTACTGCGCTTGCAGCAACTGCAACACGTGTGTGCAGATGTACATATCCATTTTGATATGCAAGTAATGCTTCATTTGCATCTTTGAAGACCATACCTTCACCGATTGCACCTTCACGCTCAAGTGTTAAGTAGTAGTTACCTAATACCATATCCTGAGATGGAGTAACAACTGGTTTTCCGTCTTTTGGATTCAAGATGTTTTGTGCCGCTAACATAAGAAGACGAGCTTCTGCTTGCGCTTCTGATGATAATGGAACGTGAACCGCCATTTGGTCACCGTCAAAGTCAGCGTTGTATGCAGTACATACAAGTGGGTGAAGACGGATTGCACGACCTTCTACTAATGTAGGTTCAAACGCCTGGATACCAAGACGGTGAAGTGTTGGTGCGCGGTTTAGAAGTACTGGATGCTCTTTGATCACAGATTCTAAAACGTCCCAAACTTCAGGTTGTACACGCTCGATTTTACGTTTCGCACTCTTAATATTGTGTGCTAATCCTTTTTCAACTAACTCTTTCATAACGAAAGGTTTGAACAGTTCAAGCGCCATTTCTTTCGGTAATCCACATTGATACATCTTTAAGTTCGGTCCTACAACGATTACAGAACGGCCAGAGTAGTCAACACGTTTACCTAATAAGTTTTGACGGAAACGTCCTTGTTTACCTTTAAGCATGTGAGATAGTGATTTTAATGGACGGTTACCTGGTCCAGTTACTGGACGGCCACGACGACCATTATCGATTAATGCGTCTACAGCTTCTTGTAACATACGTTTTTCGTTTTGAACGATGATGCTTGGTGCACCTAAGTCCAATAGACGTTTTAAACGGTTGTTACGGTTAATTACACGACGGTATAAGTCGTTTAAGTCAGAAGTAGCAAAACGTCCACCATCTAACTGTACCATTGGGCGTAGTTCTGGTGGGATAACTGGTAGAACATCTAAGATCATCCAAGATGGTTCATTTCCAGAGTTACGGAATGCTTCTAATACTTCTAGACGTTTAATAGCACGAGTACGGCGTTGTCCTTGTGCTGTTTTTAATTCTTCTTTTAAGAAGTCTACTTCTTTATCTAAATCGATATCTTGTAGTAGCTTTTTAATCGCTTCTGCACCCATAGCAGCTTGGAATGTGCTACCATATCGATCACGATATGCACGGTATTCTTTTTCAGAAAGTAATTGCTTCTTATCAAGTGGTGTATCTCCACTTTCTGTTACAACATAAGAAGCGAAATAAATTACTTCTTCAAGCGCGCGAGGGGACATGTCTAAGACAAGTCCCATGCGGCTCGGGATACCTTTGAAATACCAAATATGAGATACAGGAGCAGCTAATTCGATATGACCCATACGTTCACGACGTACTTTTGCACGCGTTACTTCAACGCCACATCGATCACAAACTACACCTTTATAACGTACACGTTTGTATTTTCCGCAATGACATTCCCAGTCCTTTTGTGGTCCGAAAATACGTTCACAGAACAAGCCATCTTTTTCAGGCTTTAACGTACGATAGTTAATAGTTTCTGGTTTCTTAACTTCACCGTATGACCAAGAACGAATCTTGTCAGGTGAAGCAAGTCCAATCTTCATATATTCAAAGTTATTTACATCTATCAAGGGGCCTACCTCCCTTTTAGTCTACAGGTTATCCCAATTATTCCTTAGTTGTCTCCACTTCGACATTCAATTTATCTGCTGATTGATGATCATCGTCATCTTCCGTATCACGCATTTCAATTTCTGTATCGTCGCTAGACATCATTTTAACGTCCATACCTAAACTTTGCAGCTCTTTAATCAATACTTTGAATGATTCAGGAACGCCTGGTTCTGGAACATTTTCGCCTTTAACAATTGCTTCATACGTCTTAACACGTCCAACAACATCATCAGACTTCACTGTTAAGATTTCTTGAAGAGTATAAGCAGCACCGTAAGCTTCAAGTGCCCAAACCTCCATCTCACCGAAACGCTGTCCACCGAACTGAGCTTTACCTCCAAGAGGCTGCTGCGTTACAAGTGAGTATGGTCCAGTAGAACGAGCATGAAGTTTATCGTCAACCATGTGCGCAAGTTTGATCATATACATGACACCAACAGATACGCGGTTATCGAATGGTTCACCAGTACGTCCGTCATACAGGATTGTTTTCGCGTCGTTTGCCATACCAGCTTCTTCAATCGTGCCCCAAACATCTTCCTCACGAGCACCATCGAATACTGGTGTTGCAATGTGAATACCAAGGTATCTCGCTGCCATACCAAGATGAAGCTCTAATACCTGACCGATATTCATACGAGATGGTACCCCTAATGGGTTTAACATGATATCGATTGGCGTACCATCTGGTAAGTAAGGCATATCTTCTTCTGGTAAAATACGAGAGATAACACCTTTGTTACCGTGACGTCCGGCCATTTTGTCACCTTCAGAAATTTTACGTTTTTGAACGATATATGCACGTACAAGTTGATTCACTCCTGGTGGCAATTCATCGCCATCTTCACGGTTGAATACTTTTACGTCTAAGATAATACCGCCACCACCGTGTGGTACACGTAGTGATGTATCACGTACTTCACGTGCTTTTTCTCCAAAGATAGCATGTAATAGACGTTCTTCAGCTGTTAATTCTGTTACACCTTTAGGTGTTACTTTACCAACAAGTAAATCTCCATCTTTTACTTCCGCACCAACGCGAATGATACCGCGCTCGTCAAGGTTGCGCAATGCATCTTCCCCAACGTTTGGAATGTCACGTGTAATTTCTTCTGGTCCAAGCTTCGTATCACGAGCTTCTGACTCATATTCTTCAATATGAATAGAAGTGTACACATCATCTTTTACAAGGCGCTCACTCATAATGATCGCATCCTCGTAGTTATAACCGTCCCAAGTCATGAAGCCAACAAGCACGTTACGTCCAAGTGCTAGTTCGCCCAGTTCCATAGAAGGACCATCCGCAAGGATTTCACCTTTTACAACTTCGTTTCCAACACTTACGATTGGACGTTGGTTGTAACAAGTTCCTTGGTTAGAACGAATGAATTTCTGCATTTTGTAGCGATCTAAGTCGCCTTTTACTGTTTGACCGTCAACTTCTACATAGCGACGTACCCAAACTTCACGTGCTTCTACGCGTTCAACAACACCAGGGTGTTTACAGATTACTGCAGCACCTGAGTCTTTTGCTGATACGTACTCCATACCAGTACCTACAATCGGAGATTCCGGATTCATTAACGGAACCGCCTGACGTTGCATGTTCGCTCCCATAAGTGCGCGGTTAGAGTCATCGTTTTCTAAGAACGGAATACAAGCTGTCGCTGCCGACACTACTTGTTTTGGAGATACATCCATGTAGTCGATGCGTTCTTTATTTGTGACAATGTTTTCACCACGGAAACGAGCTACGATATCTTCATCAAGGAATTCTCCTTCTTCAGATAGTTTCATATTCGCTTGGGCTACAACATAATTATCTTCTTCATCTGCTGTTAAGTAATCAACATGCCCTGTTACAAGACCAGTTTCTGGATCAACACGGCGGTATGGTGTTTCAATGAAACCAAACTCATTTACTTTCGCGAACGAAGATAATGAGTTAATCAAACCGATGTTTGGTCCCTCTGGTGTTTCAATCGGACACATACGACCATAGTGAGAGTAGTGAACGTCACGCACTTCAAAGCCTGCGCGCTCACGCGTTAAACCACCAGGTCCTAATGCAGATAGTCTTCGTTTGTGAGTTAACTCTGCTAATGGGTTTGTTTGGTCCATGAACTGAGATAACTGAGAACTTCCGAAGAACTCTTTAATAGATGCAATAACAGGACGAATATTAATTAATGCCTGTGGTGTAATTGCATTTGTATCTTGGATCGACATTCTCTCACGAACAACACGTTCCATACGAGAAAGACCGATACGGAATTGATTTTGTAATAATTCTCCAACAGAACGCAGACGACGGTTTCCTAAGTGGTCGATATCATCTGTATCCCCTACTTTGTATAGTAGGTTGAAGAAGTAACTGATAGAAGCAAGGATATCACCTGGTGTGATATGTTTAATATCACGAGTAATATTTGCGTTACCAATTACATTAATTACGCGTTCGCCTTCTGACTCAGGAGCATAAATCTTAATGGATTGCAGCTCAACATCGCCTTCTACCACTCCACCCATTGGTTTCGCTGTTTTGAATCCAATGTTTTTCTCTAAGTAAGGTAAAATGCGATCAAGTGTACGACGATCTAAGATTGTTCCTTCTGCCGCTAAAATTTCACCAGTTTCTGGATCCACTAACGTTTCAGCTAAACGTTGATTAAACAATCTGTTTTTAATGTGTAACTTTTTGTTGATCTTATAGCGACCTACATTTGCTAAATCGTAGCGCTTTGGATCGAAGAAACGAGACACAAGTAAGCTCTTAGCATTTTCTACTGTTGGTGGTTCACCAGGGCGTAGACGCTCATAAATTTCAAGCAATGCTTTTTCTGTGCTATCTGTGTTGTCTTTTTCTAATGTGTTGCTTAAGTATTCGTTATCACCTAAAAGCTCGGTGATTTCTTGATCAGAGCCAAACCCTAATGCGCGTAACAAAACAGTTACAGGAAGTTTACGCGTACGGTCAATACGCACATATACAACATCCTTAGCATCTGTCTCATACTCTAACCAAGCTCCGCGGTTTGGAATTACAGTAGCAGTAAAACCACGTTTTCCGTTTTTATCCACTTTGCCACTATAGTATACGCTTGGAGAGCGAACTAACTGGGAAACGATAACACGTTCTGCACCGTTAATTACGAATGTTCCAGTCTCTGTCATGAGTGGGAAATCTCCCATGAACACATCTTGTTCTTTTACTTCACCAGTTTCCTTGTTGATTAGACGCACTTTTACACGAAGTGGTGCTGCATACGTCACATCACGCTCTTTGCATTCGTCTACAGAGTATTTAGGTTCACCTAAGCTGTAGTCGATAAATTCAAGCGATAGATTTCCCGTAAAGTCTTCAATCGGAGAAATGTCTTGGAACATTTCTCGCAAACCCTCATCAAGAAACCACTGATAAGAAGAGGTTTGAATTTCGATAAGATTTGGTAACTCTAATACTTCACTAATACGGGCATAACTTCTTCGTTGGCGGTGGCGTCCGTATTGAACTAGTTGACCTGTCAACTGCTTCACCCCTCAAATCATGAGTATTATAAATGCACAAAAAAATTTGTGCAAAATCACAAATAAATACAACTACTGCTATTCGCGTAGTCTTTTTCTCTTAAAGATAAATACGTTGAGTCTTTCTACCTGCTCAAAAAAGAAAAATGGCTTCTATAAGAAAACCATCATTCTGTTTCATAATCTGCTGATTTTACTATCTTTTCCAAGAGAAACAAAAATATACATTTTTCTCAACGCAGAAAATCATATATTGGCATTGTATAATGTTAACATAGCCAAAAATAACCGTCAACGTTTTTTTGATTTTATGATATAATATCCTTTTTTCTTTTCTACAACTTCAACTTCAGAAAACACTTCTTCTAGTTTCTTCAGCGCAGATGGTGCACCTTGCTTCTTTTGAATAACAATCCACAGCTCTCCACCTGGAACTAAATACTCCACAGCTTTTTCTAAAATTTCATGCACGATATCTTTCCCTGCACGAATTGGAGGATTAGATAGAATGGCAGCATACTCGCCATCTACATTTTCATAGACGCTACTTTGAAAAATACGTATATTCTCGATTTTGTTATTAGCGGCATTTTCTTTTGCAAGCCCAAGCGCCCTTTCATTCACATCCACCATGTGAACGTTACGACCTTGAAACTCTTTCGCTAACGACAAACCAATAGGACCGTATCCGCAACCTACGTCTAATATATCACCTTTAATATCCGGCATTTGAAACGCTTCAATTAAAAGACGAGAACCAAAGTCCACCTCGTTTTTCGAAAACACCCCATGGTCAGATAAAAAAGTAAATCGAGATCCACGAAGGGTAAATTCCCATCGTTTACGATCACTTTTACTAGAAGGGTCGTTAGAAAAATAATGGTCTGCCATATGGCCACCTCTTTTCTTTACAGTTAAAAAAAAAGCTCGCATGAGAGCGAGCTTTTTTTAAAGCATCAAAAGTTAATTACTTAACTTCTACAGCAGCGCCAACTTCTTCAAGTTTAGCTTTGATTTCTTCAGCTTCTTCTTTAGCAGCAGCTTCTTTGATTACTTTTGGAGTGTTGTCAACTAATTCTTTAGCTTCTTTTAAGCCAAGACCAGTGATTTCACGAACAACTTTGATAACTTTGATTTTTTGTGCACCAGCGCTAGTTAGTTCCACATCAAATTCAGTTTTCTCAGCAGCAGCTTCTCCAGCGCCACCAGCAACAGCTACAGGAGCAGCAGCAGTTACGCCGAATTCTTCCTCGATAGCTTTTACTAAGTCGTTAAGTTCTAATACAGTCATAGATTTAACTGCTTCAATGATTTGTTCTTTAGTCATTGTAAATATCCTCCCTTAAATAGGTTTGTATTGTTTTATAGATAACAAGTAATTATCTTTTAAAAAATTAAGCGCCTTGCTCTTCCTTTTGTTCTGCAACTGCTTTAGTAGCAAGTGCAAGATTACGGATTGGAGCTTGAAGAACGCTAAGAAGCATAGAAAGTAAGCCTTCACGTGATGGAAGAGTAGCGATAGCTTTAACCTCATCAAGTGTTACAAGTTTACCTTCGATTACGCCCGCTTTAATTTCTAAAGCTTCATGCTTTGTAGCGAAGTCGTTTAATACTTTCGCAGGAGCAACTACATCCTCGTTACTGAACGCGATTGCGTTTGGTCCTGTTAAGAATTCGTTTAACTCAGCCATTTCAGCAGACTCTGCAGCACGACGAGTTAAAGAGTTTTTGTAAACTTTGAACTCAACGCCAGCTTCACGTAATTGCTTACGTAATTCTGTTGCTTCAGAAACTGTTAAACCACGGTAGTCAACAACGATTGTAGATTTACTAGCGCGAAGTTTGTCCGCGATTTCAGTCACAACTTGTTGTTTAGTTTCGATTACTTTGCTCATGTTATTACACCTCCTGTAGATTATATAGAAGATGTACCGAAAGTGCACTAAAAACCTCCATGCCCAACTTGTAGACATGGAGGCATATAGTCACAGAAAAAAATTCCGTTTCGTATATTAACACCTAGGTAGGAAATTAAGTCTATTGACACCTACTGTCTACGGTACACTATTTAAATTCACAACATAAATGATTATATTAAATCTTCTTTATGAAGTCAACTTCCAATTTTTACGCTAATGTAGAAACGTCTACACGTACGCCAGGTCCCATTGTAGAAGCAACCGTTACGTTCTTCATGTAAGTACCTTTTGCAGCAGCTGGCTTAACTTTTTGTAAAGTGTCAGCAATTGTTCTGAAGTTTTCTACTAATTTAGCATCTTCGAAAGATACTTTACCGATTGGAACGTGGATGTTACCAGCTTTATCAACGCGGTATTCAACTTTACCAGCTTTGATTTCGTTAACAGCTTTAGTTACATCGAAAGTAACTGTTCCAGTTTTAGGGTTTGGCATTAAACCTTTAGGTCCTAATACGCGACCAAGTTTACCAACTTCACCCATCATGTCAGGAGTTGCTACTACTACATCGAAATCGAACCAACCTTGTTGGATTTTACCGATGTAATCAGCATCGCCTACGAAGTCAGCTCCAGCAGCTTCAGCTTCTTTAGCTTTTTCGCCTTTAGCGAATACTAATACACGTTGTACTTTACCAGTACCGTGCGGAAGAACAACTGCACCACGGATTTGTTGGTCAGCTTTCTTAGGGTCAACACCTAAACGGAATGCAGCTTCTACAGTTGCATCAAATTTAGCTGTGTTTGTTTTCTTTACTAATTCTACTGCTTCTGTTGCAGAGTAAGCAGCTGCACGATCAACAAGCTTTGCAGCTTCTACGTACTTTTTACCTCTTTTAGCCATTTTTATTTCCTCCTCGAATGTGGTTTTAGCGGAATAACCTCCCACGTTTACGCTTATTTCCAGGTATAACCTGAGGATGCGCGCCATCCATTTATTTAAAAACGATAATCATTTACGATAATAAAGGTTGCGAATTGGAATTCCAGACCCGCAACCTTTTTAAAAAAAACAAATCGAATTAGTCTTCGATAACGATGCCCATACTGCGTGCAGTACCTTCAACCATACGCATTGCAGCTTCTACGCTAGCAGCATTTAGGTCAGGCATTTTAGTTTCAGCGATTTCGCGTACTTTATCACGCTTAACAGTTGCCACTTTATTACGGTTTGGTTCACCAGAACCAGACTCAATACCAGCTACTTTCTTAAGAAGAACAGCAGCAGGAGGAGTTTTAGTAATGAAAGTGAATGAACGGTCCTCAAATACCGTAATTTCAACAGGGATGATAAGACCAGCTTGATCTGCTGTACGAGCGTTAAACTCTTTACAGAAGCCCATGATGTTAACACCTGCTTGTCCTAATGCTGGACCAACTGGTGGAGCTGGGTTAGCTTTACCTGCAGGAATTTGAAGCTTTACCATTTTAATTACCTTTTTAGCCACGAGACACACCTCCTTAAGTCCGTGATGTGGTCAATTGGACAGTGATTTGCCCTCCCACGTCATATTTTATCGTAGTGATAAAATCTTTCAAAAAACGTCTCCGATAACGAAGACGTACTGACTTAAAAGATATTATCACTTTTTACAATTCATTTCAAGTTTCATTTTATAATTTTTCAATTTGATGGAAGTCAAGCTCAACTGGAGTCTCGCGTCCAAACATGTCCACAAGCACGCTAACCTTCTTCTTCTCCACATCAATTTCTTCGATAGCACCTGTATAATCTGCGAATGGCCCTTCATTTACACGCACTGTTTCATGAAGTTCAAAGTCGAAATCAACCACTTCGTTGTCCATTCCCATATGCTTCATGATGGTAACAACTTCCTCTTCTAATAGAGGTGATGGTTTAGAACCAGAACCAGAAGAACCAACGAACCCAGTTACACCCGGCGTGTTACGTACAACATACCAAGAGTCATCAGTCATGATTAGTTCTACTAATACGTAACCTGGGAACACTTTTCTTTTCATTAATTTTTCTTTACCGTTTTTCATTTCTACTTCTACTTCTTCCGGGACAACAACACGGAAAATTTTATCTTGCATACCCATTGATTCTACACGTTTCTCTAGGTTTGCTTTTACTTTATTTTCATATCCAGAATAAGTATGGACAACATACCAACTTTTTTCCATTCATTTAGGACGAGCGTCCTTCCCTCCCTGACGTACATTTTTTTGCGCAAATGAAAAAACCCGTTCACCGGGCTTTTACACAGTTCTTATAAATAACATTATATCATGGATAAGTGCTTCTTATTCAAGAATTAACCAAGAATTAACCGAATTAAAGAAGAAATGCCCATATCAACTACTGCGAAGAAAATCGCAAAGAAGACAACTGTAGCAATAACTGTCGCTGTTGAGCGAAGTAATTCATCTTTTTTAGGCCAACTTACTTTTTTCATTTCGCGACCTACATCGCCGAAAAAGTTCGTTAAACGCATCTACGGGACCTCCAATTTAGTATTTCAATTATTTATTTTGTTTCCTTGTGAACTGTATGCTTATTGCATGTTTTACAAAACTTCTTTATCTCAAGTCGCTCTACTGAGCTCGTATCTTTCATCGTAGAGTAGTTTCGATTTTTACACTCTTCACATGAGAGTACAACTTTTTTCCTCATTAGTTACACCAACCTTGTAACATTATGTCCCTAAAAATGTATCATACAACAAAAGACAATGTCAATGTCATGACTCCTACTCTCTTTACAAAAAGAAAACAGGTGAATTATCTTACACCTGCGATACTTGCTATGAGTTTAAGGTTGTACTCTCTCTCATCTCCATATATCTTTCCAGTTTCCTTTTCACACGTTGCAACGCGTTATCAATAGATTTCACATGCCTGTTTAGCTGTTCTGAAATCTCTTGATAGGAACGGCCATCTAAGTATAGAGATAGTACCTTCCTTTCTAAATCGCTTAATAATTCAGATATTTTAGATTCTATGTCTGTATATTCTTCCTGACTGATAATCATTTCCTCAGGATCAGTTACTTTCGCTTCTGAAATAACATCTAATAGTGTTCGATCAGATTCCTCATCATAAATTGGCTTATCTAAAGATACATATGAATTTAACGGAATATGTTTTTGCCTGGTTGCTGTTTTAATAGCGGTAATAATTTGTCGAGTGATACACAGTTCAGCAAATGCTTTGAATGAAGACAGCTTGTCCTCTTTATAATCACGAATTGCTTTAAACAATCCAATCATACCTTCTTGAACAATATCTTCTCGATCGGCACCCACCAAGAAATAAGATCTTGATTTCGCGCGAACAAAGTTCTTATATTTGTGAATCAAATATTCTAAAGCGTCAGTATTACCTTTTCGAACTAACTCAACGATTGCCTCATCCTCTAAATCACGAAATGTAACGTCGCCTACACTTACGAAGCCTGCTTCCACCTTGATCCCTCCGACCGCTATTTATTTAGCAATATTATACAGTAAAAAGATAAAGAGCGTCAATGCTTCAACGCTCTCCTCTTCTTAATTTTTCTAATTTTTCTGTAATATCCTTACTAAATATCTTCCGCATGGCGGGTTGCTTTTCTTTCGTGTCTTTTGTACGTCTTCTCACTTGTTGCTCCATCGCTTGTACTTCCAACTCTAATTCACGTGCAGATTTCCGAAGAGCACCTTGCGCAAATATAACCCACTGTTCCGTATAATCAGAAGTCGCAACGTATATTTGTGTATTTATATTTCTAAGCTCAATCGCAAGTTGCTCTATCTTTTCATCCGCAGTTTGATTCTTTCTCGTGAATATTACTTCCACACGAGATTGTTTCATCTTTTTTTCAATACCATAAACTGTATAGGCATCAAATACTATCATTACCTTTGTGCCTGTATAACCTTGATAATCCGCCATCTTATCAATGAGTGCATCTCTTGATGATTGCAAATCTACATCCCGCAGTTTCTTCAAATCTCCCCAAGCCCCGATAATGTTGTAGCCATCAACGATTAAAATATCGTTCATTTTTTATTTACCAATTTCGTGACGTTTACGATATACCTCATACATTAACAAACTTGCGGCTACTGAAGCATTTAAGGATGTAACTTTTCCAACCATCGGTAAGGTGATTAGGAAATCACACTTTTCACCAATAATACGACTCATACCTTTCCCTTCACTTCCAATTACTAATCCAATTGGCATATTCCCATCTAAATTACGATAATCCGTTTTCCCTTTGGCATCTGTACCAGCAATCCAAAGCCCACGTTCTTTTAATTCATCAATTGTGCGAGATAAATTTGTCACGCGCGCAACAGGAATGTATTCGATCGCCCCAGTCGATGCTTTCGCAACTGATGCAGTAAGTCCTACAGCTCTTCGTTTCGGAATAATAATCCCATGTGCTCCTGTTGCATCAGCAGTACGCATAATAGAACCTAGGTTATGCGGATCTTCAATTTCATCTAAAATTAAGAAGAATGGATCTTCATTACGCTTCTCTGCTACCTTAAATAAATCTTCTAACTCAGCATATTGATATGCAGCTACTTGAGCAATTACACCTTGATGGTTACCCTCAACTAATTGATCTAACTTCTTCTTTGGTGCATGTTGTAAAATAATCTTATTCTCTTTCGCTAATGCCAGTACAATTTGTACCTGTCCTTTGGCAGCACCTTCTGCGATCCAAATTTTATTAATATCTCTCCCTGATCGTAACGCTTCAATTACAGGGTTACGTCCAATAATATATTCACTACTCATGATGATGTGCCCCCTTCCTTTTCTTCTAAAACAGCAATTGCTTTATATACAATTTCATCTAATCTTTCACGATTATTTAACAAGTGATGATAACCGATTAAGGCTTCGAAGGCTGTACTATGTCGATATGTTTGTACATCCGTATTCTTCGGAACAGTGCCCGAATTTGCATTACGCCCCCTTCTTAGTACTGCCTCTTCTTCCTCTGTCAAAAATGCCGTCTCTAATAAATAATAAACAACTTTCGCCTGTGCTTTTGCCGAAACAAAGCTCGTCCCTAATCGATGTAATTGATTAGGGCGAACCTTTCCTTTTTGAAGGAGGTGATAGCGGATATATTGTTCATATACCGCATCACCCATATATGCTAACGCTAAGCTGTTTAATTGCTTTGCATCAATCATGCTTATCCTCTTTTCCATCTTGTACCTTGAGCGGTATCTTCTAAAATAATATTACGTTCTTTTAAATCATCGCGAATTTGATCAGATAATGCGAAATCGCGGTTTTTACGAGCTTCGATACGCTTTTGGATAAGCGCCTCAATTTCTTCATCAAGCAATTCTTCTTGCGCTAATTCTAATCCTAAAATATCAAATAATGTTTCAAGTTGTTTTACGTATGCCTCAATCACAACTGTAGAAGTATGTTCTTCCAGTAAATATTGATTCGCATGATTTGCTACATTATACAATTCAGTAATTGCATTAGCCGTGTTGAAATCATCATCCATTGCTTCTTCAAATGCAACCTGGAATTTTTCCATTTCAGCTAACCATTTCTCATTATGACCTGTTAAATCTGTGCTACTTTCCATACGATGCTTTAAGTTACCGTAAGCTGTTTTAATTCTTTCTAGCCCGTTATTTGTACTTTGTAATAACTCTTCACTAAAGTTAATTGGATGACGATAATGCACTGACAACATAAAGAATCTAATTAACTGTGGATCATATTGCTTAATGATATCGTGAACTAAAATGAAATTTCCAAGCGACTTAGACATCTTCTCATTATTAATATTAATATATCCATTATGCATCCAGTAGCGTGCAAATGTTTTTCCTGTTAATGCCTCTGACTGTGCAATTTCATTTTCATGATGAGGAAATGCTAAATCTTGACCGCCAGCATGAATGTCAATTGTATCTCCTAAGTACTTACGTGCCATTGCTGAGCATTCAATATGCCATCCTGGACGTCCTTTACCCCAAGGGCTTTCCCAGAAGATTTCTCCTTCTTTCGCGGCTTTCCATAAAGCAAAATCAAGAGGATCTTGTTTCTTTTCCCCTACTTCAATACGCGCACCGTGACGTAAGTCTGCAATTGGTTGATGCGATAATTTACCGTAACCTTCGAATTCCTTCGTTCTAAAGTACACATCACCTTCTGATTCATACGCGTACCCTTTATTCACAAGTTCTTGAATAAATTCAATGATGATATCCATGTTTTCTGTTACACGCGGATGAACCGTTGCGTGTTTGCAACCTAACGCTGTTACATCTTCAAAGTAAGCTTCTACAAAACGATCTGCAATTGTCGGCACATCTTCGCCTAATTCATTTGCTGCCTTAATTAATTTATCATCTACGTCAGTAAAGTTAGATACATACTGCACATCATACCCTTTATATTCTAAATAACGACGTACTGTATCAAATACCATAGGTGGTCTTGCATTCCCAATGTGAATGTAGTTATATACTGTAGGTCCGCACACATACATCTTTACCTTATTTTCTTCTAATGGAACAAACTCTTCCTTTTGACGCGTTAACGTATTATAAATGTGAATAGTCATTTTTATCCTTCCTTTCTACCTTTACTTCAAGTTGCTTTTTCAATTTATCAAGTTCTTCTTCCATAACCTTTAATTTATCAAAAATTGGGTCTGGAAGATCAGAATGATTTAATTCTTGACCAATCTTCACTCCATTTTGAATAACGACTCTTCCAGGTATACCTACAACTGTAGAATGTGCAGGAACTTCTTTTAATACGACAGATCCTGCTCCAATTTTAGAATTCTCTCCAACTGTAATAGAACCTAGTACTTTAGCACCTGTCGCAATTAATACATTATCTTGAATCGTAGGGTGCCTCTTTCCCTTTTCTTTACCTGTACCACCTAATGTAACACCTTGATAAATTGTTACATTATCACCAATTTCACACGTTTCTCCAATTACAACCCCCATTCCATGGTCGATGAAAAAACGACGACCGATAGTTGCCCCTGGATGAATCTCAATACCAGTAAAAAAACGACTAACTTGTGAAATCCAACGTGCAAGAAAGAAGAAATTCTTTTTATAGAAAGCATGTGCAATTCGATGAGCCCAAACTGCATGTAATCCAGAGTACGTCAAAATAACTTCAAAATAACTTCGTGCCGCTGGATCCTGTTCAAAAACGACTTCAATATCTTCTCGAAGCCTCTTAAACATTGATGTTCCCTCCCCTTTATGGGCTGCTTTGTCGAGCGAACTAACTTCCTTAAACTCCCCACTTATCCCCTAAATCTCTATGCGAAGAGATAAATTTTATACTCATACCCATTTATATGGTATAAAAAAAGACGCCTCTGTCATATTGACAGAGACGCCTTATAAGCGCGGTTCCACTCTGTTTAGGCTAAAGAAAGCCTCAAACTCTTCCATGATAACGGTTTGCACCGCTTCTGTTTACTTTGCGTCCAAAGACGTTCCGCGAAATACTTCGCTGTTCAACAGAAGACTCGAAGGGGCATTTCAAAAATCCGCTTATAAACCACTCCCAGCCTAAAGGTGGTTCTCTCTGTAAAAAGCCTGATTTTCTACTTCTCCTTCTCGTCGCTTTTCCTTATTAGGTTTTAAGTATACTTATTATATTTCTAAACCTAGAAAATGTTAACCAATTACTTTTTGAATACGATTTAAAACTTTTTCTTTTCCAAGAAGAGCAATCGCATTAGGCAGTTCTGGACCATGTGTTTGTCCAGTAGTCGCAACACGGATTGGCATAAATAAGTTTTTACCTTTATGTCCCGTTTCCTTTTGAACCGCTTTAATAGCCGCCTTAACTGCTGCTGGTTCCATTGCTTCTAGAGCTTCTACTTGACCCTCAAATGCACGAAGTACTTCAGGTACTTGTTCACCTTTCAATACTTCTTGTCCTTCTTCTTCGTAATCAACGTGATCTTTAAAGAACATTTCAGAAAGCTCTACAATTTCAGCTCCAAAACTCATTTGGTCATGATATAAAGCAATTACATCACGAACCCAAGTTTGTTCCTGTTCGCTTAAGTTTTCACCTACGCGACCTGCTTTCACTAAATGCGGTAAGCTTAGTTCAACAACCGTATCTAAATCTTGTTTTTTCATATATTGGTTGTTCATCCATTTTAATTTTTGAGAATCAAATAATGCAGGTGATTTTGATAAACGCGCTGCATCAAACATTTTGATAAACTCATCTTGAGAGAAGATTTCTTCTTCTCCTACTGGTGACCAACCTAGTAATGCAATAAAGTTAAAGATTGCTTCTGGAAGATATCCAAGCTCTTTATATTGCTCAATAAATTGAATAATAGATTCATCACGCTTACTTAACTTTTTACGGCTTTCATTTACAATTAAAGTCATATGACCAAATTGCGGGATATCCCAACCGAAAGCTTCATAAATCATCATTTGTTTTGGCGTGTTTGAAATATGGTCATCACCACGAAGTACGTGTGTAATCTCCATTAAGTGATCATCCACTGCTACCGCAAAGTTATAAGTTGGAATTCCATCTTTTTTCACGATAACAAAATCGCCAAAGTCATTTGAATGGAATGCAACTTCGTCTTTTACGATATCTTTAAATGTGTAATCACGATCTGCTGGTACACGGAAACGAATACTTGGAATACGTCCCTCAGCTTCAAATTCTTTCACTTGTTCTTCAGTTAAATCACGGTGGTTACCAGCGTAACGAGGTGTTTCACCACGAGCAATTTGCCCTTCACGCTCTGCTTCTAGCTCTTCTTCTGTCATATAACATTTGTAAGCTAAACCACGCTCTAATAAATCTACATATAATTTTTTATAAATATCTAAACGCTCTGTTTGACGATATGGTCCGAATTCACCACCAACATCAACACCTTCATCCCAGTCCATACCGAGCCATTTCAAGTATTTTAATTGGCTTTCTTCTCCACCTGCAACATTACGTTTTACATCAGTATCTTCAATACGAATAATAAACTTACCATCTTGATGACGAGCAAATAAATAATTAAATAATGCCGTACGCGCATTTCCGATATGTAAGTGTCCTGTTGGACTTGGCGCATAGCGCACTCTCACTTGCTTTTCCATAATTGGTACACCTTCCATTCTTAATGTCAACACATTCTATAATTGTACACCAAAAAAATGTGATTATCCATCTTACGAATTAAAAACCATTATTTTTTCTGTAATAAAACAACTGCTTGAGAAGCAATTCCTTCTTCCCTACCTGTAAATCCTAACTTTTCTGTTGTTGTTGCCTTTACATTGATATTATCAATAGACGTTTCTAATAGTTCACTAATGCGTTTACGCATACTTTCAATATGTGGTGCCATTTTTGGCTTTTGAGCAATAATTGTACAATCTAAATTCCCTAATTCATAACCTTGTTCACGCACAAATTCCCAAACCTTTTGCAATAATACAGCTGAATCAGCATTCTTAAACGCTGGGTCTGTATCAGGAAAATGCTTTCCAATATCTCCTGCTGCAATCGCACCTAAACATGCATCTGCAATCGTATGTAACAATACATCCGCATCCGAATGACCAATTAATCCTTTTTCGTAAGGAATTGTAATTCCGCCAATAATTAACGGTCTTCCTTCCGCAAATTCATGTACATCAAAACCTTGTCCAATTCGAAACATTTTTATATCCTCCTCAAGCTAAACTACTGAGCTTTATGACTCTATATTATATCGCTATCCTTATAAAGAAAAGCCCGGCTTTTGCCGAGCTTTTCTTTATAAGGATACCATCACAGCTATTTCTTCTGAACATGAAGGAAACTTTCAGCAATTAGTAAATCCTCTGGAGTCGTCACTTTAATATTATAGTAACTCCCCTCTACTACACCTACTGGCCTTCCAATACGCTCTACAAGACTTGCATCATCTGTACCAAGGAAGCAACTCTGTTTTGCACTTTTATGAGCTTCTAGCAAAAGGGGAACAGAGAACCCTTGTGGTGTTTGTACAGCTTTAAGCTGAGATCTTTCTACCGTTTCGACAACAACACCCTGCTCTACTTTCTTAACGGTATCTTTCACTGGCACCGCACAAATGGAAGCTCCATATTTTTCTGCTGCAGTTAATACATCTTGAATCACTTTATTCGTTACGAACGGGCGCGCACCATCATGCACAAGAACATACTCAACATCACTTGTATGCTGAATCGCATTATATACACTATCTTGTCTTTCTGCTCCACCCTGAATAAATTGTACTGGCTTTTCAACCGGATACTTTTGCATTAGCTCTTCAAAATACGGGCGTTCTTCTTCATTAATTGCCATAACAATACTTTTACACGCCTTATCTTTTTCAAAAGCACGTAATGTATGCACAATAATTGGTACTTCATTTATAAGTAAGAACAACTTATTTTTGCCGGCACCCATCCGCTTTCCTTGACCAGCTGCTGGAATAATTAATGTATACATATTAATAATCCTCTACTTATAATGCTTTTTCTAATAATTTACGTTTAGCGAAAATCATACGACCAGCCGATGTTTGTAATACACTAGTAACAAGTACATCGAGCTGTGAACCTACAAATTCTCTACCATCTTCTACTACAATCATCGTGCCATCATCTAAATATGCAACACCTTGATTTTGTTCTTTTCCATCTTTTACAACATAAACACTTAGTTCTTCACCTGGAAGTACAACTGGTTTAATCGCATTAGCTAAATCATTAATGTTTAACACCGTTACCCCTTGTAATTCAGACACTTTGTTTAAGTTGAAATCGTTCGTTACCACAGTTCCACCAGTGATTTTCGCCAACTTTACAAGTTTGCTATCCACCTCTTGAACATCCTCGAAATCGCCTTCATAAATTTCTACCGGAATCGGCATCTCTTTTTGAATACGATTTAAAATATCTAATCCTCTGCGACCACGATTTCGCTTTAACGCATCAGAAGAGTCGGCAATATGTTGTAATTCTTCTAATACGAATTGCGGAATCACAATGGTTCCTTCTAAAAACTTTGTTTGGCAAATATCAGCAATACGTCCATCAATAATTACACTCGTATCGAGAATCTTCCAGTGAGCTGTAGATTTCTCTGCTTCTCCCTCGACATCCTCAGTCTCACTATTGTTCTTTTTCTTACCGCCTCGTTGCGGTAATGTAAATAGTCCTAGCAATTCATTTCTCTTTTTAAACCCTACTTGGAACCCTAAATACCCAAGTAAAAGGGTAAAGAACACTTGCAATACTGTACTAATGACTGGAATTGTAAATTCACGAATTGGTATTAAAATTAAATATGCAACAATAAGACCAGAGATCAACCCTAATGTACCAAATAAAACATCTGCTACAGGCGCCTTTACAAGGGCTTCTTCAATATGCTTAATAAGTTGAACAATATAATCTACAAGCCAAAATGTTGTTAAAAATAAAATAATTGCACCAATAATTGCACGAACATACGATCCTTCCAACCAAGGAACCGCACCAATGTCCATTACATTAATAACTTTTGGAATTAAGAAAATCCCTAACGCTCCTCCGATCACTAAAAAGAAGAGCTGTACGATCCGTTTTAACATCCAACCACCTCCTACTCATTATTAACCATTGTTTCGCTAATCAAAACGCCGAATGCAAAAGCGGACGTGTTTTTTTTATAAATAGTTTTATTTACCAATATATCATATCATATACCAAAAATGTTCTAGTGTCGTTATATTATGGAATCAATGTAATATTCTTAATTGTGTCTACTCATATAGAGATGCTCTTGAATTCTTTTTAGGCCTTCTCGTATTTTCTTCGCCCTGACTTCCCCAATTCCTTCTACATCGTCCAATTCATTAATAGTTGCACGACAAACACCTTGCAACGTTTTAAATCGATTAATTAAATTTTCAATGATAAGTGGCGGAACACGCGAAATTTTACTTGTGATTCGGTATCCTCTTGGTGTCACACTTTCTTCTAAACTCGTTTGTCCTGGGTAACCAAGCAATTTAACCAAGTCGCTATCCTCTAGAAGTTGTGTATTCGCAAGATCTTGTAACTTTTTCAAAATTTGATGATGGTCTTGTGTTTTTTCTTGATAATAATCTTTAATTAATAACGCTGCCTCTGCCTCCAAATCGGCCAGTAATTCTGTAAGTTGTAAACGAATTAACCTACCTTCTGTTCCTAATTCATGAATATAGCTCAATATTTCATTTTTAATACGCAGCACCATTTCAACACTATGTAAGACATGAACCACTTCAGACATTGTAACGACCTCTTCAAATTCTAGAATGCCCAAATTCGTAATACCATCATTCCATACCGCCTTATATTTTTCTAACGTTTGAATAGCTTGATTTGCCTTTGTTAAAATAACGCCTATATCTTTTAGTGTATAACGTAAATTCCCTTGGTATAGCGTAATTACGTTACGTCTTTGTGAAATAGCCACAACAAGGCTACCCGTCTGCTTTGCTACACGCTCTGCCGTTCGGTGACGCATACCTGTTTCAATAGAATCAATAGATGATTCTGGAACTAACTGTGCGTTCGCAATTAAAATTTTACTTCCTGTTTCATTTAAAATAAGTGCCCCATCCATTTTTGCTAATTCGTATAAACTAGCAGGAGAGAACGCACAATTAATATGAAAACCTCCATCAACAATGCTTTTAATCTGCTCATTATATCCGAGAACAATTAATCCCCCCGTTTGTGCCCGAAGTACATTATCTATCCCTTCGCGCAGTGGTGTTCCTGGGGCCACGAGCTGTAAAATATTAATCATACTTTTGACACGTTGCTTGTTTTCTTCCATAGCCTAGCCTCCTAATGTCAAACGAAGCGCTTCTCCTAAATTAGATACACCTACTACCTCAATCCCATCCGGAATTGTCCACCCTCCCAAATTTTTTCTAGGAATAATAGCGCGTTGGAATCCTAATTTAGCTGCTTCTTGTACACGTTGTTCAATTCTTGATACTCTTCTTATTTCTCCAGTTAACCCTACTTCTCCTATTACTGCGTCGGTCGGCGCTGTAGATTTATCTCTAAAACTTGAAGCTATACTTAAAGCTACAGCTAAATCAATGGCTGGTTCATCTAATTTCAAACCACCTGCTACTTTTAAATACGCATCTTGATTTTGCAATAATAAACCTGTTCTTTTTTCTAGCACTGCCATAATAAGCGATACACGATTATGGTCAATCCCCGTCGCCATTCTTCGAGGATTTCCAAAACTAGTAGGGGAGATTAATGCTTGTATTTCTACTAAAACCGGTCTTGTTCCTTCCATTGAGGCAACCACCGTTGATCCTGCGACCCCAACTGGTCTTTCCTCAAGGAAAATTTCTGAAGGGTTTAAGACTTCTGCAAGACCAAGTTCTTTCATTTCAAAAATACCCATTTCATTTGTAGAACCAAAACGATTCTTCACAGCTCGCAAAATACGATATGTATGATGACGGTCTCCTTCAAAATAAAGAACTGCATCGACCATATGTTCTAACATACGTGGTCCTGCAATTGCCCCCTCTTTTGTCACATGTCCGACGATAAAAATAGGGATTCCTTTCGTTTTTGCAAGTTTCATTAATTCTGCTGTACACTCACGTACTTGTGCTACACTTCCTGGAGCTGACGTCACCTCTGGTAAATGTATCGTTTGAATGGAATCAATAACAACAAAGGCCGGATTCATCTCTTCAATGTGTGTTGCAATTCGCTGCAAATCCGTCTCTGCTACAACAAATAAATTACTACCCTTTACATCCAAACGATCTGCACGAAGCTTTATCTGCTTTGCTGACTCCTCACCCGATATATATAGTACATCATATGAAGAGTCTGCTAATTGTGATGAAATCTGTAATAACAAAGTTGATTTTCCAATCCCAGGGTCCCCGCCAATAAGTACTAAAGATCCATCTACGATTCCACCACCAAGTACACGGTTAAATTCTTGAAATTTTGTTTCAATACGCGCCTCAGACTTTGTTTCTACCTCTGTAAGACGTCTTGGTTTTGTTACTTCTGTTTGAATTGCATTTGCATAATTAAGGCGTCTTGATGATACAACCGGTTCCATTTCTTCAACAAGTGTATTCCATTGACCACATCCAGGACATTTACCCATATATTTTGGTGACTGATAGCCACATTCTTGACATGTGAATTTTGTTTTCTTTTTAGCCATATCGTTTTATAGTTCACTTCACTTTCATCTATAAACATTTTATCCTTCTCGTACAAGAAAGAGGGCTATCTCGTAGCCCTCTTAGTTTGTCTATACTTATTTTACCTTTTCGGCACTATGAATGACAAATGTTTCCCCTTCTACATCGAAGATAACTTTTTGTCCTTTCTCAATAGCACCTTTTAAAAGTTCTTCCGATAGTCTGTCTTCTACGTGCTTCTGAATTGCCCTACGCAGTGGACGAGCACCGTACTCTCGGTCAAATCCTTTATCAGCAATAGCTGAAATCGCTCCTTCTGTTAAATGCAATTCAATTTCTTGCTCTTTTAAGCGATTTACTAGCTGATTCACCATAAGGTTTACAATCTCTTGAATATGTTTTTTCTCAAGCATATGGAACACGATAATTTCATCAATACGGTTTAAGAATTCTGGACGAAATGCCTTTTTCAGCTCATCCATTACTTTACCTTTCATATCTGAATAATCGCGACTTTCATCTTGTACGTTGAATCCAAGATGCTTATTACGTTTTAATGCCTCTGCACCAACGTTAGATGTCATAATAACAATTGTATTACGGAAATCAACTGTACGTCCCTTAGAATCTGTTAAACGACCATCTTCTAATACTTGTAGTAAAATATTAAACACATCAGGATGAGCCTTCTCTACTTCATCTAATAGAACAACTGAATAAGGCTTACGACGAACTTTCTCTGTTAATTGCCCACCTTCTTCATATCCAACATATCCTGGAGGAGAACCAACTAAGCGAGAAGTTGAGTGCTTCTCCATGTACTCAGACATATCAATACGAATCATTGCATCTTCATCACCGAACATAGATTCTGCTAGTGCTCTTGCTAGTTCTGTTTTCCCTACACCTGTTGGTCCTAAGAAAATAAATGAACCAATTGGACGTTTCGGATCTTTCAATCCTGCTCTCGCACGACGAACAGCTTTCGCTACAGCTACTACTGCTTCATCTTGACCGATGACACGATCATGAAGAATGGATTCTAAGTTTAATAATTTATCAGTCTCTGTTTGTGCAAGTTTAGAAACTGGAATACGAGTCCATGTAGAAACGACATTTGCAATATCTTCTACCGTAACTTCTGAGTTTTCTTGTCCTTGTTTCTCTTTCCACTGACGCTTCGTATCTTCTAACTTCTCACGTAAGCGTTGTTCCATATCACGTAGGGAAGCAGCTTTTTCAAATTCTTGACTTTGTACAGCTGCATCTTTTTCTTTTCTAATTTCCTCAAGTTTCACTTCAAGCTCTTTTAAATTTGGTGGTGTTGTATAAGAGCGTAAGCGAACCTTGGAAGCAGCTTCATCAATTAAATCAATTGCTTTATCTGGTAAGAAACGATCTGTAATATAACGATCTGAAAGCTTTACAGCTGCATCAATTGCATCATCCGTAATAGATACGCGGTGATGTGCCTCGTAACGATCACGTAAACCTTTCAAGATTTGAGTTGATTCGTCTAAACTCGGCTCATCAACATGAATTGGTTGGAATCGTCTCTCTAAAGCTGCGTCTTTTTCAATATATTTACGATATTCATCTAAAGTTGTCGCACCAATACATTGTAACTCTCCGCGTGCTAAAGATGGTTTTAAAATATTCGATGCATCAATGGCACCTTCTGCTCCACCTGCACCAATTAATGTATGAAGTTCATCAATAAATAGAATAATGTTGCCAGCTTGACGGATTTCATCCATAACTTTCTTTAAACGATCTTCAAATTCACCACGATATTTCGTTCCAGCTACAACTGTACCCATATCTAGTGTCATAACGCGCTTATCTCTTAAAGTTTCAGGAACTTCATTATTTACAATTTGTTGTGCTAATCCTTCTGCAATCGCCGTTTTACCCACACCAGGCTCTCCGATTAATACAGGATTGTTTTTTGTTCTACGACTTAACACTTCAATTACACGTTGAATTTCTTTACCACGACCAATAACAGGATCTAGACGATTTTCACGTGCAACAACTGTTAAATCACGTGCTAAGCTATCAAGCGTTGGTGTATTTGCACTTGTTGAAGAACCACCTTGGTGACCTGAACTTGCCTCATTACTTCCAAGAAGTTGCAATACTTGTTGTCTTGCCTTATTTAAGCTAACACCTAAATTATTTAAAACACGTGCCGCTACACCTTCACCTTCACGAATCAAGCCAAGTAAAATATGTTCTGTTCCAACATAAGAGTGGCCTAATTTACGCGCTTCATCCATAGATAACTCGATAACTTTTTTAGCACGAGGTGTATAATGTACAGTTTGGGATGCTTCTGTCCCGCGTCCAATTAACGCTTCTACCTCTTTTTGAACTTTCTCTGGACTTAATCCAAGAGCAATTAACGCTTTTGCTGCAATTCCTTCACCTTCGCGTACAAGCCCAAGTAAAATGTGTTCTGTTCCAATATTATTATGCCCAATGCGAATTGCTTCCTCTTGAGATAAAGCTAATACTTTCTGTGCTCTTTCTGTAAATCTTCCAAACATCATAGAAATCCCTCCTACTTGCGCTTAGTTTTTTTCAATACGTAATCGCTCACGGATTAAGGTTGCTCTTCGATAATCTCTTTCTTCTGGTCCTAAAGGTCCTCCTGCATATTGTTGTAAAATGCCTGGTTGCGTAAGAACCATTAGCTCAGTCAAAATATTTCTCGATATCCCTTTTATATATCCTAGATCAATACCAAGTCGTACATCTGATAAGCAAGTGGCTGCTTCCGCAGATTGAATTAAACGACTGTTTGCTAGTATGCCATAAGAGCGAAAAACCTTATCTTCAAGTTCAATACTTGAATTTTGTACAATTAATTCTCTAGCCAGTTTTTCCTGTTGTATAATTTGTTGAATGACGCTCTTTAAATCTGCAATAATATCTTCTTCAGATTTCCCTAACGTCATTTGATTTGACACTTGAAATATATTACCTAACGCTTCGCTACCTTCACCGTATATTCCTCTTACTACTAGCCCTAATTTTTGAATTACTTGTATAATACGGCTAATTCTTTTTGTTAAGACCAGCCCCGGTAAATGAATCATTACAGAAGCTCTTAATCCTGTGCCAACGTTAGTTGGGCAACTCGTAATATATCCAAGGGATTCATCAAAAGCATATTCAACCTTTTCCTCAATCCAATTATCTATTTGATTAGCACTTTGAAGCGCCTCTGATAATTGCAATCCTGAAAATAGACACTGAATTCTAATGTGGTCTTCTTCATTAAGCATAACACTAATATGTTCACTTTCTGATAATAGGCATGCTCCATATTCTGTTCCTGCAAGATTGGGACTAATTAAATGCTTTTCGACCAAAACCCTCCTTTGAAGAGGAGTTAATTCATTCATTTTTAATAGTTCAAACTCTCCAAAAGGTTCTACTGCTTTATTTATAAATTCCTTTTTAAATAATTCATGAATTTGTTTAGCTTCTTCTTCGTTTTGCATAGTAGAGAATTGATATTTTTTAAAATTACGAGCCAAACGAATTCGACTACTTAAAACAATATCAGAATCAGGGCCATCTCCCTTCATCCATGGACTAATCGCTTCATTCATAATTTTGTCCAGTGACATAGAACTATTCCCCCTCTCTATGCTCACTAAGCTGATTTTCAAGAATTCGAATTTTATCCCTTACTTCAGCAGCTTTCTCAAATTCCTCTTTCTGTACGTATTGTTTCAGAATGAGTTTTAGTTCATCTAATTCTTTCTTTAGGTGGATATTTCCTTCTATACGTTCCGGAATTTTTCCACAATGATCTGTATGCCCACCGTGAAGACGCTTTAATAATGGTTTTAAATGTCCCTTAAATGTATCGTAACAGGAAGCACAGCCAAAGCGCCCCACCTTTGTAAATTGCTCGTATGTCATCTTACAACCTGGACATCTTACTATACTTGTATTCGAAAGTTCATTTTTTCCTTCTTCAAACATTGTTGATTCACCGTGTAATAACCCAGCAAATAAATCATGGAATGAAAAGTTAGACTGCGATGATTGAAAGAAAGACGTATAGCCACTTTGTTCTGCACATTGCTCACAAAGATGAACTTCCGCCTTCTTCTCGTTGATTACTTTTGTATAATGTAAAGTTGCTGGTCTTATATTACAGTTTTGACAAGTCATCACTATCCCCACCTTTACAACAGGAACGATCTATCTCATGGTACTTTTCATACATTACTAGATTGTTCACTCTTCTTAATTCGTTTAGATAAAAGTGCATGTTCTTTTTCAAAACCTCTACAATATTTAACTGCTTTATCTTAGCTATCATTCTTTTACAAAAGCTGTATTTATTTATATTTCAGTGTTCTTAACATTGCGCATAATATTCGAGCCCTAAGTTCATCTCGAGAAGGAACATCCATTGATAACACAGAACGATCTAGTACACTTAACATCAATTTAGCTTCACGATTTGTTATGATTCCCTCTTCTATTAAACGTATAATCATACTCTCTGCATTCCCTTGTGCAACGCTATGATCAATCATATGAAGCATTTGATCAATAATGTCTATATCATCATGCAGTTTGACTTTTATAATGCGAATGTAACCTCCTCCACCACGTTTACTTTCTACTACAAATCCTCTTTCTAACGTAAAACGGGTATTGATTACATAATTGATTTGAGATGGTACGCACTCGAATCGGTCCGCAATCTCATTTCTCTTGATTTCAATCACATTATTATTGCTTAAGTCAATAACTTGCTTTAGATATTGCTCAATGATATCAGATATATTTCTCATTTATCCGCCACCTTTATTGACTTTGACTATCTTTGACTTTAATTATATACGTATTAATAAAATTTGCAACTCTTTTGCTTATTCACTATCCTAGCCACATTTCCCTGTATTTAATCAAAATTATAAAAGAAAACACGAAAAAACACGAGTCAAATGACTCGTGTTTTAAGTTGCTTGGCGACGTCCTACTCTCACAGGGACAAGGTCCCAACTACCATCGGCGCTAGAGAGCTTAACTTCCGTGTTCGGTATGGGAACGGGTGTG
>NZ_JBNNUI010000017.1:0-48479 GCF_050279585.1 Bacillus sp. NPDC094064
CAGGATCAAACTCTCCAATAAAGTTAGTTTGTCTAGCATCTAAAATAAAAATTGACGTTTCACGTTGTTTGTTTCGTTCAGTTTTCAAAGAACTTCTTCATCGCTCAGAAGCGACTTTATCAATATAACATTTCGTTATATTTTCGTCAACAACTTTTTTTAATAAGTTGTTTTTCGTTTGTTTTGTTTGTTACCTTTCGTGGCAACGAATATAAATATACCAGTTTGATTATTAAAATGCAATAGTTTTTCTAATAAAATTTTTAACTTAGTAAAAAAGTATAAAAACAGTACATTTCTTCTATATAAATATAACTTTCTACACTATCAAGACCTACTATCTCAAGTAACTCACACTCAAATAAAAAAAGCTTTGGAGAAATCTCCAAAGCTTAGTCTTGTTTATGGCGCATAGCCGGGAATAATAATACATCACGAATAGATGGTGCATTCGTTAATAGCATAACAAGACGATCAATACCAATTCCTAGTCCACCTGTAGGAGGCATACCATACTCAAGAGCTTCGATATAATCGTCATCCATCATATGAGCTTCATCATTACCTTGCTCGCGTTCTTTTAATTGAGCTTCAAAACGTTCTTTTTGATCAATTGGATCATTTAACTCAGTGAATGCATTTGCATGCTCACGTGCAACGATGAATAATTCGAAACGATCTGTAAATCGTGGATCTTCATCATTCTTTTTCGCAAGTGGCGAAATTTCTACCGGATGACCGTAAATAAATGTTGGTTGAATTAATTTATCTTCTACTTTTTGTTCGAAGAACTCATTAATAATATGACCAACTTCCATTGTATCTTTAATTTCTACATTATGTTCTTTTGCAAGTTCACGCGCTTCTTCTACACTCATTGGATTCCAGAAATCAGCTCCAGAGTATTGCTTGATCGCATCTACCATATGAAGACGTGTCCATTCTGGTTCTAGATTAATTTCATAATCACCGTATTGGATTGTTGTTGTGCCCAATACTTTTTTCGCGATATGAGCAACCATATCTTCTGTTAACTTCATAATATCTTTATAATCAGCATACGCTTCATATAATTCAATCATCGTAAACTCAGGGTTATGACGAGTTGATACACCCTCATTACGGAATACACGTCCGATTTCATAAACTTTTTCTAATCCACCCACAATAAGGCGTTTTAAATGAAGTTCAATCGCGATACGCATATATAATTCCATATCTAACGCATTATGGTGTGTAGTGAAAGGACGGGCAGATGCTCCACCTGCAATCGCGTGCATCATAGGTGTTTCTACTTCAAGATAACCATTGTCATCTAAATATCTTCTCATTTCACGAATGATCTTACTACGAGTAACGAACGTTTCACGACTTTCCATACTTGTAATTAGGTCTAAATAACGTTGACGATAGCGTTGTTCAACATCTTTTAATCCATGGTATTTATCCGGTAATGGACGAAGAGATTTTGTTAATAGTGTAAAACCTGTTGCTTTTACTGAAAGTTCTCCAACATTTGTTTTGAACACTTTACCTTCAATACCTACTAAATCACCTAAATCTGCTGTTTTAAATAATTCGTACTCTTCATCTCCCACAGCATCTTTACGAACATAAATTTGAACTTGTCCATGTAAATCTTGAATGTGTGCAAATCCAGCTTTCCCTTTACCGCGTTTTGTCATAATACGACCAGCGATAGAAACAGAGATTTCTTTCTCTTCTAGTTCTTCTTTAGAGAACTCTCCATATAAGCTTAATAAATCATTTGTTGCATTTGTGCGTTCAAATCGTTTACCGAACGGATCGATTCCTTGTTCACGTAAGTTATGTAACTTTTCACGACGAACAAGCAATTGGTCGTTTAATTCTTCGTGGTTCATGTTATCCATGATATTGATATCACTCCAGCTCTATTTAATTTTATAATATATACAGTATAGCATTTTCTACCCAACTAGAAAAACTGCCAGCTACTAACTGGCAGTTCTTCTTTCTTTCACGTAATTATAGGAAGTGAATAGAAGAATGTCAATCTTCTCTATCTAGTATTAACCAACGTGAATTGTTTGTTGTTTTGCTTCAACTTCTTCTACAAATGCACCTAATACATTCGCAAGGTCTTCACGTGTATTACAAGCATTGATACCATTACGCACACTCGCATTACCACGAACACCTTTTAAATACCAAGCTGCATGCTTTCTCATCTCTCTTACAGCGACATTTTCATTCTTTAAGCCGATAAGACGATCTAGATGCAACATACATACATCAATTTTTTCGCGCACTGTAGGTTCTGGCATTAATTCACCGGTCTCCAAATACTTTACCGTACGATAAATCATCCACGGATCCCCAAGAGCAGCGCGACCAATCATAACGCCATCTACGCCAATTTCATCAAGCATACGCTTTGCATCTTGCGGTGTTTCGACATCACCATTTCCGATAACTGGAATATTTACAGCTTGCTTTACTTGTTTAATAATATCCCAGTCTGCTTTACCTTCATACATCTGCACTCGTGTACGTCCATGAACCGCTACTGCTTGTCCACCAGCACGCTCAACAGCTCTAGCATTTTCTATTGCGAAAATATGATCTTCATCCCAACCAATACGCATTTTAACTGTTACAGGTTTTTCAACAGCATCTACAACTGCTGCTACCATTTCATATATTTTATTTGGATCTAAAAGCCACTTCGCTCCCGCATCACATTTAGTGATTTTCGGCACTGGGCAACCCATATTAATATCAATAATGTCTGCTGTTGTATATTTATCTACGTATTTCGCAGCATCTACAAGAGTTTCTTTCTCACCACCAAAGATTTGTAAACTTAACGGCTTTTCTCTCTCATCGATATATAACATATCCAATGTTCTTTTATTATTAAGTAATATCGCCTTATCACTTACCATTTCAGCACAAACTAAACCTGCGCCAAATTCTTTTACTGTCAAACGGAATGCAGAGTTACACACTCCCGCCATCGGTGCTAATACAACCGGATTTTTCATCTCAATATTTGCAATCTTTAACAACCGACTTACTCCTTCCTTTACAGTTACTTCGGCATTAATTCATCTATTGAAACCTTTAATGCCTTCGCAACTTCTACTACAAAGTCTTGAGAAGGCGATCGATTTCCCCTCTCGACCTCTCCTAAAACAGATACAGATACCCCTAATTCTTTAGCAAAACCTTCTTGCGTATAACCTTTTAGCTTTCGAAAAGCACGAATGCGTCTTCCCCATTTTTCTGCTTCCATACCGTTACTCCCTCTCGCCTTTTCATTTCTTCTACTTGTGAACGTGAAATGTCTTGTTTAATATCTGGATTAATCTCTAACAACGGAACGATAACAAAAGCTCTTTCAAACATCCGAGGATGTGGAACAATAAGATTCTCTGCTTCAATATTTTCTTGATTATAGAGCAAAATGTCAAGGTCGATGGTTCTCGGCCCCCACCTTATTTCCCTTTTTCTTCCTAAATCATTTTCTACTTTTTGTGTTACTTTCAATAATTCTTGCGGTGATAAATTGGTAGAAATTTTTATAACTAAATTTAAAAAACAACTTTGATCAGTATAGCCAACCGGCTCAGTTTCATATATAGATGACATATCATCAACTTGGATATATGGGATTTTGTTTAGAAATCGAATCGCTTCGGTTAAATACGTATAACGCTCTCCAATATTTGACCCCAATGCAATGTACGCTATATTATTCATGATCGTTCTCTCGTAATTTCTACTGCCACAGCACGATAATGCCCCGGTATCGGTGGATCTGGTTTAATTACCTTAATTGTACACCGTGCAATACCCTCATATTGTTTCAATATATCTGCAGCAATATTTTCAGCGATACTCTCTACAAGCTTATATGTTCTATCCTCAACAACTTTTCTACATAGTTCAAAAAGCTCTCCATAATTGACCGAATGCTCTAAGTCATCGCTTTCTCCCGCGCGTTTTAAATCCAATTCCACTGTTAAGTCGACTTTGAATCTCTGACCTAATTTATTTTCCTCTGGGAATACACCATGATAACCGTAAAACTCCATATCATGGATATAAATTTTATCCAATTACTTTGCCCCCTTACCAATCATCGCATCCATCATCTTAGCCATGCGCGCCATTTCTTTCACATCATGAACGCGAACAAACTCACAACCCTTTTCAATACCAAGACAAACAGTAGCTCCCGTTCCTTCAAGACGTTCCTCTACTGGTAAATCTAGTACATGCCCAATAAAGGATTTCCTTGAAGTGCCTAAGAGAACTGGATACCCTAGCACATTTAACTGCTCTAAATTACGCATCGCTTCTAAGTTTTGTTCAGGTGTTTTCGCAAAGCCGATGCCCGGGTCTAAAATAATATTTTTATCTCTCACACCAGCATCTTTCGCAATTTTAATGCTGTCATACAAATCAGCAATCATATCCGCCATTAGATTACGATAATTCATATTATCGCGGTTATGCATCAAAATGATAGGCACATCATAATGAGCTGCAACTTCAGCAATTTTCGGTTCCGCCTTCGCTCCCCAAATATCATTAATAATATGAGCACCAGCCTCTATTGCTTGCTTTGCAACTTCAGCTTTATATGTATCAATAGATATAGGCAATTTTACTTCTTTTGAAACTGCCTGAATCATCGGAACAACTCGCTTGATTTCTTCTTCTACTGATACTTTAGCAAAACCTGGGCGAGTAGATTCACCACCAATATCGATAATATGAGCACCTTCATCTCGCATTTCTTTTGCATGGCGCACTGCGGCCTCTACCTCATTGTAACTCCCGCCATCCGAAAATGAATCTGGCGTTACATTTAAAATCCCCATAATTAATGTCTTTTCATTTAAATTCAATGTATATTTACCGCAGCGCAAATCATAATCCCACTTCAAACTACACATCTCCTCTTCGCAATTCATTTCTGCTCCACAATTTCTCTCTCTGCATTTCATAAAGATTCGTCAATCTTTTTGTAACCACTCCCACTTTACCCGGGAAATCTCGCCCTTCTATATGATAAAGTGGAACAACTTCTTGAATGGAGTTTGTTACGAAGACTTCATCTGCTGAAAGTAATTCACCTTTCGTAAAGAAACCTTCTTTCACCTCTACACTAAGTTCCTCTGCAACCTTTATAATAAACGCACGAGTGATACCATTTAAAATTCCTGTTTTTAGTGAAGGTGTATACAAAACATTATCTTTCACAAAAAAGAGATTCGAAACAATACCCTCTGCGACATAACCTGCTTCAGTAAGGAAAATACCTTCCTTATTCACAACATTTCCAATTTCGCGCTTCCCTAAAATGTTATTTAAATAGTGATGAGATTTCAAGCGCAACGTCCCTTCCGGCGTATTGCGCACTTGTTTTAAAATAACCCCTTCTTTTTCCACTATATCCCCTGGGGCTGCTAAAGGTTTTATAAAAACAATAACAGACGGTTCTTCATACATTTCGGTTTGCAATCCTATTTCATCTATACCCGCCGAAACATTAAAGCGTACATATGCATGCTCCAATTCATTCTTAGCGAGCAAATTTTTCAAAATAAACATTACATCCTCTTTTGTCATTGTCCATTTAATTTGCAATGTATCCAACGCATCTATTAAACGGTCATAATGGTCATCCAACAAAAAGGGATGACCATTATAAATACGAAACGTCTCAAAAACTCCAAGCCCATATAAATAACCATGGTCATAAGGAGAAATTTTCGCTTCACTCGTTTTTACGTACTCACCATTTACGTAAATTAACATGATGCCACACTTGGACTATATTTACGAATGAAATTCTGCAGTAACTCTTTTCCATGAGAAGTCATAATAGATTCTGGGTGGAACTGTACACCTTCAATCGGCAATGTCGTATGACGAAGCGCCATAATTTCCCCTTCCTCTGTCCAAGATGTTACCTCTAAACAATCCGGTAACGTCTCTTTCTTAACAATAAGGGAATGGTAACGCGTTGCAGTAAACGGATTAGGAATATCCGAAAAAATCGTCTTTCCGTCATGGTGCATAGGCGACGTTTTCCCATGCATTAACCGCTCCGCACGAACAACCTCTCCACCAAACACCTGTGCAATAGATTGATGCCCAAGACAAACTCCAAAAATCGGAATCTTTCCAGCAAAGTATTGAATAGCTTCCATACTAATCCCTGCTTCATTCGGACTACACGGACCTGGCGAAATCATTAAAAAGTCTGGCTTCATATCCTCAATATCCGAAATAGTCACTTCATCATTACGCTTAACAACAAGATCTTGTCCAAGTTCTCCAAGAAACTGCACTAAATTAAATGTAAAAGAATCATAATTATCAATCATTAATATCATTTCTCTCACCTAACCGTTTCTTCGCTACGTTCTTTTGCACGCCATAAAGCAATCGCCTTTTTTAACGACTCTTTATATTCATTTTCTGGATTCGAATCAATTACAATTCCCGCTCCTGCTTGTACATGCGCTTTTCCATCTTTAGCAAGAAGTGTCCTAATTACAATATTCAATTCTGTATCTCCAGAATAACCGATCCAACCGATTGAACCTGTATAAATCCCTCGGCGAACAGGTTCTAATTCTTCAATAATTTCCATCGTACGTATTTTCGGGGCACCAGTAATTGTCCCCCCCGGGAATACAGCCTTCACTAAATCAAAAGCATCTTTATCTTCTTCCACCTCACCACGCACATTAGAAACAATATGCATAACATGTGAGTATTTCTCAATTACCATAAATTCATCTACTTCTACAGTGCCATATTTACAAACACGCCCTAAATCATTTCGTTCTAAATCCACAAGCATGACGTGCTCTGCTCTTTCTTTTTCATTCTCAATTAATTCTCTCGCTAATTCTTCATCCTCTTGCTCGTTCGCCCCTCTAGATCTTGTTCCAGCAATTGGTCTTGTGCTTACTTCGGTTCCTTGTTTCTTAATTAGCAACTCTGGCGATCCACTAACAATTTGAAAATCCCCAAGCTCCAAGTAACCCATATATGGAGATGGATTAATTTCACGAAGACTCGTATAAATTTCTAGCGGGTGTGTTTGTAACGTTCTTTCTTGTCTTGTCGACAAGTTTACTTGGAACACATCACCAGCACCAATATATTCTTGAATACATTCAACCGCCTTCATAAAGCTTTCTTCAGTAAATGCAACTGCTTCACTTTTCTTTTCAGGGCACACAAACGGTATAGTCACTTCCGGCGCTTCTGTCGCCCAAAGAACCTTCCATTCATTTAATCGCTCTTTTGCCTCTTCATGCTTATCTACATAATGCGTAATAATCCATAATACTTTTTCTTCTTGATCATATACAAACACATCATCAAATAACAAAAAGAATATATCAGGTATATTAATGTCATCCTCCGCAAGAGAAGAAAGTTTTTCGATGTAACGGATACAATCATAACTAAAGTAACCAATCGCTCCACCTTGGAAAGGCGGGTACTCCGGATTATAGTCTGTTTTCCATTTCTCCATATATTCTTGCATTAAATCTAATGGATTCCCTCGCTTTATTGTTTCCTTACCACTTTCGCTTATATGTAACGTTTCATCCTTCCCTTGGATTACCGCTACCGGATTTAGCCCCACAATGTTATAACGGCCACCACGTCCACTTTCTAACAAAATATGCTGCGGCTTATCCTGAGAAAGAAATTTATATTGTTTAAAAAAGTCTAACTGATATGGAATAGAAAGCGCTAAAGATTTTCTTCGTTGCATATCAACACCCCGTCTTCTTTTATCCCACCCTCTTAGATTAATCATTCCAAACTACATATGTTATGTATATGGAGAATGACTATACTCGAGGGCTAGTGAAAATAAATTAATTATACTACCTCTTATTTTACATGAAGTTTTCTAGTCATTCACTCTTTTCCTATTTCCAATCCAAAAAGAAAAAGCATCCTTTTTCAAGGATGCTTTTTCAATCACATTTAATTAGGATTCAAATTGATAAAGTGGTGTACTTAAATACCGTTCACCATTACTCGGGATAATAACAAGTACCTTTTTCCCTTTACCTAACTTTTTGGCAACTTCTGTCGCTGCATAAATAACTGCCCCTGAAGAGATACCGACTAAAATACCTTCCTCTTTAGCCACTCTTCTCGCATATTCGAACGCTTGCTCTGCCTTTACTTGAATGATTTCATCATATATCTCTACATCCAATGTCTCCGGAACAAATCCCGCTCCAATTCCTTGGATTTTATGTGGACCCGGTTTTCCACCAGATAACACTGGCGAATCCGCAGGTTCTACTGCATAAATTTTAATATCTTTATACGCTTCCTTCAGCACTTCGCCAGCACCAGTAATTGTCCCACCTGTACCAATACCCGCAATAAACGCA
The DNA here is from genome assembly GCF_050279585.1 of Bacillus sp. NPDC094064. NCBI lineage: Bacteria > Bacillati > Bacillota > Bacilli > Caryophanales > Bacillaceae > Bacillus > Bacillus sp. NPDC094064. Next base: position 8,433 of record NZ_JBNNUI010000017.1, read on the forward strand.
TCTAGTTGATCACCCATTTGTTCAACAATTTCTGGACCCGTTGTTAAACGATGAATTTCTGGATTCGATTGATTTTTGAACTGTTGCGGTATAAAGTAGCCATGCTCTTTCGCTAATTCAGTCGCTTGACGAATTGCTCCGCCCATTCCTTCAGGTCCTGGAGTCAATACTAATTCAGCACCGTAAGCACGTAATAAATTACGACGCTCCACACTCATTGTTTCTGGCATTACTAAAATTGCCTTATATCCTTTAGCAGCTGCTACCATCGCTAAGCCAATTCCTGTGTTACCACTTGTTGGCTCAATGATTGTATCGCCTTCTTTTAACAATCCTTTTTTTTCAGCATCTTCAATCATAGCTAATGCAATACGATCTTTAACACTGCTCCCCGGATTCATAAATTCTAATTTCAAATATATATCTGCGCTGTCTGATTCTACGATGCGGTTCAACTTAACGATCGGCGTTTTCCCGATTAATTCTGAAACTGATTGTGCCACTCGCATTCCTGTCACTCCTAACACCGAGTATTTTTATTGGTTTTATCTATATTTAGATTTTGTCAGAAAATTCCCTGTTTGTCAATCAATTTGAAAGAGCGCTCCCTTTAATCCTTATTACAGATTCTCAATTAAATTTGTAATATCTTCTTTAGAGAACTTGTATCGCTCATTACAGAAATGACAATGAACTTCTGTCTCTTCCTCTTCTTCACGAACTTGCTCTAACTCTGTTTTACCTAAACTAATTAACACACTCTCAATACGTTCGCGTGAGCATGTGCAATTAAATTGAACATCCATCGTTTCTAATACTTTTACTTTATCTTCCTCAAGAACTGCATATAGTAACTCCTCTGGAGAAAGACCTTGTTCGATCAACGTTGATACAGGAGGGATTTTTTGCAAACGATCTTCAATGAATGAAATTGTTTCTTCCTGTGCACCCGGCATAATTTGAAGAATAAATCCACCTGCAGCTAATATGCTGTCATCTCCATTTACAAGAACACCAACACCTACAGAAGAAGGCGTCTGTTCAGAAACTGCGAAATAATACGTGAAGTCTTCCCCTAATTCTCCGGAAACGATTGGGGATTGACCGATAAACGGCTCACGCATACCAATATCTTTGATTACTGTTACAAACCCTTCTGTACCTACCGCTTGATATACACGTAATTTCCCTTGTTCTGTTCCTTCAAAATCAACATGCGGATTTGTTACATAACCACGTACATCTCCATTTGCATGAGCATCCACTAAGATAGGGCCGATTGGACCGTTACCTTCCACCTTAATCGTTAACTTTTGGTCACCTTTTAACATTGCGCCCATCATTGTACCTGCAGTCAAAGAACGACCAAGCGCCGCTGAAGCTGTTCTCCATGTATCATGACGTCTTTGCGCCTCACTTACTGTGTTTGTTGTACGTACACTATACGCACGCACTTCCCCATCAAAAGCTAACGCTTTTACTAAATAATCTTTCATACGTATTTATTCACCTTTCTCATGTTGTAAATTTGCATTACGCTCATATAACATATATAAACCTTTTAACGTTAAAAATGGATCTACAACATCAATTACATTCGATTCTTCTGAAATTAATTTCGCCAATCCACCTGTTGCAATAACTTTCGGTTCTTGTTTAGCTTCCTCTTTCATACGCTTAACAATACCTTCCACTTGTCCAACGTATCCATAAAGGATTCCGGATTGCATTGCACTTACTGTATTCTTTCCAACAACACTACTTGGTTTTGTAATTTCAATTCGAGGAAGTTTTGCAGCCCTACTATATAAAGCCTCTGCTGAAATCATAATTCCTGGCGTAATAACTCCACCCATATAATGCTTTTCTTCGTTAATATAACAATATGTAGTAGCCGTACCAAAATCAACAATGATAAGCGGACTTCCATACAAATGGATTCCTGCTACTGCATTTACAATTCGGTCTGCACCTACTTCACGTGGATTTTCATATTTAATATTTAGTCCCGTTTTTATTCCAGGCCCTACTACAAGCGGTTTAATTTTAAAATATTTTTCACACATGCGTTCTAAAGCGAACATAATTGGCGGTACAACTGAAGACACAATAATACCTTTCACATCTCCAAACGAAAGACCCTCATGCTCAAGTAACTGTTTCACAAGCATCCCATACTCATCTTCTGTTTTATGACGATCTGTTTCCATGCGCCAATGCTGACGAAGTTCCCCCTCTTCAAACACACCTAACACCGCATTTGTGTTCCCTACATCCAATACAAAAATCATATTCTCACCACTTATCTTATTTAATCTATATTTGTGCAGTATGTATAAAACTTATAAAAACATCATATCACACATACTTATATAATCAGTTTTTCTATACTCATCATTTTACAAAAAGATTGCTCTCTATTTCAATTTTTAATACTAGTTTTACTAAAATTACTTTATTCCATAAACTCTCAATAGTAATCAGAAAAAAATTTAACAAACAAAAAAGGAGTGACTATCGTCACTCCTTCAGCTCTTACTTATCTTCTTTATCTTCATCGTCTTTCTTCATGTTGATGTTTACTTTCACATCAGCTGAAGATGTTGGACGTTCTGGCAATCTGCCATAGTCACATAAATGATTGATTTGCTCTGCATCTAATGTTTCTACTTCAAGTAACGTTTTCGCAATAAGATCTAGTTTATCACGATTTTCAGTAAGAATTTGTTTTGCACGAGCATAACATTCTTTCATAATCGTTTGCATTTCCACATCGATTTCATGCGCAATCGCATCACTATAGTTTTGTTCTGAATGGAAGTCTCTTCCTAAGAACACTTGACCACCTTGTGAGCTACCAAATTGCATCGGTCCAAGCTTATCACTCATACCAAATTCTGTAACCATGCGTCTTGCAATACCAGTCGCACGTTGGAAGTCATTATGAGCACCTGTACTTACTTCACCAAATACAATCTCTTCAGCTACTCGACCACCAAGTAAACCAGTGATTTTATCAAGTAACTCTGGTTTTGTCATGAAGTAACGATCTTCTTTCGGAAGCATTACTGCATATCCACCAGCTTGACCACGAGGGACAATTGTTACTTTATGAACGACATCAGCTTCATCAAGAACAACACCAATTACAGTGTGGCCCGCTTCATGGAAAGCAACGATATTACGTTCTTTTTCAGAGATAACACGACTTTTCTTAGCTGGACCTGCAATAACGCGATCCGTAGCTTCATCAATGTCACTCATGTCAATTTTTTTCTTATCTTGACGCGCAGCTACTAAAGCAGCTTCGTTTAATAAGTTTTCAAGATCGGCACCAGAGAATCCTGGTGTACGAGTTGCAATTGCTCTTAAATTGATATTCTCATCAAGCGGTTTATTACGAGCATGTACTTTAAGTACAGCTTCACGGCCATTTACATCTGGACGATCTACTGTAATTTGACGGTCAAAACGACCTGGACGTAATAACGCTGGATCAAGAATATCAGGACGGTTTGTCGCAGCGATGATAATAATACCTTCGTTTGCACCGAACCCATCCATTTCAACAAGTAATTGGTTCAACGTTTGCTCACGCTCATCATGGCCACCACCAAGACCTGCGCCACGTTGACGTCCTACTGCATCAATTTCATCAATGAAAATGATACAAGGAGCATTTTTCTTTGCATTTTCGAATAAATCACGTACACGGGATGCACCGACACCGACGAACATCTCTACGAAGTCAGAACCACTGATAGAGAAGAACGGAACGCCTGCTTCACCTGCAACAGCACGTGCTAGTAAAGTTTTACCTGTACCTGGAGGTCCTACTAATAGAACACCCTTCGGAATACGGGCACCAACTTCAGCGAACTTACGAGGATCTTTCAAGAATTCAACTACCTCAACAAGTTCTTGTTTCTCCTCATCCGCTCCAGCAACATCTCTGAAACGAACTTTTTTCTTTTCGTCATTATATAGCTTCGCCTTACTTTTCCCGAAGTTCATAACACGGCTACCGCCACCCTGAGCTTGGTTTAATAAGAAGAAGAATAAAATGAAGATAATGACAAACGGAATAATCGAAGTAAAGAATGTTACCCAAGCACTTGTTTCTTCTGCTGGTTGATACTTAACTTCAGCACCTTGCGCTTTATCATTAATTTTCTTTTGTAATTCCTCAGTATTTGGTGCATAAGTAACAAATTGTTCTCCCTGGCTAGAGTTATTAAATTGTCCTTTTACTTCAAACACACCATTTTTCGGTTGAAGTTGCACATTGCGCACTTCACCTTTTTCTAGTTTAGTAATGAATTTATCGTAGCTAACTGGTGTCGTTTTTTGCGTCGAACCATTAAAATAGCTCACGATTCCAATTACTACTAGGAATATCAGTAAATAAAAGATGGTATTACGGAAGATACGATTCATTCCTAACCTCCTCTCACGGCATAAACACTATAGTAAATCGTAACATAGAAAAACTTTCCTATACAATTGTGACGCCTGTATTTAATTAATTTGAGTAAACGCTTGGTTTTAATACTCCCACATAAGGAAGATTACGGTACTGCTCTTTATAATCTAACCCATATCCTACAACGAATTCATGCGGAACAGTAAATCCAACGTAATCCGCTTTCAGATCAACCTTACGGCCTGTAGGCTTATCTAATAACGTAACAATTTTTACAGACTTCGCTTTACGATATTTGAACAGGTCCACTAAGTAGCTTAGCGTAAGACCGCTATCAATAATATCTTCAACGATTAAAATGTCGCGACCTTCTACAGAAGTATCAAGGTCTTTTAAAATTTTCACTTCACCTGTTGAAACTGTAGAGTGACCGTAACTAGATACAGCCATAAAATCCATTTCAAGATATGTATCTGTTCTCTTTAATAAATCTGCCATAAATGGCATTGCACCCTTTAATACACCAATTGCAAGAGGTACTGTGTTTTTGTAATCCTCTGCAATAATTGCACCTAATTCGCGCACCTTTTCTTGTATTTGTTCTTCAGAAATTAATACTTTTTCGATATCTTGATTCATCATTTCATTATCCTCCCGGAAGACTCCTTGCTTTTGTAGTGAATAATCATATATTTATCCTTCTTTGCTATTTCTTTCGAAATAGCAAATGCAGATCGCTTCAACAAGGGTACCCAAATAATATTTCCACTTGCATCACAAACGACCGGCCATTCTTCCCTTTTTTCTTTTGGTACTTTCGCTTCGATAAAAATAGCTTTTATCTTTTTTGTGCCATCCATACCTTGTATTGACATGCGATCTCCATTTTCTCTAGACCGAATACGAAGTGGATATGATATATCATTATACTTAGCAACAAATACTGTTTCATTCATGTTACTTGGTATATCTTCGCTCACCTCTGTTACAAGTTTATCACCGTTCGATAATGTAATTGTCCCGGGTACTGATAAATCTTGCGAAAAAGGAGAAACAATTTCTTGTTTAAATCTAAAGCTACACTCCTCGTATGTGCGGACAATTTTTAAATCACCTGGGAAATCAAGTGAACCCGAAGGTTGTATCCGCTTAAAAAACTCAATCACTTTGTCAATATGTATAGAAGAAAGAGAAGACGGAATCTTATATTCATAAAGATAGTTTAATATTAGTTGAATCCCTCTCCTTTGTAAAGGCAAAGACATGGATTCGAAGGCAGGAATTGATAAGCTAATTTGTTTATCACTTTTTTTTGTAATTACTTTATTCATTTTCTCAAAAGCTAATTCCTGCAAATACGCCTCATCCTCTTGCATCTGCACGCTAAATTTTTGAAATTTCTCATGCACTTGTGGGTTTTCTTCTTTCAAATGAGGAAGAACATATTTACGTAATCGATTCCTTGTATATACTTCCTTTTTATTACTCGGATCTATACGGGGAATTACATTTAGCTTATTACAGTAATCAATAATTTCTTCCTTCGTTACTCCAAGTAAAGGCCTAATTAAATATCCATTATGAAAAGGACGCTTCACTGCAATTCCTGCATACCCTTTTGGAGTACTCCCTCGTACAAGACGCATTAAAATTGTCTCTACTTGATCATCTCCATGATGCCCAAGAGCTACATATCTCGCATCATATTCCTTCATTATTCTTTCCAAAAATGCATATCTGCATTCTCTAGCAGCAACCTGCGCATTCATCCCGTATTGCTGTTGATATTGCGACACGTTAATTCTTATCGTTTCACAAATAACTCCCAGCCCTTTACAAAGACTCTGCACAAACTGTAGGTCCTCATGAGATTCATCGCCTCTAAACATATGGTCTACATGCGCTACTACAATTTTCAACTGTTTTGCCTCTCTTTTTTCTAACAAATAATATAAAAGAGCCAAAGAGTCAGGACCACCAGAAACTCCTACAACAATTGTTGAACGTTCCTTTAATACATCATGCTGCTTTACAAAGTCATCTACCTTTTCAACAAATGTATCTTTCAACTTCGTAATCACCTTTCATTAAACAAGAACAGCAACGTTAGTTACCTTGTCTATAATGGTACAACTTTTACAAACATTGTGCAAAAAAAAGATATACAAAAATTACATTTTTATCTTACATCCTTCATGTATATTCACAAAAATAATAACATTATCTTTTAAAGCAAAAAACCTAGGCATCCACCTAGGTTTTTTTGTAAATAGACTATATTAATCAGTAGTGGCCAAACACCCCCATTGAATAAAGCAATTCTTTATTGCGCCTGCATCCCTACAATTGGAATCGTAGCCCACTTCGGCATATTTTTCTTTACTTTCGCCACAACAATAGTCATATCGTCGTTTATATAACCATCACCAGATCGAATTACTTCCTCCATAATAATATCTGCAATTTCTTGCGGATCTTCGGTTTGCAATTCTTTAATTTTTCGTTTCATCCATAGTTCATGATTTTCCACATGTTGCGCTCCCTCAAAAATCCCATCGCTCATCATAATAAGGATATCGCCTGTTTTTAATTGCTCACCCACCACATCAACTTCAACATCTTCAATAATTCCCATTGGCAAATTACTTGCCTCAATTTTCAAAATATTATTTGCGCGCTTAACAAAGCTCGGCGTTGATCCAATCTTTAAAAACTTTGCACTCGCATCCCGTAAATCTACCATAGCTAAGTCCAACGTCGTAAACATCTCTTCTGTCGTTCTTAAAGAAAGAATTGAATTAATAGATTTAATTGCTATTTCCTCATCAATACCTGATTGAAGTATTTTTTGTAATAATTTTACCGTTTCCTTACTCTCCATATGAGCTCTTTGCCCATTTCCCATACCATCACTAATCGCAAGCGCATACTTACCGACACTTAAATCCATCATCGCATAAGAATCACCCGAAACGAACCCACCACCTTTTGCAGCTGTGGCCAACCCTGTATCAAGAGAGTACGTCTTTGCTGAACCAAATGATATTAAACTGTGCCCATTTGGATAAGAAGATTTTTCTTCATGCTTCACAACGATATTTTCTTTTAGAATATCAGAAAGCATCGGCGCAACTAATTTTTCACATTCTCCATGTTCATTAGATGCAGCCGGAATCAACATTTCAATATCAATGCTCCCTCTATCCAAACAATAAATATCAACATGCTCCACTTCTACACCGAAATCACGAAACGCTTGCAAAATCTGTTCTTCCTGTACTTGATGATTTTCTCGTTCTTTTTGTATTTCCTTAGCGAAATCCTCCATAACTTTCGATACACCTAATAATTGTTCCGCTACTATTCTACGATTTTCTTTCATTTGTTTTCGTAATTTCTGTCCTTCATAGAAGTGATCTAATTCGCCCGCTACTAAATCTGTCACTTTTTTTCCTCGCACACAATGCTTGTCCCATTCACGAACTAACTTCCGATTATGTTGTAACGTCCCTTCTTCTGTTTCATTCATGATTTGTTTCATATAATCGTATGTTTTATCGAAATTAACTACCCAGCATTGATCCTTTTTAAAACATGTTTGACATGTTTTTGCAGTAATTGTACTTAAGAACAAATCCGCCTCTGTCTCCTTATCTTCCTCCTCCACGTACCCATATACAGAAAAGCTATTAGATAAAGCGGCAAACACATTTGCAAATTGATTAATTTTGTTCGCTGTAACATCACGCATTCTTCTTAGATATTGTTGTTGATCTTGCGAATGTTCCTGTGTACCTGGCATAAATTTAGCAATACGATCCACAACAAGTTTCGGCGTTAATAAGAAGAACATAATCGCCACACCAGATTCAATTAAAGTTGTTACGATATTTGTTTGCTTGTCTACATATAGCGTAATCAAGCTTGTCCCAATTAATAAACCTAAACTAACACCTAGACGCTTCCCTTCTTTTAACAACCCACCAAGTAATCCAGAAAAGGCAAGTAAACTAAGCTGAGACAAGCTAGACACATTCGCTAAACTTAATATTAATCCAGTAACAACCCCCACTGTAGAACCGGTGGCAGCGCCAGCAATAAATGCAAACACTAGTACTAAATACCTAGTGAAAATATGTTGAATCGAAGCATCATATACAAACCAATCTGTTGTACCCGTTAATACAGATGCTAGTAATATAATTAAACAAACTATTTCTTCTGTCTCTAATGCTTGTTGTTTTCCTTTCCTTTCTACTAAAAGCGGAACACTTTGTAAAAATATCATAGTTAATACAAAGCTAAGCCCCGCCTCAATCGTACTAACAAGTAAATCGTACATGGTGACAGTCTGTTGTGCAAAATAGACAACAACTAAGTGTGCGGTTAATGCGGAGATAAATACTTGGAATGGAACAAGTCCGACCGTTTTACGTGTAAATCGACTAAAGAAGATATTATAAATGAAGAAAGTAAAAATAGATGCAAAAGTAAAAAATAAATTATCTATCGAAACGGAAAGCGCTCCTCCCATTAGAGCTAAGAACGCGAGCGGCATTTTATCCCGCTTCATAACATAAACAGCAGCAAAAAATGGCAGTGCAAACGGTAAAATGTTTGTTAATATATATGCTCGTCCCAAAAGAAAACCAATAACAACAATAATAAATCCCCATCTAAAGAAAACCTGTTCAAACTTCATTCGCAACTTACTCGTCCACTTTATTGTTCCAAGCTGACTCTCATCCATTGCCAATGCACTTGTATTCATAGTATTCCTTCCTGCTTTAGGCATATTTTTAACACCACCTGCATAGTTTAATTACTGTCATTATAAAAGATGATTATTGGGATTTTTGTCAAAACAACAGTTTTCACTTTTATAATCGTTCGACTTTTTATTTGAAATAACTCTACATATATACACAGTATGTAATTTATCCCTAATATTTTGATTGAACATTCAGAAAATATAGGATAATTTTGTAGAAGTATTGTATATCTTAATTTATTTAACAAAAAAAGATCATGCACATTTGCATGATCTTTTTAGATGACCCGTACGGGATTCGAACCCGTGTTACCGCCGTGAAAGGGCGGTGTCTTAACCACTTGACCAACGGGCCGTTAAAATAAATATAGCGGCGGAGGGGATCGAACCCCCGACCTCACGGGTATGAACCGTACGCTCTAGCCAGCTGAGCTACACCGCCATGTCGTCTTATTTAACGGACAATTAGTATCTTACATCAGATACAATTTAAAGTCAACACATCTTGAAAACTTTTTTAAAAATATATTTTCCCATATAAAAAAGCACCCCGAGCAATCGCTCTGGGTACCTCTCTATATGTCAAGAATTAAACGGTCGTATTATCCGCGACGTGCGCCACGGCCACCACGTTTAGATTCTGTGTTACGCTTTAAAGAAGTTAAACGATCTTCACTATCTTTTAAAAAGCGCGCCATCTTTTGCTCAAATGTTTCTTTTGGAGCTCGGTCGTTACCGCCACCGCGATTATCTCTATTGAAAGAACGATTATTACGTTGTGGACGTCCAGAACGTTGTTGATCACCACCGCGTTGATATTCACCACGTGGACGATCTCCTTCTGTTTTTTCGCGCTCTTTCGCTTTCTTAATAGATAGACCAATCTTGCCATCTTTTTCAACGTTAATAACTTTTACTTCTACTTGGTCGCCCACTTTTAAGTGATCGTTAATATCTTTCACATAATTATCAGCAACTTCACTAATATGAACAAGACCTGTTAAGCCTTCTGGCAGCTCCACAAAAGCCCCAAAATTTGTAATACCTGTTACTTTACCCTGTAACTTGCTGCCTACCTCGATTGACATAAAAAAAATGCTCCTCCTTAGTGGTTAAAAAGTCAAATTTTACTTTATTATATATAATCCTAAAATATAGTGTCAATAAGACATACTCTACTTAGAAACAGGAAAAATTATCTCCCCTTTTCCAGAGAAGAAATAATCCCTTCTAGCAATCTTTAATACGTACTCTTCATCATTTAACTTTTGAACTTCGTCTTTTAGACTCTTTTCTTTATTCGTTAATGAATCCAGTTCTTTTTTCATGTCCTTAACTTTTGCTTCTTTTGCTTTAATGGAACTGTTTTGTTGATAAAACGTTACACTAATACTCGCAATAATTGTAAAAGCAAAGACAAGAAAAACCGCTAAACGGCGATAAAGTCGCTTCCTGTTCTCATCCGTTTGTATTATATGCTCTTTAACAGGATTTGGACTCTGTTTTTCGATTGTTCTTTGTCTCAGTTCCCTCATTTCCGAGGTCCCCCTAACTTCTTTTTTATACGCTCCCATAATTGGAAGATATGTCCCTTCAATTTTGCTATATATTGCAGGAACCCTACATGTTTCATTATAAAAAGTTTAACACGATTAGGGAGAAGTTTCCATATGAGCGAAGCAATAAATCGAACAGGCCAGAAAAAAACTTTCCATATGAAAAGTAATATCCAAATCACCATTTTCCATAACACATGTCCAATTGAAAGCAGTATACGAAATAAGAATAATATAAATGCAATAAATAGCTGCGCTATAATAATAACAGGTTTTATCACGAGTAGCTGTATAATTCGAACAAAAAAGTGTGTTGTTTGTACAAAAATATAGATGAGAAAATTTAACATCTTCATGTATAATGCTTTCAACATGCTTTGATATGCTGCAAAACCACATAATAATGCCAAAAACACATATATACGTAGTTCAGCCTCATTTACAAGAAGCAATACATAGAAAACGAATAATGCTTGGACAATCCAAAATAGTATATCATGTATAAATACAAGCCAACGTTTACGTTCTGAACGCTTTAAAAACCGTTGATATGTATCTAAAGACGCTCCAATCCAAGCACCCATTCCAATCATTGAAAGCATTGTATACAGCTGAATTGTTAGACTCATTTAAACAACTTACTAAAGAAACCTTTAGTTTTCTCCCCTTGATTCTCATCAATATACAGCATTTCATGAACTTTACCTTTAATCGATACAACACCTTTTTCTACATCTAAATTTTTCATTTGTAAATTTTGACCACGAATTGTTAAAAAACCCATTACAGTCTCGAGTAAAAACTCTTCGCTATCAAAACTCTCTACCTGCTTTACACCAGTAATATCGATTACACGCCTGCCACGCATAACAATATCATGCTCTACAGAAACGTTTTGTTGATTAGAAGACATAGGTGAGTAACCATTATTCACGTAAATCCCCCCATAGATTTATACTAGCTAATAGTAATGTATGGAAGGATAACCAATTTTAGAACAAGCCTTCTTCCGCTTTTACTTTTTCTTCGCGAATTAAGCTATACATATTTGCTGCATCTTCTTTTTTAGTCGTTTCTTTCAATTCATTTATTTTTACAGTTACTATTTTTTGACCAAAACGAATTGTTAATTCATCAGCCACTTTCACATCTGAACTTGCTTTTGCCACTTGACCATTAATTGATATTCTTCCTTGGTCAGCTACTTCTTTCGCTAATGTTCTTCTTTTAATTAAACGTGATACTTTTAAAAACTTATCTAGACGCATATAAAATCCCCCTATTAACGCTCTGTTTGTTTTGCCTCTTCCCATAAAACATCTAACTGTTCTAGTGATAAATCTTGCATTTCTTTATTCATTTCAGCTACTTTTGCTTCCATGTATAAAAAACGACCGATAAATTTCTCATTAGTTGAACGTAACGCCTCTTCTGGGTCTATTTTATAATGGCGGGCTATATTAACAAACGCAAATAATAAATCACCAAATTCACCTAACATCTTTTCCACATCCATGTTCACAACTTCTTGTTGGAACTCTTGCCATTCTTCTATGGCTTTTTCAATCATCGGTTGCACATCTGCCCAATCAAATCCTACCTTGCCGGCTTCCTTCTGAATTTCATAAGCACGTAGTAGCTGCGGCAAACTTTTTGGAACTCCATTTAAAACAGATTCTTTCACAGATCCTTTTTCTTGTTTTTTAATTTCTTCCCAATTAGCAATCACTTCATCGGCATTATTTACATCCGTATTTCCAAATACATGTGGATGGCGACGAACCATTTTCTCAGATAGAGTTCGAATAATATCATCTATAGAGAACCAACCTTCATCCTCCCCAATTTGGGCATGAAGCATAACTTGTAATAATACATCGCCTAGTTCCTCTACTAAATGATCATCGTCCTCTTCATCAATTGCTTCTAATACTTCATAAGCTTCCTCAATTAAATACTTCTTTAAAGATTGATGTGTTTGCTTTTTATCCCACGGACAACCATTTGGCCCACGAAGGTCTGCAATAATTTCTCTAAGCACATCAAACTGTTGATACAAGGACGCACGTTCCTGAACTGGTGGTACATATACACTCGTTAAATTATTCAATTCTGTTTCATGATCTAACATGTACAATGGTACCTTTTTAACTTGTTCGAACGAAGTTCCTGCAGCTGTTACGATATACACTTCATAATCATCCGGTAACATTTCCATTAATGTTAACTTCACATCTGAAGCAACGAACGCATCATACACTTGGCAAAAGATTAAATGTTGACGTAATTCTAATTGCCCTCTTTCAAATGATGTAGCGTCAATTAGTTGGAACCCTTCAATCGGATCGATTTTCAGACTTGCGAACATCGGATCAAGGAAGCTTTGTCCACCTTCAATCCGCACTTCAACATTTGCTATTTCTCCTTTTTCCAACAGTAGCTGAACTGTTCTTTCCGCTACTAGCGGGTGCCCTGGAACAGCGTAGATGATTTCTGTACCTTTAGCTTGTTCTAGCAATGTATTCGCAATTGTTTCATATACAATTTCAAATGTATCATGCGCTTCATATACATTGTCAAAAGCCGTATATTGTATACCTTCGCTCTCTAATTCTTCTATAACGGGATGTTCCTTCGTTCTAACAAACATATGATCCGCTTCTTTTATTTTTCGATATACACCCATCGTTAACTGATCTAACTCACCAGCACCTAGGCCCAAAATAGTAATGATTCCACTCACAATCTGCCACCTCTATCCACTCTTCTTCAATGAACCTTCTTTTTTCTCTTGTTTCATAACAGTTCCTAGCTCTTTTTTTGTAAATACACGTAATTTTAAAATGAAAAACAAATATGTTGATCCGCCGATGGCTACACCTAATAACGCTTCAAGTGTTGCAATTCCTCTATGCCCTGCATCAATTACTAATCCAGACATTTGCAACACACGGATAAACATTATTAATACAAATCCCATACCAATACCACTAATAACTACACCTAGCATATTCCGCTTATCGATAAGCGATTCCGATACTGCTCGCATAAGTAGTACACTATTTAGCATTGAAATGACAATTAGCGCAACTAAGGTTGCAATTGCAGCTCCCTTCACACCAAAATGCGGCATTAGTATGTAGTTTAAGGCTAACTTTAAACTACCCCCAAATACAACAAATATTGCTGGTTTTAACGTTTGTCCCAAACCTTGTAAAATAGAAGCGGTTGTAATTGACAATGAACTAAATAAAATAGATAAAGATAAAATGGATAAAACATCTGATCCATCACTATTTTCAAACAACATAATATTCGTAGGTTGAATAATACAAGTTAATCCAATGGCAGCTGCAAATCCAATTACGAACGTTATTTTCATTGCTAACTTTACCTTTTCTTGAATAAAGGAAAGATCTCCTCTTTCCTTAGCTGCTGTAATAATCGGAATAAGTGACAACGAGAAAGAAGTTGTCACGACAGTGCCTAGCTGCATGAGAGGGATACTTCTGTCATAGACACCTTTTAATACCTTTGCACTTTCAGCTTGTTCTCCCGCCCCAATAAGTAAAGAATAAAAGGAAACAGAATCAGCCATTTGTATAAAAATAAGCACCAAGTTACTAACACAAATTGCTAATCCTTGCCAAAAAAGGATTTTAATTATCCTTCCTTTCCCCCTAATATTCTTCAAACTTTTGAAGAATATAGAACGAAAATCACGACGCATATAAAGTAAAAGTACAATAATCCCAATCAGTCCACCCGCAATTGAACCTAACATAGCACCTGCACCAACTGTATATAAATCAAATCCGTGAGCAATTAGAAATAGGGATAAAAATACAATAATAGAAACCCGAATGGTTTGTTCTATCACTTGCGAAACAGCCGTTGGCATCATATTATTAAACCCCTGAAAATATCCTCTTGCTACAGATAAAAATGGCATCAATATGAATGAAAACGAAATAACACGTAATAACTTATCTAAGTGTATATCGCCCATAGCTGTTGCAATTGTTTCAGCGCCAAAGAACAATGTAAAAAAGCCTATGAAACCAATTCCTAATAAAAACCAAAAAGATACACAAATAATTTCTTCTGCTTCTTTTTGCTTCCCTCGCTCTAATCGTTCCGCGACCATTTTTGAAATTATAATAGGGAACCCATAAGTAGCTAAAATTAAACAAAATCCATAAAAAGGATAAATTTGTTGGTAAATATAAAATCCAATATCACCCGCTATATTTTGATATGGAATACGGTAAAAAGCGCTTAATACTTTCGTAATAAAACTTGCGATTGTTAATATAATAGCCCCACGCCAAAAGGCTTGATACTTCTTCGCTTCCATACAAGAAAACTCCTTTTTCTATTCTCACCCCTCGTATTATATCATAAAGAAAAGAACAAGCTCCCTTACCCCAACGAGTGATAATAAGTTCATGCAACACTAGAAAATGTTCAACGAAAAAAGGTAGCAAAGCGCTACCTTTTTTCAATATACATATATCTCCAAATAATTGATTTCTCAAAAAGAAATATCATAATTAGGAAAGATTGCTACTTCTAAAATTATATATTCTTACTGTTCCATTTGTTTCGCTAAGAAACTGGCCGCAGTATTGACCGCTTTATGCTCTATTTCACTTATAATAGCTTCTTTTGAAAAAATGATGACAGCTCCAATTGGGTCTCCATTTGCAACAATCGGTCCAACTGTATAAGAATGAACCTTTTCTGTTACACCATCGATAATGGAAATATCACTTTCGTCCGTCATAATAACAGACTTTCGTTCTTCCATCGTTTTTTCAATTAGATCCCCTACACTTTTATTTAAGTATTCTTTTTTGGATACACCTGATACTGCGATAATAGAATCTCGATCGCACACAAGCACATTATGTCCTAAACTATCGTATAAAGCATCTGCATATTCTTTTGCAAAATCACCTAATTCACTAATTGGAGAATATTTCTTCAAAATTACTTCCCCATCGCGATCAACAAATATTTCTAGTGGGTCTCCTTCTCGAATACGTAAAGTTCTACGAATTTCCTTCGGGATTACTACCCTGCCTAAATCATCAATTCGACGTACGATTCCAGTTGCTTTCATTCTAATGCTGCCTCACTTTCTACTGATGATCAAAGTGGTGAATTTACCTGTTCATGTAAAAATCACCAACTGTTAGACATAGTATTTTACACATTAGTTCTTCTATGCACGTCGAATTGTATTTTTTATCTTATATTAGGCATTTATTACTTCTTTTTTTACATCTGGTAAGCCTTTTAATAAATTTTCAGCAATTGTTAACCACTTTGATGTCTCTAATCCATTCGTTTTCATAACGATTTTCAATTGTGATCCTTCCATTCCAAGACCAATCATACGACCAAAACTATTTCCAAGCATGAATAATTTTCCACCATCAATATTTTGGCTCGCTTGTTCTGAGAACAGGATTGTTACTTCAAATTTATTTTGCTTAATCAACTCGATTTGTTCTTTCATTGCCAATACTTTAATATTTGCAATTTGTAATAAATAACCAACTTCTTGCGGGTAATCACCAAATCTATCGATCATTTCTTCCTGTAATTCTTCAATATCCTCGATTGTAGAAACACCTCTAAATTGTTTGTACATCATAATTTTTTGCTTACTATCTGAAATATAAGCATCTGGTAAATATGCATCTACTTCCAAGTCAATTTCAACATTAACTGTATTCTCAACTCCGTCTGTCCCTCTGCGCTGTTCAATTGCATCTTTTAACATTTGAGAATACAGGTCAAATCCGACAGAATCAATAAATCCATGTTGTTCTGCCCCTAATAAGTTACCAGCACCACGAATAGATAAGTCTCTCATCGCAATTTTGAAACCAGATCCCAGCTCTGTAAACTCTTTAATTGCTTGCAGACGCTTCTCTGCAACTTCTGATAACACTTTATCTCGTTTGTATGCAAAATATGCATATGCGACACGATTAGAACGCCCAACACGCCCACGAAGCTGATACAACTGCGATAATCCCATACGATCTGCATCGAATACAATTAATGTATTTACATTTGGAATATCTACACCCGTCTCAATAATTGTTGTACTTACAAGAACATCATGCTGCCCCTCTAAAAACGATAGCATGACAGACTCTAATTCGCTTTCGTTCATTTTTCCATGTGCGTATGTTACACGAGCATCTGGAACTAACATCGAAATTTCATCTGCTTTTCTTTCGATATCCTCCACACGGTTATACAGGAAGTAAATTTGCCCACCTCTTGCAAGTTCTCGCTCTATCGCTTCTCGCATTAATGCCGGATTATACTCTACTACATACGTTTGGACCGGGAAACGATTTTCTGGCGGTGTCTCAATAACAGACAAATCACGCACACCAAGCATAGACATATGGAGTGTACGCGGAATCGGAGTTGCCGTTAATGTTAATACGTCAACATTTGCTTTCAATTGTTTGATCTTTTCTTTATGCGTCACACCAAATCTTTGTTCTTCATCAATAATAAGGAGACCTAAATCTTTATACGTAACATCTTTAGATAAAATACGATGCGTTCCGATTACAATATCTACCGTACCATCTTTTAAGCCCTTAATCGTTTCATTTTGCTGTTTTCTCGTGCGGAATCTACTTAATAAACCTATATTAATTGGATAATCTTGAAAACGCTCTCGAATTGTTTCATAGTGTTGTTGTGCAAGGATCGTTGTCGGTACTAAAATCGCAACTTGCTTTTCATCCATAATTGCTTTAAATGCCGCACGAATAGCTACTTCCGTCTTTCCGTATCCTACGTCACCGCACAGAAGCCTATCCATCGGACGTCCGCGTTCCATATCTTTCTTAATTTCTTCAATAGAACGTAATTGATCCTCTGTCTCTTGATACGGGAAAGAAGATTCAAATTCTTGCTGTTCTGCCGTATCTGGTGTATATGCATAACCTTTTGAAGCCTCGCGCTCAGCATATAATTTAATTAAGTCATCCGCTATGTCTTGTACAGACTTTTCAACTTTTGTTTTGACTTTCTTCCAATCATTTCCGCCCAATTTATAAACTTTTGGGTCCTTACCTTCAGATCCTACATATTTTTGCACTTGGTCAATTTGTTCAATCGGAACGTATAACTTATCGTTCCCTTGATATTTGATATTCAGATAATCTTTATGAACACCATTAATCTCTAAAGTCTCAATACCTAAAAATTTACCTATACCGTGATTTACATGAACTACATAGTCTCCAACTTTTAATTCCGAATAACTTTTAATACGTTCAGCGTTAGATAACTTTTGCTTGCGTTGTGATTTTTTAACTTTCTTATGAAAAAGCTCTTTTTCAGTAATGACAACGAACTTTTGCATCGGCATTTCAAACCCTGCATGTAAATCACCTACCGCAATTTGTAACCTTCCAGGCAATAAAATATCTGTGCCTTCTACAATATCCGCTTCAATATCATAATCACTTAAAATGTGTTGTAGTTTTTTTACACGCTCATCATCTGTTCCGAGCACAACGGTCGTAAAGTGCCCTTCATTCCATCTATCAATTTCCGTTTTTAACAACTGCATCTGTCCATGGAAATCTTGCATTGTTTTACATGTCACATTCACAATGTTTTGCGGATGTGTATGTGCTATATGGCGTAAGAATAACGTTAAATATACAAAACTTCTTTTTTTATGATGAAGAAACCCCTCAAATGAGTGTGAGAAAGATAAATCTTGAATAATTGTTCCTTCGCCCAGAAGTGATATATACCATTCCGCCTCTTCTGTTTCAAGATGTGATGCTGTTTCTTGAATGCGGGAAATCTCATCTAAAATGACAACACCGTCTTCTGGTAAATAATCTATCAGACTAGCAGGTTCTTTATAGAAAATAGATAAATATTTAAACATTTGTTCTATACTTTGCCCGTTTTTCAACATTTCAATTTCATGGCTTACCGTCTCAAGGACTGTAGTCTTTAATTTATCATCGGAAAGTTTTTGCATCGTCTTAGTTAAACCTTCTTCAAGATGCTTAATTCCCGCTTTCAATTCTTCCTGTGAAAATAAAAACTCTGTTGCTGGTCCGAATCTAATACTTTCCTTTTTATCTTGAGAGCGCTGTTCATCCACATCAAATAATCGAATAGAATCGACTTCTGTGTCGAAAAATTCAATACGAAATGGTAATTCTTCAGTTAATGGATAAATATCTAATATGCCCCCACGCAAACTGAACTCCCCTGGAGCTTCTACCATTGACTTACGCTCATACCCAATATGATGTAAAGTATGCAAGAATGCATCTAAATCAATCTCTTGCCCTAGATTGATTTCAATTTGCCTTTGCTTCCACAATTCTTTTATTGGTAAAAATCTACGCAGCCCTGCAACTGGCGCTACAATAATCCCATTCTCTCCCGCAGCTAAGCGATTTAACACTTCAATGCGCTGTGCCTTCAATTCTGGACTTGCAACCCCAACTTCTGATGCTATCAATTCATTTACTGGATATAGCCACACATCTTTTTCACCAAGTAATGCCACTAAATCCTCATGTACTTTTTGTGCTTGGTATAAATTGTGCGTCACAATCAGTTGTGATTTTTTTGTTTTTTTATATAAGGCTGCCATTAATAATGAACGAGAAGATGTTGCCATACCTGATACAAGTTGCTCTTTTAAACCATCTTCTAACCCATTAATAACCGATTGTATCTCTTCATTTTTATAAAACTGCTCTAATAAGCCTATCATTTTCAAAACTCCTCTCAACATAAAGAGCAAGTTACTATATTTTATGCAAATATTTTGGAAAAAGGAAACAGAAAAATGCTTTGGACATGCCAAAGCGACAACATTTTATTGTAGAAATTTTTCATATTCATAATACTCGGGATAAGATGCGAGCGTTTCTTGACACGATTCACAAATCGTTTTTATATATATATTTCCATTCTCATGAAAATGAATCATCTCTACTACTTCTTGCTCTGTTAGTTGAAATAAAACGTCGCTATATACTTTTTCTGCGGTAACGGAGCCTACATTGCTCCCACAATGTCTGCAATAATAATACCCTTCCATACTAGCCTCCTAAATATCCAATTTCTACTAGTATGGGTGAAAATAAAATAAAATATTCCCAATCATGCCCTTAACTATTGAAAGTATTCATAATTTGAAGGAAAGGTTTTTTTAACCATTCTTCACATGCATCCGCCGCTTTTTCAATAGAATGATTGACATCAGGAATTTCTTCCGATGTAAAACGTCCTAATACGTAATCTACTACCTTCATTCCATTTTTCGGACGATCAATTCCCATACGGATACGTTGGAACTCTTGTGTTCCTAAATGCGAAATTGTTGATTTTACACCATTATGTCCACCAGCACTCCCTTTCATACGAAGGCGCAATTTACCTACAGGGATATCTAAATCATCGTACAGAACAACGAAGTCCTCAACGTCGATCTTATAGTAATCCATGAGTGGTCGAATGCTTTCCCCAGATAAATTCATATATGTAAGCGGCTTTAATAATATTACTTTTTCTCCATTAACAAATCCTGCACCGAATACTCCTTTAAATTTTTGTTCATTTAAAGAAATGTTCCAACGCTTTGCAAGTTCATCAATCGCCATAAATCCAATATTATGCCTTGTTAATTCATATTCTCTACCCGGGTTCCCAAGTCCTACTATCAATTTCATTCTTGTACCAACTACTTTCTTTTTTCGATACGAAAAGACGTAACCAAGCTTGGTTACGTCTCATTCTATCCAATTAATTGAATAATACACTTACAGATTCTTCTTCGTATACACGAATGATTGCTTCTCCGATTAATGGAGCAACTGAAAGTTCATGTACTTTGTCGATCTTCTTCTCTTCTGGTAATACGATAGAGTTTGTTACAACTAACTCTTTAATATTTGAATTTTGAATACGTTCAATTGCTGGACCAGATAATACTGGGTGCGTACAGCAAGCATATACTTCAGAAGCACCGTTCTCTACAAGAGCGTTTGCTGCTAATGTAATTGTACCAGCTGTATCAATGATGTCATCAATTAAAATTGCTGTTTTACCTTCAATATTACCAATAATGTTCATTACCTCTGATACGTTCGGACGAGGACGACGCTTATCAATAATAGCAATTGGTGCTTTTAGGCGATCTGCCATTTTTCGAGCACGAGTTACACCACCGTGGTCAGGAGACACGATTACGATATCTTTAAGACCTTTTGTTTCAAAGTAATCTGAAAGAATCGGTACACCCATTAAGTGGTCGATTGGGATATCAAAGAACCCTTGAATTTGTGGAGCATGTAAATCTAGAGTGATTACACGAGTTGCACCTGCTGTTTCAAGCAAGTTTGCTACAAGTTTCGATGTAATTGGTTCACGAGAACGCGCTTTACGGTCTTGACGCGCATAACCATAGTAAGGAATAACAATATTAATTGTTTTTGCAGATGCACGTTTTAATGCATCGATCATAATAAGTAATTCCATGATATGTTCGTTTACTGGGAAGCTTGTAGATTGAATAATGAATACATCGCAACCACGGATACTTTCTTCAATGTTAATTTGAACTTCTCCATCACTAAAACGATCAACAGAACATTTTCCTAGTCCTACCCCAATATGCTTTGCAATTTGCTCGGCAAGTTCCTTATTAGAGTTTAAAGAGAATACTTTCAAATTAGAATTTAGATATTGAGTCGACATCTAGATTAACCCTCCACATTATGATTTTTTCTTATTCAGCAATTGATCAACATAGTCTTCTTTGTTAACTTGACGTGCACGTGCTACTGATAATGCCTTTGATGGAACATCCTCTGTGATTGTAGAGCCTGCTGCTACATAAGCACCATCTTCAACTGTTACTGGCGCAACAAGATTTGAATTGCATCCAATAAATACCCCGTTACCAATCACAGTTTTGAATTTATTCTTGCCATCATAGTTCACCGTAATTGAACCACAACCAAGATTCACGTCTTCTCCAACTTGTGCATCCCCGATATAACTTAAGTGTGAAGCTTTACTTCTATTACCAAAAACAGTTTTTTTGATTTCCACGAAGTTTCCAACGCGTACTTCATCTCCAATAACTGAATCTGGGCGAATATGTGCAAATGGACCAACCGCTACTTCTGTACCAAGTTTACTATCATGTACAGTCGATTGACGAATTGTCGTACGATCTCCAATTTCACTATCGCGAATTACTGTATGTGGCCCAATTTCACAATCAGAACCAATTACAGTATTACCCTCAATAACTGTTCCTGGATGAAGAACTGTATCACTACCGATAATTGCATCGGCAGAAATATATGTGTTACTTGGATCGATAATTGTAACACCATTTACCATGTTCTTTCGATTGATACGGTTTTTCATAATAACTTCCGCTTGCGATAGAGCGACTCTGTCGTTAACACCTAACGTTTCATCGAAGTGCTCCGTTTGATAAGCTGATACAATATGACCTTCATTTTTTAAAATCTCAATAACATCTGGCAGGTAGTATTCACCTTGTACGTTATCATTTGAAACTTTAGAAAGTGAAGCGAATAAAGCTTTATTATCAAAACAATACGTACCCGTATTGATTTCTTTAATAGCTAATTCTTTCTCATTTGCATCCTTATGCTCAACAATCTTTTCAACATGACCATTCTCATTACGAACGATACGACCATATCCAGCAGGTTCTTCTATGTAAGCTGTTAGCACCGTTGCCATTGCCCCTGCTTCTTTATGTTGCTGAAGTAATGCTTCCATCGTTTCAGCAGTTATTAGCGGCGTATCGCCACAAATAACTAAAGTTGTTCCTTCTTCATTTGCAAGTACACTCGCAGCTTGATCTACAGCATGCGCTGTACCAAGTTGTTCTGCTTGTAATGCAAACTCACTTACGTTTCCTAGCTGTTCTTGTACCATTTCAGCACCATGTCCCACGACTGTTACAAGTTTCTGCAATCCTAATTGAGATACTTGATCGACAACATGTTGTACCATAGGTTTTCCACATACAGGATGAAGCACTTTGTATAGCTTAGACTTCATACGTGTGCCTTTACCTGCAGCTAGAATCACTGCAAATCTGTTTGACATATAGACCCTCCATCGCAACCTATTTATCCATTAACGATATTATCCTAAATCATCATATATTTCAAGAAACACATTTTAACTATTAAATTTTACCATAATTCTTATAAGATGTTTTACTCTTTAGTATCTTTTTTAAGAAATAAGCTATACTATTTAAAATGATTTTGAAAAAATTAGAAGTTTCTCTTCTTCACCTTAATAAATTTCGAATTTTCTGGATTTCGAATGTATAAAAACAAAAAAACAAACCCCTGTAAATACTTACAGGGGTTTGTTACAAAATTATAAGACTTTCTTTCAAAAGCCCTTTTCATTCGAATTTTACGAAGCACCTGCTTCTTCAAACTCAACCTCTTCTAACTCGCCTAAACGGTGATACTCTGTTAAAACCGCATCTTGAATTTTAGAGCGTGTATTAGAATTAATTGGATGTGCAATGTCACGGAATTCTCCATCTGGAGTACGTTTACTTGGCATTGCTACAAATAATCCATTATTACCATCAATTACACGAATATCATGAACAACAAATTCATGGTCTAGGGTAATAGAGGCAATTGCTCTCATGCGGCCTTCTGTGTTTACGCGGCGTAATCTTACGTCAGTTACTTCCATCTTGTGTTCACCACCCTTTTCTAAATAAGCGATATATTTGTATAAATTCCACAAAATTTCTATTTTCCCTTTAATTTTTTAAAAATTTTTAAGATAAAAATTTTTAACACAGTTGAATATAAAGATTAATAGAGGTTATCGCTTACAAAGACTTACTTAACTAGGGCAATTACTTCGATTTCAACTGAAACATCTTTCGGTAATTTTGCTACTTGTACACAAGAACGCGCTGGTTTATGAGTAGAGAAATAAGAACCGTATACTTCATTAACAGCATTAAAGTCATCCATATCTTTTAAGAATACTGTTGTTTTTACTACTGTATCAAATGAAGCGCCCGCTTCTTCTAATACGGCTTGTAAATTTTCAAATACTTGCTCTGTTTGTACTGTCACATCTCCTGCTACAAGCTCTCCGCCTGCAGTTAATGGAATTTGTCCTGAACTGTAAAACATATTATTTACAATAATCCCTTGTGAATAAGGTCCAATCGCTTGTGGTGCCTTGCTTGTTTGAACAACTTTCATATTTTTCACCCTTTTATTATTTATTTTTACTCTTTAAAAATAGTGCACGAAAAGCAGTTTGTCCATCTATTTTATAATTTATAAATAGAATAAAAAAAGATAAAGCTATACGCTTTACCTTTTTTACTCAGCCTCTACAATTCCTTCATCAAATGGTGCCAGTGAATAATTTCCCTTTTCCACCTGAATTGCTTTTTCTTTCACATCAACTTCTGACAGACGAATTAATGATACAAAATTACTAATCAATCGCTCTTCGATGTCCGTAGATTCTACTAATACTCCAATACCGACAACATTAGCCTTAAACTCTTCTAACATACTCATCATACCTTGAATTGTTCCGCCAGCTTTCATGAAGTCATCAATAATTAAAACATTTGATCCCTCTGGAAGGCTACGCTTTGCTAATGTCATTGTTTGAATTCTCTTAGAAGAACCTGATACATAGTTAATACTAACAGTAGGTCCTTCTGTTACCTTATTGTCTTTTCTCGCAATTACTACCGGTACATCTAAGTAGTTTGCCACTGCATAAGCAAGTGGAATTCCTTTTGTCGCTACCGTCATAACCGCGTCAACTGGTTGCCTAGCAAAAACAGAAGCAAACAAGCGACCTGCTCCATTAATGTAGCGAGGATTGCTTAAAAGATCTGTCATATATAAGTAACCGCCAGGCAAAATACGACCTGGATTTTCAAATAAGCTACAAAGCTCACCAATAATTAGGTCTGCCTCTTCTTCACTTATATATGGTATATATTTCACTCCTCCTGCTGCTCCTGGTATCGTTTGCAATGTGCCGACCCCTTGTTGTTCAAACGTTTGCTTAATAATAACTAAATCTTCACTAATGGAAGACTTAGCTGATTGATACCTTTCAGCAAAAAAAGTGAGAGAAACTAGCTGACGAGGGTTTTGTAACAAGTAATACGTCATATCGACCAGCCTTGTACTTCGTCTAATTTTCATACTCTCACCTCAAATCACGAATATTCTAAACAAATCATAACGTATTATACGTCTTTATTCAAGCGTTTCTCGCTCTCCTAATAAACGTACTGCATATACTTGTTCACAAAATCCTTTTAATCCGTTATAAATCCGATGCATTCGCGAATCATGGTGTACAAGGCCGAATACAGTTGGACCACTTCCACTCATTAATACAGCATCTGCTCCAAATCGCTTCATCTGTGCTTTAATACGAGCAACTTCAGGATGCATCTTAAATGTTACATCTTCTAAAACGTTACCAACAGTATTACAAATCCCTTTGTAATCTCCAGCGTTTATAACATCAACCATTTTATCTACATTTGGATGTGTAACTCGATTTAATTTTAAATTTCCATACACATCAGCAGTAGATACACCAATATGTGGTTTCGCCAAAATAACCCAACAAGAAGGTGGAGTCTTTATATGCTCAATTTTCTCTCCTCTTCCAGTGGCAATTGCGGTCCCTCCGTATACACAGAACGATACATCTGATCCAATTTCTGATCCAAGCTTTGCTAATTCGTCAATTGTAAGTCCTAAATTCCATAATTTATTAAGACCACGTAATGTCGCTGCTGCATCACTACTTCCACCTGCTAATCCAGCTGCTACTGGAATCGTTTTTTCAATCGTAATAGATACACCTTTTTTTACATTAAACTTCTCTTTTAATAATTTCGCTGCTTGATAAGCTAAATTTCGTTGGTCGTCTGGGACATACCGATTATGGGATAAAATTTCAATACGGTCTTCTGCTAATTCCGTTAGTTCTAAACGATCCGCTAAATCAATTGTTGTCATAATCATTTTCACTTCATGATATCCGTCTTGTCTTTTTCCCAGTACATCTAACGACAGATTAATCTTTGCTGGTGCTTTCACTAGTAGCTTCAATCTATTCACCCACTCTATGTACTCAATCTTTTATCGTTTATTTTACCATAAATTTATAGTAAGACGATGACACTTCCCTAATTATAACGAAAAGCATTCAGAATGAAACTACTTATGTCAAATGATGGCACCTTTTAGCGTGCAAAAAGCCGAGGAATCTCTCCTCGGCTACCGTAGCATAGAAAGTATCTTACAACTACTGGTTTTGTTTCATTAATTGCTGTTCAGCAATTTCTATAGCACGTTTCACCATATTACCAGCATCTTTCGCACGAATTCCGCCCCATCCTTCTTTCTGAACAACATCATAAAAGCCAAGCTCTTTTGCAAGCTCTTCTTTAAATTGATTTGACATGACTCCTCTTCGTCTACTCAATGCAGAGTCCCTCCTTATTTTGCTACGGTATAATTAGTATGCAAAATAATATAGCCTTTCATTTATGGGAATATATGTAACAAATAACACATCAATTATAAAATGCTTCATTCTGGGGTTCATCATAAAATGTTAACTCTACTGTCTCTGTTAAAACATCTGCATAACTATACGATACACGTTGCAATGCGTCTTCTTGCTGATCTAATTGTACAACAAAGACAGAACGATACGTTTCTGCAAGTACACCCGATTGCTCCACAGTTTTTCTTCTTCCACTA
The DNA here is from genome assembly GCF_050279585.1 of Bacillus sp. NPDC094064. NCBI lineage: Bacteria > Bacillati > Bacillota > Bacilli > Caryophanales > Bacillaceae > Bacillus > Bacillus sp. NPDC094064. The sequence goes on from NZ_JBNNUI010000017.1 coordinate 35,055, forward strand.
TTCGCCTTTAACATAAGTCGCTGTCCAAGATGGTGATCTAATTCGTTTTTAATATCATCTAAACGTTTTGACATATCCCTTGCTACACCTCGCTGTAATTTAGATTGAACACTTAAAACACGATATCTATCCCAATGATTAACCGCAATTCACAGCTAATATCATTATAAAAGCATTCTGCGTTTGAATAGATAGAAGAAATACTATATTGTAAAAGTATCATTACGTAGTCTGTACGTTCTTGCCTCTTTTTATCCAAGTTCATTCAAATCCTTTCCATACAAAAAAGCAAGATACGTATGTATCCTGCTTATTCTTCATAATGTTGAAAGGGTAACCCAGTTCGTAAAATCCCTCTCGTTTCAATTCCGCCTAGTCCCTTTTCACCAGTAATCGTATTACGTACAACATCCCATACGTTTACTCTCTCCATAAATGAAGTAAAACTAATTTTACCAACCACATATACAGGATCTAATGCATGAATATTAATCCTGGATGGAGAACTAGCGAAGTTAGCACCTGCTCGAATTAACGCCTCAAAATGCGATTGACACGCCCCTGCAAAAATAACGAGTTGATCCAATGATGGATATTTTTTTCGCACTTCTCTAACAGCCTGTACAAAATGCCTCGAGTGCCTATATGCTGCTAAATCTCCCTTTACCCCTTTTGACTTTGTATACGCATCATGGCCTGTAATAACTAAAATGTCTGGACGAAAATGATCGATTAAATCTACTACCTTTTCATGCATCTCTGTTTCCTTACAATGAATACCTTGTACAGGAACACCAATTTTATTATATAAATCTAAGCACTTGCGCAAGTATAACGGATCTCCATCTATATGCAATACACGCCCTGGCATTTGAAAATAATTCACTTCACTTGTGTACCCACCAGTTGAAGTGTGTTCATGCCTTTGTTTCATCAATACATAATCTTGTTGAAATAAACGGTACGTACGCTCCATCGTTTCTTTTTCACGCTTTACTCTATTTTTATGTTCTCGTTGATCTATACTAACTAAATCTTCAAGTGGTGCATCTGCTACAAGTCTAATTTCTTCTCCAAACAATATTGCTGTTTCACCTTTTATTTCTATAATACGAAAAAGGATATCCCTATTATGAGAATATCGTTCCACTAATTCTCCAACATGTAAAGCCATTCTCCTACCCCCAAACTCATTAGGCCATCTTACCTGTTTTTAAAGTATGAATTTAGGAGCATAAAGGTGACAAAAGGGACAGCTCGACTTGAGCTGTCCCTTTTATATTCTTATGATAATTTATGAAGAACTAATGCATTACTTAATGTTGCAAATTCTTCGATAGATAGCGTTTCGCCTCTGCGCTTTGGATCAATTCCTACATCTGTTAAAATTCGATCCAACAGCTCTTTATCTTTTGGGAAACCATTTAAATTATTTGATAAATTATTCATTAAAGTTTTACGACGCTGTGCGAAACTTGCTCGTACTACTTCAAAGAAGAACGTCTCATCTGTCACTTCTACAACTGGCTTCGGGCGCTTTAGAAGACGAATAATCGCGGAATCCACATTTGGTTGTGGTACAAACACTGTACGCGGTACAGTCATAACGGTTTCTACCTCTGTATAATACTGAATCGCAATTGATAAAGAACCATATTCTTTCGTTCCAGGTTTAGCTGCTAAACGATCTCCAACTTCTTTTTGCATCATAACAACAAATCCACGAACCGGTAATTTTTCTTCAAGCAATTTAAATAAAATTGGCGTTGTAATATAGTATGGTAAGTTAGCTACTACCATTACATCTTGTCCTTCTTCAAATTGCTCACTAAACACTTCATGTACATCTGCCTTTAGTACATCTTTATTTATAACAGTAACATTGCTATACGGAGCTAACGTCTCATCTAAAATTGGTAATAATCTCTGATCAATTTCAAAGGCCACTACCTTTTTAGCACGCTTCGCTAATTGTTCTGTTAACGCACCGATACCTGGTCCAATTTCAATTGCACCACTTTCTGACCCGATTTCTGCGTGATCAACGATACGATTTAATACATTTGTATCAATTAAAAAATTTTGCCCTAAACTTTTTTTGAATGAAAATCCATACTTTTCAACAATGTCTTTTGTACGATTTGGCGTTGCGATATCCTTCATTTCTTTTCCTCCTGTATTACTTGCTTATAAGCTTCTGCAAATGATTCCTTTGAAACTTGAAACATTTGTAAACGTTTATGTAACTGTTTTGCGTTTGTGTAACCAATCTTTAATAGCTTACCCATTCTTTCTCTGCGACTCTTTGCCATTTCTCCGCCCACTAAGCCTGCATCGACTAGATCACTCCAACTAATTTCACTTGTATAAGCTTCCATTTCTTCATGTATATTCTCTAAAGCACGGCGAATGGATTCATTAGAAGCATGTTCGATTCCAACACCTTTTTTCCTCTTAGCAAGTGCCTCTTCCTTCGGTAAAAAAGCATGCTTACATCCAGGAACCTTGTCAGAAATAATTTTTCTAATACGCTCTCCAGGATAATCCGGATCTGTGAAAATAATAACGCCTCGTTTTTGCAGCGCTAATTTAACTTGTTCAATAACATGATCACCGATTGCTGAACCGTTCGTTTCAATTGTATCCGCATCAACAGCGCGTTTAATTGCAACTGTATCATCTTTACCTTCTACAACGATAATCTCTTTAATTTTCATGCTTGCCTCCACACTCGTTTCGTCTCTACTTAGTAAAACAAAAAAATGACGACTTTTCCATTATTATTTTCCCCATTCTTAGATTTTAAAAAATAGAATGGCAAAAACTTTGTTCTCTCTCTTTATTGTAACACTTCCTCATTCGCCCTTGTTTTCTCTACTATTTCGTTCCTCAAAAAATAAAAAAGAATGGGCTTCCCCATTCTTTTTTATTCAACACCAAATAAGGCTTTTGCATTCTTTGTTGTTGTTTCTGCTACCTCTTCATAAGAAATTCCTTTTAAATCCGCAATTTCTTCTGCTACGAGTTTTACATAGCTCGGTTCATTTCGTTTCCCGCGAAATGGATGTGGCGTTAAATATGGACAGTCAGTCTCAATTAACAATTTCTCTAGTGGGATCTCCACAGCAACTTCTTTCGGTTTCTTAGCATTTTTAAATGTAACTGGCCCACCCAAAGAAATTAAAAAGTTCATATCAACGCATCGCTGCGCTACTTCAACACTACCGCTAAAGCAATGCATAATGCCTCCTACTTCAGCTGCATTCTCTTCCTCTAGAATATCAACAATATCTTGAGTTGCATCGCGGTTATGTATAATAATTGGTAATTTCACCTTTTTGGCTAATGCAATTTGTTTACGGAATACTTCTTTCTGTATTTCCTTTGGTGACTTATCCCAGTGATAATCTAGGCCCATTTCTCCAATAGCAACGACTTTAGGATGGGAAGCAAGTTCTTCTAACCAAGCTAAATGTTCTTCTGTCATGTCGATTGCATCCACAGGATGCCATCCAACCGCAGCGTAAATAAAATCATAGGCTTCCGCTAATTCAATTGCTTTTTTTATCGTTACTTCATCAAATCCAACAACAACTGTATATGTAACTCCCGCTTCTTTCATTCGTGCAATAACTTCTTGTAAATCTTCTTCAAATTGCTCTGCGTTCAAATGTGAATGTGTATCAAACAACATAATACATAACTCCTTTTATATTGAAATCAAGTTTATTCTACAAAAATAAGCTCTTTAATAGCTTAACGATAACAATACTACAATTTAAATGCAAAAATAGAGTGTGTAAAAAGAAAAAAGACGCTTCACACATGTTACACGTGAAACATCTCTTTTCTTGTCTTAATTACTTGATTTTCGTACCATTCGGTAGGTTTTGGTCGATTGATGCTAACGACAATACGCCATTCTCTTCACCTGCTAAAATCATACCTTGTGATAATTCACCGCGTAATTTTACAGGCTTTAAGTTCGTTACACAAATAACCTTTTTACCTTTTAGTTCGTCTGGAGAATAGAATTTTGCAATCCCTGAAACAACTTGACGCTTTTCTGTACCTAAATCAAGCTGAATTTTTAATAACTTATCTGCTTTTTTCACAGGTTCGGCCGATATTACTTCCGCTACTCGTAATTCTACTTTGAAGAAATCATCAATTGTAATTTCTTCTGCTTTCGGTTCTTCTTCTTTTTTCTCCTCAACTTTAGGAGCAGAACCTTTCATTTGTTCTTTAATATACTCTACTTCTACTTCCATTTCTAGACGCGGGAAGATTGGTTGTCCTTTTTCTACTTTTGTTCCAGCTGGAATACAGCCAATTGCAGATAGACTTTCCCAAGATTTATGTGCTTCATCCGTAAGGCCCAGTTGAGCAAACATTTTGCTCGGTGCCACTGTTAAGAATGGCATAAGCATAATACCCGTTTGACGAAGTACTTCAGCTAAATGAGCCATTACAGAAGCTAATTTCTCACGATCATTCTCATCTTTCGCTAGTACCCATGGTTGCGTTTCATCAATATATTTATTCGTACGGCTAACCAATTGCCAAATTGAGCTTAGCGCCACAGAGAATTCCATATTCTCCATTGCTTCTTCTACTTTTTTCAATGTATCTTGTGCAAATGTTACTAATGTTTCATCAAACTCCGTTACGTTTGCTTTATATGCAGGAATTTCTCCATTAAAGTATTTATCAATCATAGCTACTGTACGGTTTAATAAGTTACCTAAGTCATTTGCTAAATCGAAGTTAATACGTTCAACAAATCCTTCTGGTGTGAACACCCCGTCAGATCCAAATGGGACTTCGCGAAGTAGGTAGTAACGTAATGCATCTAATCCGTAACGATCAATTAATGTAACTGGATCTACTACGTTTCCTTTTGATTTACTCATTTTTCCATCCTTCATTAAAATCCAACCATGAGCAAATACTTTTTTCGGAAGAGGTAAATCTAATGCCATTAAAATGATTGGCCAATAAATTGTATGGAAACGAACAATTTCTTTTCCAACTAAATGCACATCTGCTGGCCAGAATTTCTTATACTTCTCTTCATTCGCTGTTCCATATCCTAATGCGGTAATATAGTTAGATAATGCATCTACCCATACGTAAATAACGTGTTTTGGGTTACCTGGAACACGAACTCCCCAGTCAAATGACGTACGAGAAACTGCTAAATCTTCTAATCCTGGTTTAATGAAGTTATTAATCATTTCATTTTTACGAGACTCTGGTTGAATGAAATGTGGGTTATCTTCATAGAACTTTAATAGTCTGTCGACATATTTACCCATTCTAAAGAAATATGATTCTTCACGAACAAGTTCTACGTCATGCCCACTATCTGGACTTTTTCCTCCAACTACTTTATCACCTTCCATAATTGGATCTACTAATTGATGCTCCGTATAGAATGTCTCATCTTGTACTGAATACCAACCTTCATATTCATCCAGGTAAATATCACCTTGATCTACTAGTTGCTTGAAGATTTTTTCAACAACATCTTTATGACGATCTTCAGTTGTACGAATAAAATCATCATAAGAAATGTCCATTTTCTCCCAAAGTTCTTTAATTCCTGAAACAATGTTATCCACATACGCTTGTGGTGTAACATTTAATTCTTCTGCTTTCTTTTGGATTTTCTGTCCATGCTCATCAGTTCCTGTTAAATAATGGACATTGTATCCTTGCATACGCTTATATCGCGCCATCGCATCTCCTGCTACTGTCGTATAAGCATGTCCAATGTGTAATTTTCCACTTGGATAATAAATTGGGGTAGTAATATAAAAGGACTTATTTTCCTCTGTCATTGTTTTGGACCTCCCGAATAACCTCATATGTATTTATAAACAGTATATCAAAAACTCATATATAAAGTGAAACTTTAATCAGTAAGGGGTTTGTTCATCTCCGGCTGATCATTTCCTTTCACCAATTAGGCTTTTACTAACAGCAAAGCACTCACTTAACTTCTTTGCTCCAGCCTACTTTTAAGGTGCAAGTCTTACTATTCGAAAATAATGGCATAGTAACGAGCTGATGCTCAATATATGTATCATCTATTACTCATATTTCAAAAAAATATACACTCTTCACATATAATGTATAAACTTTTCGGAAAATAAAGTGAAATAATTGTAGAAATTACTCCCATTCTATTATATATAAGAAGTAAGAAATCTATAAATCTTTTTAAAAAATATAGAATTTAAGAATTGACGGAAATGTAAATGATTGGTATCATATGTCCATAGGGTATTTTGTCGAAAAATGACGAATCTAAAAATAGACTCGAAACTTATAAACTATTTCTTTAGGAGGAAAAGAATTATGAAATCTACTGGTATCGTTCGTAAAGTTGATGAATTAGGTCGTGTAGTAATTCCAATCGAATTACGCCGTACTTTAGGTATTGCAGAAAAGGATGCACTTGAAATCTACGTTGATGATGAGAAAATCATCTTAAAAAAATATAAGCCAAACATGACTTGCCAAGTAACTGGTGAAGTATCTGATGGTAACCTATCTTTAGCTGAAGGTAAAATTATCTTAAGCAAAGAAGGCGCTGAGCAAATCTTAAACGAGCTTCAAGATTATATCGAAACAGCAAAATAAGCTTCTCAATTATGAGAAGCTTATTTTTTATCGACATGATAGATTTGATATACATCGCGTTTCGACAAATCTCGATCTTTAGCGACTGTTTTAATCGCCTCTTTTGAATTCATATCTTTTTCATTTATATAATGTTCAATATGATCGTATACTGAAATAGATTCCCACCACTGTTCTTCTGCCACAGGTTCTTCCGTTGAACCAGCTACTAAAATACAAAACTCACCACGAACTTCATTTTGTTTCGTCCACTCAATTGCTTCTTCGACTGTTCCTCGGATAAATTCCTCGAATTTCTTCGTTAACTCTCGACATAATACAATTTCTCTATTCCCCAATACTTCTTGCATGGAGATTAAAGTATCATCCAGGCGGTGAGGAGCCTCATAAAACATCATTGTAGTTTGTACATATCGAAGCTTTTCTAACTCCAGTTTTCTTTCCTTTTTGTTTCTTTGTAAAAAACCATAGAAATAAAACTGTTTTGTTTCTAGGCCTGATGCAATTAATGCTGTAAGAGCTGCATTTGCCCCAGGAAGCGGAATTACGTGATATTGCTCAGCTACTGCCTCGACAACAATATCATAGCCTGGATCGGAAATACACGGCATACCAGCATCACTTACGATAGCTACAGTCTTGCCCTCTTCCAATTTATCTAAAATTTTACGTCCACTTACTTCCTTATTATGCTCATGATAGCTCATAACCGGTGTTTCAATTTCAAAGTAATTGCAAAGCTTCTTCGTTTGCCTTGTATCTTCCGCTGCAATAACATCTGCCTCTTTTAAAATGCGGATTGCACGAAATGTCATATCTTCTAAATTTCCAATTGGAGTCGGTACTAGATATAACATTCCTTTTTCATTTTGCTGAAAGCTTTTTTGTTGCCACATAACGTTCTCCTTTTTGCATATATTCTTCTTTTTGTTTTCTATTTAATTGCTTAAAATAATACTCCGCTTGCATAGCCGTGCGCTTATCTTCGTGGTCCTCTACATATTTTAAAACAACAGGAAGTCTAGCTCGTGTATACCTAGCCCCTTTTCCGCTATTATGAGTCTGAATTCGCTTCTCTATATGATTTGTATATCCGGCATAATAACTTCCATCAGAGCACTCCACCACATAAAAACAATGCTTATTCTTCTCCATATAAAATTGAACGCATCTCCTTTGTATATTCATTATTTTCTTCATATACAAAAAGAGGTGGTAAGATTTTTAAATCTGCATTTCCATCCTTAATTCCTTCAATTAACAATGTGTTTGCTTCTTTCCCTGCCTTAGGATACACGAATCGTACACGTTTTGGTTCAATTTTGTATTTGCGCATTAATGTAACAATATCTAGTAAACGACCTGGGCGATGTACAAACGCTACTTTCCCGCCTTGTTTTACTAACTGACTACTTGCAGATACAACATCCTCTAATGTACACATAATTTCATGACGAGCTATCGCTAAATGTTCATTTATATTTTTCTCGGAAGTTTGAGGTGTTTTGAAATAAGGAGGATTACATGTAACAACATCATATTGATGACGTTCAAGTTTCTCCGGCATATCTTTTAAATCTCCATGTATTAAATGAATTCTTTCTTCTAACTTATTGTACTGAACACTTCTTATTCCCATATCGTATAAACGTTCTTGAATTTCCACGCCTGTAATATTCCCTTTTGTTCTTGTACTTAATAAAAGGGGGACAACTGCGTTACCTGTACACAAATCAAGTAAATTACCCTTTTGAATTGGCACCCAAGCAAAATCCGCCAGCAAAACAGCATCCAAAGAAAAATTAAATACTGATGGACTTTGTACAATCTTCATATCTTGCGCTAATAAATAATCTAAACGTTCATCTTCATATAAATTCATATATTACTCCTTCTCTTACCCTTAACCTACCCTATTGGATCTTCTACTAATATAAAATAAATTTCATTTTATTCTCATGTATAAAAAATTACCTTTCCAATTATAATTGGAAAGGTAATTTCACTTTTTATTTAAAAATGACAGACAGAATAAACAATCTCCCTCTTTACGTACACTTCCATAATGTAGATTGCAAATATGAAAACCTTCTTGATACAGTCTTGCTAAATTATCGTAGCCTTCACCAATATCTGTCTTCGGCTTCACTTCTTTACGTTTTTGAGTTTTTTGTTTTTCTTTAATCTGCACTTCTTCAAAACGGTGTCGCAAATTTTCATTTTCCATTTTTATATGTTGGTTTTCTTCCAATAACTCTGCAAGATGTTGTTTTAGCTCTCCCAACTGTTTGTATAAATGTCCAATTTGCTCTTCCATACTAGAAACCGATGCAAAAATATCCTTTTTCTCCACAAGCACCCACCTCATTAATCTGTGGTTTGACTCGAAACGACCCCTTTATTCACTAACTCATCTAACGTATATTCTACTATCCGTTCCTTGTCTACTAGTTCCACTTGAATTAATCTTTCTAAAATATTTAATCCGATAACACGGCCAGTACCATGCGGGGTTTGTATACGTTGATCTAAATCAGGAAGTTGTTCCTTTGCTGCCTCATATTCGTCATTCTCATATTTTAAGCAACACATTAAGCGACCACATAAACCAGAGATTTTTGCAGGATTTAATGATAAATTTTGATCCTTAGCCATTTTAATGGATACAGGTTCAAAATCTCCTAAAAAAGTAGAACAACAAAGCATACGACCACATGGACCAATACCACCAAGCATCTTCGCTTCATCACGAACACCAATTTGTCTTAGTTCAATTCTTGTCCTAAAAATTGCTGCTAAGTCCTTCACTAGTTCGCGGAAATCAATCCGACCATCCGCAGTAAAGTAGAAAATAATCTTATTACGATCGAACGTATACTCTACATCTACAAGTTTCATATCGAGATTATGCTCTACTACCTTTTGTTGACAAACTTGATATGCTTCTTTCGCAGCATGTTTGTTCTCTTCAACAATGGTACGATCATTTTCATTTGCAATACGAATAACCTTTTTCAGCGGTAATACAACGTCATTTTCATCAACTTGCTTTTTGGTAATAACTACTTTTCCGTATTCAATACCTCTTACCGTTTCTACAATTACGAACTCATTTTCAGAGATATCGAACTGATTCGGATCAAAGTAATATACCTTTCCGGCCTTCTTAAAGCGAACACCTACTACATCATACAAAACGGTCATCCCTCCTGCAACCGCAACACTAACTGTTCGAACACAAGCTGCGCATTTACATTAGCGTTGATTCTATTTTTTGCCTCTAATATATTAAAGAGAGCTGATACAATGCGCTTCTGAGCATAAGAGAAAGATTCAAACATCTCTTTCTGCTCATGAAAAACAAGACGATCTTCTTCTCCAAGTTGAACATATAATAAATCCTTATAAATAAGGAGTAACATATCTAAACCTTGCTGTAATTGCTCTTTCTCTCCAAAGTGTTTTCCCCATTTTTCTTGTACAAAAAAAATAGAGGCTTTATCTTTTTCGAGCGCTTCACATAATTTTATCACTAAAGTTCGTCCTTGTGCAAACCATTCATCGTTACACAAAGCTAAAGCTTCTTCAAAACTATTCGTGAGTTGCGCAGCAAGGGTCGCTAAAGATGCTGTAATCCCTTCATCCTGTAATCTTCTAATTAAAGATTCTGTAGGTAACGGTCTAAATGTAACAACTTGACAACGAGATAAAATCGTATTTAAAATTTGATGACTTTGTTCAGTAAGTAAAATAGCTGTTGTATCGCTACTTGGTTCTTCTAAAAATTTTAAAAGTGTATTCGCCGCATTTGCCGTCATACGATCTGCATGCTCAATAATATATACTTTTTTATTTGCCTCTAATCCTGTTTTTGAAAACTCTTCTTGTAAATCATGAATTTGCTGCTTCTTAATAGATAATCCGTCTGGTTTTACAATATGTAAGTTCGGGTGGTTACCTGAATCAATTCGCTTGCAATTTGTACATACATGACAGGGTTCTACCCCATTCCTTTGAGAACAGAGAAAACTCTTGGCCATTTGAATTGCTGTTGCAAATTTTCCTGTCCCTTTCCCTCCCTCTAACAAGTAAGCGTGGGATATACGCTCTTTTGCAATGCTATTCATCAACATTTTTACACCGATGGGTTGTATAGCAGAAAGCTGCTCCCACGTCTTCGTCATAATGCATACCTCACTTATTTCATTCTTTCCCTCTATTATAACAATTTCTTTTCTATAATCTGAACAACTTCTTCTATAAGTTTTTCCATCGGTTGATCGGCATTTACTAATACAATACGATCAGAGAAACGCTCTACAACTTGTAAATATCCTTCACGCACACGTTTATGGAAAGAGATATCTTCCATATCTAATCGGTTTACTTCGCGACCTGCATCTTTTTCAATACGTGCTAAACCAACCTCTGGTTCAATATCTAAGTAAATTGTTAAACTAGGCATACAGTCTTCTGTTGCGAAACGATTGATTTCAAATACTTTATCCATGCCTAATCCTCTTGCATAGCCTTGATAAGCTAAAGAACTATCTATAAAACGATCACATAACACAAGATAATTCTCATTAAGTGCGGGCATAACTTTTTCCACTAAATGCTGTCTGCGTGCAGCAGCATACAGCAGCGCCTCTGTACGTGCTTCCATCATCGTATATTCTTTTTTATGTAAAATCGTTCTAATATCTTCAGAAATTGCAATACCACCTGGTTCTCTCGTCGCCATTACCTTTTGCTCTTTTTGCTCAAAGTACGGTAATAATCTTTTAATTAACGTTGTTTTACCCGAACCTTCTGGCCCCTCAATTGTTACAAATAATCCCTTCATCCTAAAACCTACTTTCTATATCATACACTTTCATATCTTTCGTGCTCCCCTGAAAACGAGCTCCTGTGTTCTCTAAATATATAATTTTCTCTTTATGTTCTGAAGTAATTCTTTCACCATACATAATCAATGGAATTCCAGGTGGATACGGAATTACCATTTCTGCTGCTATCATCCCAACCGCTTCTTCTATAGGCACTACTTTTGTTTTGTATCCTTCTAGTTGCTTATACGTATACGGTAAAGGAGAAAATTCTCTTTTATAAGTATAACGAATTGATTCGCTCTTGTCTTTCATCTCATAATATTCCAATGCTATTCGGATTATCTCTATAGCCTTTATGTACTCCTCATTTACTTGCAGAGGTAAAATAAATAGGACATTATATGGATCAGCCATTTCTGTATATATTCCTGCCTTTTCGAATAAAGACTGTAATTCATATCCCGATAACTGACAACGAGTTTGTACAGTAACCTTTAAATCATCTTGCAACGGATATTGTAAAACAGATATTTGCGGAATCGAGCCCAATCCCTTTTTAAATCTCCATAAAAACTCGACAATTTCATCGTGACCTTTTTCTTTTATATTCGCTAGTGTAAAGCGCGCTATATCGAGAGAAGCCATAATTGGATATGACGGACTACTAGATTGTAGCATACTCAAATAAGTAGAAATTCTTTCTTCATTCACTAAATGACTATTTACATGTAAATAGGAGCCCATTGTCATCGCAGGTAATGTTTTATGTGCAGAATGAACTACAATATCTGCACCATATTCTAACGCTGACTTTGGAAATGGTTCTCCTAGGCAAAAGTGTGCTCCATGAGCTTCGTCTACTAAAACAGGGATTTTATGTGCATGTGCATAAGCGATACTTACCTCTAAATCTATCCCCATACCATAATAATTAGGATGCGTTAAAATAAGGGCTTTAGCATTGGGATATTGTTTGATTGCTTCCTTAATAATTTCATCATGAATTCCTACTGGTACGTTATACGCCTCATCAATCCACGGATCTAGAAAAATCGGATTCGCGCCGGCTAGTTTTAACCCATTAATGATTGATTTATGACAATTTCTTTGTACAAGAACAATATCATGCTCACCGCAACAAGAAAAAATCATTGCTAGATTTCCCACTGTTGAACCATTAATTAAAAAATAACTTTTTTTTGCACCATATACAGCAGTTAACAATTGTTGCGCTTCCTCTATACATTCAAACGGACTATGTAAATCATCTAACCCTGTTAGTTCGGTTACATCAATGGATAGTATATCTTTAAACTCCCTAGCGGCTTCCTGAGGGAAGTTTACGCCATTCTTATGACCTGGAACATGAAAGGATAGTGGTCCTCTTTCTTTAAACTCTATTAACGCCTCATATAAAGGCATACGATTTTGGTTCATATATATCTCTTCCTTATTATTCATTCTGTATCTATTATACAGATATTAAGACAAAAAAAATAATAGGCATATGCCTATTTAAAAATATGATACTTCTAATTTTCGAAGTTGTTTTAAATAATGTATATATTTCGGATCATCCGTCTCGGTATTCACCATATCCTTTTCACATTCATGACATATCAAATTATTATACACATATATACCTTCTGTTCTTTTTGTCTCACAAACAATGCATATTTCACTTTGTAATTTCATATCCCTTCCTCCTCTACGTAAATGGACATATTTTATACTTCTATTCCTTAACAATTTACAGAAAAATATACATCAATCTCTTATATAATATGATTTACTCTTGGGCAACGTGTTTGTATTACCTTCACTTCTTTCACATACTGTTTAACAGCACAAAAAAACACGAGTCAAATGACTCGTGTTTTAAGTTGCTTGGCGACGTCCTACTCTCACAGGGACAAGGTCCCAACTACCATCGGCGCTAGAGAGC
>NZ_JBNNUI010000018.1:0-23938 GCF_050279585.1 Bacillus sp. NPDC094064
TGCTGCGATAAATTTATCAAGATGGGTAAAATAAATGCTTGATAATAGGAGGTAACGATACTGCCTCGTGTGGAGTGTTATACCCCTCGTCCCTTCGGGGTTGCGAGAACACGATGAAGCACTAACTTGTGTAAATTTGATTGAATTGTATAGATTTAGTTAAGTTTATCGTATCGGATTACAGATCCTAGAATAAACTTAGCAATTGAAGAATATTGTGTGAAGAATTTAGATATTAACGAAACATATTTACTGTTCTACATTAACGAACCTTCCATTATCATTGGTAAAAACCAAAACACAGTAGAAGAAATTAATGCGGATTACGTAAAAGAAAAAGGTATTCATGTCGTTCGTCGTCTATCAGGCGGAGGCGCAGTGTATCACGATTTAGGGAACTTAAACTTCAGCTTTATTACGAAAGATGATGGAGATAGTTTCAGCAACTTCAAAAAATTCACAGAGCCTGTAACGAAAGCGCTTGGTAAACTAGGCGTAAATGCAGAGCTAAGTGGTCGTAACGACATTTTAGCTGAAGGTAGAAAAATTTCAGGTAACGCACAGTTCTCAACGAAAGGTCGTATGTTCAGTCACGGTACGTTACTATTTGACTCTGAAATCGATCACGTCGTATCAGCACTGAAAGTAAAAATGGATAAGATCCAATCAAAAGGAATTAAATCAATCCGCAGCCGCGTTGCGAACATTACAGAATTCCTAAACGAAAAAATGACGACAGAAGAGTTTAGACAACTTCTTCTAGAAACAATTTTCGAAGGGGAAACAGAAATCCCAACGTACGAATTAACAGAAGAGGATTGGAAAGAAATCCACAAACTTTCTGAAGAACGCTACCAAAATTGGGACTGGAACTACGGAAAATCACCGAAGTTCAACTTGCAACATTCACACCGCTTCCCAGTTGGACAAGTTGACGTTCGCCTAGAAGTGAAAAAAGGAACAGTAACAGAATGCAAAATTTACGGTGACTTCTTCGGTTCACTAGATGTTCATGACATTGAAGAGCGTTTAACAGGCGTACAGTTCGATAAAGACGCATTCGCCGCCGCATTAGAAGGCGTAGATATCGCACGTTACTTCGGTAATATTACAACAGAAGATTTCTTACATTTATTCTTCTAAAAATGAGGAGGCTGTCATAACTGGCAGCCTCTTTCTTTTTGCGTAAATTGCCATGTTTTGTCGGTAAGTCGATATCCCTTGTCGAATCGCCGATATAATTCAAGTAACGTTAGATATATGTAAAAAATCGCCGATATAATTCAAGTAACGTTAGATATATGTAAAAAATCGCCGATATAATTCAAGTTGCGTTCGATATATGTAAAAAATCGCCGATATAATTTCATTTACCACAAAACATAAAATCACAGGACATCTGCCCCTTATAAATGAATATACATAATAAAAGGAGGCGGATTGATATGAAAAGAGTAATGTACGTTGTATTATTGCTCAGCTTCGTAATAGGAATGACAGCGTGTAACAGTGAAACTTCCTCAAGTCGCACACTTTTATCTATTGGAAAGCCAGCAAAAGATAATGTCATATATTTTACGCATACAGATAACAAACGAAAGATAAAGGAAATAAAAGACATGTTTCAAAACAAGAAGTGGAAAAGAAATGAAACATTCAGCACTGTGAATAAAACACCAGATGTCGTCTTTTCAATAGATGAGGACAATACAGGGTTACCGACATTGTATGTTACTGTGTTCTTTCATGAAGATGGAGCGGACGTTCTTAACTTGTACGGGGAGTATACGAGTTTAAATAAAGAGGAAGTTGAAAGACTTAGAGAAAAGATGAGTGCATATTATCCTAAAATGATTTTTGGGCTAGTTTCATAAATTACTTGCAAACGAAATTCCCTTATCCTTCCAAAGTGAATCAAGTGGAGGTGATTTGTGTATATGCAGTTAATAGAATATCACTTGCCACTTTAATTTTCTTTTAATATAATTAATTTAGAATTTTTAAATATTCTAAATTTTATAAAGGTGGGGTTTTTGTGAATCTCGTTCAATCTTTGGCTGAAACGGCAAAAAAGAAGGGGGATAAACCGGCTTATGTTTTTATGGATCAGTCGGTCTCGTATGACCAATTAAACAAAATGGTCACAAGGTTTTCTAGCAATTTAGCAAAAATGGGCATTGGAAAAGGGGACAATGTCGCATTAGTTGTTGGGAATTCACCACATTTTTTGGTCGGTTTATATGGAACAATGAAAGCGGGAGCAACTGTCATTCCAGTTAATCCAATTTATACAGCAGACGAAATACATTACATTTTACAAAATGGAGATGTAAAAACAATCATCGTACTCGACGTCCTTCTACCTGTTATACAATCTCTTACAACAAGACTTCCTTCATTAGAAAACATCATCATATGCGAAACCTCATCAGATTTTAACCATACAGAAACCGAAAAAATGAAAACGTTTACTAGTTTTGTAGGAACTGGAGATACAACTTACGAAGGTCCTGAACTAGATGAAGAAGACGTAGCGGTTATCCTATACACGTCAGGCACAACTGGAAAACCGAAAGGCGCTATGTTAACACATAAAAATTTATATAGTAATGCGAGCGATGTGGCGTCGTATTTACGATATACGGCTGATGACCGCGTCGTTGCGGCACTGCCGATGTTCCACGTGTTCTGTTTAACAGTTGCGGTAAATGCGCCGATTGTGAACGGGGCGACCATTTTAATGTTACCGAAGTTCAGTCCGAAAGAAGTATTCCATATTTGTCGCACGTATGAGCCAACGATTTTTGCTGGTGTACCGACGATGTACAATTACTTATATTTATTTGAAGAAGCGAGCGCAGAAGACGTGAAGACACTTCGTCTTTGTATTTCAGGTGGTGCGTCCATGCCTGTTGCCCTTCTGCAAAACTTTGAAAAACGTTTTGACGTAATTGTTTCAGAAGGATACGGTTTATCAGAAGCATCGCCAGTTACTTGTTTCAATCCGTTAGATCGTCCTCGTAAACCAGGATCAATTGGCACAAATATTTGGCATGTAGAAAATAAAATTGTAAATGAACTTGGGGAAGAAGTACCAGTCGGTGCAGTTGGTGAATTAATTGTGCGTGGCCCTAACGTTATGAAGGGCTACTATAATGCGCCAGAAGATACAGCTGCGACATTAAAAGACGGCTGGCTATATACAGGTGACTTAGCGAAAATGGACGAAGAAGGTTACTTCTATATCGTTGATCGTAAAAAAGATATCGTCCTAGTTGGCGGTTATAACGTATATCCTCGTGAAGTAGAAGAAGTATTATACACGCACGAATCCGTAGCGGAAGTTGTCGTAATCGGCGTACCGGACGAAAACTTAGGAGAAGCAGTACGAGCTTACGTCGTTTTGAAACAAACGAACGTAACAGAAGAAGAACTCATGCATTACTGCACGTTACATTTAGCGAAATATAAAGTACCGATGAGTATTGAATTTTTAGCAGAATTGCCGAAGAATACAACGGGTAAATTACTGCGAAGAGCATTACGAGAAAAAGCGATACAAGTATAAAAAATAGAGGCAACCACCGTTATGAAGGTGGTTGCCTTCATATTTTTTAGCATTGGTTAAGCTATGATGCCATATATTTAAACCGTAATATGACTAGTAAGGAGGAGATATACGTGGAGCAAAAGGAATTACGTTTGCGGCGAGTGCAATATCTTATTTGTGACATTATGGATGAAATGAACGCTGAAAATAAGAAGAAAAACTCAGAAACATTGCAGAAAGTAATTGACCAGCTCTCAGGTGCAATTGGAGATTTAGTAGATCCATCCGGTACGTACTCAATCGATTATTTAGAGAGAAAAGTTCATACAGCGCACTATTTATTATTTAAAAATGATCGTAAAGCATATTTGTGTAATAAATAAACATTCATCGTGTAATGGGATGTTTATTATTTTTAACATTTATTGATAATAATTATCAGTGAAGAAGTAAGTGGAACGTGTTTCAGTCGACCGATTGATTTGCGAATAATAAAAATCGAAACAAAAGCCTTGCTACACGTTTGTAGTAAGGCTCTTTACAGTTGTTTTATTCGGAAAAATTATTCATTAGAAGTAGTATCAATCGCTTGAATAGCAAGTTCCAACGATGTAATCCTTCTTTCTAAAAGAGTTTTTTGAGGACTACCAACCTTTGACTTAACATAAGCATTTTCAATTGATGGAAGCAAACGAGTAAGAACAGTGCGAGCTTCTGCTAAATCTTCTTGGGTGTAATGATGGGGCTTTTGATTCCAAACACTTTCTAACATTGCTAAGCCGATGCAAGCTGCTTTGAGGCGTTTTTTTACTAACGTAGTATTTGAGCCTTTCTGAGTCATTTGTGAAAAGGCACTCTCGAGTTTACGAATTGTTGACTGTAAGGATTTTATTGACTCCTCTTTCTGTACATTTGATACGTTTTCCATGTTAGTACTATCCTTTCTTCGCTTTTAAATGATTTTGCTTACTACTTGATCAAATCGTTAAGAACAGCATGTTACTTGCAATATTTTAACATAAATAGATTAAACAAAAGGCTAAAGATATACTCTTTAGCCTTTTGTTTAATCTGTTCTTCTCAGTTTTATATTCATTTGAGTTCATTTACGAATAAATTCCACTGCCCTGTTTTTATTACCGGATAATTCTATAGGTACAGAGGGGTAGGATGCAGTATATAATTTTTTCATCATATACCTCCTAAAGTAGTTTTAACAAGGTAATGGTTTATTTTTCATTGTGATATTCTTCTAAAGTGATACCTTTTTCATATATTTCTGTTGCAATGTCACCTACGTATCGAATATGCCATGGTTCATATGAATAACCCGTAATGTGCTCTTTTCCTTTTAAATAACGTATAATAAAGCCAGCGCGATGAGCATTGTTTTTAAGCCATTTTCCTTCAATCGTATTCGCGAATTGCGTTTCTAGTGTATTATTGACACTATTCGCAGATACATCCATCGTTAACCCCGTTTGATGTTCGCTGTGCCCTGGCTTTGCAGAAACTTTATCAGCTTGGATTTGACCTTGTTTCTCTACATTTCGTCTATAAACAGTTTGTTGATATTCTTCAGAACGAAATCCAGATATAGCATGTAATACGATTCCATCTTGTTTCGCTAAGGCAAATAATTTTTCCAAAGCGATAGCAGCTTCTTTTCGTAAATGACTTTTTTCTTGAATCCCATCAAATGCAAATGTAACCTTAGGTACAACTAAATCGTCAGGTCTATAATTACTTGGAAGTTTCCTAGTTTTATTAACTACTACATCTACAGTATCGGGGGATGCAATCGTTACAGATCCATCATTATTTTGTATATCGTCTTTACTTTTCGCAATGTCAGTGATGTTAGGTAAAAAAATATATATACATAGGAAGAGAAAAACAGCGCCCCCTACTAATCTTATTAATTTTCTAATCATTATATTTACTCCTTATAGCTGATCTATTTTAAAAGTTTCATCATTTGTGATGAAGCTAATTAGTGAATTGCTTTTACATATCTATATAATTCATATTAGTTGTTTATTATAATTTAAAGATTAATGCTACCAATTCAAAAAAGTTGAGCTAATTTTATTAAATCCATATGAAAATAATTTTTTTGTTTCTATAAATCTCTTAGTATCTTCGCTAGTTCCCATAACAACAGAAATTAGCCTGTTTTCACCTTGTTTTGCTGTGCCTGTAAAACAATATCCTGCTTCATCTGTAAATCCAGTTTTCAAACCATCAATTCCTTGGAAATACAATTCATCATTAGATGTATCGAGCATCTTATTTGTAGTCATTATAGTTGCACCATTATACGATAATGTATAGTTTGTTAGCTTGGTTATATCTAAAACTTCGGGATATGTTTGTAACAAATGTTGTGCGAGCGTTGCTACATCAAAAGCAGTCATTTTTGATTCTTGATGTTGAGCATTTGGTAGTCCTGTAGCATTAACAAAATGAGTTTCATTAGATAAATTTAATTGCTTTGCTTTCGCATTCATAAGTTTTGTGAAATTCTCTTCACTTTTAGAAATATGCTCAGCTAAAGCAACAGCAGCATTATTGGCTGATGATATTACCATCGCATGAAATAAATCTCTAACAGTCAAACGATTACCAACTCTTACATTGATCTTAGCTCCAATGCTATTTACAGCATTTGGACCAATTCTGACGGGATCGCTCCATTTTAATGTACCGTTATGAATTTTCTCTAGTACAATATACTCAGTCATCATCTTTGACATACTTGCTGGAGCAAGGGGCATATTTTCATTCTTACCATAAACAACTTTTCCTGATTGTGCATCCATTAATATAGCAGCTGTAGCGTCTATAACGGGTTCTTTTGTAAAAGTCGAATAAGTATATAAGGTCACAAAAATAGCAACAAATACTATAAGCATGTTCCTACTTCTCTTTGCTATTTTCATTTTCTATTCTCCTTCATCATTGTTACTAGCAAAGTGTATATTTCAGGTTTTGTTGCAAAGTTTTCGAAGACATTGTAACAGAACCAGATTTTTATTATTACATTGCAATAGTAAATAAACTATCTAATAACCTTACGTAAAGGTGACAATCTTGTAAGGTTTCATAAGTAGAAAATGACGGTAAAAAAGTATTTGTTTGTTATGGGGTAGAATATTGGCTGTTTAAATCTTGAAGCTAATCCAATTGGGGTGTTAGATGCAAATCTAACAATTAGAGGTTTTTACTATGACGAACGAAGTGCTTAATATTTACGTTTAACGTGCATAACAAGTTATAATAGAAGAAATTAATAAGGAGGCTCGCTGTGAAAAATCTTCGTTATCTCAATATATTTACGATATTAATTATATACACACTACTCATGTTTTACATCGGCTGGAATGGATGGGTTTGGCTTCATGCAGTATTCGGCTGGGAGTCTTGGGGATATTACGCTTTTGTAGTCGGATTTATTGCATATGCGTACATTTTCGTGCAAGTATTTAAGTTCCTTCCATTTCTACGGACGATTGGTTCGATTTGGTTTGCGGTCATACAATATGCGCTTATGCTGTTACCGCTTGCTGATATTACAGTCTTCCTTTTACAATTTGGGGTGGAAAAAGAAACGGCAATTATTTGGACAGGGACGGCCGTAATACTTGCGTTTATCTTTATTTTCTCGTATGGCGTATTTAATGCGTATAGCCCGGTAGTAAGAAAATACGAAGTACATATACCGAAAAAAGTAGAAGGACGTAAAAGTTTACGCATTGCGATGGCTTCTGATATGCATTTCGGTAAACTGTCTGGTGTTTCACATTTAAAGAGACTTGTCCGTCATGTAAATGAAATGGAGCCCGATATTATTTTGCTGCCAGGTGATATTATCGATGATCATCCAGGCGTATTCATTCAAAAAAACATGGGGCCTATTATGAAACAAATGAAAGCTCCATTAGGCGTATACGGCGTATTAGGAAATCACGAATATTACGGAAGAGCGGTTCCGGAATTTTTACAAGAGATGGATAAGATTGATATTCGTATTCTTTTAGATGAAGTGATCACAATTGAAGATGACTTTTATCTCGTTGGAAGAAGAGATAAAACTGAGCGAGATCGCCAAAGCTTTGAGAAGATTATGAGTGCGGTAGATAAAGCGATGCCAGTTATCGCAATGGATCACCAGCCATTTGAATTGAAACAAGCAGCGGATGCCGGGGTAGATTTATTATTATCCGGTCACACGCACCGCGGACAAATGGCACCAAATCATATTGTGACGAGAAGAATGTATGAACTGGACTGGGGATACGTACAAAAAGGGGCATTCCACGCGATTGTTTCTTCTGGTTTCGGATTTTGGGGACCACCGCTTAGACTTGGAAGTAGGTCAGAGATTGTGCAGGTGGAGGTTACGTTTGAATAGAGAGCTGATGGCTCTCTATTTTTTGATAAAAATACATATTTCTGTTGGTATTATTTGTATAAAAGAGGTACGATTATAAAACGCGGCTGAAATAAAGGGGGATTATAAGTGCTTATATCAGATGTACTATACGGAGAATTTGAAGTAGATCAAGTGTTAGAAGAGTTGATTGTAAGTAAGCCTGTGCAAAGATTGAAAGGCATTCATCAAAACGGAGCGAGTTACTTAATGAACGAGAAGTGGAATGTAACGCGCTTTGATCATTCAGTTGGTGCTATGTTGTTAATTAAAAAACTTGGTGGTTCAGTAGAAGAACAAATTGCAGGTTTACTGCATGACGTATCGCATACTGCTTTTTCTCATGTGATTGATTACGTTTTTGATAACGACAATGAAAGTTATCATGAAGAGATATTTAGCTCGGTTGTGAAAAATTCAGAAATTCCAGCGATTCTTGCGAAGCATGGCTATAACTATGAAGATATTTTGTTAGATGATTCGAAGTGGACGTTACTCGAAAGGTCCGCGCCAGAATTATGTGCAGACCGAGTGGATTATACGTTACGAGATATGTATACATACGGATATATTTCTTTGGAAGAGGTTCATAGCTTTTTAGAGGATGTCATCGAAGTGAACGGGAAAATGGTGCTTCAAAATATCGAAATTGCAGAATGGTTTACAAAAGCGTATTACAAAGAGGTAATTGATTTCTTTATGAAGCCAATGAATATATACGGAAATGATATGTTAGCGAAAACGTTAAAGTTGGCTCTTCATAAAAAGGTCATTCATGCAGACGATTTTCTTCTTGAAGATGACGAGCTTATAGTGAAATTACAGCAATGTAACGATCCAGAAGTGGAAGATTTATTAAGAAAAGTTCATCCAAATGTAGCAGTAAAAGAAGATAGAAACGATTATGATTTGTATCAGAAAAATAAAGTGCGCCTTATTGATCCGCCGTTACTTCGCGCCCGGGAAGTTGTTCCATCGTCTGTCGTGTCAGAAAACATAAGACAGATGAGTGATACAGCTTATGAAAAAGCGGTGAGAGGGACGTATGTGAAAGTGATTTCGGATTAATGGAAAGGAAAAGGTGTCATCAATTATGATGACACCTTTTCGTTTTTAATAATCAAACCAATTCCAAACCTCAATATCTCCAAGAGTCGCATAACGTACGTGCGGGGAGTTTTGTAGTTTTAATAATTCTTTTGACGGCCCAGTAATGACAATGCCGTATACTTTCACGCCGTTATCTTTTACATACTGATAGCGCTTATCTAAGTTCAGCTCTTTTTCATGAGTTTGAGTAGTTTTACTTACAGTTTCTTTATGTTCAGAAAGAATACGCATCATTTCTATTACTTCATCTTCTTTTGTCTTTGGTCGTTTTGCTTCATTATTAGGGAGATTTATATGCTCTCGAAATCCGATAACCTCTCTGCCATGTAGGATAAAATCTTCTTCATTTATTCTTTCTTGTCCTGTGTCTAAAGCGTACCATACAGGGGTTGGCGGCATTTCTTGTGCTTCAAATACGCTATACAGAATTGATTCTAATTCTTGTAAAGTGTAAGCTTTATCGAAAGATATCGCTACTTCTGCAACAGTTCCCTCATGTACTTTTGCAAGTGTATCCCACACTTTTTTAGATGGTTCTTTCAAATGATCACCTTGCTTGATTTTTGGGTGAACAAAGGAAAGTTTGTTTGAATAAAATCTGTTTTCCCAGGATGGATTTGAGACAGTTACAGACGACAAGAAACTACGCGTTGTTACTGTACCGATTGGAATTTCTTTTTTGCCGACCGTTTTATATAAATCGATTTCATTTTCTGTACGGAAAAAGGGTTTAATCTTTGTGCTGCCTCCAGCGGAACGACTATTTGGCATTGTTGCTTCTAGTGCGAGTGCTGGAATTTCATCTACTTCGACTAACTTTTTCATATTATAGAAGTAAAAAGAAGATGAAAAATGACCGACAAAATAGATTGCTATACAAACAGCAAGAACAAAACTAACGGTTTGCCAACGCTGTTTCCACTTAATTCTCCAAAATGGAACTTTAAGATCTTTTGGCGGTAACTTTTTCTTGATCGGTTCACTCTTCGTAAGCAATTCGTCCAAATACACTTCACATTCCTCACAAGTCTCTATATGACTTTCTAATTCTTCTTGTTCATCACGTGTGAGTATTCCTATTTCATATTTTTCCCATAGTTTTTTAAATGCTGCACAACCCATCTGTATCACTCCTTTATGTTTCTCGCTTCTTTCCGTCCGCGGTGTAACTCAATTTTCACTTTCGCTAATGAGAGACCGGTCATTTCTGCTATATCCTTATACGAGAATCCGTAGTAATCTCGTAGTAGTAGGACATTTCGTCTTTCAAGGGGAAGAGAAGATAAACTGTCTAACCAACTAGCAATCTCATGTTTTACGAAATATTCATGTTCTGTACTTGGCACGTTTGGTAAATGGAATTCTTCCACTGTAGTTGTTTTATATTTTTTCTCTTTTCGATACCAATCGATAAAGGCGTTGTAGGCAATTGTAAATAACCACGGCCTAATTTCTTCTCCTTTATAATAGTCAATATGGACGAGCATGCGATAAAAGGTTTCCTGCATGAGATCTTCAGCACAGTGAGAATCTCCGGTTAGGGAGAGAAGATAGCGAAATAAATCATGCATATGCTCTGAATAAATGTCTTCTAATGATTGTTTGCGTTTCACTAATTTCCCTCCCTTCATAAATAACAACGAAATACATATAAAAAAGTTACATTTGTTTTTGGAATTATAGTAAAAAACGTCAAGAATTGGATTGCGTTCTCTTTTATCATAATACATATAAGGCGGGTGAACAGAGATGGAAAGCTATGAAACACAAATTCAAAGGTCCATTGATTATATTGAGGAAGATGTAATGGAAAAACAGACGCTGCGTAATTTAGCGCGGATCGCAGGTTTTTCTGAGTCGCATTTTCATCGTGTATTTCAGGCGTTAGTAGGTGATACAGTAATGGAGTATGTTCGAAAGAGGAGGTTAGCCCGGGCAGCTTATCGACTTTCTCACACGGATGAAAAAGTTATTGATATCGCATTTGAGCATGGCTTTCAATCTCATGAAACGTTCACGAGAGCCTTTAAAAAATTATTTCAAATGACACCGAGTGAATATCGAAAACAAGAAATCGAAACACCGATGTATTACCGAGTGAATGTAAAGCAAAGAAAATTAAATCCGTATTTAGGGGGCATACAAATGGAATATCGTATTGTAAATAAACCAGAATTTTTAGTGGCGGGTTATGAACTGAAGACGACAAGTAAAGAAGGGAAGAATCATCAAGACATCCCAGCATTTTGGCAAGAATATTTACAAAAAGATCTTGGAACGACGATTCCGAATCGTAAAGATACGAGTCAATGGATAGAGCTTGGATTATGTACAGATTTTAATTTAGAAACAGGGGACTTCACTTATATTATCGGAATGGAAGTTACAGACTTTGAAAATGTACCAAATGAAGTTGCAAAGCGTACGTTCCCAGCAGCAACATATGCAGTATTCACAACACCGAAAGTGCCTCACGAAGAAATGGTACCATCTATCCACCAAACGTGGAATGCAGTATTCTCAGAATGGTTCCCGCATTCAGGGTATGAACATTGCGGCGTTACAGAGTTCGAACTATACGATGAGCGTTGCCACGAAGATAAAAGTGAGTTCGCGCAAGTAGAGCTTTGGATACCAGTGAAGAAGAAATAATAGAAAGAAAAGCGAACCGATGAGTGGTTCGCTTTTTTACTTCATAAAAGCCCGATTGTTGAATCGCTATTTGTAAAAAATATGAAATAGCTGCTCTTATAATACAGGTTGCTATATTTGTTGGTTTTTGTCGGTAAATCGATATATCCTAAAAATCGTTGATATAATGCGAGTTATGATAGATATATTTTGAAAATCGTCGATATAATTTCATGTACCGCTGGAATCACCGAGAATAAAAGATACTTAACATAATTTCATTTATCACCAAACTACCTAAAAAAAGAAAAGGCACGACACAGCGCCTTTTCTATGAACGAAACGGAAACACAAGAATAATCGTCGTTCCTTTCCCAAGTTCGCTATCAATAGAAATTGTCCCGTTATGAGCATGAACGAGCTGCTTTGTAATGGCGAGACCAAGCCCAGTTCCGATGTTGCTTTCTTCTGTATTTGTTCCTCGGTAATAGCGTTCAAATAACAGTCCTTTCGTTTTTTCATCCATCCCTTTTCCATCGTCTGAAATAGATAGTGTAAAGGAGTTAGCATTTTGTGAAAGGTTTACGATTACATTTGTCGTTTCATTATTATGTTTTATAGCGTTTGCGAGTAAGTTTTCGATAATACGCTGGAACCACTTTTCTTCAATAAAATATTGAATTTTGTTTGAGCTTGGTACAAATTCAATATTTTGATTTTGTAGTGTCGGATTATTAATGAATTGCAGTAATACTTTTTGGACGAACTGATTCATTTCAACGTTTACGTGTTGTGCAGGAAGGGCGTTGTTCTTTAGTTGATACGTTAAGCTTAAGTCATCAATTAATGTAGTCATATATTGAGATTTCTCTTTCATAACGCTACCGAACTGTTGGATGTCTTGCTCAGTCCAGTTGTAATGCTTCGATTCTAGTAATAACGCGTATCCGTAAATAGAACTAAGTGGTGTTTTTAAATCATGCGTTAAACCGGTAACCCATTCTTCACGTGTTTGTTGCAGTACTTTTCTCATTGCATCGTTCTTTTTCAAGGTAATAGAAAGGTGCTCTAGTGAGTTTGTAACATCTTTAAATATACGGAACGACCATTTTTCTTTACCAGAGTGCCGGAACCGAACAGGTTTGCCTTTTTTACTAACAGGCTCTTCATATTTTCCTCCGGCTATGTTTTTAAGCCAGCGCATTGTGTGTAACAAAGGCTTTCCAAACTTATTTCCATACCAAATTGAAAGAATGACTAAATAAACAAACACAATAAGGAGGATTAAACTGCATCCGATTAGAAGTTTCTTAGTAAATATATCATCTAATTCATCATCTGGATAATAATGGGCGTTTGGAGCGGATACAACGACGAGGTGACCGCTATTTGAATCGTAAAAACTAGATATATTTTCTTTATAATTCCACGGTTCTTTTTCATTAAGAGCCGTTTGTATAGCTGAAAATGTTTTTTTCTTCCCTGTTGGATAAGAAAAAACTTCTTCGCCACTGTTATTAAATATTTGCAGTGTTGCTTTTTCTTTAGAAAGTAATTGTTGTTCTTGTTCAGTTAAAGCAAATTCATTTAATGATAAAGAAGGATGTTCTTGTTGTATCGTTTTTAGTAATGCATTACTTTTTAGTTTGGCACCGTAAATAACGAGAGCCTGTTTCTTTTCTAATTCAATTTCCCAATAGTTAAATTTATAAAGATTGTTGCTACCATTCTGTAAATATGTAAGCAAGGATGTCTTTGTGTAAGAGGTCGGAACATCGTTAGGTGTATTAAAGCTGTAAAGAACCTTTCCATCTTCATCTACAATTTGAAGCCAATCACTCTTTTCTGCTATTAAATCTTTTACCTCAGATTTTAAAGTAATGTTATTGTCTTCAGAAGAAATATATTGGGAGATTGTAAAGGTATCATAATCAGAAATATTAGGTTCATATAAAGTACTATTAAGAAGAAAAATTAAATAAGAAAAAGAAGCAACTACTGCGATAAGTAACGTAACTAAGACAAAAACGTGTTGTAAGATAAACTGGATTATAAGTCTCTTATTAAAATTCATATTTTCAACCTACTTTGTAACGAACTTATAGCCAAGCCCGCGCACAGTTTTTATATATTCTGGTTTACTTGGATCTTGTTCAATTTTTTCGCGTAGCTTTCTAATGTGGACCATAACGGTATTGTCATCCCCGTTATAAGCTGGTGCCCCCCAAACTTTTTCGTATATTTCCTCTTTTGAAAATACGTAATTCGGATTCTCGCAAAAGAAGAGTAGTAGTTGAAAGAGTTGAGCGGAACATTCGACAACGTGTCCATCTACTGTAAGTTCTGCGGAATGTTGATCAATTTTAAATCTTCCGAATGAAATGGAGTGTGCTTTAGATTCGTGTGATACTACTTGCTTTATATGTCTTCGAAGTTGCGCTTTCATACGTGCTACTACTTCTAGTGGATTAAATGGCTTCGTAATATAATCATCTGCACCGTATGAAAAACCAGATAGTTTATCTAAATCAGATGCTTTCGCTGTTAAGAAGAAAATCGGACAATCTGTTTGTTGGCGAATGATTGGACAAATATCAAAACCAGACTGTCCAGGAAGCATGACATCTAAAATGATTAAATCGTAATTGTGTTGCCCGATGAGAGATAAAGCTATTTCAGCTGATGTTGCAGTGGTAATATGGGAAAAACCTTCTTTTTCAAGAATGGTAGTTAGTAGTTGTAAAATTGCTGTTTCGTCATCAACGAGTAAAATATTTGCTTGATACATAACAATCCCTCCTAATTTCCTCGAATATCATACCATCATTTTGTAACTTATGGAATTTTTAAGGAAATTTTAAGGTTTTCTTTCACAAAAAATTAAGAATCAAATGATATGATAAAAGTAACATAGGGGAGGAGATGAGTGTGAATCCGTTTCAAATGATGCGAGCTAGATATTTTTTAATTGTATTTGCACTATTAACTTTAGTAGCGAGAAGTAGCGGGGAATTGCTAGAAAGTACATTTCATATACAAAATTCTTCTTTCATAAATATTCTTATATTCTATATCCTTCCGATTACATGGATTTTTTATGAATATAGAAAACACCGTGTTTCATTTTCATGTTTTATTAATAAAAATGAAACATTTAATTTGGTGCAAGTTTTTTACATTGCGATTATATTATGCATGTTCAGTTACGGTTATCTTATTTTGTACATGTACAGCTTTGCATGGATTACACCAGATTTTATTATGAATGCTTTGCATGAGCCAATTGTAGATAGTGCCGGGGGATATGTATATCAACTTATTATGATTGTATTTATCGCACCAATTATTGGGGAGTTTGTGTTTCGCGGATTTTTACTGCAGCGCTTTGCTGCAAAATGGGGAACGAGTATCGCGATGATTGCCGTCGCACTTTTATTTGCGATGTTACATGTCGATTTTCTCGGTGCCGCTTTATTTAGCATCGTACTATCCATTATATATATTCGTACGAAAAGCTTACTCATGCCAATTGCAATCCATATGTTAAACAATGCATTTGTAATCGGTGCTTCGTTTCTAGTAAGTAGAGAAAAGATCATGAGTTTTGCAGATTTCTCAAACTACACGACGTTTTTCCCGGGACTTATAATTTTTATAACAGGATTAAACTTAGTACTCATCTTTTTATTTGTGAACCGCAAATATTGGAGTAAAGAAGTTCCAGTTATATATGGAGAGCAGGCAAAGAGTTTTTCAGATGTAGTGGGGGATAAATGAGATGAAGAAGACGTTTGAAAGGAATGTATAAAATTATATGAATGAAACGATATCATCAAATAAGTTTTTTTATTTGATTTTACTTAGTATCGTGCTAATCACGACAGGAAATGTTATTCTTCGTTGGGAGGAAGCTTACTTTTTCATGTATTTAGCGCTCCATTTATTAGGGATTTTATGTATAAGTGGCGGAATAGTTACTGAAAAAAAGGGTGAAGAAAGTATTAACTATATGTGTGTCATCGGTCTTATTTTACTTTTAGCTGTACAAGGTATTATGAAATATAGTTCTTTTTCGGTACACGATTTTAGTTTGTTAATAGATGTTCTACCTTAAGGAGAGCACTTGTTTTAGTAAGTATGCGAGTGTGTTTCTAACCGAATAGAGTGTATACAGGTAGGTGAAACTCTTCTTATGTAGAAGAGTTTTTTTATGTCATTAGCTTGTTCTAATTTAGCATGTACGAACTTACAATAATAATAGACAGGCAGCATAGAGGAGGGAATAGCGTGAGGAAAGTTATTGGGTGGTCGCTTTTTTTGTACGTTGGATTTGCGTTACTTATATATTGGTATTTATTTGGATGGAATCATGAACTCATTCCGGAGATGTATAAAGGAACGAGTTCAGATCCAGAAACTTTTATGAATGCGAGGGAGCTTGCGCTAAGCCAAGATTATTCGCGCGTGAAAAATTTACTGTACTTTTTAGCGACGCCTCTTGAATGGATTATTTTATTACTTGTCCTTGTGCTCGGTATTTCAAGAAAGTTTGAGAAATGGTCGAAGGAAACGACGAAAATAAGTGTCTTACAAGTTGCGATTTATTTCTTTTATTTATCATTACTTACTACAGTTCTTGCCTTGCCGATGCAATGGATTAGCCGTAAAGTATCCGTTGATTACGGCATTTCAACGCAAAGTACACAAAGCTGGATAAAAGATCATGTGATCGGTTTTTGGGAGAGTTATGCAACTATGTTAATCGTAGTTACTGTTCTGTTATGGCTTATCCGTAAATTTCCGAAGAGATGGTGGCTAGCGGGATGGGCACTCTCTGTTCCATTTACAATCTTTTTAACATTCATACAGCCTGTCATTATTGATCCACTTTATAACGACTTCTCGACGCTGAAAAATAAAGAGCTAGAAACGAAAATTTTAGCGATGGCGGATAAAGCTGATATTCCTGCTAAACATGTATATGAAGTAAATATGTCAGAAAAAACAAATGCGTTAAATGCATATGTAACAGGAATCGGTCTTAACTCGCGTATTGTAATGTGGGATACAACACTTAAGCAATTAAAAGATAAAGAAATTTTATTTATAATGGCTCATGAAATGGGACATTATGTTATGAAACATATATATTGGGGTGTTGCTAGTTATGTTTTACTATCGTTTATAGGTATGTATTTAATTAGCCGTATTTTGAATATGTGTATTCGAAAATGGGGAGATACGCTGCAAATTTCAAAAGTGGCATGTTTCTCAATTTTACCTTTATTTTTCTTAATTTCCTCTGTATTATCCTTTGCATCACAACCAGCAACAAACTATGTTTCACGTATAGAAGAACGCGCGGCGGATCAATACGCTTTAAATATGACGAAGGACGGAAAATCTGGTGTGAAAACATTTCAATATTTATCAAAAACAAGCTTAAGCCAAGTGAATCCACCTGCGTTAGTGAAATTTTTCTTATACACGCACCCACCAATTTTTGAAAGAATTCATACGTTTGAACAATATGAAGAAGCGAAGAAGCAGTAGTGTACTGCTTCTTTTTATTATGGCGTATTCGAGTTTTGGAAAATTATAGTGTATAATAAAAAGAATATTCAGTGAAATGTTTAGGAGGTTAATATTTTGTTTCATTCAAAATCAATGCCGGCTATCAAAATGATTCTTTCGATGTCTATTTTCGGATCGATTGGATTTTTTTCTGTCCAAACGGGTTTACCGTCGTTTGAATTAGTATTCGTTCGTTGTATTTGTGCCACTGTATTTTTAACGTTATGTTGGTTCGTAACAGGACAATATAAAAACGAAAAATGGAATAAAAAAGAGATCGTGCAAATAGTAGCGTGCGGTGTATTTCTCGTTTTTAACTGGGTATTTCTATTTAAAGCGTTTGAAGTTATGTCAATTACCATTGCGATTTCTGTCTACCATCTTGCGCCAATTATCGTCTTAATGATTGGGAGTATCGTATTTAAAGAGAAGCTAACAACATTTGCGGTTATGGCGATTGCTATTTGTTTCATCGGTACAGTTTTAGTAGCTGGAGTAGATGGAAGTGTGTCGCTTGAGAAACTCATGTCATCTGGAATGGTATGGGCACTACTTGCGGCGTTATTTTATGCTTTTACGACTTTACTAGGGAAAGGAATCAAGCATACGAGTGCGTATGCGATGACATTTGTACAAACGTTTTTAGGCATATTTTTATTATTACCATTCGTAGATTTTGGCCAGTTTAAAGGATTAACCGAGATGAACTGGACGATGATCACAGCGACAGGACTTATACATACTGGATTTGTGTATTACTTATTTTTTGACAGCTTAAGAGATTTACCGACGAGACTGATTTCTGTATTAGTATTTTTAGATCCTGCTGTTGCGATACTATTAGATACAGTCTTTACTGGATTTAGACCGACTAGTATGCAAGTAGTAGGGATTGTTCTTATATTCGTAGGAATGGCATTTACTTTTCGAAAGGGAACAGAGAAGGAGCTATCAGTGAATACGAGCGCAACATAATTCACTTTTCTCGCTTTTTGTGTCAATAAAGTGAAATTTAAAAATGCAAAGGAGTTCACAAAGAGATTGTAGAATATTTTATTATATAACACCTAAGATGTGACAACTTCCTTTTGAAAAAGAAAGAAGGGGGTCTAAAGCAGAAAGGTAGTCAAAATGTTTCTTCTAGAAGATTGGCATTTTATCTTACATTCACCAACAAATTAGTACTCCTGAAACAATGAAGTTCAATGCTTCGTATTATCTATTATTTTTCTATTTAACATAAAATAGAAATAGGGAGAGAGGACAATGAAGAAAAAAATATTGGGTGTAATGATGATTGCGACAATGGTAGGAGGTATATTTGCAGGAACGAATGTGGCGCCTGTAAAAGCGGAAGAGTATCCGGAAATGATTGTATTTGATGATGTTCCATACGGATTTTGGGCATATGATGCTATTTTAGATTTAGCTTATAATAAAGTTATAGTTGGGTACGGAAATGGAAAGTATGGTGTTGGAGATCTTACAACACGTGAACAAGTAGCTGGGGTTATTTATAAAACACTTGAAATGAAAGACGAAGGAGCAGTAGCAAATCCATACAAAGATATTTCTGAAAGTTCTACTAATTTCAAAAAGGAAATTTTAGCATTAACAAAACGTGGTGTTTTTAAAGGTGATACAAACGGAAACTTTAGACCGAAATCACCAATTTCTCGAGCTGAAATGGCAGTAGTACTTCAAAAGGCATATACTTTCGAAGCGAAACAAAAGCATACATTTAAAGATGTACCAAAAGGACATTGGGCAGAAGAGGCAATTAGTGCCCTGCAATCTAATCAGGTTGTTACAGGAACTGGAAAAGATATGTATGAATTAAATGGCTTTGTACCGAGAGAACAATATGCACAGTTTATAAATAATGCGATTATTAATTATCATTTGAAAGAGGATTGGAAATAGCGTGAAATAGAAGAGCGCAAATAGAAATATTTGTGCTTTTTTGTTTGTTTAAAAAGAATAAATATACATCTATATGCGTGTTTACTATTGTACATAAGCTTGATAATCAACCTCGTAAAAAAGAAACGATGTGTAATATGATTCACAAAAATGTCACGGAATTTGTCGAAAAATATATTGTTACTATACCGTTAATTATGTATATTTTAAAAAAAATATATACATATTGGGGAGATAATTTCATGAGCAAAAAATTATTAAAAACAGCTACAGCATTAACGATTATGGGTGGGGTGTTATTCTCAGCAGAGGGTAATAATGTAAAAGCGGAAAGTGCACCGCTACAAAATACAAATACAATTGTATTTAAAGATGTACCAGAAGGACATTGGTCATATGAGGCAATTCATGATTTAGCGGCAAACGAAATTATTTTTGGATATGGAGATGGAATCTTCGGTTTTGGGGATAATGTAACACGTGAGCAAGTTGCGGCTTTAATTTACCGTGTGTTTGATATAGAAGAACAAGATGAATATGAAAATCCATATGGAGATATCGATGAAAACTCGACAGACTTTATCGAGGAAATATTGGCTTTAACGGAAATGGAAATTTTCATGGGAGACGAGCATGGAAACTTTAGACCGAAGGCAACGTTAACGCGTGCAGAAATGGCGCAAGTTCTTACGAATGCTTTTGACTTACAGGCAAAGGGAACTCATACGTTTAATGATGTTGCAGCAGATTCATGGGCAAAAAACGCAATTAGTGCGATCCAAACAAATGATATTACAGCTGGAATCGGAGAAAATAAATTTGGTCCGTCTATGAAAGTAACAAGAGAACAATACGCACAGTTTTTATATAAAACAATGTTGCAGAATGTGGAAGAAGAGCAGCAATAAAGTTTAATCAGTAAAAGTAGAATTTAAAAATCATACAAAAAGGTCGTTGTTGTATAACAGTGGCCTTTTTTGTATGGAATAAAGCGCGGAATCATCGCGTTTTGGAAAAAAATGCAATGAATTTTCAAAAAAAACTTCCTTTTCTGAAGATTTGTTATATAATATAAAACATGAAATCAAATCTGTTATAAAACAGTTTAAGAAGGGGATGCTAATATGTCGACGCAAACTTCACGGGTTACACTCGTAGGAGAAATGTTACCAGCGTACAACGAAATATTGACACCTGAGGCGCTTAATTTTTTAAAGGAACTGCATGGAAAATTCAATGATCGCCGCATAGAACTTTTACAAAAGCGTGTAGAGAAACAAAAACGAATTGATGCAGGAAAGTTTCCGAAGTTTTTAGAAGAAACAAAGCACATTCGTGAAGCGGATTGGACAATCGCTAAGCTGCCAAAAGATTTAGAGGATCGTCGCGTAGAGATTACTGGACCAGTAGATAGAAAGATGGTCATTAACGCTTTAAATTCAGGAGCGCATCTTTTTATGGCGGATTTTGAAGATTCGAATTCACCAACTTGGGAAAATGCGGTGGAAGGCCAACTGAACTTACGAGATGCAGTAAAGGGAACGATTTCGCATAAGAATGATAAAGGAAAAGAATATAGATTAAATGATAAAACAGCAGTACTTATCGTGAGGCCAAGAGGATGGCATTTAGAAGAAAAACATATGAAAGTGGACGGACAGAATATGTCTGGTAGCTTAGTAGATTTCGGACTTTATTTTTTCCATAATGCGAAAGCTCTTTTAGAAAAAGGGAGCGGCCCATATTTCTACTTACCGAAAATGGAAAGTTATTTAGAAGCGAGGTTGTGGAATGATGTATTCGTATTTGCTCAAACATACATCGGTATTCCAAACGGAACAATTAAAGCGACGGTGTTACTGGAAACGATTCACGCTTCGTTTGAAATGGATGAAATTTTGTATGAGCTAAAAGATCATTCTGCTGGATTAAACTGCGGACGTTGGGATTATATTTTCAGCTTTTTAAAAGGCTTCCGGAATCATAATGAATTTTTACTACCAGATAGAGCGCAAGTCACGATGACGGCGCCGTTTATGCGCGCGTATTCTTTGAAAGTAATTCAAACGTGTCACCGCCGTAATGCACCGGCAATTGGAGGGATGGCGGCACAAATTCCGATTAAAAATAATCCGGAAGCAAATGAAGCGGCTTTTGAAAAAGTGCGTGCTGATAAGGAGCGCGAAGCTTTAGACGGTCATGACGGGACTTGGGTTGCCCACCCGGGACTTGTACCAGTCGCGATGGAAGTATTTAATCACATTATGAAAACACCGAATCAAATTTTTAGAAAACGTGAAGAAATACATGTTACAGAAAAAGATTTACTAGAAGTGCCAGTGGGAACGATTACAGAAGAGGGCTTTCGCATGAATATTAGCGTAGGTATTCAATATATTGCATCTTGGTTAAGTGGACGGGGAGCAGCACCAATTTATAACTTAATGGAAGATGCGGCAACAGCGGAAATCTCAAGGGCACAAGTGTGGCAATGGATTCGTCATGAAGGCGGAAAGCTAAAGGATGGCCGCAATATTACACTTGAGTTGATGGAAGAACTGAAAGAAGAAGAGTTAACAAAAATAGAAAGAGAGATTGGTAAGGAAGCCTTTAAGAAAGGGAGATTCAAAGAGGCAACAACGTTATTTACAAATCTCGTTCGGAATGATGAATTCGTACCATTTTTAACATTACCGGGTTATGAAATTTTATAAAGTGAAAAGGGGATGGAACATATGAAAAACGAAAGAATCGAGAAATTACAAGAAAACTGGGAATTAGATAAGCGCTGGAAAGGGATCACACGCCCATATTCGGCAGAAGATGTAATTCGCCTGCGCGGATCGATTGATATTGAACATACATTAGCGCGCCGCGGTGCAGAAAAACTTTGGGAGTCACTTCATACGGAAGATTATATTAACGCACTTGGCGCATTAACAGGAAACCAAGCGATGCAACAAGTAAAAGCTGGGTTAAAAGCAATTTATTTAAGTGGTTGGCAAGTAGCAGCTGATGCAAACCTTTCTGGACATATGTATCCAGATCAAAGTTTATATCCAGCGAACAGCGTACCTGCTGTAGTAAAACGAATTAACCAAACGCTGCAACGCGCGGATCAAATTCAGCATATGGAAGGAAGCGGTGATACAGATTACTTCGTACCGATTGTAGCAGATGCAGAAGCTGGATTTGGTGGACAATTAAACGTATTCGAACTTATGAAAGGTATGATTGAAGCAGGTGCATCAGGTGTGCACTTTGAAGATCAATTATCTTCAGAGAAAAAATGCGGCCATTTAGGCGGAAAAGTATTACTACCGACGCAAACAGCGGTGCGCAATTTAATTTCTGCACGCCTTGCGGCAGACGTAATGGACGTACCAACCATTATCGTTGCAAGAACAGATGCGGATGCAGCAGATTTAATTACGAGCGACATCGATCCAGTTGATAAAGCGTTTATTACAGGAGAAAGAACACCAGAAGGATTTTACCGTACGAAAGCAGGTCTTGATCAAGCAATTGCGCGTGGTTTAGCATATGCACCGTATGCAGACCTCGTTTGGTGCGAAACGTCTGAACCAAATTTAGAAGATGCAAAACGATTTGCGGACGCAATTCATAAAGAGTATCCAGGAAAGCTACTTGCTTACAACTGTTCACCTTCATTTAACTGGAAACAAAAATTAGATGAGAAAACAATTGCGAGCTTCCAAAAAGAAATCGCATCTTACGGTTATAAGTTCCAGTTCGTAACACTTGCTGGATTCCACTCATTAAACTACGGCATGTTTGAATTAGCACGCGACTATAAAGAGCGCGGTATGGCAGCGTACTCTGAACTACAACAAGCTGAATTCGCAGCTGAAAAACATGGTTACTCTGCAACACGTCATCAACGCGAAGTAGGAACAGGTTACTTTGATGAAGTAGCACAAGTTATTACAGGCCGTACTTCATCAACGACAGCGTTAAAAGGATCTACAGAAGAAGAACAGTTTACAAAATAAAAGGAAGGGGGCACCTTTTGGAAGGGTGCCCCTTGTTATTTTCTGAACGATTTGAGAGTAAATGAAATATGTGTTCATGTAACAGTGAAATCTATGTGTATTAGAATCGAATATTAGTGAATGTAAACTCAATTTAATTTGTCAGTTATTTTCAAAAAAGATTGTACATTTCATTTTAAGTATGCTATGATGATGTCAGTTGAATAGTTAAATTAAGCAATCCATATGTTATCAAGTGCTGAAAACGAACGAGAAAAAGTATGTGAGAACTAGTTTATGTTTCGTATTTGATAATGTGTGGATTCTTTTTTTAGACAGGAAGACTAAAAAATTAAAAATTTGTATTTTCTTAGGAGGAAATAATCATGGCAGTAACAGGACAAGTAAAATGGTTTAACAACGAAAAAGGCTTCGGTTTCATCGAAGTTCCAGGCGAAAACGACGTATTCGTACACTTCTCTGCAATCGAAACTGAAGGTTTCAAATCTTTAGAAGAAGGTCAAAAAGTTAGCTTCGAAATCGAAGAAGGTAACCGTGGACCTCAAGCTAAAAACGTAATCAAACTATAATTTATAGTTGATGATGGAAAAAAGGATGGCTCATGCCATCCTTTTTTTCAGGCTGTGGAGAAAGTCTTCTCCATAGCCTGTTTTTGTGTCTGAACCTCTTTTTGTGTGTCAACACTGATAAAAAAGAGGAAAAGGA
>NZ_JBNNUI010000019.1:0-22578 GCF_050279585.1 Bacillus sp. NPDC094064
CTACTTTTGTATTCGTAATGTCATAACCGTGAACTTCGGATTTATATCCATCCACCGGTTGTTCTTTTACTTCATACTTGTACGCATTTCCTTCGGCATCGTATGCCGCTAAGTCTGTAAACGCATATTTCCATTCGCCCGCTGTGCTCACTTCTTTTGTTGCGATTACTTTTCCATTTTGCAGTAGATCAACTTTGATCATTTCCGGACGATCTTTCGCATTTCCGTCTTTCCATATCTTTGTTCCTTCTACCGTTGTTTGGCCTACTTTTGTATTCGTAATGTCATAACCGTGAACTTCGGATTTATATCCATCCACCGGTTGTTCTTTTACTTCATACTTGTACGCATTTCCTTCGGCATCATATGCTTGAAGTTTTTCAAATGTATACTTCCAGTTTGTTGCCGCTGTTGCTTCTTTTGTGTCTACTACTTTACCGTTTTGTAGTAAGTCTACTTTGATTGTTGTCGGACGATTTGTTGCGTTTCCGTCCTTCCACGTTTTTGTTCCTTCTACTGTTGTTTGCGCTACTTTTGTATTCGTAATATCATAACCGTGAACTTCGGATTTATATCCATCTACTGGTTGTTCTTTTACTTCATACTTGTATGCATTGCCTTCGGCATCGTATGCCGCTAAGTCTTTGAATCCATATTTCCAGCCTGTTGCTTCACTTACTTCTTGCGTCGCAACTACTTGGCCATTTTGTAGTAAGTCTACTTTGATTGTTGCCGGACGATTTGTTGCGTTTCCGTCCTTCCACGTTTTCGTTCCTTCTACTGTTGTTTGCGCTACTTTTGTATTTGTAATGTCATAACCGTGAACTTCGGATTTATATCCATCCACTGGTTGTTCTTTTACTTCATACTTGTACGCATTTCCTTCGGCATCATATGCCGCTAAATCTTTGAATCCATATTTCCAGCCTGTTGCTTCACTTACTTCTTGCGTCGCAACTACTTGGCCATTTTGTAGTAAGTCTACTTTGATTGTTGCCGGACGATTTGTTGCGTTTCCGTCCTTCCACGTTTTCGTTCCTTCTACTGTTGTTTGCGCTACTTTTGTATTCGTAATGTCATAACCGTGAACTTCGGATTTATATCCATCCACCGGTTGTTCTTTTACTTCATACTTGTACGCATTTCCTTCGGCATCATATGCCGCTAAGTCTTTGAATCCATATTTCCAACCTGTTGCTTCACTTACTTCTTGTGTCGCAACTACTTGGCCATTTTGTAGTAAGTCTACTTTGATGGTTGTCGGACGATTTGTTGCATTTCCGTCCTTCCACGTTTTTGTTCCTTCTACTGTTGTTTGCGCTACTTTTGTATTCGTAATGTCATAACCGTGAACTTCGGATTTATATCCATCCACCGGTTGCTCTTTTACTGTATACGTATAAGCAACACCGCTCGCATCATATGATTCTAAATTTGTAAATGTATATTTCCAACCATTTGCCGCTGTAACGTCCTGTGTTTCGATTACATTTCCATTTTGTAGTAAGTCTACTTTGATCGTTGCCGGACGTTCTGTTGCGTTTCCGTCCTTCCATGTTTTTGTTCCTTCTACTGTTGTTTGACCTACCTTTGTATTTGTAATGTCATAACCTTTTACCTCGGATTTATATCCATCTACCGATTGTTCTTTCACTGTATAGATGTAAGCTACCCCGTTTGTATCGTATGCTTGGAGTTTTTCAAATGTATACTTCCAGTTTGTTGCCGCTGTTGCTTCTTTTGTGTCTACTACTTTACCGTTTTGTAGTAAATCTACTTTAACTAAGCTTGGGCGATCTGTTGCGTTGTTATCGTTCCAAGTCTTTGTTCCTTCTACTCTCGTTTCGCCTACTTTGGTATTCGTAATGTCATAACCGCTTACACTAGATTGATATCCCACTACTAGTTGTTCTTTCACTTCATACTGATAAGCTATTCCATTCGCATCGTATGCTTCTAAATCTGCAAATATATATTTCCAACCCATTACTGCTAGTACGTCTTGTGTTTTGATCACGTTTCCGTTTTGTAGTAAGTCTACTTTGATCATTGTCGGACGATTTATTGCGTTTCCGTCTTTCCAAGTCTTCGTTCCTTCTACTGTTGTTTGTGCGACTTTTGTATTTGTGATGTCATAACCTTTTACTTCGGATTTATATCCATCCACCGGTTGCTCTTTTACTTCATACTTGTACGCATTTCCTTCGGCATCATATGCCGCTAAGTCTTTGAATCCATATTTCCAGCCTGTTGCTTCACTTACTTCTTGTGTATTGATGACCTGACCGTTTTGTAGTAAATCTACTTTGATTATTTTCGGACGATCTGTCGCATTGCCATCTTTCCACGTTTTCGTTCCTTCTACTGTTGTTTGCGCTACTTTTGTATTTGTAATGTCATAACCTTTTACTTCAGATTTATATCCATCTACCGGTTGTTCTTTTACTTCATACTTGTACGCATTGCCTTCAGCATCATATGCCGCTAAGTCTTTGAATCCATATTTCCAACCTGTTGCTTCACTTACTTCTTGTGTCGCAACTACTTGGCCATTTTGTAGTAAGTCTACTTTGATGGTTGTCGGACGATTTGTTGCATTTCCGTCCTTCCACGTTTTTGTTCCTTCTACTGTTGTTTGCGCTACTTTTGTATTCGTAATGTCATAACCGTGAACTTCGGATTTATATCCATCCACCGGTTGCTCTTTTACTGTATACGTATAAGCAACACCGCTCGCATCATATGATTCTAAATTTGTAAATGTATATTTCCAACCATTTTCCGCTGTTACTTCTTTTGTGTCTACTACATTTCCATTTTGTAGTAAGTCTATTTTGATTGTTGCCGGACGGTCTGTTGCATTTCCGTCTTTCCACGTCTTCGTTCCTTCTACTGTCATTTTCGCTACTTTTGTATTGGTGATGTCATAACCTTTTACTTCGGATTTATATCCCGCTACAGGTTTTTCTTTTACCGTATACGTGTAAGCAACACCGTTCGCATCATATTGTGCTAAGTCTGCAAATGTATATTTCCAACTGTTTGCTGCTGTTACGTCTTGTGTTTGAATTACGTTTCCATTTTGCAATAAGTCTACTTGGATTGAGCTTGGACGATCTGTTGCATTGTTGTCATTCCAAGTTTTCGTTCCTGAAACAGATGTTTTTGCATCTTTTGTATTCGTAATGTTGTAGCCATTTACTTCCGATTTGTATCCCGCTATCGGTTTTTCTTTTACTGTATACGTATAAGTATTACCATCATTATCATATGCTGGTAGATCTGCAAACGTATAGTTCCAGTTATTCGCTGCTGATACATCTTGTGTTTTGATTGAATTTCCATTTTGCAGTAACTCTACTTGGATAGAGCCTGGGCGATCTGTTGCATTGTTGTCATTCCAAGTTTTCGTTCCTGAAACAGATGTCGTTTTCACTTTATTCGGAATAGTAAGCTTTACGCCTTTTTCAGCACTCGCATCAATTGTAAAAGGCACTTTTACTTGAGGATCAAAATCCAAATAGTTTGGACCTGCAATCTCCTGTACATAGTAATTACCTGGGTCTAAATCTGGAACCTCCACCATACCTTGTCCATCCGTTGTATACGTACCACCAATTTGCTGACCTGACTCTGTATATAAGTTAAATGAAACATTCGGTATAAATTTTGTTTCATCTCCGGCAATGTGCTTCACAATTCTTAGCGTTCCTTTAGGAGGTAAATCGCCTTGCGCACCACCGCCCTGATCGATATTGTTAACTCTAGCACTACCCGACGTTGATACAGGATTTTCATTCGTAATCTTGTAATCAACCGTATATTGATTATCAAAATATGGTTGACTCTTTCCACTTGCAGTTATAGTAGATGTATAAGAGAAAGCAAAAGTAATACCACTTGCCTTATCCTTATTCATCACAACTTTAAACGCGTTATCACCCATAAAAGTAACCGTTCCATAACCTTGGGCTTGGAATGCTTCAGGTGTCATTGGAGCGGCAAATCCTCCAATACGGAAACTATCTTGATTAAGTGTTTGTCCCGGTCCCAAAGTATCTGTCAAAACAATATCTGTATCTACATTTTGTTTTGCACCATTTATATTTAACCACCAATTTAATGTATCGGTATCTTCCGGTTTAATATTGCCCCCTTTAGAGTGCATTGATCCAGGGCTACTTCCCCCATTATTAGTTGGACCAGTAATCGTTACTTTTTGAGACTCTAAATTTGTACCTAAATCTGTATTGATTGTTTTCTTTTCTCCCGCTGCTACATCCTGAGTCGCTTCAATTTGAAAATAAAAATGCCCCCTAACATTTAGAAGTTTCTCAGCTACATCACTAAATGTACATACCACATTAGTTGTATTGATTTGACAAGTACCAAAATTTTGCCCTTGCTCATTATTCAATGGAATCGTTCCTTTGAATCCTTTTAATTCCGGGGGCAACGCTAATGTTAATGTATCTCCCGTTTTTATTTCCAATCCAGGTTTTTCACTAAAATTAACG
Source organism: Bacillus sp. NPDC094064 (assembly GCF_050279585.1). Taxonomy (NCBI): domain Bacteria; kingdom Bacillati; phylum Bacillota; class Bacilli; order Caryophanales; family Bacillaceae; genus Bacillus; species Bacillus sp. NPDC094064. The sequence continues at coordinate 4,518 of NZ_JBNNUI010000019.1, forward strand.
CGTATTCTCGTCTGCTCACCGACACCTAGTTCCGTTTTATCGAATATAAAACTATCAACTAGTCCTGTTTTATTTAATTCTTGTGCATTTACTATTATAGATGTGAAATTCTGACCTATAGTAAATATAAAAATCATTATAATCGAAAAAATCGAAGTCACTCTTTTTATCATGTCATTCTCCTATAAATTATAATTAGATGGCTTCTAATATGGATATACAATGACAATGATTTAATAGGCTGATGGTATTCGGTTTCTTTCAACTGTTATAAACTAAAAAACTTGAAAATAGATTTCTATAAACGATTTTTCTTCTCTCCAATAGGCTTTAATTCTTTAATCTAACATTTATTTTACTAAGTTTACTATTTACAAATTTAATAGTTATTGATATTATTGTAACTGGTGAAGTTCCGTTTTTTATCATCCCTATCAAATCTCGAAAACTTGTATCACATCTACCATCTTATGGATAGCATAAATTTCTGATTAATAACGTTTTCATTTTAATGCTATCAGTTTATTCATACTACTTTTCATTATTTTCAGATTCGTAGCATCAGTATGTACCAATTTGATAGCACCTTTATATTGATTCACAATTTTATTTACCAGAACCTTTTGCCCCCTCCTATAGGCATTAACCCATGCTCTCATCCATAATATAAAACTATTTGGATACCAAAAATAGTTTCTGTAACTTTTGTAACTGATTTTGTAATTAAAAAAACCAAACATAAATTAATACCTCATTTGGGATAAATTCCTTATTTTATAATCCCTTCTATATACACTGAAATACTATCCTTAATTGCCTGCGCTAAACCTCTACCAAAATTTTGATTCATTTAGTAAAAATCACAAACAATTTTGTTTATTCATATTCATGTACCTCTTATATATCATTTCTTAAGTTTATAATTTAGTAGTCCTATGCTTTTTAAAAGAATGAACAGTAACGTTCACTAATTTGTGTTAGCTTATGAATTTAGAATTTTAATCTCAATCTACATGACTTATAAACTTCATGGTTAAATCTCGCTATACCAAACCTTCAATTAAACTCTCCGCATGACGACTAGATTCATAATTAATTGTAGTTGCTTATTTCTTTATTTACATAAAACCAAATTTCACATTGCTAGATCAGCACAATGTGCCTCAATTCCCCCTTTACAAATATTTGTAATAAATGTGCACTTAAGTAATTAAGGTGTCATAAGAATAACAGAATACTTACACTCTACTTTTACCAACTAATCACATCTCAGTCACCTCGCTATCTATACCCGACATAATATATAAAATAAAACAAAGAAAGAGTAGTAAGCGTAAATATCAATCAGACGTATAATAGACTGAATTTTCTATATTTTTAGTTTAAAAGAGGATCTTTTTCAGCTACTCTTTCTTTGTATTATGAGTTTAGCACTAAATATAAAGTATAACAAGACAAAAAAATTCAAATTTCGCATAATTTCGACATTTTTTTCACAAAACAATACTGGTCGTTAATTAGCATGGGTTACTATATATATCCATCAACTTAAGAATTTTATGATGCTCTCAAAATAGAATTGTACATTTTCATCTTGAGAATTCATTTTTTATTTTGGGGATATTTTCTTAGCTTGATGGTAATGGAAAGTGACCCCAATTAAACTAATTCCTCCATTTCGCAGATTTGAGCAAAAACACCCAAATAATGTCTTGTTTGAAATGTTTTACTTTAAAACATTAACTTATAACGCTTCCGCTTATCTTTTCAAAAGCATAACTTCGTTTCGAAAACTTTACAACGAAACCAGAAATATATAGTATCACATCAAAAAATATAAATCTATATTGATTTTTTTTTAATAATTTATATATAATTATAATGAATATAAATTGAAAGTCAATCTCAATTAGACGTGAGGGGGAGTATAGACAGGACAAAACATTTAGTAGAAAAGCAAGCCCTTGTTTCGAAATAAATGAAGTAATGCTAAATGAGGACACATGGAATAATAGCAAATCAGGAAATGTATTATGTTCTTGCTTCCATTTCTTATAGCATTTAATAACTTTTGACTTCAATCTGGCTTTGTATAAAGCTTTTTTAACTTGAGAAATGAGCACAGTTACTCCTTTGCTCACAAATTAACTGTATAGCTTCCGATACCCCATTCTTCTATTTAAAAGTTTAAATTGCATAATAATGGAACGATGCTTCTCTAGATTCTTGATATTTATGGTGAATTTGTAACAGAACCTTTAGTTACACGCAATATTTTTTAAATACAATATTTTATCATCTTAGGAGGAAACAGTATGAAAAGTTCAAAGTTTCTTTATAAAGCTCCCCTTATATTGACAATGAGTGCCGTGTTGATGGGGTGTAACACAGCAAAACAAGAACAGCCAAACAAGGATACAACTACACAAGAAAAATCTACAGAGAAAAATACGCAATGGTCATATGAAGGGCCTACTGGTCCAGAGCACTGGGGAGAATTGAAACCAGAATACAAAATGTGTTTAAATGGGCAAGAACAATCTCCGATAGATATCAAAACGGAACAAATAAAATCAACAGGTGAGGACGCTAAGCATTTGCAAATTAATTATCAACCAATATCATTTTCTATTAAAAATAATGGACATAGTATTGAGGGGAAAGCAAATAGTTCTGATGATTATCTCACGCTTGGAGAAAGTCGTTACACATTAAAACAATTCCATTTCCATACACCAAGTGAACATCAATTTGAAGGAAAACATGCAGATATGGAACTACATCTGGTCCATCAAAATGATCAAGGTCAGTTAGCGGTAGTAGGTATTATGATAAAAGAAGGACAAAAAAACGAAGGTTTTGCAGAAATGTGGGAAAATCTCCCGAACAACAAAAATTCACAAGGTGATGTGCAGCATACCATTGATGTAAAACAGCTTCTTCCTTCAGATCATTCGTCATTCCGTTACATGGGTTCTTTGACAACACCTCCTTGTACAGAAAATGTTCAATGGATTGTGATGAAACAGACAATAGAAATGTCCAAAAAACAAATTGAAACGTTTCATAAATTATTCCCAACGAATAACCGACCAGTTCAGCCGATTAATGGAAGAGAAGTATCGTAGACATAAGGAATTGTTGGAATATAAAACAAAATGGTATAGCAAACAAGTGGTTTTGGCATCTAAAACGTTCGCTTCTAGTCAACTATGTTCCAATTGTGAATATAAAAACAAAGGCGTAAAAAATCTAACCATCCGTGAGTGGGAGTGTCCTTCTTGTGGCACACATCACGATAGAGATTGAAATACAGTGCTCAATCTTAGAAACAAAGCAATTCGCTTTTTAACCATAGGAACTACGGAGATAGCCTAATGAATTAGAAACTGTTAGGTTTCTGTACTTAGGAATCTCTCACTTCAAACAGTCCGTAAGGATGTTAAGTTGTGAGTAGTTCAAGAATAATTTCGGTATACACAATAATATTATTTTTTGTACCAGAACGGAAAAAAGCTGCTGTCCTAATGGGACAACAGCTTTTTCATTATGCTACGTCTTCTTTTTGTTCCTTTTGTAGTGTACTATTTTTGTAACCGTAACTGAAGTAAACAACAAGTCCAATTACAAGCCATATTGCAAAGCCGATCCATGTTGTTGCTGGGAGTTGTAATGCTAAGTATCCACAGAATAGAACAGCTAAAGCAGGAATCCATGGTACCAAAGGTACTTTAAAAGCACGCGGTAGTTCTGGTTGTTTTTTACGTAAAATAATTACTCCAATTGATACAACGATGAATGCGAATAATGTACCGATATTTGTTAATTCTGCTAGTTTACTTAAAGGAACAAAACCAGCAAAGAAAGAAACCATAGTGGCAGTAATCCAACTATTGATAACAGGTGTTTTTGTTTTTTTATTTACGCGAGAAAATGCTTTTGGTAGTAAGCCATCGCGGCTAATTGCGTAAAATAATCGTGTTTGTCCATATAACATAACAAGTAATACAGTTGTAATTCCAGTAATCGCTCCTAAAGAAATAAAACCAGCAACCCAATCTTGTTGAATGTATTGTAGTGCAAATGCAACAGGGTTTTTCACACCTAACTGATCGTAAGGTACAATCCCAGTTAAAACTAATGAAACAACGATATATAGAATCGTACAAATTGTTAAAGAAGCAATAATGCCGATTGGCATGTTACGCTGTGGATTTTTGACTTCTTCAGCAGCTGTTGATACAGCATCAAATCCGATGTAAGCAAAGAATACAGTTGCAGCCCCAGTTGTTACGCCAGAGAAGCCGAACGGCATAAAGGGTGTCCAGTTTTCAGGCTTTACATAGAAAGCACCAACACCGATAAATAGTAAGACAACAAAAAGTTTGATAGCTACCATGATAGCGTTAAAACGCGCTGATTTTTTTGCTCCTCTTGTTAATAACAACGTCATTAGAAAAATGATACAGATTGCTGGTAAGTCTACATATGTTCCCGCTTCAGGATTATATGCGCTTGTTAAAGCCGTAGGTAATGTAATCCCAAATCCACTTAATAGACCTTGTAAATACCCTGACCAACCAGATGCAACAGCTGAGGAAGCTAATCCATATTCTAAAATTAAATCCCAACCTAAAATCCAAGCGATTAATTCTCCAAATGTTGCATAGCTATAAGTGTACGCACTACCGGATACCGGTACAGTTGATGCAAATTCAGAATAACATAAGGCTGCAAATACACAGGCTAAACCGGATAAAATAAACGACAAAACAAGTGCGGGTCCTGCGTGTTCTGCTGCGGCAACACCGGTAAGAACGAAAATCCCAGTTCCGATGATAGCGCCGACCCCGAGCATAGTAAGATCAAATGCACCGAGTTCTTTTTTTAAAGATGCTCCTTTTTGTTCTGACTGTGCTAATAATGCTGAAATAGATTTTTTTCGAAATAGATTCATATAGATACCTCACCTCTAGTTGTTTTAATATTCTGAAAAATAATTTCATTTTGTCGTATAATGTCGAATCTTTGTAATTCGTATTTTAATTCAAATAAATATTTTTGTAAATATTTATTTTCGGAAAATTGAATCTTTTAAGTGTACCTTTATTTCTTTTCACTTAATCTCTCTGTTCCAAATGTATTCCTTTAAGAGAAAGACCTATATCTCTATATAAGTCATAGGGGGATTGTTTGCATATTGACTTTAGTTTTATGTACAATAAAGGTAAAGATATAGTCTGAAACAGGAAGAGGAAAACCATGTCCAATTCATTAGTAAATTTACGTATCGATTTTGCATTTAAGCAGTTATTTGGCACAAATGGGAATGAAGATATTTTAGTTGCCTTTTTAAATGCCATATTAAAAGATTCTTTAGAATCACCTATTGTTGCCCTACAATTAGAAGATCCACATTTGCATCGAGAATATGAAGAAGATAAATTATCAATTTTAGATATTTCGGCTACATTAAATACAGGAACAAAGGTAAATGTAGAAATACAATTGAATAACAATCACGATATGATCAAACGAAGCTTATATTATTGGGGAAGGTTATACACCTCTCAATTGCAAAAAGGAATGCCTTATAGTTCACTTCATAAAACAATTACCATAAACTTGTTAAACTTTGTGATGTTTCCAGAATATGAAGCGTTTCATACAACAGGAATCCTTTGGAATCAGCAGCAACAAAAGTTATTAAGTGACGATATCGAAGTTCATATTGTAGAGATTCCAAAGTTACTACAGCAATGGCGCGAAGAGAAAGTTAATCCGTGGGAAGATTCGTTTGTTCGTTGGTTATTATTATTACCAGCGAATGAAGATGAGTATCTCACACAAACATTGGAGGACATTGCCATGAACCAAGATCCGATTTTACAAAAAGCAATGAATAAGTGGGAACGTATGAGTCAAGATTCTTCTTTCCGTCAAGCATATGAAGCAAGAGAAAAGGCCTTAATGGATGAGGCTGCAAAGTTTGCTCATGCTCGTAATGAGGGGAAAAAAGAAGGAATTCAAGAAGGGGTTCAGCAAGGAAAAATACAGATGATTAAAGGTATGCATGAACTTGGTGTACCACTTGAAACGATTGCTAAAGCCAGTAAATTAGGAATAGATGAGGTTGAACGTATTTTAGAACAAAAATAATCAACATCAAAAAAGAACCTCTTAATTTTAAAAGAGTAATCCCAACCGTTATAAAAACAACAAATTAAATTTTTACAAAAGAAAACAACCTGTATAAAAACAGGTTGTTTTCTTTTATAGGGTAAAACAAAGAAAGAGTGGAAAAAAATTCACAAACTTCTACGGCACAAGAAGTAAAATGATCGTAGAAAACTAAAAATTCTGATTTCTTACTAGATAAGGGTTTTTGTTTTCTCTTTCTTTGTTGTTATGAGTATAGCATTAAAAACGACATAATTCAACAAAAAATCTCATAATTCTTATTTTTTCGACACTATACCGTAATTCCTTTGTGAATCTTTACATATATATATGTGTGTGTGTGCATATGTGCGTATAATTATATTTAAAGTCATAACTTTTAGAATTGAGGTGACCAACATGAGAAGTTTCGGTTCATTAGTAATTTCTACTATATGCTCAGTAATTCTTTTGAGACTCCCACGGCTAAAGCCGCAAGCCCTACTCCTAACGGTGTGACGGGTGGGATTCTTGAATGACTAAACGTTCGCAGTCCATTTCTGTTTTGAACAGCCTTCAAGATGAGGGCATCTCATTACCCCTCCTAAGACAGTGCATATAGCATCTTAGGCTGATTGACTATTACCATCAATCACAGGTGCATATCGAATATTCATAGCACCGACTAAATCACGATGTTTTTCAAATCCGCACTTACACTTGTATTTTCTGTCTTGTGCCTTGTTCTTTTTAGAACAGTTTGGACATGTTTGACTTGTGTATGCAGGATTTACAAACTCAACTTTAATACCTTCTAAATTCGCTTTGTATTCAATGAATTGAGATAGACGATAAAATGACCAAGTATGCAAATTCTTTTCGTTTTTACGACTTGTTCTTGTCGTCTGTCTAATGTTCGCCAATTGTTCTAAGCGAATGACAGAAATCTTATTTTCTTTAGCAAAATTTATAATTGCACGACTTATTTTATGGTCTTGGTCTTTCATATATCGCTGTTCTTTATCATCAAAATTACGAATCGCATTCAATTTCTTCGATCCACCCAATTTCTTACGTTTCGATTTAAACATACGTCTGACATATTTGTTTTGTCTGCCATTACCAAAGAATCGAGTTTTTTCATCATCCGTCACTGCCACAGCAGGAACTTTCAATCCTAAGTCTACACCCATAATTTTTGTTCCTATTTTTTCAGCGGTAGGAATGGTGACAGAAATTTGGGCAATCCATTTGTTTGATTTTTTCGTGATGCGAAGCGTGCCTAATTTGTGTTTTAACAAATCAAAATTACGGTTGTGTTTATCAATCAATAAGGCACGAACAGACACTTTCTTTGTTTTGCCATCTATCATTAAAGGTAGACGGATATAGGTGGAATCAAACGAATAGTTTTGATTGTTCCACACACAAATGGGTTTCTTTAATACTGGTATTATTTTATATTTTGCCTTCTTTACTTTTTGAAACACACTCTTAGCGTCTTTGATAGTTTGATTTTTCACTGCACTTGGAAGGTTTACAGGAACATCTTTTGTAGTCTTTTTAGTTGTTTTCTTTTCGGCAATCATTTCAGATACAAGTGCGTTGATTGTAGAGATATATTCTTTTCCCATAGCATTTAAGATGGAAGCCTGTTCTTTTGTAGGAAGTAGCTTGATTTTTACTGTTACAGTTTGGTACATTTTTCTTCACCTAAATCCTTAAGAAATCTGGCTCTTTTAAGACTTTTGTATTCGTCTAAAGTTATATCTCTCACAATTGACCACGAACCAAGCCACATCATTTCTCTGATATAACCATTCGGAATTTTAATTTGGGAAGTATCACAAGTATTTCTCTCACACAGAACAAACAAGGCTTTATTGTAGTCATCTTTATATTCTCTGTTAAATTTATGGTCTTTCATAAATTGTTCAAATCCGCAATTACTACATTTAATTTGCACCTTTCTCAGCCCCTTGTCTTTTGTTGTTCCACATATCGTTTAATAGTCGCACTCGATACATTTCCTGCGGTAGATACAAAATAGCTACGTGTCCATAAACTCGGCAAATGTTTAAGGTGAGGAAATTCCTCTCTCAATTTTTTTGAAGTCACTCCTTTGATTTTTGCCATAATATCAGCAGGACTAAATGTTGGCAGTGTGTTTAAAAACATATGTGTATGGTCTTTGTCACACTCTAAAGCGACAATGACAATTTCTAATTCGTCGCATATTTCTTGTACCAACTCTTTAAAGCGCTCTTCTACATCTGTACGAAGGAATATTTTCCTCCTATATCGAGGACAAAACACAAAATGATAGTTAACTAAGGATACGGTTGTATTTGTTCTTCTATATTCATTCATATATCAAATGTATCAGTTTGTATAACAAACTACAACAGGAAAGTATACAAAAATGAGAAAACACTTTTGTATACTTAAAGTACCACGAACCTGACGGTTTTCAGTGGCACTATCATCCCACCCCTAAAGCGGGGTGCTATCGCACCGTAGTGGGCTTTCCCGTTCGGAAAATCTGTAATCTCGAACGCCTACTCCTTCTATGATAAATTCACAACTGGAGGTACATATTATTGGGTTAGCGGCATCATAGGCATCATATTCCTTCTATTCTTTATCGCAAACATGCGAGATATCATCAATAAGAATTATAGAAATTCAACAGACTAGGAATGTATACATATGTGGAAAAAGATTCATAATTACAAGTTTCATTTAAAAGATTTGAAATTTATGCTCTGACTGTTCCTTGTCATTGGTTTCTTATATGCTTATGAATTCTTCCCAGGACTAATGTTCCACCAGGGGTTTCGCTGGCTTAAATTAATATGTACGATAATAATGATCCTGGCATTTAGGGATACTAGAAAGAAGCTTAAAAACAACGATTATAGAACCGCATAATGTAAAAGAAATCCTTTATGGGTTCCTTTTTCTACGGAAAAATCTCGGCTGAATCCCATTATAATTTTATAAAAGTATAAAATTATAAATCACCCCAAAACTTCCACCAAGACTTCTTTTTCAACCTAGCTGCCGCTATTTCTTCCTGGGCTGATACAATAGTACGTTTTGCATCTTGAATCTCTCTGACCATCTTCATAAGATTATCATCCCTTAGCTCTAACCTCTTTTCTATCCTTTCTTCACGTTCCTTCCGATCTTTCATGTCTTCCTTTATTAATTTATTTCTTTCTTTAATATCCTCTTCGATTAATTTGTTCTTTTGCTCTATACGATCACCTAGTCTCTTTTCCATTTCTAAAAGGTTAGCTTGCTGCACCTTATTAATCTCATCTATCATAGCGCTATATTGTTGCTGGAATTGATACTGCATTTGATAAGGAACTGGATCTGCCCCCTGGGATTCCTCTTTCTTATTATGGATTCCAAACTGCTTTGCAATCATTTTCGCAGCCTTTTCTAAAGTCATACCATCTTGCTTACTCAACTCTACTAACTGTTCAATAAGTACAACATCAAACTCTGTATATTCCCTTCTTCCTCGACTATTCTTTCTTACATCATACCCTTCACGTTCAAGGACATCCGAATACTTTCTAAGTGTGCTGCCACTTACTCCCAAACGACTATAGACTTCATTGCTGGTATATACTATCTCAGTTTCTGACATAGCGCTACGCCACCTCCTATAAGAAAAATTCCATATTGATGGAATTTCCCCTTTTAAAATCCATCGACGAAGCTCGCACGGTCTTTGCTATGTTTTGTCGGAATAAAGGAATTTGAAAACAAATAATTTATTTTAGATTTTCACTTAAAATCTATTATCGGAATGAGTATAATGCCAAACATGAGATAAAAAAGGGGAAATACTATGAAAAAGAAAAAGGTGTGTAATGATAATAAAGTTGTTTAATTTCTACGCTATAAACACGCATAACACCGTCCGAACAATCGAACGATGTTTAGAATAATTGTTTAATTTTATTTATCCTTCTCTAATTTTTAAAAAATCAGCAACAATAAAGTCTTTTAATAAGTTAAGTATTCTTCCGCAATAGTGGAACAATTGGATGAAATTTTATTTTTAAAAATTAATTTTAAACAGTAGTTCTCCATGATAATTCTAAGTATAAATAATATTGTAGGTAGGTTTGATAACTCCATTAGAATACTGTTTCATGTCCACTAACTTTAATTTAAGACGTGGTTTTACGCTACCAAATAGAGAAATACCTTCACCAACTATAATTGGATTAACCTTTAATACTAATTGATCAATAAGTTTATTTTTAAACAACGACCCAGCCAAATCTCCGCCTCCACACAACCAAATCTTACCATTATATTGTTTTTTAAGGTTCTTAATAAACCCTATAGCATCTTCTTTAATAAGTTCAACTTCCTCGTTTGCCTCAAACTGTATGGAGTTTGAAAATATGTAATGTTTTATGCCCTTATATCCAGGTTCACCAGGTTTAGCACCGAATTGAAATCCAAACTCATATGTTTTCCCCCCCATCAACACGGCATCGTATTCCTGAATATCTGCTAAAAAGTCCGGGACATGATCCCCCTCAAATAAAAAGAGAGAATTATTAATATTTCCTTCTATCATACCTTGATCCGCAATAAAATTGTCCAGTGAAACCGCAACATGATAAATCAATTCAGCCATTCAGTCATTCCTCCAAGATAATGAATTGCCTAATTAATTCTATGAAACCAGCTTAATTTCCTTTATGTATTAATCAAACTGCTCAGTTAACTGAATAAACTTTATTTCATTAATTGAATGCCATCACTGACATTTTTAAATAACTTTATTGTAAATGTAACGACTTATTTGGAGATTCAACAATTTTATTATCATTTTACAATTGGATTAGCCAAAAAACTGTATAAAATCTTGCATGCTCTTAGCGTGGGTTTTTTCCGAAATGCTGGCGGTAGCCCGTCTATAACAGTAATCCTGTCACTACCCCATGTTCTACTGTTTCAATCAAATATATCGCCTTCCCGTTAATACTCCCTAAACAAAAAGAGGTTGCCCACTTTCAGGCAACCTCTTTCTCATTTCTATTCTATAAATCTATTATTAACGATAAGAAGAAACGTCATTACCTTTCCACTCATAATAGTCTAAGATACCAGCGTAAATCGCTTCTGCAGAGCGTTGTCTCCATTCTGGAGAGGATAGTTTTTCACCCTCTATCCTGTTGTCAACGAATCCTAGTTCTGTTAATACAGCGGGCATTGTGTTTTCTCGAACGACATATAAGTCGCCATCTTTTACGCCTCTGTCACTTGTTCCAAGTGCATCCACAAGACGATTTTGAATTTTTTCTGCTAGCATACGACTTTCATCTACATGTGGGTTTGTTTGGCTCGTTGCAGATCTGTAATAGTATGTTTCTGTACCTTGAGCAGTTCCGTCAAAACCATTTCCATGAATACTTACAAAGATATCCCCGTTATTCGCTTGCGCAAATTCTACTCGTTTTTTTAGAGAATCTTTTGCATCTGTTCCTGGTCTTATGTCAGTATCATGTGTTAGCAATACAGTAAATGGTGTTTTTTGTTCAAATAATTTCTGTACGCGTAAGGATGTGTCTAATACAATTTTACTTTCATCCATGTCTACGCCTTCGTGTCCTGGATCCACACCGCCATGACCTGGATCAATAATAATTGCTTTTCCTTCTAAGAAGTTTGCTTGATTTAATTGATTTTTATCAATCCATTGGAAACCAGCACCTGTACGGATACGAATCCAGCTTCCATTTTCTTCAATGACTGTTACGGTTTGCGGAGCATATTTTCCCGTCACTTTAGAAGAATGTGATGCTTCTTGATATGTAGTAAAGGTTTTATCAATATACTCTGTTTTCTCTATTAATGGCGTCCATTTATCTCCTTGATCCGTTACAATTTTAATCCAGCCATCTCGCTCCTCTTTTATGGTAACAGTTTGAGGTTCATGTTGATTTGATGTAATACCTGATGATAGTGATGGCTGATGATATGTTATGAACTTTCTATCTATATACATTGTTTTCGTTTGCTGTTGACCGCCATTTTTCAACATATCAGTTTTGGCAGTAAGCTGTGCTGCTTCTACACGTTTTATAGGGGTATCCGGTTTCCAACCATTATCTGTACCGACAGAGATATTTAATTCTACTAAAATATCAGCGAACTTTTCACCCCAATGGCCTTTTAAGTCTGCAAATTTCGTAGTTAACGTTCCGCTAACGTCTTGATCCAATTTATATGTATTCACAAGCATAGCTGCCATAGCGGCACGAGTGACTTGTCCATCCGGATTAAATATACCGTTTCCTTCTCCTGCAATGAACCCTGCTTTTTCAGCAGCTGCGATATATGGAGTTGCCCAATGATTCTGTGCATCTTTAAAAGATGGTTTCGCATTTTCATTAACTTGTAACCCTAAAACTTTTGTTATGATTGTTGCCGCTTGAGCACGTGTTAATGTACCATCTGGTGCAAATGTACCATCTGGCATTCCGCTAATTACCTGTTTATCAACTAAATAATTAACTGATTCTTTTGCCCAATCAGGTACATCTGGAAATGTATTTGTTTGAGCTAACCCACTAATTGGATATGTTAATAAATTTACTGCTAAAATACCTGCTACTACTCGATGCTTCATAAAAAAAGAATTCTCCTCCCAAAATCTTCTTAAAAAGAAATTACATATGAATCTCTTAAACTTTAACTTTCAGAAATTTAAAAGACGTATTCGTTACTGCCTAGGCTAGTTTATAATACCTACCCTCTATAGTAAATATCTTTAAAAAAAGATGAATATGCGAATATAACCAGGAATAAATTCACAAACATAAGGGGACCCCATCGTCATCAAGTTAAGATTTCATAATGCCCTAGAACGAACATTTTGTGTATCTCACTCGTTTTTATTGTTTTGGGTTAACTCCGTTCATTTTAGCTTTTCTTGGGGAAAAGCCTATTAATGGAGCATCTCCCTCATGATCGGATGTATACTTATAATGGTATGTACCGAAGCCGATAATGCTTGGTCCCCACATTTTTGTTGTATAGCCTGTTATTTCAGTAAATATATCTAATAATTGATATGCGTTTTTACGTTTTTTAAGATTTTTAACACTTTCAATAAATTCAATTACACTAATATTAGTTTCTTTTGTTTTAAGTTTGACATATTAAAATCACCCCTTTTTAGATATAGATTTCATAACATATATAATTGTAATATAGAGCTCATCATGCAAGTCTCTTAACTTTAAAATGCTAACCGCTTCCTTTTTTACCTTTCGGTCCATTATGGGGAATAAAGATAATTGAATCACTTAAAATCCCAGTATTACTGAATTTTTCTTATTAATATGAAATACGGTACGTGAAATTAATTCATCTCTACAGCTAAATAAAAAATAAAAGATGACTTAACATCAACCATCTTTATATAACCCAGTACCTAAAAACGCCATCCTTTCCTTTGATTCTACAGAAAGAATAGCGCTTTTTTGTTATACGGCTATAAAAAAGTTCAAATGTTCGTATTATCGCTTTTAGTAATGGCTAATTATATCATTTCCATCCACAATCAAAATATAGGAATAATTTCTTTAGCAATACACAGCAGACTTTGATTTAAGAAAATACAAATACTCTATTCCGACATCAGTGATCTTTGTACCGGCCCGCCCTCTGCCTTTTACGACAAATCCTCCAATTCCTAAAATTTCCAGGTGGCGGATTTGCTGAGGGGATAAAACAAATTCTGATCCTTTGCTTTTACTTGAAAGCAGATCTCTGCTTGCCGCTTTTCCTTTTTCGTTGCATTGCTTGATTACTTCCAAGATAAAAATATGCTCCTTCATTTCCAGTATACCTCCACATACGGAATATTCGGATGTAACGCTACCTCCCAATTGCTACTCTATAAGTTGTTCTCTTGTAGGTACCCACATGAAACACCCTAAATCGTATATTCGTTCCAGTTAATTTATTTTCAACATATAGAGTTTGGTATTTCTTATTAAAGTTAGCTACAAAGTTCATTGCATCATTACCTATGAGAACGACTCTATCGTCACCGATATAAAACTCAATAGCAGCCTGATCTAGATTATCGGGCCCGTTAACCCACTTCTTAAACCACTTAAACATTTTATATTCCTCCTCTTAGTTTTCATAAATAGTTATTCTATTTATTCCCAATTCCCCCCTATCAATACCACCTGAGACGGCACCTATTTTAGTCTCCTACTTTTGTCGAATACTAGCTCACAAGTTTTGTCTGAATAGGATTGTGGTGCGAAAATTCCAAAATAACTATAAGCAATCTCTAACTCTGGGACATACTGATACTACTAATCTAAAGAAGGTTCGTGATTTAGTAGAAATGATGGAGGAACGGGGCTTATCCATTTCTCATACAACGATTATGCGTTGGGTTCATCAGTACGGTCCTGAATTGGACAAACGAATCCGACGCCATCTTAAACAAACAAATGACTCCTGGAGAGTCGATGAAACATATATCAAAGTAAAAGGTCAATGGATGTACCTGTATCGTGCTGTTGATTCGAAAGGAAATACAATTGATTTTTACCTAAGTAAAACAAGAGACCAGAAGGCTGCAAAGCACTTTTTCAAGAAGGCCTTGCAGTCTTTTCATGTTTCAAAACCTCGTGTTATAACAGTCGATAAAAATCCAGCTTATCCTATAGCAATTGAACAGTTAAAAAAAGAAAAAAGCTCTGCATTATGCAGGCTTTCTTTACGATTTCACCCCTAAATTATTCATAAAATTTTCTATAGAATTCACCTGAAATATACGTAAATGAGGAGATTGAACGTCGTAATGTTTGTCAGTAATTATAAGGATTGAAGGAAAGAATTTAGAACCTTTCGGTTGCCAGGATTCATTATGCCATTCTTGGCTATGGAAATATAACTCATATCTGTTTATCTTATCTTGCATTATCTTTTTACTATAAACCGAATTTTGAACTTCAATAAAAAATGGGGATCTACGCCATATAGTAAAAGCATCTGGCTCCATATATTCTTTCCCATACTTTGGTTCAACTTTGAATAGTTTAGGATTTTCATAATGAACGAGTTGTTTGTAAACGTCCACAATACCAAGGAAATGAGGAATTTTTTGACTTGTCTTTCTGATAGAACTTGGCTGCGGAAAATAAATGTATGGGTGCTGCAATACGTTAGCATCAACATGGCCGTCTCTTCTTAATCGTTTCATAACCGTATTACAGCAAGTTACCGCATTCTTTAAGCCTTGAAAATGCAAGTCAATAATATCGTCACGGGACATGCATCTAAATCGATTCAAATCATTCAAAATTCCTTTATCTCTACTCTTCATCATCTAACACCCCAAATAACGGAATTTCTTCTTGCGATGAATTCTGGAGTATTTTCTCCTCTTTAGACATGCGATATGTTTCAACAATTTGTTTCGCCTTACCTAATTCCAAATAAGGAGCTTGCACTTTCTTTAATCCATTTCGTTTTAAAATCATTTGACCTGATTGCTCTAAATGCTCTGAACCAGGAGTACCCATGATATTACTATTAATTGCACTATCACATTTAAAGCCGATTCTTACGGTCATATTGAGCTTTAACTTACCATCTAACACTTTTGCATCTGGCCTCTGCATACTAAGCATAAGAAAGACTCCAAGTGATCGGCCGACTGCTGAAATCTTTTCAATCGTAGTCATACACTCTGTTTCATCTTTAAGCATAGCAACTTCATCGATAGCAAGTAGAATATATGGTTCTTGATGATTAGGATTTAATTTGTTGTACGCATCAATATGATCAACTTCATATTCTTCCATAAGTTTTCTTCGTTCTCTGATTTCCTTCCATAACTTTTGAAGCATTATTTTCATTTCGATTTCTTCCATACAAACTTCTTTTACATGCTTCACTCTACGCAAAAAATGAAATTCAGAGTTTTTTAGGTCACCAAGATATAAATGCAACTTTTCAGGAGACATATATTGAATGAGTGTAGATAGTACAACACGTACCATACTACTTTTTCCGCTTCCCGTTTCTCCTGCTATTAATAAGTGTGGTGTATTGGAATCAACCATATCGTACGTAATCGTTTTTCCGAATTGGTCCCGGCCAACCACAACAGGAAGACGGTATTCTTTTAATAATGGCTGCCATTCTTTATAACAGTAATTGTATGGTTTTAGTCCAGCATCTGAACTGAATACATGTAGTACAAACTTTTTCACATCCCCTTCAATCATAATATTCCGTCCTAATATTTGCTGAAAACAAAACCACTTCTTTTCAATCTTCTGTGGATCTAATCCGTTTGGGATGGTAAAAACATACCTCACGCTTGCTGCTGAAGAAGAAACATTATGTACCTTTGGATAAATAGGCACTTTTCCCCCACGGGTTTGATGTTCCGTATATAAGCCTGCTTTTCCGAACACCTCCATAAGCTGATTCCTTAACTTTTGCGTACGAAGCCACTCCTTTATAATCCCCATTACTCCCTTCCCTCCTTAAAACATGATTACGATACGAACAAATACATATCCAATCAAGCAAACTCCACCAATTCGCGTTCCGTGATAAATACCTTCGCTTACAAATTTAGCTGCTGATATATAGTCATGTCGCACCAAGTATTTTTCTAACATGACTGCTCCGATTAAAATCGTTCCCATAACTCCTAATGCAATGTAAGTATGTAATACCTGATCCGACATATGAAGGAATGCAAAAGGACTTAATGAATTGTATTTACGGATTTTCTGTTTTTTATCTTTGTATGACCGATCCATAAACTCGCGAAAAGGAATTGTTTCTTTCCTAGCACGCATTTAAATGCCCCCTTTATAAACAGAATTTAGAATGTAGATATTACATAGCTTCATCTACTTAATACCGTGGTAGTTTTACCTTGGTAGAAATCTTGATAAATACTGTGGTAATCATTCGCAACTTACTTTGGTAACCTCGTATTCTTCTACCTTAATAAATACCGTTTTAGCTGCTTTGATACATCATATTGTGGACAGCTTGTACATTATGTAAAAAACTTTTGCCGTCTATGCGAATAGTTTTTTACATTTATGTCCACAATGTTGAAAATAGGTTCAGGGGGGATTTAAGTGTTTTGGAAATTCGGAGGGAAAAACCGAACGAAATTAGGTGATTTTTTAGATCAGAATGGCTTCACTCAAAATGATTTAGAAAAGACCGCGAATTTAAGTCGTCCTACAGTTTCAAAGGCGTGCAATGATAAAGAATACATACCTAGTCCAACTGTAATGAAAAAGATTTTAAAAGTTATTAGGAAAATAAAACCAAACGTTAAATCTACCGACTTTTGGGATATGTAAAAACTGGCTAACTAGAGTCAGTTTTATTTTTTATCCGTTTTACGCTAATAATACTAATAATCCATCTGACGATCCCGATTCTACAGATACTTACAACCAAGAAGATAAAAATATTCAACATCCTTGGGAATCTGATTTAGAGCAACGTAGGGAAGAGAAAAAGCCATGGGAATAAAATAATCTAAATCAAAAAAAAGACTGTCAATAGACGGTCTTTTTCTTGATTTAAAGTGTCATAACTTAAAAGAAATGGTTATACATTATATTTCGGAAACTTCTTTAATTTTTAACTAACTCCTATTCTTTATCCTCTGGAACGGCTTCATTAAATTCATTTTCTTTTGTTAGAATTTCGTAAATACGTTTTGTAAATCTTTTCATCAGAATCGTTTCCATACTCTCTATTGATTCACTGCTTTTGCTACAAGGGCAGCATATGCTTCTGCACCTGCTTTTGTTAAATGTACGCCATCAGGTTCAAAGTATGCCTGATTTCC
>NZ_JBNNUI010000020.1:0-15677 GCF_050279585.1 Bacillus sp. NPDC094064
AATAAAAATTGACGTTTCACGTTGTTTGTTTCGTTCAGTTTTCAAAGAACTACTTGGTCGCTCATTTGCGACTTCCTTATGTTAACATCTTCGTTAGTTAATGTCAACTAAGTTTTTTATTTCGTTTGCCGCTTTCGATGTTAATGTCATCGGCGACTTGTTCTATATTACACCTCTAAACTCTAATCGTCAACATGTTTTCTAAAAAAATATAAAAAAGCTTATTTCTTTTAAAATAAGCCTTTTTATCATATACCATTCCATTCATTTATTATTTTTCTATAATAGGTAACGAGACGATAAATTGAATAATACCATCCTCATATTCTGCTCTAATACTACCACCTTGTAATTCAACAATACTTTTCGCAATCGCTAAACCTAGTCCCGAACCTTCCGTTACTCTACTTCGAGATTGATCCTTCTTATAAAAACGTTCAAACAGATTAGCTAACTCTTCTCTCGTAAACTCTTCACTATGATTCGCTATAACAATTTGCATATCCCTGCGTTGCCTTTGAAGAGAAACTTTTATCTCTCCATCATCTTTGCTATACTTAATCGCATTCATTAGTAAATTATCAAATACACGGACCATCTTTTCCGAATCAATTGATGCATAGGCACGTTCCTCAGGAAATTTCTTAACAAATGTAAGTCCATGTTCTTCCGCCTGCGGTACTAACTCTTCTATTAATTGTTCAAGTAATTCATTTATACACACATCTTGTTTTTCTAGCATAACTTGTTCATTTGTTAATTTCGTATACTCAAATAAATCTTCTATTAAATTCTTTAACTGCTCCGACTTCGCAAAAGCGATTCTCGTATACTCATCATGTTGTTCCATATTCTCATATTTAGAATCTCGAAGTAATCGTAAGTACCCCATAATAGAAGTAAGTGGCGTACGCAAATCATGAGATACATTCGTAATAAGCTCATTCTTTTGCTTTTCTAATTTACGTTCCTTTTCTATATTATTCATAAGCTCTTCTGCCATATTATTAATATTCTCAGTTAAAGCCGCAATCTCATCTTCACCTTTTGTCTCAATACGGTAAGTTAAGTTACCCTTTTCTATTTCTTTTACCCCTCGCGCCATTGCTTCAATTTGCTTCATCTTTCTCTTTGTTATATAGAAGAAAGAGAAAATGAATACAAGTACTCCTATGAAAAATGGAAACGGCCCTTCTTGCGTATCATATATTACTTCACCTTCTGGAATCCCACTAACAAACATGTATAAATTCTTTCCTTCAATTGTAATTGGTGCAAAAGCAACAAATTCTTTTCTCGTACTTTCAAATTCTTTTCTACCATTCATATAATTAATCGCAAACGATGATGCATTACGAATTGTATTATGCAAATCAATTTGTTCTTCTTGCGCCTGCTTCGTTTTATATAAAACTTTACCGCTCTCGTCGGTAACCAATACTTTTAAAGCTCTAGAGTCTTGTTCTAAATTTTGATTCTCTATTTCAATCATACTTGATATAGCTTCTAATTTATTTTCATGAACTGAACTATTCGCCATACTTTGAGCTTGTTGGTTAATTTGTTCCATACCAGCCCGATAATCGATCGTCGCCTCCCGATTCGCATTCTCAAAAAACGGCGCTGCTGCCTTTGCAGACAAAAGCCCTAATAACGCACAAGCAGTAAACGCAGTAATAAGTTGAATTCGTATACTCCGTTTCACACTCTTCACTATCTTTCCAATTAATTCTCGGATTTTCCTAATATAAGTAAATGGATTAAATATCTTTTTCAATCTTATACCCCACTCCCCATACTGTTTTTATATATATTGGTTTCCTTGGATTCTCTTCAATCTTTTCACGCACTTTCCGAATATGAACCATTACCGTATTATCCGACTGGAACGATCTTTCATTCCAAACCTTTTCATAAATTTGTTCTGCGCTAAAGACCATCCCCGGATTACGAGCTAGTAATTCTAAAATCGAAAATTCCCTCGGAGTCAATTTCACTTCTTCTCCATCCACAATAACTTTATGGGTCGAAATGTTTATTTTCATCTCTCCAATTTCTAACTCGTCCTCATTTTGAATAGCGAAACCATTCATTTTCATATAACGACGTAACTGAGATTTAATTCTTGCGATTAACTCTAACGGATTAAATGGTTTCGTTACGTAATCATCCGCACCTGTTGTTAATCCTAAAATCTTATCCATATCTTGCGTTTTCGCAGAAAGCATAATAATTGGCATTTCTTTCGATTCTCTTACTTTCATACACATATGAATACCATCTACTTTCGGCATCATAATATCTAATACGACTAAGTGCACTTCATTTTTTTCTAATAGACGTAATCCTTCTTCTCCGTCTCCTGCTTGCAGTACTTTATATCCTTCATTCTTTAAATAGATTGTAATTAAATTTCGAATTTCTTTTTCATCATCTACAACAAGTATTGTTTCGTGCGCCACAATATCTCCCCCATCATTTTTTATCCCTAACTTCTATTATAGGAAAACTTCTGAAGAAAAACGTTCGGAAATCCTTAAGATTTTCTGAAGACGCAAAAAAGGTCTAGACTCCCCTTAAGTCTAGACCTTTCAAAAACCCCTTTTATTTACGAACGTAGATGAAATATAGTACGAATAAAACTCCCAGAACATACATAATTGGATGAATCTCTTTACGACGACCACTCACAACCATTGTAATTGGATAGAAGATAAATCCGATTGCAATTCCCGTTGCGATACTGTACGTAAGCGGCATTGAAATGATAGTAAAGAATGCCGGTACTGCAATCTCGAATTTCTTCCAATCAATTTCTCCTAAAGATGAAACCATCAAGATCCCTACAATAATTAAAGCTGGTGCCGTTACTGCTGGTGTCACAACACTTAGTAATGGCGAGAAGAATAGTGCCAGTAAGAAGAATCCTGCTGTTACAACTGCTGTAA
The DNA here is from genome assembly GCF_050279585.1 of Bacillus sp. NPDC094064. Taxonomy (NCBI): domain Bacteria; kingdom Bacillati; phylum Bacillota; class Bacilli; order Caryophanales; family Bacillaceae; genus Bacillus; species Bacillus sp. NPDC094064. The sequence continues at coordinate 2,949 of NZ_JBNNUI010000020.1, forward strand.
ATCCAGAACGTCCTCCCGCTGCTACCCCTGCAGACGACTCAATGTAAGACGTTGTCGTTGATGTACCTAAGATCGCACCGATTACAGTTGCAATCGCATCTGCAAATAACGCTTTCCCTGCACGTGGTAATTTATTGTTCTTCATTAATCCTGCTTGATTCGCAACCGCCACAAGCGTACCTGCTGTATCAAAGAAATCTATAAAGAAGAACGTTATAATAACAATACCCATTTCAACAGTGAAAATATCTCCGAAGTGAGTTAACGCCACCCCGAACGTCGGTTCTAGGCTCGGTATTGCTCCCACTACAGCTTTCGGAGTATCAATTAATCCTGTTGTTACTCCTAAGATTGCCGTAAGAATCATACCGTAAAATACCGCACCATTGATTTTCTTAATCATGAAGATAATTGTAATAACAACTCCGAAGATCGCTAGTAACGTTGTGCCCTTTGTTAAGTCCCCCAACCCAACAAGAACAGCATCATTTTTCACGATAATTCCGGCATTTTGGAATCCAAGGAAAGCAATGAATAATCCGATACCTGCCGCTACTGCAAACTTTAACTCTGATGGAATTGCATTAATGATTTTTTCACGAATACCTGAAGCAGTAAGAATAATAAAGATAATACCTGACATTAATGTTCCGGCAATTGCTGTTTGCCACGGAATACCCATCGTTAACACTGCTGTATAAGCAAAGAACGCGTTAATCCCCATACCTGGCGCTAAAGCAATTGGATACTTTGCGAAAATCCCCATAATTAACGAACCGATTGCTGCCGCTAATGCTGTAGCAACGAATACTGCACCTGGATCCATTCCCGTACCTGCCGGTAATCCCTTAACATTGCCAAGCGACAGCGTAGCAGGATTGACAAATAGTACGTAAGCCATAGATAAAAATGTCGTTAACCCCGCTATGAACTCTGTTTTATAATTTGTACCGAGTTCATCAAACTGAAAATAGCGTTTCATCTTACGTTTCCCCCGTTATATGATTACTCGCCGTATTTCACCCTAGCCCTCTTTTATCTATAACAATAAAAAAGGCTCCCATTGCATATATACATGGAAGCGTTCTATAAACAAAGACAAGTTTCCCCTCATCTTTATACAAACGCCTCGTAGTCAAGCCATTTACGGTAGCTAGGTAGAAACTTTCGGGCCATATTCCCGATATTATACGACGGCTATAATATTCACTTTTCGTTTGAATTACATACTCATATTAACTCTTGAAAGTATTTTTGTCAATTTAAAAACGAACATTTTTATATTTTTTTATATTTTCGTTCGTATTAAAGTTAAAATCAAAAAAGATCCATCTATGCATAAGCAATAGATGGATCTTTTTTATAATACTATTCCCACTCAATAGTTGCTGGTGGCTTACTCGTTACATCATACACGATACGGTTAACGTGTTTTACTTCATTTACGATACGTACAGAGATTTTCTCTAATACGTCCCAAGGGATACGTGCCCAGTCAGCTGTCATACCGTCGATAGATGTTACTGCACGGATACCTACTGTGTAATCGTAAGTACGCTCGTCACCCATAACACCTACGCTACGCATACCAGGAAGCGCAGTGAAGTATTGCCAGATTTCGCGGTCTAATCCTGCTTTAATAATTTCTTCACGTAAAATCGCATCAGATTCACGAACGATTTCTAATTTCTCTTCTGTGATTTCACCTAATACACGAATACCAAGACCAGGGCCTGGGAATGGTTGACGCCATACGATTTCATCAGGAATTCCTAGTTCAGATCCTAATACACGTACTTCATCTTTAAATAACGTGTTTAAAGGCTCAATTAATTTGAACTGCATGTCTTCCGGAAGTCCACCAACGTTATGGTGAGATTTAATTGTTTGTGCAGTCGCTGTACCACTCTCAACGATATCTGTGTAAAGTGTACCTTGCGCTAAGAAATCCATTCCTTGTAATTTAGACGCTTCATCATCAAATACGTAAATGAATTCGTTACCGATGATTTTACGTTTTTGTTCTGGATCTTCTACACCTTTTAACTTGTTCATAAAGCGTTCTTTCGCATCCACCTTAATTACGTTCATGTGGAAGCCTTCGCTGAATGTTTTCATAACGCCTTCTGCTTCACCTTTACGAAGTAAGCCATGATCCACGAAAATACATGTTAATTGGTCGCCGATTGCTTTATGAATTAATACTGCTACAACAGAAGAGTCTACACCGCCACTAAGTGCGCATAGTACTTTTTTGTCTCCAACAGTTTCACGGATTTTCTCTAATTCTACTTCGATAAAGTTCTCCATGTTCCATCCTTCAGAACAACCACATACGCCGAATACAAAGTTTTTAATTAAATCGTTACCGTGCTCAGAGTGACGTACTTCTGGGTGGAATTGTACACCGTATAAGTTTTTCGCTTCATTGCTCATACCAGCAATTGGGCAAGACTCACTTGTTGCGTCTACTACGAATCCTTCAGGTAAACCAGTTACTAGGTCACCATGACTCATCCATACAACTTGCTCTTCTGGAAGGTTCGCATATAATTTTGATTCGTTCTCTACTTTAAGAACAGCTTTTCCGTACTCACGGTGGTTTGCACGTTCTACTTTACCACCGAATTGTTGTGTCATAAGCTGCATACCGTAACAAATACCGAAAATCGGTAATCCTAGGTCAAAGATTTTTTCATCACAATGTAATGCACCTTCACCGTATACACTATTTGGTCCACCAGAGAAAATAATCCCTTTTGGATTCATTGCTTTAATTTCTTCTGCAGTAATTGTATGTGGATGAAGTTCACTGTATACACCGAACTCACGAATTCGACGTGCTATTAACTGATTGTATTGACTCCCAAAATCCAAAACGATAATTGTATCATGCTGCTTTTTCAAAATAATCACCCCAACGTTAGTTCTCGTATATAAATATTTTCACCAATTAGGCGAAAAGCATTACCAATATAATAAAAAAAGCCAGTCCTCCGCCTCTAGTCTCATAACAAAGAAAAGGCAGGGGTCTGGCTTTATAAAGAAAGATAGTCTCCGCTCTTTATAAATATAAGACACACTGCCTTCATAGTCAGGTTGTTTACGGTAACCCGGTAGAGACTCTCAAACCATATCATTGAGGATATATGAAGGATCGTTTTATATTATCTTCCTAGATTCTAACAATGAAGTATCGATATGGTCAAGAGAGAAAGCGACAAAATTCTACAGAAATTCATTTCCTTTTCTAAAAAACACAAAAAAACATCCACTTCTATATAGAAGTGAATGTTTTTCGAGCAAACGGAATTACATCATTCCGCCCATACCGCCCATGCCCATGCCGCCCATGTCAGGCATTCCAGCAGCACCAGCTGGTTCTGGCTTGTCAGCTACTACAGCTTCAGTTGTTAAGAACATAGCTGCAACAGATGCTGCGTTTTGAAGTGCAGAGCGAGTTACTTTAGCTGGATCTACGATACCAGTTTCAAGCATGTTAACCCACTCACCAGTAGCTGCGTTGAAACCAACGCCTACTTTTTCGCCTTTTAGACGCTCTACAACTACAGATCCTTCTAGACCAGCGTTGATTGCGATTTGACGAACTGGCTCTTCTAGTGCACGAAGTACGATGTTGATACCTGTTGCTTCGTCGCCTTCAGCTACGATAGAAGCTACTTTCGTGTATACGTTCATAAGTGAAGTACCACCACCTGCAACGATACCTTCTTCTACTGCTGCACGAGTTGAGTTAAGTGCATCTTCAATGCGAAGTTTGCGCTCTTTTAACTCAGTTTCAGTTGCTGCACCTACTTTAATTACTGCTACGCCACCTGCAAGTTTTGCAAGACGCTCTTGTAATTTTTCACGATCGAATTCAGAAGTTGTTTCTTCTAATTGCGCACGGATTTGACCAATGCGAGCTTCGATTTGTTGTGTATTTCCAATACCTTCAACTACAGTTGTGTTTTCTTTCGTTACAACGATTTTACCAGCGCGTCCTAAAGATTCAACTGTAGCAGATTTTAAGTCACGGCCTAATTCTTCAGTGATTACTTCGCCACCAGTTAAGATTGCGATATCTTCTAGCATCGCTTTACGACGGTCACCAAATCCAGGAGCTTTAACAGCTACTACATTGAATGTACCACGAAGTTTGTTCACTACTAATGTAGCTAAAGCTTCGCCTTCTACATCTTCAGCAATGATAAGAAGTGGTTTACCTTGTTGTACCACTTGCTCTAATACTGGTAAGATTTCTTGGATGTTAGAAATCTTTTTGTCAGTAATTAAAATGTATGGGTTATCAAGAACCGCTTCCATTTTGTCAGAATCAGTAATCATGTAAGGAGATGCATATCCACGATCAAATTGCATACCTTCTACTACGTCTAATTCTGTTGTGAAACCTTTAGATTCTTCTAAAGTAATAACGCCGTCGTTACCAACGCGCTCCATTGCTTCAGCGATTAATTGACCTACTTCTTCGTCAGCAGCAGAAATAGCAGCTACTTGTGCGATTGAAGATTTGCCTTCGATTGGTTTAGAAATCGTTTTTAATTCTTCAATTGCAGCAGCAACAGCTTTTTCGATACCTTTACGAAGACCCATTGGGTTAGCGCCAGCTGTTACGTTTTTAAGACCTTCACGAATCATAGCTTGTGCTAATACAGTTGCAGTTGTTGTTCCGTCACCAGCTACATCATTTGTTTTGCTAGCAACTTCTGCTACTAATTTTGCACCCATGTTTTCGAATGCATCTTCTAATTCGATTTCTTTTGCGATCGTTACACCATCATTAGTAATAAGTGGTGAACCGAATTTTTTCTCAAGTACAACGTTACGACCTTTTGGTCCAAGCGTTACTTTTACTGCATTTGCAAGAGTGTCGACACCGCGAAGCATCGAACGACGTGCTTCTTCACCAAATTTAATATCTTTTGCCATAATAATTGACCCCCTTGAATTTTTAAGATTTATATAATTAACCGATAACCGCTAAAATGTCACTTTCACGTAAAATCAAGTACTCTTTACCTTCGTATTTCACTTCAGTACCTGCATATTTTGAGAAGATGATAAGATCACCTGCTGCTACCTCTAAAGCAACACGCTCACCATTTTCAAGCACTCGACCAGTACCTGCTGCAACAACTTTACCCTCTTGTGGTTTTTCTTTTGCAGTGTCTGGTAATACAATACCACTTGCTGTTTTTTCTTCTGCTTGAACAAGCTCAATTACAACGCGATCACCTAATGGCTTTAGCATGAACAATAACCTCCTCATTTTGTTATGTAAATTTTATTTATTAGCACTCAAGTCACCCGAGTGCTAACACACTTATAATAATAAATAATCTCAATTTCTTTTGCAAGTAAAAAAATCATAATTTTTTCGCAAATCACTATATACTTTTCTATATAAAATTCTTCTTCTACTAGCTTTACTATATGAATCGTTGTTTCCACTGCTCGTATGTTACAATATGAAGGACACCCTAAGTTGTTTTCGCTACATACACAGCTTTTTCCTGTCTTCTATTTTAATTTCCAATACAGATTTACAAAAAAATCATAATTCGAATGAAAGTTTATATCGTAGGTAGCATATTACATGTTATCCTGCCTTATCTCATAAACTAGAGTTAGAAAGGATGGTTAAACCATTTGAAGAAACAATATTGGTGGGTTATCGTTACATATATTTTAATGCAGTTATCCGGAATTGTTGGATTGCCATTACTCTTAAAAACAGGTCTCTATGATAATAGAGGATTAACCACTGAAGAAAAAGGGCAAATCATAACTGGACATTGGGCTATCATTAGCTTCTTTATTGCATTATGCATCGTACTTTGGTTACTTAGAACAGATATTCGTGACAGGCATTTAGATGCAATGCGCTCTTCTGTTCCAGCTACAGTTGGATGGATTTTTATCGGGTTCTTCTTAGCATTTTTCTCACAAAGTATTGCTGGTATGATTGAAATGTATTTACTAGGTATTAAACCTGGATCTGAAAATACAGCAAGACTTATGGACATCGCAAGAACAACACCTTGGTTCCTTATTGTTGTATCTATAATCGGACCTATCCTAGAAGAAATCGTATTTAGAAAAATTTTATTTGGTACACTTTACAAGAAGTTTAACTTCTTTATTGCCGCTATCATTAGTTCTCTTGTATTTGCGGCGATTCATTTTGATTTCACTCACTTATTGGTATACACTGCTATGGGGCTCGTATTCGCCTTTTTATATGTAAAAACGAAACGTATTATCGTTCCAATTGCAGCTCATGTTGCGATGAATACACTCGTTGCAATGGCTCAAATTGCAGTAAGCAATGAGCAAATTCAAGAGATGATTAAAGAAGCTGAAAAAATGCAAGGCTTTATCGGAGGATTTTTAGTATGAGAAACTCACCATTGTTCATGGCTGCATTGTATTTCCTTCTCGGATGTATCTTTACACGTTTCGCCATTACGAACGTAACAGATACAATCTGGAATATGTGGACAATACTATTTGCAGTTATGGCAACAATTGATTTTAATTTGGCACTTCGCCTTATATTAGTTAAATTCACACAGAAGAAACAATAATAAAACGCAGAGGTCGCTTCCTCTGCGTTTTATTGTGGATAATTTTTCAAAAAGTAAACGAGTGTTTGTAACTCTACAGCTAAATCAATATGATGAATTCTTATATTCTCTGACACATTTAAGCGCGCTGGTGTAAAGTTTAAAATACCGTGCACGTTTGTTTCTGCCAATCTATCGGCTACAGATTGCGCTACTGTAGCGGGTACTGTTAATATTGCCACTTGTATATCAGTCGATAAACGTTCTTCTAATTCATCTAAATGATATACAGGAATGCCCCCGATTTCTGTTCCAACTTTCTCTTCACTAACATCAAATGCCATTTCAATCTTTGTATTATTGTTTTTCGTGAAATTATAATGTAAGAAAGCTGTTCCTAAATTACCTACTCCAATAAGTGCTACACGTGTTATATCATCTTGGTCGAGTGTTTCCCGGAAAAATGATAATAAATAATTTACGTTATATCCATATCCTTTTTTCCCTAACGCTCCAAAGTACGAGAAATCTCTTCGAATAGTTGCGGAATCAACCTTTACCGCTTCACTCAATTCGGCTGATGAAACACGTTGCTTACCAGAAAGAGATAAGTTTTGGATAAATCGATAGTATAGAGGCAATCGCTTAGCAGTGGCTTGTGGAATTTTTTGCTGATCCATATAACCTCTCCTCTCTTCCTATCTTGATTCATATACTTTAATCAAATACAGAAGTTTAGCACTCATTAAATTCCTTGTATAATAGAAAGAAGAAGTATTCTCTCTGTATTTTAAACTATACACTATTTTTAGTATGATTGAGAAATATAAACATGGCAAAGTTAAGAAATTATTTGAGGTGAAAACATTGATTTTATTACAAGTAAATGGACTTTCGAAATTATACGGTGCAGAAACGATTCTTGCCAACATAAAATTGGAAGTGCAAACGAAAGATCGCATCGCACTAGTCGGACGAAACGGGGCCGGGAAATCTACATTATTAAAAATAATTGCTGGAGAGCTATCTCATGATGGCGGCGAAATTATAAAACCGAAAGATGTCTCAATTGGGTATTTAGCTCAAAATACTGGATTAGAAACGTCTTTAAAAATTTGGGATGAAATGTTAACCGTCTTTACGCACTTGCAGCAAATGGAAACAAAACTTCGAAGGCTTGAGCAAGAGATGGGAAAAGAAGAAAACTTTTCAAACGCAGCCACATATGAAAAATTACTAGCTGATTATGATCAATTACAATTAGACTATAAAGATCAAGGTGGCTATCAGTATGAAGCAGACATTCGCGCGATTTTAAGCGGTCTTGGCTTCCCAGTTGAAACGCACCAGACGACAATCTCCACTTTAAGCGGCGGACAAAAAACACGATTAGCTCTCGGGAAATTATTATTAACGAAACCAGACTTACTTATTTTAGACGAGCCTACAAACCATTTAGACATCGAAACATTAACATGGCTTGAACAATATTTACAAGGCTATCCTGGCGCAATACTAATCGTTTCTCATGACCGTTATTTCTTAGACAAACTCGTTACGCAAGTATATGAAATTTCGAATAAAGAAAGCAGACGATTTGTTGGTAACTACAGTAAATATTTAGACTTAAAATCAGCTTTATACGAGCAAGAAATGAAGCGTTATGAAAAACAACAAGATGAAATCGCTAAACTTGAAGATTTCGTACAAAAGAATATAGCTCGTGCCTCTACGACGAAACGTGCACAAAGCCGCCGTAAACAATTGGACCGAATGGAATTATTAACAAGACCATTAGGTGATTCTAAGTCAGCATCCTTCCACTTCGATATTGAAAAACAAAGTGGGAATGATGTTTTACAAGTAAAAGATGCAACTATCGGCTATGATGCAGACCCGATTATTGAACATGTAACTATGCGCTTAACGCGCGGGGATAGTGTTGCTTTAGTTGGACCAAACGGAATTGGAAAATCCACATTGTTAAAGTCCATTGTGAATAAGTTACCATTATTAAATGGTAATGTTTCTTTCGGATCCAACGTATCTGTTGGTTATTACGATCAAGAACAAGCCAATTTAACATCTTCTAAGCGCGTGTTAAATGAACTATGGGATGAATATCCACTGCAACCTGAAAAAGAAATTCGCACGATACTAGGTAACTTTTTATTCACAGGGGATGATGTACTGAAGCCAGTATCTTCTCTTAGTGGTGGACAAAAAGCTCGATTAGCTCTTGCAAAACTTATGATGCAAAAATCTAATTTGTTAATTCTCGATGAACCGACGAACCATCTTGATTTAAATAGTAAAGAGATTTTAGAGAATGCTTTAATTGATTATCCAGGGACTCTTCTATTCGTCTCACATGACCGCTACTTCATTAATCGCGTAACGACAACTGTTGTTGAGTTATCAACAGAAGGTGCACAAGAGTATTTAGGGGATTATGATTACTACGTTGAAAAGAAAAATGAAATGATTGAACGTGCAGAGCTTGAACAGCAAGAAAATGACGTGCCTGTTCAAAAGGTGGTTGCACAAGAAAAGTTAAATTATCTAGAAGAAAAAGAACGTAAAAAACTAGAGCGTCAACGCACTAGAAAAATTGAAGAACTGGAACAAAGTATCGTAGAATTTGAAGAAGAAATCGCTACGTTAGAAGATCAGCTTTGCTTACCAGAAATATATGCTGATTATGAAAAGGCTAGTGAAATTACAACTAAAAAACAAACACTACAAGAACAACTTGAAGCTTGTATGGCAGAATGGGAAGAACTGCATTTATAAGAGCATTTAAATAAGAAGGATGTCTCATAAGTCGAGATTTTGACTATGCGACATCCTTTTTGTTTTCTAAAGGGAATCAACGTCATCGTACATGAACATTTTTTTGAATATATCTATCGTAACTTGAAATACATCAACGATTCGACACCAAATATCTATTTACCGACAAAGTTTGACATTGGTACCAATTCGCGGATTAAAAGAAGATTATCTCGAAATATCTTTTCGGATATTCACCATTATTTTATTTCCCGAAAAAGGATATATTCAAAGGTCAGACTTCATTCAGTTTATCCACAATGTTATACACATATCCACCTTTAGTATAATAAACACAGAAATAACTTTTCCACATTATCCACAACTAACAAAAAAGTTATTAACATTTTATATACACAGTAAAAGCCACATTATCAACAGATAATATGGCTTTTATCCACAAGCTGTGGTTAATTTTGTGCATAACTAAGCTTCAATATCTAATCCTGGATTTGCATTTAAAGCTAATGTCGCACGTTTTCCTTGTTCATATGCAATTGTACCTGCCGCTGCAATCATTGCTGCATTATCTGTACATAAAGATAGAGGAGGAATAATTAGCTCTACATTTTCTTTTTGTGCAAATTCTGCTTCTAAACGTGCACGAAGCCCTTTATTTGCGGCCACTCCACCAGCAAGAAGTACTTGCTTTACATTATACGCATCCGCTGCACGAGACGCTTTCGTTACTAGTACGTCAATTACACTCTCTTGAAAACTTGCTGCTAAATCTTCTGGGGCAATTTCTATGCCGCGTTGTTTTGCGTTATGCACAGTGTTGATAACTGCTGATTTCAATCCACTAAAGCTGAAATCATATGAATCAGGTTCTAGCCATGCACGCGGTAAATCAATTGTTGGCTCTCCTTCATGCGCAAGACGATCAATATGAGGCCCCCCTGGATAAGGCATAGATAACGTACGAGCTACTTTATCATATGCTTCTCCCGCTGCATCATCTCGTGTTTCACCAATTACTTCAAATGAACCATGCTCTTTCATATAAACAAGCTCTGTATGCCCACCAGATACAACAAGTGATAGTAGAGGGAATTGAACTTCTTTTACTAAACGATTCGCATAAATATGGCCAGCAATATGATGAACACCAACTAGAGGAATATCATGCGCAAAGGCCACTGCCTTCGCTGCATTTACTCCAATTAGAAGTGCTCCAACTAAACCAGGCCCTTCTGTTACAGCAATTGCATCAATATCCTCAAATGTGATATTCGCTTCTTTTAAAGCTTCTTCTAACACAACTGTAATTTCTTCTACATGATGACGGGATGCAATCTCTGGTACAACTCCGCCAAAACGTTTATGACTTTCAATTTGTGATGCAACGACATTCGCAATAATTTCCGTTCCATTTTTAACAACCGCTACTGCTGTTTCATCACAACTTGTTTCAATACCAAGTATAATCGTATTTTTTTCCATTATATATTCACCCACATTACGAGACCATCTTCCTGATTGTCTGCATAGTATCGTTTACGAATTCCACCATTTTGAAATCCGTATTTTCTGTATAACTGTTTTGCTACTTCATTTGATACACGTACTTCAAGTGTCATCGTTTTTACCCCTAGATCTTTCGCTTCAGAAATAACTTCTTTCAATAAAGCATCTCCTAGCTTTTGACCTCTGTATTCTGGCAAAATAGCTATGTTTGTTATATGTGATTCATCAATAATTATCCACAATCCACAATAGCCAATTACACGACCATCTTTTTCTAACACAACATAATGTGCATGTTCATTCATCGTTAACTCACGGTGAAAGGCATCTGCAGTCCAAGGAGTTGAAAAAGATGCTTCTTCAATAGCTACAATTTGAGCGATATCATCGAGTTCCATCTTTCTAAGTATCATATCCATCCTCTGCAGACTCCTACTTGTTTTGACTTTCTAACCACTTTGTTTCAGCTTCAGCTAAACGAAGATAACTAGGAACAAATGAATGTACATCTTGTTCTTCTTTTTGTAACCCTAAGAACGCTAACTCACTTGGTCTTGGATTATTTTTAGTGAAAGGAGCAAATACAGCTTGTTCGCCTAAATGTTCTATAATTGTTTCTTTGTGCAGTTTAACATCGTTACCAATAAATAAAACACGCTTTCCTGTATCTTTTAACATTTGCAACCAGTCTACAATAAGGATAATTCGGTCTTCTTCTATAGAAGTTAAATTCTCTCCTTCATATGTATATAAACCCGTATAAATTTGTCCACGTCTTCCATCGAATAAAGGACAGATTAATCCATCAAAATTAGCTCCGTTTGCAGCCACCACTTCTAAACTTGAAACACCTACGATTGGTATTTGAAGTGACCAAGCTAATGTTTTTGCAGCTGTCACACCTATGCGAACACCTGTATACGACCCAGGTCCAGCAGCTACAACAATTTTAGTTAATTCTTTCGGTTTTACACCACATTCTTTTAACAGTTGTTCTACAGCTGGCATAAGACGTACAGAATGGTTTTTTGTTAAATTTGTAATGATTTCCCCAATTACGTTTCCTTCCTCAATAAGGGATACACCCATCACGTAATTTGAAGTATCAATTGCTAGTACTTTCATCTTGTAATAGCTCCTCACATAATCTAATATATCGATCTCCAATTGGCTCGAGTACAATTTTTCTCGTGTCATCTCCAGCATGGAATAAACTAATTTGCAACTTTTCATTTGGTAAATATGCTTCTATTAAATGAGCCCATTCTACTACTGTGATTCCTTCACCATAGAAATACTCATCAAAGCCTAAGTCCTCTTCACTTTCCGCTAAACGATACACGTCCATATGATATAACGGTAATCTTCCTTTATACTCTTTAATGATATTAAAGGTAGGGCTATTTACGACTCTTTTTACTCCAAGACCTTTTGCTAACCCTTTTGTAAAAGTCGTCTTACCAGCTCCAAGATCTCCTTCTAAAATAATTACATCTTGTGCCTTTACAAGTTCACCTAATCTTTCTGATAATCTTTGTGTTTCCTCAGAAGATTTTGTTGTTACTTCATATTTACTCACAGACTTCACCTACTTTATTCACAATGTTCTCTGCTCTTTATTATACAGGTTTTGAATATATAAAAAAGTCCTTAGGAGTTGTCCTAAGGATAGTTTGACTGTCTTTATTAGTTTTTTGTTAAAACAAATAAAAAAATACGAAACAACATGTTTCGTTCTTTTCTTTATATAAAATGGCGGTCCCGACCGGGGTCGAACCGGCGATCTCCTGCGTGACAGGCAGGCATGTTAACCACTACACCACGGGACCATTTGGTTGCGGGG
>NZ_JBNNUI010000021.1:0-14837 GCF_050279585.1 Bacillus sp. NPDC094064
GTTTGTCTAGCATCTAAAATAAAAATTGACGTTTCACGTTGTTTGTTTCGTTTAGTTTTCAAAGTTCAACATCGCGTTTCAGCGACTTTTATAATTTAACATTTAGCGTTAAATCTGTCAACAACTTTTTTCTTTCGTTCCTGACGACGCTTATTAATTTACCATATTAATGATTGATTAGTCAACACCTTTAAAAAAAATGCCAAAATAATTTTATCTTGGCATGATGTAAAGCTTAATAATTACTAATGCAACCACTCCAGGCAGACCTAATAAACTCGTTATTGTTGCTGTACCCGCATTAATCGGAATATGAAAATCAAAATACGTTCCTACAACATTTACAATAAAAAGTAATGCTATTCCTAAAGTAACATGAAAGAGTGCCTTCCCTATAAAACGTAACGGTTTAGAAGAAACACCAAAAACCAGAAAAATAAAAACTAGAGCAAGAATACCAACAATAATAATTGTAGAGTTCATTTTTTCCTCCTTATGAATGACCTATACATATTTATTTGTATGGGACAAGGCAATAAAAAAGAACATGTATCATATAACTCCATTTGCTTCCTCTCACTAGCCTTTACTCTGCAACATTTTCTTCCGTATAAACCATTAATAACTCTTCCCAAACGAAGCAAATCGTAAGAGTTCAACTAATAAAATAAAAGGTTCTGCTTTTTAAGCAGAACCTTTTACCATTGTTCCATCTTCACAGGACGACGCTTTGCTTCTTTTAACAAGAAGAAATACTTCGCCTCCGCTATTTTCAAAGAACAAAGTACATCTTGAGATGGTTCAACACTTTGTTCAACCATTTTCTTCTGACGTAACCATTCATTCTTCACTTTTTCTAATAGTACAATTAGCTTATCATCATACTCTTTACGCAATTTACCCTTTTTTTGAAAGAACATTTTGTTTCTCCTCTTATACTTCTCTACGACCTTCTAACGCTTTGGACAGTGTCACTTCATCTGCATATTCTAGATCTCCACCAACTGGCAGACCATGTGCAATACGAGTTACTTTAATACCTGTCGGCTTTAAGAGGCGGGATATATACATCGCTGTCGCTTCCCCTTCAATATTAGGGTTTGTTGCTAATATTACTTCTTGTACCGTTTCATCGTGCAATCGCTTTAAGAGTTGTGGGATATTAATGTCTTCTGGCCCAATTCCCTCCATTGGAGAAATCGCACCACGCAACACATGATATACACCTTGATACTCTTTCATTTTTTCCATTGCGATTACATCTTTCGGTTCTTGCACGACACAAATAACTGATTGATCTCGATGTGAATCGTTACAGATATAACAAGGATCACGATCAGTAATATGCCCACATACAGAACAATACGCTAAATCTCGCTTCGCATTCACGAGTGCTTTCGCAAAACCTAACACATCATCTTCTTTCATATCTAATACAAAAAATGCCAATCGAACCGCTGTTTTCGGTCCGATTCCTGGCAATTTCATAAAACTATCAATTAGTTTTGATATTGGTTCTGGATAATGCATATATCAATATCCTCCTAGAACATTCCACCCGGTAAGTTTAGGCCTTTTGTAAATTTACCCATTGTAGAGTTTGAAAGTTCATCAGCTTTTTTAAGCGCATCATTTGTTGCAGCTAATACTAAGTCTTGTAACATTTCGATATCTTCTGGATCTACAACTTCTTCTTTAATTTTAACTTCAAGAATTTGCTTATGACCATTTGCAATAACCGTAATCATTCCGCCGCCAGCTGTACCTTCAACTGTTTTTTCACCAAGCTCTTCTTGTGCTTTCGCCATTTCTTTTTGCATCTTTTGCATTTGTTTCATCATGTTATTCATATTTCCCATTCCGCCACGCATCATAATTAATTCCTCCTAATTATTATTACTCTTTTATTTCAATAAGTTCTTGTCCTACTAATTTTACTGCCTCTTCTATAAGAGGATCTTCTTTTTTCTCTGGGCTTTCTTCAGAGTTTCCACCTTCACGCTGTAAAAAATCTTCACGGATTTTACCCCATTCACTTTTTGGGATGGCAATCATATTTAATCTTTTACTTAGCAACTCAAATAGAGCTTGTTCCACCGTATCCATAGCTTCTCGATTTTCGCTCGCCATTTTACAGTGAATCTCATATTGGAATGCTAAAACGTAAGTATCATCTGAAGCTGCTACTGGTTCGCTATTTTCTAGCAAAACAGCAAACGCTACTTTGTTATATGATTTGAGTCTTCCTAACAACTCACCCCATACAGATTTTAATTGTTCTAAATCTTGACGCTTCGCTTGCTTTAATACTTCATTTACACGTCCGACAGGAATTTTCATACTTCCTGTTCGTACTGGTTTCGGTGTTGCCCGCGTCTCTCTTACTTCCTGTTGTACACCAACTGGCACACCATTCTTTTTAACTTGTTCTAACTCTTTCTCCAGTTGCTGCATCCTGTTCATAATTGCTTGTAAACGATCTGTACCGTTCGCTTGCATCATAAACTGCTGACACAACTGCACCATAACAACTTCTAAGAAAATCCGCGGATGGTTTGTCCACTTCATTTCTTGTTGGCCTTTACTAAGGGTATGAATGATTTCGTAGATTACTTCCGGTTGCATTTCTTCACTTAACATACGGAATTGTTCATCTACCATTACCCGCTCCAACATATGCTCTAGTTGCGGTGAAGTTTGATATAAAAGCATATCACGATAATAGTAAATGAAATCCTCCATAAAACGCACTGGATCCTTCCCTTTACTCATCATCTCATCTATGATGCGCAATGCTCTTGATACATCATTTTCACGTATGCATTCTACTAAGTTACCTAAGTATTGCTGAGAAACAGACCCCGTTACAGCTAGTACATCTTCTGTCGTAACTGTCTCATCACTATAAGATATCGCCTGATCAATAAGACTAAGCGCGTCACGCATACCACCTTCAGCAGCGCGTGCAACAATTTGTAACGCTTCATCTTCCACTTGCGTACCTTCATTTGTCACAACCGTTGATAATCTCTCAACAATATCATTCACTGATATTTTTCGGAATTCAAAACGTTGACAACGTGAAATAATTGTAGGTGGAATCTTATGAGGTTCTGTTGTCGCCAAAATAAAGATAACATGTCCTGGCGGTTCTTCTAAGGTTTTTAAAAGCGCATTGAATGCACCCATAGAAAGCATGTGAACTTCATCAATAATGTATACTTTATATTCTACAGCACTTGGAGCATATTTTACTTTATCTCTTATATCTCGAATTTCATCTACACCGTTATTTGAAGCCGCATCAATTTCTAATACATCTGAAATAGATCCTTGTGTGATGCCTAAACAAGAAGGACATTCATTACAAGGCTCAGCTACCGGAGCATGCTCACAGTTAATTGCTTTTGCAAATACTTTTGCAATTGTCGTTTTTCCTGTTCCCCTCGGACCAGAAAACAAATAAGCATGTGAAACTTTCTCTTGAAGAAGGGCATTTTGCAACGTTTTTGTCACGTGCTTTTGACCGACTACATCTTCAAACTTTTGCGGTCTCCATGTTCGGTATAACGCTTGGTATGACACGAAAATACGGCCTCCCTCAAAGGTTATTATCTCATTTATTATAACCCATTCTGTTTATAGATTCCAAAAGTTATTTTCTATACAAAAAACCCACCTTAGTATTAAGGTGAGTTTTGTATACATATATAACTGCCGTGCACCTTCTGTCGATTACGTACCATAAGCGTTACTTAAGCAGTTAGCTCGGTTCAGGCACTCCTGCGGCACACGAGAAGACCCGCTTATTGCTGCTTCCTTCCGGACCTGACAAGGTTCACGGGGTCCCGTTGCGCAGGACCCAAACGTCAACACCACTTACTTAAGGCAGGCCTTACAGCAGCATAACCTCGAGAAGGGATTCGGCCTCGCTAGAGCGGATTGCGAGTATAGGGCACCGCTACCTCCCCGCTTAGCACGGCAAAGTTAAAACCAATATTCGGTTGCCTTCATTAAAGGCACTATCAGTATAACTTGTTTTTTTATAAAATGCAAATACGTTAATTCTCTTTGCTTTTCTCTAATTTCTTAATCGCTTTTCTTTTTTTACGAAGCTCTCTAAAAAAGTTTGTTAACAGCGTACCGCACTCTTCTTCTAATACACCAGCTACTACTTCACATTGATGATTAAAGCGTTCATCCGTTAACAGATTCATCAAAGTCCCTGCACATCCACCTTTCGGATCACTTGCACCATATACAACTCGCTTCACTCGCGATAAAACAATTCCTCCCGCACACATAGGACAAGGCTCTAATGTTACATACAATGTTGCATCTTCTAAACGCCATGTTCCTAATTTTTTGCAAGCCTCATCTATCGCTAACAACTCGGCGTGAGCTATTGATCTTTGCTCGGTTTCCCTTAGATTATGAGCAACACTAATTACCTCGCCATCTAACACTATAACTGCACCAATTGGTACTTCTTGTATTTCCTCTGCCCTTTTAGCTTCTTCTATCGCTAGTTGCATAAAATAAATATCTTGATCTTGTTCCATAACATAGTCCTTTCATTACAAATAAAGTACACTTATTTCCATTTACTACACATGGGATAACTTTTACAAATTCAATCCACCCTAAAAGAAAAAGAAGGGGGATTACAGATGAAAAATACTGCCTTACTCATCATCGATATGATTAATGATTTTCAATTTTCCCATGGGCCCATCTTAGCCCAAAAATGCGAAGTTATAACAAACCCTATTTTACAATTAAAGAAAAAAATGAAATCCTTCGGTTATCCTATAATTTATGTTAATGACCATTATCAACTTTGGAGATCTGATATTGACCAACTGATTACCCATTGCACGAATAAGTATAGCGAAAATATAATTCGTAAGATTGCTCCAAGTTCTGATGATTATATTTTTATTAAACCACATTATTCTGCTTTTTATGAAACACCTTTGAATTCCTTACTAGGTTATTTAAAAATAGAAAATCTAATATTAACAGGAGTTGCCGGGAATATATGTATCCTATTTACAGCTAATGATGCTCATATGAGAAATTATACACTTTATGTGCCGCAGGATTGTATCGCCTCTAACAACGATCAAGATAATATACACGCTTTAAAAATAATGGAAACTACATTGAAAGCAAATATAACACCGTCATCGAAAATAAAATTTAATTAATACATATATCTATTTTCTAACTTTTTATATCAAATTAACCCGCTCGCTTCCCTCTTGTGCTACAATAATTCTGTTTTGTGTTTTTAGTAGTCACGGTAAATCACTGATTGAAAGGAGGAAACAGCGTGACCGGAGTACCATTTATCACGGTTGAAGGACCAATCGGTGTTGGAAAAACTTCACTTGCGAAGGAAATTTCAACTCACATGCAACTCCACTTACTAAAAGAGATTGTTGATGAAAACCCTTTTTTAGGAAAGTTCTATGAAGACATCGATGAATGGAGTTTTCAAACAGAGATGTTCTTTCTTTGTAATAGATACAAACAATTAGAAGATATTAACATAAAGTATTTGAATCAAAAGAAGCCTGTAGTAGCGGATTATCATATATTTAAAAATTTAATTTTCGCATCCCGTACATTAAAAGATTCTCAATATGACAAGTACATGCAAATCTATCGTATCCTTACGCAAGATATGCCTGTACCAAACGTCATCGTTTATTTAACGGCTAGTCTGGAAACATTACAAAAGCGAATCGCAATGCGCGGAAGAGAATTCGAAAAAAATATGGATCCCAATTACTTACTACAGCTTACAAAAGATTATGAAACAGCAATGGATACCTTCAAACAAGACCATCCAGATATCCCAGTGTTAAAGTTTAACGGAGACGATATGGATTTTATAAAAAATCCTGATGATTTAAACGTCATCCTATCTGCCCTTCAAAATACTCTCTTTAAGGAGTCGAAATAATAATGAATTTAAGGCAAAAATATGATATACCAAATGATGCAGTAATCACTATCGCTGGAACAGTAGGTGTCGGCAAATCAACTATGACAACCGCATTAGCTAACGCTTTAGGTTATCGCACATCATTTGAAAAAGTAGATTCCAATCCATACTTAGACAAGTTCTATGCTGACTTCACTCGTTGGAGCTTCCACTTGCAAGTGTACTTCTTAGCAGAACGATTTAAAGAACAAAAAAGAATTTTTGAATATGGTGGTGGTTTCGTTCAAGATCGTTCTATCTATGAAGACACTGGCATTTTCGCAAAGATGCACCATGAAAAAGGAACAATGACGGAAACGGATTATGAAACATACAAAGGTTTATTTGATGCTATGGTCATGACTCCTTACTTCCCTCATCCAGACTTATTAATTTACTTAGAAGGTTCTTTCGATGATATCGTTGATCGAATTCAAGAACGCGGACGTCCAATGGAACAACAAACACCAATTGAGTACTGGGAAGAAATGCACGGACGTTATGAAAACTGGATTAACAACTTTAATTCATGTCCTGTTTTACGATTAAACATTAATGAATATGATATTTTAAAAGATGGCGATTCAATTGAACCAATCATTAAAAAAATTGGGCATTTTTTAAAACAAACACGTAAACTTGTAAAATAAAAAACCCGTGCATATGCACGGGTTTTCCTATTAAATTACTTCTTCTTTGTTGGAGCAATAATTTCACTCTCAGGTTTTCCTGCATTAATACGCTGACGAACAGTACTTGTACTAATATCGTATGCTTCAGCAATCTCTTTAACAGTCATTTCTTTCCCATTAATCACTGCTGTTAATACTTTACCTGTACGTTTTGGAGCTGCTTCTTTCTTCGCAGCTTCTTTTTTAACTGGTTTCGGCGCCTCTACTTTTGTCGCAGCTTGCTTTACATCACAAGTGCAACCACAAAGTTTACGGAATGTATCATCGCTTATAATGCGTGATACGTTTGCACCACTGTTTAAAATTCTATTGTTCTTACAGACAGGACATTGTACATAATATAAAGTTTTTCCATCTAAAGGAAATGTTTGTATAATAAGATCCATGTTGACTCCTTTCATATCTATGAAGATAATCATCGGAATATGAGTGTGTAATAAGGACAAAATCGCCTTACCCCATACTTTATGATTGGTTTTAAAATAAAAACTCGTTACGTGTTGGTAACGAGTTCTCCAATCTCCACTTATATGCGCTGTTGTCAATTATATCTGGAGGAGGTAGAGGGATTCGAACCCCCGCGCGACTCTCGCCGCCTGTCGGTTTTCAAGACCGATCCCTTCAGCCAGACTTGGGTATACCTCCATATTGACATCAAATATAATATCAAAAGAAAAACAGTTAGTCAACCCTACTAAAATAAATTATGAGGAAAGGAAAATTTTACTTCCCCTCTCCTACATTACAGTACTGACAGCGCTCATAATTACCAATCACTCATACCGATGAATGTTTAAATTTACTTAATAACTGATTTTCCTCCCATATAAGGGCGAAGAACTTCTGGAATTATAATTGTACCATCTTCTTGTTGGTAGTTCTCTAAAATAGCTGCCACCGTACGTCCAATTGCAAGACCAGATCCATTTAATGTATGAACATGTTCTGGTTTTCCGTTTGTTTCACGACGGAAACGGATATTTGCACGTCTCGCTTGGAAAGCCTCAAAGTTACTACAAGAAGAAATTTCACGATATGTGCCATAGCTTGGAATCCATACTTCAATATCGTATTTCTTCGCTGCTGTAAATCCTAAATCGCCTGTGCACATGCTCATAACGCGATATGGCAACTCTAATAATTGTAACACGCGTTCTGCATCATTTGTTAGTTTTTCTAACTCTTCATAAGAATCTTCTGGTTTTACGAACTTTACAAGCTCTACTTTATTGAACTGATGCTGACGAATTAAGCCACGTGTATCACGGCCAGCTGAACCTGCTTCAGAACGGAAACAAGAGCTAAATGCAGCATATCGTATAGGCAATTGCTCTTTATTTAAAATTTCATCACGGTGCATATTCGTTACTGGTACTTCAGCTGTTGGAATTAAGAAGTAATCTTCACTTTCAATACGGAATGCATCTTCTTCAAACTTCGGAAGTTGTCCTGTTCCTGTCATGCTTGCACGGTTTACCATATACGGAGGTAATACTTCTTCATATCCATGCTCATCAGTATGAAGATCAAGCATAAAGCTAATTAAAGCACGCTCTAATCTTGCGCCGGCACCTTTGTAAAATACAAAACGGCTTCCTGTTACTTTCCCAGCACGCTCAAAATCTAGAATTCCTAAATCTGTAGCAAGATCCCAATGTGGTTTTGGTTCAAAAGCAAATTCTTTCACTTCTCCCCAAGTACGTGCTACTACATTATCATCCTCTGTTTCACCAACTGGTGCAGATTCATGAGGGATATTTGGAATAGATAACATTAATTTTTCTAACGCTTCTTCAACTGTACGAAGTTCATTATCAAGGTCTTTTACTTTCTCACCAACTTCGCGCATTTCTAGAATTAAAGCTTCCGCGTCTTGCTTTTCACGCTTTAAAACAGAGATTTGTTGAGATACTTCGTTACGTTTACTTTTTAGTTCCTCTGTTTGAACAAGTAACTCTCTTCTTCTCGTATCCAGTTCTTCAAAGCGACCAAAATCAGTTAAATCTTCGCCTCTATGCTGTAATTTTGCTTTTACTTCTTCAAAATTCGTACGTAAAAATTTAATATCAAGCATTCTATACTCCTCCTTTTATTTTACAAAACACAAAAAACTCCCGTCCCTATACAAAGGGACGGGAGTTAACCCGCGTTGCCACCCTAGTTGAAAGCATTACCGCTTTCCTCTCAAGTAGAAATAACGGCTCTTCACCGGGAATGTTTACTAATCATAAAGATATTCCACATTCCATTCCAGGATGGATTCACAAACTGTTTCTATCGATTTCCACCAACCATCGACTCTCTATAAGAAACGACATTTGTTACTATTTCCTATCAACACGCTTATTTTATAAAATTGTTACCATCAATTTACTATAATCTTATACAAGTTGCAAGTTACTTATACAACTTTTTTCATTTTCGCTTCTTTTACCATTTCGACAAAGTATGCTGTCACACGATGATCATCCGTTAATTCTGGATGGAATGAAGCAGCTAGAAACTGATCTTGTCTTACCGCTACCATTCGATCACCATGCTTAGAAAGTACTTCCACATTATCAGCTATATTTACGACATATGGAGCACGGATAAATACACCAACAAAGTCCTCTCCCACACCTTTAATTGAAAGTGCGGCTTCAAAGCTATCCTTTTGGCGTCCAAACGCATTGCGCTCAACTGTAATATCCATAGCACCAATATGTGCTTCTTCATAGCCAATAAGTGTTTTCGCAAGAAGAATCATACCTGCGCATGTACCAAACATTGGTTTACCAGACTTCGCGAATGTACGAAGCGGTTCCATGAAAGCATACTTATCAATAAGACGGCGCATTGTTGTACTTTCACCGCCTGGTAAAATAAGACCATCAATCTCTTCAAGTTGCTCGATACGCTTTACAACAACAGCTTCTGCACCACTTGCTTCAACTGACTTTATATGCTCACGAACTGCACCTTGAAGACCTAGTACACCGATTTTCACCATCTTAAAGTTCTCCTTCAATTACCATCCACGCTCTTGCATGCGTTGTTCTGGTAATAACGTTGAAATTTCGATACCTTTCATTGCATTACCTAATCCTTTAGAAAGGCTTGCAATTAGTTCATAATCTTCGTAATGAGTCGTTGCTTCAACGATCGCACGTGCAAATTTCTCTGGGTTTTCTGATTTAAAGATACCAGATCCAACAAATACACCATCAGCACCAAGTTGCATCATTAACGCTGCATCTGCTGGTGTTGCTACACCACCCGCTGCAAAGTTTACAACCGGCAAACGACCAAGGCGTTTAATTTCAAGTAGTACTTCATAAGGAGCTCCAGTATTTTTTGCATACGTCATTAACTCATCTTCACGTAGACTTGCAACTTGACGGATTTCTGCATTGACTTGGCGCATATGACGCACTGCCTCTACAATGTTTCCTGTTCCTGGTTCACCTTTTGTACGAAGCATAGATGCACCTTCTGCAATACGACGTGCAGCTTCTCCGATATCACGGCAACCACATACAAACGGAACTGTGTAATCACGTTTATTTAAATGGTATACTTCATCAGCAGGAGTTAATACTTCACTCTCATCGATATAGTCTACCCCTAATGATTCTAATACACGTGCTTCTACAAGGTGACCGATACGACATTTTGCCATAACCGGAATTGACACCGCACCCATAACTTCTTCAACAATTGTTGGATCAGCCATACGAGAAACGCCACCTGCTGCACGAATATCTGCTGGTACGCGCTCTAATGCCATAACGGCAACTGCGCCTGCCTCTTCTGCAATTTTTGCTTGTTCAGCGTTAATTACGTCCATAATAACGCCGCCTTTTTGCATTTCTGCCATTCCACGTTTTACACGTTCTGTCCCTGTTACATTTGTCATGTACAAAAACCCCCCTAGGTGAATTGCTTTCCCCCGTTATAGGCGAAAATTAAGAATACTCTTACATTCTACCACTAACTATCAGATGCTTGTCTACTACTTTTTCATAAAGTCGGTATGAAAAATAGGAATAAAAAAAAGCCCCTACCATGAGGAGCTCTTAAAACCAACCTTTTACTGTATCAACAGCACTATTCCACATATCACTAAAGAAAGAACCAATTCCACGCATAGAACGAGTAAACCAATTGGCTTTTTCTACTTCAGATTTTGTTACAAGATCTACTTGTAATGACTTACCAGATAAAAATCCAGGATCATTCGTATCTTTTGATGTGATTACCACTTGACCGAGCGCAGTACCCTTTTTAATAGGTGCTTCTTGTTCCTTATTGGATTCTTTTACTTCTGTTTTATAAACATCTTTACTTCCTTTTGGTACTGGAAGTGAAACAGCTTGTTTTGTTTGAACTGCTACATCTTTATCTTTTGCATTATCTACTCTTACTGTCTCATTTCCTTTTACTGAAGAACCTTTTTCATACATTTTCTTCATTTCAAAGTTAGCAAAGCCATAATCATATAATTTCTTTGTCTCATCAAAACGTGCTGTATGAGAATTTGTTTTAATAACTACAGAAATAAAACGCATTCCGTTTCGTTCAATCGTACCAGCAAAGCAATCCCCTGCCTCTGGAGTCGATCCTGTTTTCAGGCCATCTACACCATCATATTCTTTAATTAAGCCTTTTAACATCCAGTTCCAGTTCGACATTTTAAAG
Organism: Bacillus sp. NPDC094064; assembly: GCF_050279585.1. Classification (NCBI taxonomy): domain Bacteria; kingdom Bacillati; phylum Bacillota; class Bacilli; order Caryophanales; family Bacillaceae; genus Bacillus; species Bacillus sp. NPDC094064. The sequence goes on from NZ_JBNNUI010000021.1 coordinate 11,365, forward strand.
TTCTCTTTTTCTGGACGGAAGAACTTTACCGGAATTTTCGCTGTATCTAACACTTTTGGATAATCTTTAATTAAATGCTGCGCTAAAGTAGCAACATCCTTCGCAGACATTTTATTTTCTTCATCCGGGTTTGTACCTTCAGGATGCATTCCTTTTAAATCTTTATTCGTTAAACCTGTAGAATTGACAAATTTATAATTTTTCAATCCTAGTTCTTTCGCTTTATCATTCATCATTTTTACGAAATCTACTTCTTTGCCTGCAATCGCTTCTGCTAATGCAATTGTTGCACCATTTGCAGAAAAGATTGCCATTGCCTCGTATAACTCTTTTACTGTATAAGAGCCACCATTTTCTAATGCAACGTTTGATAAGGAAGCATCTTGTGAAACCTTATATGCATATTCAGAAACCTTAATTTTCTGATCCCACTTAAGTTTTCCTTTATCCACTGCTTCGTGAACTAAATATTCACTCATCATCTTTGTCATACTAGCAATTGATAATAATTCATCTGCATTCTTTTGATATAAAATTTTCCCAGAATTTGCTTCAACTAAAATTGCCGCACCTGCTTCAATGTTTAAAGCAGCTCCTGTTTCTGCTGATGCATTGCTATATGGTAACAACATACTACAAGCTAGTGTAAGCATTGTTACTAATGCAATGAATCTTTTGCAAAACATACCTTTCACTTTTGCTACCCCCAATATCTATGTACTCACATAACCGTTATTCTAACATAATCAAAAAAAAATAGACAGAGATATCAAATCTCCGTCTATTTGTATATAAGACATTATAATGAGTAGTTTGGAGCCTCTTTCGTAATTTGTACGTGATGAGGATGACTTTCAAGTAAACCAGCACCTGACATACGAATAAATTGTGCATTCTCACGTAAGAATTCTAAATCTTGTGCTCCACAGTATCCCATACCTGCACGTAATCCACCAACTAATTGATGAACTGTATCTGCTAAAGGTCCTTTATAAGGAACACGACCTTCAATACCTTCTGGAACAAGTTTTTTGTTTCCTTCTTGGAAGTAACGATCTTTACTTCCTTTTTCCATCGCTCCGACAGAACCCATACCACGATATACTTTAAATTGACGACCTTGGTAAATTTCAGTTTCTCCAGGGCTTTCAGCAACACCAGCAAACATGCTACCTAACATAACAACGTGTGCTCCTGCTGCTAAAGCTTTAACCATATCACCAGAGTACTTAATACCACCATCAGCAATTACTGGAATGCCGTGTTTACGAGCTTCTGTTGCACAATCATAAACTGCTGTTAATTGTGGTACACCCACGCCAGCGACAACGCGTGTCGTACAAATAGAACCTGGTCCGATACCTACTTTAACTACGTTTGCACCAGCTTCGATTAATGCTTTTGTCGCTTCAGCAGTAGCAACATTTCCTGCGATAATATTTAGTGATGGATATTTCGCACGAACTTCTTTTACTTTATCGATAACACCTTGAGAATGTCCATGAGCCGTATCAAGAACGATTGCATCGACCTGTGCTTTTACTAATGCATCGATACGAGTCATAGCATCAGCTGTTACACCAACCGCGGCTCCAACTAATAAGCGTCCTTGCTTATCCTTTGCAGAGTTTGGAAATTCAATTACTTTTTCAATATCTTTTATTGTAATAAGCCCTTGTAATACACCGTTATTATCAACGAGAGGGAGCTTTTCAATTTTATACTTTTGTAGGATCTTTTCAGCTTCTTCCAGTGTAGTACCAACTGGAGCTGTAATTAGCTGTTCTTTTGTCATTACGTCAGAAATTTTGATTGAGTAGTCTTGGATGAAACGCATATCACGGTTTGTAATAATACCAACTAATTTTCGTTCATCTAAATTATTTACAACTGGTACACCTGAAATACGATATTTTCCCATAAGATGTTCTGCATCATATACTTGATGTTCTGGAGTTAAAAAGAATGGATCTGAAATAACGCCGCTTTCAGAGCGTTTTACTTTGTCAACCTGCTCTGCCTGTTGCTCAATAGACATATTCTTATGAATGATACCTAAACCACCTTGGCGAGCCATTGCAATAGCCATATCTGCTTCTGTTACTGTATCCATTCCTGCACTAATTAACGGGATATTTAACTGTAAGCTTTCAGATAAAACTGTTTTAACACTTACTTCTCTTGGTAGTACATCTGACTTTGCTGGTACAAGTAATACATCATCAAAAGTCAAACCTTCTTTAACAAATTTAGATTCCCACATAATTGTTCCCCCCATGATACCAGAAATTATTATTAGTAGCTTATCAATTGGTTAAAATACTGTCAAGAAAGTATATATATGTTAGAATTTTTAGACAATAAAAGGAGCGTAATATATGCATCATTCAACTTGTACTTGGCAGCAATTAAGTTTCTTTTTTTCATCTCAAAATGTACAACGTTATCTTGCCCGTTGTTATGAAAAATCCTCCATACAAGATGCTGAAAAAAAGAGCTTTGAAAATTGTTATCCCTTTATTTACTACTTAGAACATGGGAAAAATTATTATGAATTATATAAAGCATCCCCATTTTCTATTCAGCCGATGTTGCTGTTTTATGGGATTAGTCAACTATTTAAAGCATGCTTACTAACTATCGACCCTAACTATCCAGAATCCACTACTGTTTTAGCTCATGGCGTTACGACTCGCAAACGAAAAAAACAAGGCTATCAATTTTTAGAAGATGAGGTAAAGGTACAAAAAAATGGATTATTTACTCATGTTGCAGAACAACTATTTCACATGAAACACCTAGAAGCAGAAAAATTTAACATGTTAGACTTAATGGGAACCATTCCCGAATTACAACATTTATTTCGCTATGGTCAAAAAGGATCAACTTTATATAAAATCGATTCAACAAATAAAAATGAACTCTCTTTTTCAGTCAATATACTAGATCGACTACATATGACTACAGAGAGATTTTCACGTTACATTGAATCCGCTTGTAAGCACTTATCCATACAACAAACCCCTGAAAGGACGAGTGACTTGAATATACTTTTTACAGCACCTATCGATTCATGGAATCCTATGTATAGTACTCCTTTGTACTACGAGTACCTTGCGGATACTTATTACTTACCGCTTACAACCGATCCTAGAAATCCTAAGCCCGTATTACCTGAGCTCCTTGTTCATTATTTATTGCTCTATAATTTAAGTATGATTTCACGATACGAAACAGATTGGTGGTATGACTTGCTTGGAAGTTATAACTCCGAAGACTATCCATTTATTTATCAATTTTTAAATATTTCTGCTCAAAAAATCCCTTATTATATTTCAGCATTTTTATTATCAGAACCGAATCTATTTCATGGGAAATAAAAAAACACGAGTCAAATGACTCGTGTTTTAAGTTGCTTGGCGACGTCCTACTCTCACAGGGACAAGGTCCCAACTACCATCGGCGCTAGAGAG
>NZ_JBNNUI010000022.1:0-1712 GCF_050279585.1 Bacillus sp. NPDC094064
CATATTATATGGTTAAGTCCTCGATCTATTAGTATTCGTCAGCTCCACATGTCACCATGCTTCCACCTCGAACCTATCAACCTGATCATCTTTCAGGGATCTTACTAGCTTACGCTATGGGAAATCTCATCTTGAGGGGGGCTTCATGCTTAGATGCTTTCAGCACTTATCCCTTCCGCACATAGCTACCCAGCTATGCCCTTGGCAGAACAACTGGTACACCAGCGGTGCGTCCATCCCGGTCCTCTCGTACTAAGGACAGCTCCTCTCAAATTTCCTACGCCCACGACGGATAGGGACCGAACTGTCTCACGACGTTCTGAACCCAGCTCGCGTACCGCTTTAATGGGCGAACAGCCCAACCCTTGGGACCGACTACAGCCCCAGGATGCGATGAGCCGACATCGAGGTGCCAAACCTCCCCGTCGATGTGGACTCTTGGGGGAGATAAGCCTGTTATCCCCGGGGTAGCTTTTATCCGTTGAGCGATGGCCCTTCCATGCGGAACCACCGGATCACTAAGCCCGACTTTCGTCCCTGCTCGACTTGTAGGTCTCGCAGTCAAGCTCCCTTATGCCTTTGCACTCTACGAATGATTTCCAACCATTCTGAGGGAACCTTTGGGCGCCTCCGTTACACTTTAGGAGGCGACCGCCCCAGTCAAACTGCCCACCTGACACTGTCTCCCGGGTCGATAAGACCCGTAGGTTAGAATTTCAATACAGTCAGGGCGGTATCCCACCAGCGCCTCCACCGAAGCTAGCGCTCCGGTTTCAAAGGCTCCCGCCTATCCTGTACAAACTGTACCAAAATTCAATATCAGGCTACAGTAAAGCTCCACGGGGTCTTTCCGTCCTGTCGCGGGTAACCTGCATCTTCACAGGTACTATAATTTCACCGAGTCTCTGGTTGAGACAGTGCCCAAATCGTTACACCTTTCGTGCGGGTCGGAACTTACCCGACAAGGAATTTCGCTACCTTAGGACCGTTATAGTTACGGCCGCCGTTTACTGGGGCTTCAGTTCAGAGCTTCGCTTACGCTAACCCCTCTCCTTAACCTTCCAGCACCGGGCAGGTGTCACCCCCTATACTTCGCCTTACGGCTTCGCAGAGAGCTGTGTTTTTGCTAAACAGTCGCTTGGGCCTATTCACTGCGGCTTTCCGTTAAGAAAGCACCCCTTCTCCCGAAGTTACGGGGTCATTTTGCCGAGTTCCTTAACCAGAGTTCTCTCGCACACCTTAGGATTCTCTCCTCGCCTACCTGTGTCGGTTTGCGGTACAGGCACCTTTTATCTCGCTAGAAGCTTTTCTTGGCAGCGGGGAATCAAAGACTTCGCTCCATAAGGAGCTTCCCCATCACAGCTCAGCCTTCACGATAAGCGGATTTGCCTACTTATCAGCCTAACTGCTTGGACGTGCACAACCAATCGCACGCTTCTTCTATCCTTCTGCGTCCCTCCATTGCTCAAACGATAAAGAGGTGGTACAGGAATATCAACCTGTTGTCCATCGCCTACGCCTGTCGGCCTCGGCTTAGGTCCTGACTAACCCTGAGCGGACGAGCCTTCCTCAGGAAACCTTAGGCATTCGGTGGACGGGATTCTCACCCGTCTTTCGCTACTCATACCGGCATTCTCACTTCTAAGCACTCCACCAGTCCTTACGGTCTGACTTCACTGTCCTTAGAACGCTCCCCTACCACTGATACCATT
>NZ_JBNNUI010000022.1:1808-3085 GCF_050279585.1 Bacillus sp. NPDC094064
TCGGTATCAATCCGCAGCTTCGGTGGTGTATTTAGCCCCGGTACATTTTCGGCGCAGAGTCACTCGACTAGTGAGCTATTACGCACTCTTTAAATGGTGGCTGCTTCTAAGCCAACATCCTAGTTGTCTAAGCAACTCCACATCCTTTTCCACTTAATACACACTTTGGGACCTTAGCTGGCGGTCTGGGCTGTTTCCCTTTTGACTACGGATCTTATCACTCGCAGTCTGACTCCTAAGGATAAGTCATTGGCATTCGGAGTTTGACTGAATTCGGTAATCCGATGAGGACCCCTAGTCCAATCAGTGCTCTACCTCCAAGACTCTTACACTTAAGGCTAGCCCTAAAGCTATTTCGGGGAGAACCAGCTATCTCCAGGTTCGATTGGAATTTCTCCGCTACCCACACCTCATCCCCGCACTTTTCAACGTGCGTGGGTTCGGGCCTCCATTCAGTGTTACCTGAACTTCACCCTGGACATGGGTAGATCACCTGGTTTCGGGTCTACGACCACGTACTAAACGCCCTATTCAGACTCGCTTTCGCTGCGGCTCCGCCTCTTCAGCTTAACCTCGCACGGGATCGTAACTCGCCGGTTCATTCTACAAAAGGCACGCCATCACCCATTAACGGGCTCTGACTATTTGTAGGCACACGGTTTCAGGATCTCTTTCACTCCCCTTCCGGGGTGCTTTTCACCTTTCCCTCACGGTACTGGTTCACTATCGATCACTAGGGAGTATTTAGCCTTGGGAGATGGTCCTCCCAGATTCCGACGGAATTTCACGTGTTCCGCCGTACTCAGGATACATTCAAGAGAGAACGAAGTTTCGACTACGGGGTTGTTACCCTCTACGACGGACCTTTCCAGGTCGCTTCGTCTACCTCGTTCCTTTGTAACTCCGTATAGAATGTCCTACAACCCCAAGAGGCAAGCCTCTTGGTTTGGGCTATGTTCCGTTTCGCTCGCCGCTACTCAGGAAATCGCATTTGCTTTCTCTTCCTCCAGGTACTTAGATGTTTCAGTTCCCTGGGTCTGTCTTCCTTACCCTATGTATTCAGATAAGGATACCATACCATTACGTATGGTGGGTTTCCCCATTCGGAAATCTTCGGATCAAAGCTTACTTACAGCTCCCCGAAGCATATCGGCGTTAGTCCCGTCCTTCATCGACTCCTAGTGTCAAGGCATCCACCGTGCGCCCTTTCTAACTTAACCAAACTAAAATTAAAAAATATGAGCTACACTGTTATCTAGTTTTCAAAGAACATACAA
>NZ_JBNNUI010000023.1:0-2810 GCF_050279585.1 Bacillus sp. NPDC094064
GTTTTCAAAGAACTACTTGGTCGCTCATTTGCGACTTCCTTATGTTAACATCTTCGTTAGTTAATGTCAACTAAGTTTTTTATTTCGTTTGCCGCGTTCTGCGTTATTGCATCGGCGACTTGTTCTATATTACACCTCTAAAGTATAATCGTCAACACCTTTTTATAAAGATATTCAATTTAATGTTTTTGTATTCGTTCAGCTAGCTAAGAACCTACAAAAGTTTCATTAACGAAGACACATCTTCTCCTCCACTTTACTACTCCATCCGTCATGCCTTACTTAATTTGTACGAACGTTTTTTAGTTCTTGAACGCAACACTGCTTTGACACTCCCACAACAGACCATATAGGTTGTTGGTTCTCCGATGTTTTTACGTCTTTTGCATGACTATGAATAAAGCATACCATGTTGCGCTATGCCAAAACGATGCTTTCCTCTCGCGTCTAAAGACGGACTAAAGTCCTGCGTGTGCTTTAACATATCGTAAATTCTCTTAAAGAAACAACATCTTTAGCTCAAGAAAGAGCTATAACAATACTCGTTTCCAATCACATATTAGCCGAGATAGAACAACTAGTCGATTATATAGGAATTATTCATGACAGACGATTACTAGAGGAAGTTTCTGCTGATACACTACATAAAGCAAAACGTAAATACATGATAAAGGAAATATCCATATTCATTCTCACTTTGAACAACAAGAATACACCAACAGAATGTTTATGAAGTATAAAAATGAAGCAGCGCGAAGATAGATCGGAAAAGTAGCTCACCAAGCTAGTTAGAGACAAAACAAACAGTCAATCTACTCTATACAATACTATTAAAACTAAATCGTACTAATATGTTTTTAATTAGTATTATTTTGAATGGCATCGCACTGTTCTTAACCGTAGTATCTCCTTATACATATAAAAGCAAAACATCTGACTCCGACTTTTCTGTTGAATCAATTATTCACTGAAATCACCTTATATACTACTCTAGTTATAGGGTTCTCCTTATATAGAGCAGTGATTACTTATTTGTTTACTCGTAAATATACAGAAGCACTAACTATCCTGGTGTCACGCGTTAACTTTATTATTAGGGCGATTGAGGAACTTCACTGGTTTTAACACTACTTTACTTTCAGGTTTTCTCCTAAACTTTTTAATATGTAGTAGACTTTCCTTTTTCTTATCTTTACCCATTGTACTATTAGCTCTGCTAATGAAGATTTATGTACCTCCTATTATATTAACAGTCATTATTACAACGACTAACATTATGCTCGTAAACTCCAAACATATAGATTTATTTACTCGGACGGCTATTCTAGGGCTGACTTGAGATCTATTAATAAAAGTAAATTATAAAACTGCATCTGAGCTTTTTTTCTTCACTCTTCCTGCAATGGTCCGAGCGCCAGGCTTAAATTTATTAAAAAGCTGTAAGCATTCAAGTGTGAATGGTATCCCTATGTATACTGTAGGGCTTCATCGCCTTGTATAATAGCAACGCTAGCGGTAATTTTAGAAAAGATAAGTTTAAAACCTTTTGCGTATTATCGTATTTATTTGCCCATCTTATTTACACTTTTCGTATTGTTATAGATTCATATAAGTTACATATTATTAAACCAATATTTAACCTCTAGTATTACTCGCTTCAATATAAGATAGATAATGTTACAAGCTGTACTTAAAGTCCGAACCTAATAATAACCTTTCTTCTTTAAACACATATACGAGATTAAAAATAAGCAACTCAATTGATTAATTATTCCCATTACACCGACGTAGAACGAATGTTCTTGCCATTCGTGATATACCACTTCTTCTTTATATTTCAAATAAGCATTTAACTTCTCTATAAAATGTCGCCGATTATAAGATTTAACAAGATTTATTCCATGCCTATATATAAACAATTAAAGTATCGTTTAGCTATTAATAATGATTTTATAACACCTTTATATGATAGAGATAACGAGCACTATATTTATACAGGCACTATTGGAAACCTTCTTCCTGTTTCTATATTTACAGAAGGGAAGTATATACAGGCGGTACACCGTCCAGATATCTCCCCTAATTTTATCGTATCCTAAATTATAAATAAGCTACATAAAAGCTATAAACTAATTGAATTTATTACCGAAGAACTCATTCTTCCTCCAACTTGTTTATATCCGTAAGATAATAAAAAAGCATACTGTTCAAGCAGCAACGAGTAGGTAAATACTTTAATCACTTTATTTATGAAGTTACACTCAAAAAAGGTCTTTCCCGTCTATTAGATGCAAGTTGATCGAACCCGTTTACAAGCCATATTCATTCAGCGTATTACCTTGATTAATTAGTAAAACAACAATACAAATTTCAAATGACTACAAGAGACTTACAAATAAACAAATTGCATGTGGGACCTATAAGGTGAATTGTTAATAATCAGCGAGGATATTTCATATTTCATCTTCCACCTAGCCTCTTGTTTCTACTGGAGCTTAGATTGAAAGCATGATTCCTTTATAATAGTAGGATAAAAGAAATTAAATTTAACTAAAATGAGGTAATAATACAAATGAACCCATTAACATATCGGGCTACCTAAGTTTTTTGAAGATATGCTGCGTGTTTGTGAGCTTTTTAAACTTATTGATGGTAAAAACAAATATAGCTTATTTTATAAAACACAAAAAAGACGAGTCATTCTGACTCGTCTTAAAGTTGCTTGGCGACGTCCTACTCTCACAGGGACAAGGTCCCAACTACCATCGGCGCTAGAGAGCTTAACTTCCGTGTTCGGTATGGGAACGGGT
>NZ_JBNNUI010000024.1:0-2714 GCF_050279585.1 Bacillus sp. NPDC094064
AGTTGGGACCTTGTCCCTGTGAGAGTAGGACGTCGCCAAGCAACTTTAAGACGAGTCAGAATGACTCGTCTTTTTTGTGTTTTATAAAATAAGCTTGTCATCTACGTATTTCTGAAGTAATAGATGACAAGCTGTATTTATTTTTTCACATCAATAGGTTTAAAACGCTCACAAACAAGCAGTATATTTTCAGAAAAACTAAGGCTAAGTTCATTCAGTTCCTTCGTGAAGAACTGAATATGGGTGTTTCTCCAGTAATTATAAGTAAGATTCTCTTCACTTTCAGTAATAGCCAAATTCTCGTTTACTGTATTTATTGGTGTTCCAGTTACCTCTATTGTACTAATAATTGCTACAGGTAGTGGTTTATTTTCCAAGTCATAGAGAATATGGCCGAAACATGTTGCAGTTTTTATGCCGTCAATTACCAATTTGGCGAGATAATCAGGAGAATCACCAACTGTCCCCGAATAAGTATCCTAATATGTTTGTACTAATGGGTTTATTTGCATTATTACCTTAATTAAATTTAATTCCTTTTATCCTGCTATTTTAGGGGGATAATACTTCCAATCTAAGCTTCAGTAGAAAAAAGAAGTTAGGTAGAAAATGAAATATCCTCGATAGTTATTAAAAACTCACTTTATAGGTCCCGCATGTAATTTGTTTATTTGTAATTCCTTTGAATACGCTGAATGAATATGGTTTGTAAACACGTTCTGTCCACTTATATTCGTCTTTCCTGTATAATCCCATATAATAGAAGGGAAAAACCCTTTTTGGGTGTAGCTTCATAAATAAAGTAATTAAAGTATAATCGGCTACTTGTTGCGGCTTGAACAGTATGCTTCTCTTTATTATCACGCTAATATAAACAAGTTGGGGGCGAGTTTATCGGGAATAAATCCAATTAGTCTATAGTTTTTATGTAGCTTATTTGTAATTTGAGTTGTTCTAAAGGTAGAGGTAATACCTGGATAGTGTATCGCCTATATGTACTTCTCTTTCATAAATACAGAAACAGGAAGAAGTTTTCCGGCAGTGCCTATATAAATATAGCGCGGGTGATCTTCATCATATAAAGGTGTTATAAAAACATTATTAATAGCCAAACGATAATTGTTTGTATATAGGCATAGGATAAGCTTCCTTAAATCCTATAATTGGGGCCTTTTATAGAGAAGTTAAGTACGAGTGAAGAACGTTATATAATGATTGCTTAGAATATAAAGAAGAAGTGCTATTACTAGATTCAGACTTTAAGCATAGCTTGTAACAGTATCTATCCCATATTGAAGTGAGTAATACTAGAGGTTTAATAATATGTGACTTATATGAATCTATAGCAATACGAACAGTGTAAATAAGATGGCCAACAATATACGCATAATATGCAAAATGTTTTAAACCTATCTTTTCTAAAACTTTTAGGAATATTACTACCGTTAGCATTGCTACTATTACCGCATACATAGGGAAATCATTCAAACTTAAATACTTCCAGCTTTTTAATAAATCTAAGCCTGTCGCTCCAACTATTACAGGAAGAGTAATGAGAAATGAGAACTCAGATGCAGTCTTATAATTTACTTTTACTAATAGATCTCCAGTCAGGTCTAGAATAGCGGTCCATATAAATGAATCCATATGTTTGGAGGTCACGAGCATAATGTTAGTCATTGTAATAATGACCTTTAATATAATAGGAGGTACATAAGCCTTCATTAGAAGAATGAATAGTACAATTTTTAAAGATAAAGGAAGGGAAGTCTACCGCATATTTAAAAAGTTTAGGAGAGAACTTAAAAGTAAAGTGGTGTTAAAACCAGCGAAGTTCCCCAATAGCTCTAAATCCAAAGAAAGAGAATGATAAACTTAGTTATAATAAAGCTAATGCGTGACACCGGGGTAGTTAGTAATTTTTTTAGTGTATCTTCTGTATATTCACGAGTAAATAATTAAGTGACTACTACCTATATAAGGAGAATCCTATAACTAGAGTAGTATATAAGACGCTACCGTCACTAAGAAAGGTGTGACACCAGCCCCAATAATGCTAATTAAAAGCATATTAGAATGTTTTAGTTTTAATAGTGCTGTGTAGAGTGGATTGATCAATTGTGCCATCTCCAACTAGCTTGGTGAAATACACTTCTAATCTGTCTTCACGCATCTTCATTTTTAATACTTCAATATCCTTAAGAATAAATATTTTTTTGATGTGGCCCTGTTGTTCGATAGTGAGAGTAAATACGAATATTCTCTTTATCATGTACTTACAGTTTGCTTTACGCAGCGTATCAAGAGAAACTGCCTCTAGTAATCGTCCAGCATGAAATTTCCATATGCTCGACTAATTGTTCTATCTCGGCTAATATGTTGTTTCTTTTATATGAGTGTTACCTCCAAGAATTAAAAACCGTCCGTACAAATTAAAGAAGGTGTAACGGATGGATTAGTAAAGTAGGGAAGAAGATGGGCTCTCGTTAATGAAATTTTTGTAGGTTCTTATCTAGCTGAACGAGTGCAAAAATATTAAATTGAATTTCTTTATAAAAAGATGTTGACGATTGGAGTGTAGAGGTGTAATATAGAACAAGTCGCCGATGCAACAACGCAGAAAGCGGCAAACGAAATAAAAAACTTAGTTGACATTAACTAACGAAGATGTTAACATAAGGAAGTCGCAAATGAGCGACCAAGTAGTTCTTTGA
>NZ_JBNNUI010000025.1:0-2247 GCF_050279585.1 Bacillus sp. NPDC094064
TCTCCAATAAAGTTAGTTTGTCTAGCATCTAAAATAAAAATTGACGTTTCACGTTGTTTGTTTCGTTCAGTTTTCAAAGAACTACTTGGTCGCTCATTTGCGACTTCCTTATGTTAACATCTTCGTTAGTTAATGTCAACTAAGTTTTTTATTTCGTTTGCCGCGTTTTGCGTTATTGCATCGGCGACTTGTTCTATATTACACCTCTAACTTAAAATCGTCAATATGTTTTTATAAAAAACTTCATTTTTTATAAAAACACATTGACGTTATCAAGTTATCTATTTACATATCTCTTCTATAAGAATACATAAGCAACCCATAAAACACTCTATGGGTTGCTATCCCATTAAAAAACCTATTGTTCTTTTGATGGAACCGAACAACTTCCATCAGTACAAGACATATCGCTTCCTTTGTCTGATGAAAGCTCTTGTAACTTAGGCGCAGGATTCTCTTCTTCCCACACTTGCTGAAGTGCACCAACAAAGGTTTCAAGTGGTTGCGCACCTGAAATAGCATATTTCTGATTAACAATAAAATAAGGCACTCCTGAAATTTGATATTGCTGAGCAATTGCTTCATCCACTCGAACATCATTCGCATAAGCACTTTTATTATCGATAACATTTAAAGCTTCTTGCTTATCTAATCCCGATTTTTCAGCAATAGTAGCAAGTACTTCCACATCACTTAAGTTTTGTGATTCAGTAAAATATGCAAAAAGAAGATTTTCTGTAATCTCTTTTTCCTTCCCTTGATCCTTAGCGAACTTCGCAAGACGATGCGCGTCAAAGGTATTTGTCGGCTTCATCTCTTCAAAATTAAAACTTAAACCCATACTAGCTGCATGATTGCCTAGTTGTACATTATTACGCTTAGCTTCTTCAATACTAATCCCATACTTTGATGCAAGTACTTCGTTAATACTCGTTCCAGAGTAAACGGGAGTATTTGGATCTAATTCAAAACTTTTAAACTCAACTTCAACATCATCCCTATGTGGGAATTGTTCTAAGGCCATTTCTAATCTACGCTTCCCGATATAACAAAATGGACATACAAAATCTGACCAAACCTCGATCTTCATATTAACACCTCTTTAAAACTTAGTTTCCAATCATTGTAGCACTGAGATTAAGGAATTCAAAAGTTTTTGCTCTATCTTTTTTCATATAGCACATACAAAAGTATATTTATAGCAACATACCTAAATAACAAAAAACGATAATCAAAAGGATCAACTATTCCCCCCTCCAATTATCGTATATAACACGAAAACAATTTTAATTATGCTAGAATATACTTCTCTACGAATTTCCATACCGTATCCCAATATTTACTCCACTATTTGTGACGGCTAATAATCAATGATGGGTAAACAACACCCCCTGATTAAAGTTTCACTTTATTTAAATCTACTTTCTCCGCTTCTCCATGTGCCGAACCTAGAACAATTCATTTCTCTTTTTCTATTTTTAAAGCATTATACACTTCACCTAGCATTTCAAAAGGAATAAATGTATTAGCATCCCTGTGAATAAATAGCATAAGCGTTTTACTTTTTGCAACTTACTTAACAGCTAAAACCTCTTCTAAATCATATTCACCCTTCACTTTAGTAACTGTATTCGCCACATTCATAACAGGAAACCTATGTAAGTGAAATAAACCTTTTAGTTGATACACGAATTATGCACAATACGTTAATGTCAACTTATCAAATGAATTTATAATCACTGTATTACGTTTATATTTCGATACAAAGTTCGCATTCTTTTCTTCATTTGTAGCCAATACATCTCCTGATACCCTCACTGTTCCCACTATGTGAGGGTTCCCCTTTAAAAATTCCTTTTCTTGTTTCGTACTCAATACATACTTATAGAAATAATTCCCGACTAACATATACACAATCGCTAGAAAGACTACAACTACTATAGTAATTACACCTATCTTGTTTCATATTAGCTCCCTTTCCAAATGTAAATCTCGTTACATTAAAACACCTCAAAAAATAACTACACGAATTTCACACATCGTCGAATTACTTTCGAAAGAAATTAAATATGAACTATATATGTAACCAAAATACTTAGAAGAATAGGGAATACTTAAAGCTTTAAACAGCATTTGAGATAAGTATGAATGTAAACACAAAAAAGACGAGTCATTCTGACTCGTCTTAAAGTTGCTTGGCGACGTCCTACTCTCACAGGGACAAGGTCCCAACTACCATCGGCGCTA
>NZ_JBNNUI010000026.1:0-1892 GCF_050279585.1 Bacillus sp. NPDC094064
TATTGATTCACTGCTTTTGCTACAAGGGCAGCATATGCTTCTGCACCTGCTTTTGTTAAATGTACGCCATCAGGTTCAAAGTATGCCTGATTTCCGGCACTTGCTGCATACCAATCAACTAACACCACATTTTTGTAAGCTGATGCCGCTTCTTTTAACTTCTCATTCACCAACGATTCCCACGGACGTGGTACTCTCGTATTAATTAATATAATTTTACGTTCATCTCCAATCACTTTTATTAATGATGCTAATTGCTCCTTAGTAAAGGCTCCATTTGTACCTAATCCAATAATGACATGATTTCCTAAATTCCCCTCATTCTTTAGCTGTTCAACAACAGGGATTGCTTTGGACATTTGCCGCCCTATTTCCGCATCAATCCCAATATTAGGAAAAGTATTTTTTAAATACGGAGCAATATCGATCATGATTGAATCTCCTACAGCTGTAACTGTTAGAGGGTCTTTAGGCTGTGTGGGAATCGCTTCTTTTTGTTCTTCTTTATTTTGAGGTGGTTCATTAGCTGGTTTATCCCAAACTGCAACGGGATGTTTAGCCTGCTCTTCTTGCACTGCTTCCACCTTATCTTTTGAAGGATTCTCCTTTGCTTTACTAGCTGTAGTTAATCCAAAAGTAGCTATCGAAGAAATAAATACTGCACATATTAAAGCTAACTTACCACTTACAGTCAAGTTTCTTATTTTCAAGTTCTTAATTCGAATATTCTTCAATGAGCCTTTTCGTATTGGATTTTCAATAAACTTCCACGAAATTTGTGCAATAACTATAATTAGGAGAAATTGAAGAATTGCTCTTGTAATCGAAAACTCTCCAGCATTTCCCTTCGGAGTCGTCAATGTAATAATCGGATAATGCCAAAGATATATTCCATATGATCGCACACCCATCCAACGCAGTGGTCTAAATCTCAAAAATAGTGCGATTCTGCTAGCCGGATGCGCAAGGTTAGCGACTAACAAGGCTGTAGCAATTGATAAAAGAACCATTCCCCCACGGTAAAGAAACGGTTCATATTGATTCGTCTTCCAAAACATAATGAGAATGATACTAAGAGCAACTCCCCCAATAACATCAAGAATAAGACGTGCTTGCGGAATAATTTTATTCGCAAGTCTACTGCTTGGCCAAATTAAAGCAAGTGCCGCTCCAATTAATAAAGAAAAAGCACGTGTATCAGTACCGTAATAAATTCTACTTGGGTCAGAGCCTGGTTCATATAGAATTGCCATTGCTAAAGCAGATGCAATTGCTCCTAGACAAATAAATAAGATCATGCGTGATTGTTTTTTTATGTAATAAAATCCTAAACTAATGACGAACGGCCAAACCACATAAAATTGTTCCTCAACAGCTAACGACCAAAAATGATTTAGCGGAGAAGGCTGACCAAAGCTATCAAAATAAGATAATTTATGATAAATATACCACCAGTTACTAACATAAAATAACGCCGCTAATGAATCTCCACGCATTTTTTCAAGTAAAGAGCTATGAAAAATCGTAATCCATGCTATGATGACGATGAGCATAATAAGCATTCCAGGAAGTAATCTCCTTGCCCTACTAAGCCAGAATTTCTTCAAATCAATTCTCTTATTTCTCTTCCACTCCATCGCTAGAATATCTGTAATTAAATAACCTGAGAGTACAAAAAATACAGTAACCCCTAAAAATCCTCCAGGCATCCAATTAAAATTAATATGATATAAGATAACACCTAGTATAGCTAGGCCCCTTAGACTGTCTAATCCAACCATATAACGACTATTTTTTTTAAAAGGTTTAGTCACCTACAATCACCTCTATTTCTTGAAAATTAGGTAAATAATAGTGGTATAAAATGCTATTAATTTCCTAAAATCGTATAA
>NZ_JBNNUI010000027.1:0-1561 GCF_050279585.1 Bacillus sp. NPDC094064
CAGAGTGTTTGGAAACCCTTTAGGGTTCCTAACACTCTGGAATCTTTTTTGATTTTAGCGAATGAAAACAACATAAAATAATAGAATTTAGAAAAATAGCCCTCCACCAGCCTCTTTTTGGTCAGATGGAGGGCTATTTTTTTCATGTTTTGACAAGCTGCGGTGAGATAAGCCTGCATTTGGACAAACTTCAGCCCTCGAAACCGAGCATATCGATAGCCATGGAGTTCTTTGGCGTCCGCAAAGCTTCGCTCTATAGTTGAACAGCGTACTTTATACAACTTTTTCCCTGTAGCTGTTAGCTTGTTTTTTCTAGCGATATCTTTATATTTCTCCCATATATGATGAGTGATAACTTTTTGTTTTTGTTTCTTTGAAAAGCACACCTCACGTAACGGACAAACAGCGCAGTCTTCTGGATTCGATTTATATTGACGATATCCTTCGCGATCCGTTGTTGCATACTCTAAAATACATCCCATCGGACAAGCAAATGCATTCATTTCTTCTACATATTTAAATTGGCTTTTCGGTACTTCTTTATTTCGCTTTCCAAATCGGCGATACCCCATCACCATAAATATATTTCTTTCTGATAACTTCTTACAGATATAACCTGTAAAATAACCTGCATCAAGAGCGACAGCTTCCACTTCAAATCCGAACTTATCACTTTGAGCTTGTAGACGTGCTAAATACGGCTCGGAATCTGCCATATTTCCAGCCGTTATATAGGTATCTGTAATGATATTGTACTTCGCATCAGTCGTACGATGATCTAAGAAATGAAAACCGTTCGGTTTTCCATCTCTCATTAAAAATCCACTATCTGGATCCGTAGTACTTATACGAGTTTTTTTAGTAGGGGTATCACTTTCCTTTCTAGGTTTTAATTCTTTTTTCCGTGTACCTCACGATCTTCGATTACCGCAGCTTCTAGTTCATCTATATAAAACTTTGCCTTTTCTTTTTTATATTTGTGTACAAATTTATTTTTATTAGCATTGGCCTTAATATGTGTAGAATCTGTCATCAACGCACGTCCTCCGACCATCCGGTGCTCCGTCGCTTGCCTCACAATCTCATCAAAAATTTCTTCGAAAATATTTGTATGAATAAAACGGGTACGGCGATTCCAACTGATTGTAGAATGATCTGGGATAGTATCTGATAGAGAAAACCCTAAAAACCAACGGTAGGCAATATTCGTTTTAATCTCCTTTTCTAATTGACGCTCAGAACGAATACCATAAAAATATCCAATAAACATCATTTTAAATAAAACGATGGGGTGGATTGACGGACGTCCATTGTTTTCACAGTAATAAGGGCGTAACTTCTCCTCAATAAAATTAAAACTAATTGTCGCTTCAATCGCACGAAGGAAATGATCTTGTGGAACTAACTCTTCTACAGAAACAGATACACGTTCATCACGATGATTTTTTAAAGCACCCATCATAAGAAATCTCTCCTTTTCCTCTTTTTTATCAGTGTTGACACACAAAAAGAGGTTCAGACACAAAAACAGGCTATGGAGAAGACTTTCTCCACAGCCTGA
>NZ_JBNNUI010000028.1:0-1537 GCF_050279585.1 Bacillus sp. NPDC094064
GCGACTTCCTTATGTTAACATCTTCGTTAGTTAATGTCAACTAAGTTTTTTATTTCGTTTGCCGCTTTCGATGTTAATGTCATCGGCGACTTGTTTTATATTACACCCCTATACCCTAATCGTCAACACCTTTTATTCAATTAATAATAAAAATAATTTCAAAGGTATTTTCATTATTAGTTTCACCTTTCTCTATTTCAATGAAAATAAAGAAAGGACATCCTATTACGTACAAGACATCCTTTTCATTAAACATTATATACATGCTCTTATAAACTTTAACATTCTTCATTCCCTTTAACATTTCGATCGCCTGCTATAAATAAATCAATTAATTTACGTTTATCCGCCCATATCACTCCAAATAAAACTAAGCTACCACCTATTACTATTTTCCACGTTAAAGATTCATTTAATAGAACAATTGAAGCAACAATACTTATTAACGGTAAAGCATTTAAATATAGTCCACTTACTGATGCCGAGACTGTCTCTAATGCTCTATTCCAAAACCAATACGCTAAAATTGTTGCCCCAATAACAAGATATATTACACTTAGTCCAGCCTTCCATATTTCAACCTTTGGAAAACCGTAATAAAAAGTTTCTGCCATTGCAAATGGTAATAGAATAACAGCTCCAATAATTAAAGTTAATGTTGTAAAAACCTTGTTTGATAGATACTGTTCTTGTTTTGGCTTTTTCAGCAGTACTGTATAGAAAGCAAATAAGAAAGTACTTAATAAAATAAGGATATCTCCTATTAAAGATACTTCTTGATCGACTTTACTAGATGGGATTGTAATAAGAAGTACTCCGGCAGCCCCTAGTACAATACCGATCCAATAATTAAGCTGAATTTTTTCTTTCAAAAAGAACGCTGAAAAAAGAATTGTAACTAAAGGTAAAGCAGCATCAATAATACTAACATGCAATCCACTTGTTAAAGAAATTCCATAGGATGTGAACATAAAGTAACCAGCTACACCAGTAAAAGATAGTAAACTCATTCTTTTCCATGGCACCTGTTTATGTACAACCGATCTTTTTAATTGTTTACATGAGAATAGTAAACAGATTCCACCCGCAAAGAAAAGACGAATAAACAACAAAGTAAATGGCTGAATAGATTCTAGTGCCCACTTTGTTGGTGCAATGGCTGTCCCCCATAATATAACAGCCATTAATAACATGCATATTTCTTTCATAATCCCCCACACCCATCAAAAAATATATGTTAACTATCTTAATTATAGGTTTTTTCTTATGTGAAATCCTTTGATAACGAAAAAACGTTATGTAAAAAGGTAATTCTCACCTTAAACTAACATTTAAACGTATTACTTTATAACCCTTTACGGCACTATCGCTCAAAATTTATTTTAAACAGTATCTATTTCATCTTCTTTCCTCTTTAAGATTTATTAAATTTATGGATTTTAACATTTGGAAAATAAAAATAAACACAAAAAAACCTAAGTCGAATCGACTTAGGTTTTTGCTTGGCGACGTCCTACTCTCACAGGGACAAGGTCCC